>CAWBMY010000023.1:0-30684 GCA_963790005.1 uncultured Methanoregulaceae archaeon
GAAAGTCGACACCGTGCTCCCGCCGCTCCTCGAACTCAGGGGCTGCATCATTGTCATCTGCGCCGACCACTCCACGCCCTGCTGCATCAAGGACCACAGCGCCGACCCGGTGCCGGTGCTGATCCACGGTGACGGGCGTCCGGGTGGACGAAGTCACCGAGTACGGGGAACGCTCCTGTGCAAAAGGCGGTCTCTGCCGGATCACGGGCGCCGGCCTGCTGACCGACCGCGATCGACCTGATAAACCAGGCACACAAGTACGGGGCATGACAACGGATGAGGGCGCCTGTGGGGGATCGATGAGCGGGGAATCGGTAAAAAACTGGCACAGGCACTGTCTCCTTCCCGACGGGACGGAACTCCAGGAGCACAGCATCAAGACCTACCGGGACATTGACGGCTTGGTGAGTTCTGTCAGATCGATTACGGGCTGCGGGGTAAGGACGTCTACGTGGGTGAATCGACAACGATCCGCGAATACGTCTGGGCAAGCGGCGATGCACGGATCGGAAACCTCTGCGAAATCGGGAGCGACGTGATCGCAAAACAGGACGCGTACATCGGCGAGGGCGTCAAAATTGCCGGGAAACTGGTGGTGAGCGGGACACTCGATATCGGTGAGAAGGTGGAGATCGCCCAGGAGTTCGAGGCGACCGGCGAGATTGCGGTGCGAAACCCGATGCCGGTGCTCGTCTTCATCCTCATCTACCTTATGACGATGCTCAGGATAGAAAACGAGAAAGAACTCGACCGGTATCCATCACATCCTCTTGACCGAGGACGACGGGAAGGTAGAGGTCCCGCTCATGATCCCGGCCCGGTTGAAGATGAACATGAAGGTCTTCTCGGTCCCGTCATCGATGAAGATCGGGCCCCCATGCCGGCTGCACGGCAACATCCGGGGCCGTTTCGATCGATGTCCTTGAAGATACCGTGATCTTCGGCAGCCTCCGGGCACTGGGTACGATCCGGGTCCGCCTGCGGGGGTGACCGGACACGGGAATGTCGAAGGCAGCGGAAAGGTGTACGTGAAGAAAGGTGCCCATATCCTTGGCGATGTGATTGCAAAGGAGACTCTTCTGGGACGAGGATGCAAAGATTGACGGGACCATCGAGGCCCCGCACGGTATGCACATCGGGTGGGGGGAGAAAGCCTCATGGAGGCCGCAGAAATTCTCGAAGTGGACACTCTCGCGTTTATCGAACCCTCGTTTGCCGATCTTACCGATCCGCTGTTCACAGATATGCTTGCCGCGGACAACGGGGATGAGGGCAGGATGCTCGTGGACGAGCACGACGATCCGATCGCGATCGCATTCCACGAGAAGGCCGGCTGGATTGCAGGCTCGTTTCTGGCCCGTACCCGAGCGTCGACCTGATCGATGCCTTCGAGCAGGTGAACGGCGAGATTTACCAGGAGGACCTGGGGCTGTCTGGGCGGCTGCAGTCCGGGAAGATTCCTCCCTGCTGCTTGCATATGAGGTGCCGTCCGCCATGGAGGACTTAAACCCGGTCAGGAAGGGTATCCTCGCGGACGTGATCGCGGGGGTCTGGGGAAAGGGTAAAGGCGAGACCTGCATCGACTGCGGCTGCGGTTCGGGTGTCGGTTCGCTCGTGCTCCGTGAACTGGGGTATACCCCGCTCTCGTACGACAATGACCCGGCGCCCCTCTCGCTCGGCATCGAGAAGGGCCGGTTGCGGCCGAAGGAGACGATGTGCCTCGATGCGACGCAGATCGCCGCGTATACCGAACCGGTACCTAAAGCCATCGGGATCATGATGGGCGAGATCAACACGTTTTCCGCTGACATGTGGCACCAGATCGCGGCCGGGCTCTTTGCCGTGGCAAAGAGACGCTGATCACGGTCGGGACCGAGCCGGAAACGCACCTGATCGGGTAATGGGGAGAAGAAGCCGGGCGAACGGTCGAGGTGCGCGAAAGTCCCGGCGATGCGTTCTACGATCACTGGGTATGTGTGGCGAGGAAGGAATAAAAATTCTTGAAGTTGTGTGAAAGGGAATCTAATGAGTCTTGAACTGGTTTTCGTTGATTCGATCCGGTTGAACGTTAACCGTGCCATCTGTGTCCTTACTGCAGGGGCAGCCTTGTCACTGGATTACCTTTTGCCATTGCATTCAATCCGGGCTCAATATGGCCCCCGATTACCCTTTTTGCACTACAAAAGAAGCCCGTATCGGGCTCCGTTTAAAAATAAGCCCAAATCGGGCTTATTTTCGCAATCGGACAAAGTAAAAAGGACTCGATAATGCGGTTCTTTCGGCAATTTCCGGTGAAATTGCCAAACTTGGACGATCCGAAAAATGATCGCTGCCAGAACGCGAATATGAGGCTGTGAGGGGCATTATATGGGGCTCAATTTAGGCGTATTTTCGCAAACAAGGGGCTAAACAGGCTCAAAATATCAGGGTGCACAATCTGACGGTTTTACGGGCCCGGATTTGCCCGGGAAAAGGGATTTGAGGAGAAATCCTGCTACGACGGCGAATGCGAGATTGGCCGAGTATTCACCGTCTCCCGTGCCCCTTCTTTCCCCCGTGATGCTGCCTTTCTCTTTTTTGCGATGGCCTCCTTTTCCATCCCCTCGCTCTCCAGCTCCGCGATGATATCGAGCGGGTCGTCCATCTCTCTCGCGAGCCGCATGATCTCGAGCAGCCGTTCGATGCCGATGAAATGCTCGGACATCACGCGGGCAAGGGGAGTGAGCTCGATCTTTGATCCCTTCTTCTGCACGAGCCGGTGGGCGACAAGCTCCGGCAGCACCGGCTCCATGCTCCCCACCATCGTCGTATTGATCCGGGCAAGGTCCGCCTCCTCGCCCCCGCAGGCGACCGCGTTTGCCACGTACTCCTCCGAACTCTGTTCGAGGTCGTGGACGGGAGCGACCTCCTCCATCTCCCCTTTAAGAGGAGTTATCGCAATCTCCTCCTCGGTACCCGGGTGCTCGCGCGAGTAACTCCCGCCGGGCTCGGCAAGGAGCACCACGCGGCCGAGGTCGTGGAAGTCCGGCCGCCCGGCCCGGCCTGCCATCTGGTTGAACTCCTGCACGGAGAGCCAGTCCCGGCCCATCGCAAGGGCATCGAAGATCACCTGCGACGCCGGGAAATCGACCCCGGCCCCGAGCGCTGCTGTCGTCACGACCGCCATCAGCTTGCCGCCCAGGAACTTCGTCTCGACCTCGCGGCGCTCCTGGCTGGAGAGCCCGGCGTGGTAGGCCGCCGCCCGCATCCCGAGCGCATCGGCAATCGTGTGGCACCGGGCGCGGGCGTTCGTGAAGATGATCGTCTGGCCCCGGAACCCTTTCGAGGACGTGTTCTTGTATTCCTCGGTCGTCAGTTTCTTGATCGTCGGGATCTTCTGCTTGCGCTCCGTAAAAAGGAGAAAGCGTTCGAGCGCGACCGGCCGGTCGTCGTACCGGACGAGCTGGCAGTTGAGTTTCTTTGCGAGCGTCTTTGGCGATCCGATGGTGGCGGAGAGGTACAGGAACTGTGCCTGCGGGGCGAGGTACTTGAGCCGTGCGACAAGCCCGTCGAGCCGGTGGCCCCGTTCCGGGTCCTCAAGCATCTGCACCTCGTCGATGACGACCGTCGCGATGTTCTGCATCCTCTGGCCGCACCGGATCATGTTGTCCACCCCTTCGTAGGTGCCGACAACGATCGGGGCCTGCGGGTTCCGGTCGCCGACCTTCCGGGTCTCGGGAAGGTTGAGGCGCGAGACACCGGTCAGAAGGCCGGTCTTTGCAAAGGCGCTGTACCGTTCGGTGAACCGTTCGTACTTCTGGTTCGCGAGCGCGACAAGCGGTACCAGAAAGAGCATCCGGCCCCGGCCCGCAAGGTAATTTTTCATCCCGGCCATCTCGCCGATGAACGTCTTGCCGCTCGCGGTTGCGGCGACAACGAGGAGATCTTTTCCGAACAGCAGGCCGGCATCCACCGCGAGCTGCTGGGCCGGCATGAGGGACTCGATCCGTGAGGCTACGACGAACTCGTGCGGGAGCGGGAGTTCCTCCAGTTTTGCGGTCGCAAGCACCGGGTGCGCCTCGATCCGGTCGAAGAGGGCGGACTTCATCGAGAGTTTTTCCGGCTGGACAAGCGCGAGCACCCGGTCGAGGTTCCGGGTCGCATCGAGGAGTTCCTCGAAATGCCGGAGCGTGTCCCTTCCCATGTGCCCGATCGGCGCCAGTTCGCGCCTGAGCTCCCGGCGCCCGCAGTCAAGGCAGATCTTCTCGCTCTTGCCGAAGATCACGAAGTTGTCATTCGTGAGCGGCGTGTACCGGTCATCGAGCAGGCAGATCCGGCAGACATCCACGGTGCCGGTGCGGATCTGGAATGAGTGCAGGAACTCCTCGAAAAGCGGGTCGGGCCTGACCATCCGCACGTCGCCCTCGCGGAGCTGGGCGATCAGGTCCTTTGACGGCGTGACCCGGTACTCCTTGCGGGATCCCCAGCGGAGCCGGGACCTGACCGGCCGGGGCCCCTTCGGGGTATCGGTCATCTCCGCAATACCGACGCCGTGGACGTGCTTCCCGTCGTAAAAGAGAAGTTTGTAACTGCCTTTGACCGGCTGGACGATGATCTTCATGGGGCGATCAGATCGACGATGACATACGAGAGCCCGACACCCTCAAGCCGTTTTAGGAAATCCGTGAACTCCTCGTCAACGATCACGATCACGCAGTCGATCCCGTGGAACGCGGCCTCGATCACGCCTTCCCGTGCCCCGAAGAAGAGGTCGGGTTTATGCCCGGCGGTTTTGAGGGCGATATAGGCCTCGAGCCCGACTGCCGCCACCATCCCGGCCGGGCGGAGAGTTCCTTTAATTTGTCCATCTGCACCCTGCGCGAGCCCCCGTGCTGGATCCGGGGCACCTTGCAGATGGTGATGGTCCCTTCATGGTGCTCGATAATGCCGTTGAGCCGGGCCACGCCTACATCCTCATCTTTTTTCGCATCGGCAACGACCGAACCGGTCGCCGGCTGCTGCTTTTTTGCGGCGTACAAAAAGCCGCCTTTCATGTAGACCCCGACCTCGTCGCCTGCCCTGAGGTTCTCGGCAGCGATCGCCGTCCAGATCGAGACCTGCTGGATGATGTCGCGCCGGATGTGCCGGGCATAGGACTCCAGCGATTCGGCATTGGCGAGCACCCACTCGATGCCGGCCTTTGTGACCTCGTAGTTGCCGCGCCCGCTCGCGGAGACCATGCCCTCGTCGGTAAGCTCGCGGATGTACTCGGAGATCGCCTGCGGCGTAACCCCGAGTTTTGTCGCGATCTCCTGCTGGCGCACCGCCGGCTGGTGCTCGGCAATCTCGACTAGTATCTGTAACCGGGAGACCTCGCGCTTGCTGCGCAGGATGGAATAGAGGGGATCCTTAGCGTCCGGTGTCAAGCAGCACCAGTCCCTGTCCCTTCACGTCAAGATGAGGTATCCGCTTTGCAAGACCCTTGATGAACACCGGGCTGACACCGAATTTCCTTGAGAGATCGGAGATGGACGTGTTGCCGTTTCCCATTTCTGCCTCGATCTGGCCGACAATTTCCCGGAGGTTCTCATCGTTTGAGAGCGAGATGTACAGGATATCCGAGAGATCCTGGAGGTTGCACTGGAAATTTGCCCGGAACTTGTTGTAGGTTCCCCGGAATTCCTTCTGCGGCTTCTCGCCGGGCTTTGGCATCCGCCACTGTTCCTCCACAAGATTGCCTTTCTTTAAGATCTGGATGCAGAGCGGGACAGATTCATCGTTTACCTGCGCCTGGAGTTCTTCCTCGGTCATCCACGATTTGCTCAGCAATTCGTACACCTTCTTGAACGCAGGACTGTTGAACGTCATGAGGAGCGGAACAAGTTCTACGGGATCGTTGACAATTCGGATGTGGCCCGGCACAGTAAAAACCCTATAATTATATCGCGGTATAAATCAATAAATTTATGCGGCACACACCATGCAAAAAAGGGGAAGAATTTCGGTTCGCGGCATCGTCCAGGGTGTCGGGTTCCGCCCTTTTGTGTATGCCCGGGCCTGTGAGTTCGGGATCGCGGGCTCGGTAAAGAACCTCGGGAGCGAAGTGGAGATCTTCGCCCGGGGCGAGCGGTTTGACGACTTTTCTTGCGGCAGTCTCCCGGGGCCCGCCGATGTCCCGGATCGATTCTGTCGACGTGACAGAAACGGACGCTGATATCCCGGACGGTTTTGTGATCCTCAAAAGCGGGACCGGCTCTTTTTCCGGCATGATCCCGCCCGATATTGCGATCTGCGACGACTGTATCGCGGATATTTTTACCCCGGGCGGGAGATACGAGGGATACTGGGCAACCTCCTGCGTAAACTGCGGGCCCCGGTACAGCATCATCACAGGAGATCCCGTACGACCGGGAGCGGACAAGCATGGACTCTTTTCCCATGTGCGGCGCATGCGCGGGGGAGTACAGGCGACCCGCACTCCCGGCGCCACCATGCACAGACGATCGCCTGCCGCACCTGCGGCCCCGGGCTCCGGCTCATGGATACAACCGGGACCGATGTCCCGTGCGTCGACCCGATCCGTGAGGCAGCGGCACTGCTCGATGCCGGGAAGATCCTCGCGATCCGGGGCGTCGGGGGGTTCCATCTTGCCTGCATCGAGGAGTCCTCGGGCGAACTCAAATCCCGCCTCGGCCGGATCGAGCAGCCGTTCGCGGTGATGGTGCGCCCGGGTTTTGTCGATCAGATCGCCCGTGTCTCACAAGAGGAGCGGGAACTGCTGGAAAGTCCCGTCCACCCGATCGTGGTGCTGGAGAAACGCGATCACGCCTCGCATGCCACCATCAGCAACCTGCACACCATCGGCTGCATGCTGCCCTACACCGGGCTCCACCACCTCCTCTTCTCGCACCTGGAACACCCGCTCCTGATCATGACGAGCGCGAACATGCCCGGCTACCCGATGATCACCGATACGGACGTGGCGCTCGCAAAACTCGCAAAAGATGCGGACTATTTCCTCGTCCACAACCGGACCATCACGAACCGGGTGGACGACTCGGTCATGCGGGACGGCTATATCCTCCGGCTCTCCCGGGGGATCGCCCCGAAACGGACGGCCATCGATCTTGGGCCCGCGCTGCATCCTCGGCGTCGGCCCGGAGCTCAACGCGAACGCGACGATCTACAAAGGGGGGTTTGCCGTCACCTCCCCCCACGTGGGAAATGTCCGGAACCCGGCGACGCTCGAATACCTGCAGGAGACCGTCGCCAAGCTCTCGCGGCTGCTCGGCGCCGAGTACGATGTGGTCGCCCACGACCTCCACCCCCAGTTCCTCTCCACCCGGTTTGCAAAGGAGATCGCAGAGGAGCGGGGGCTCGGGCTCGTCCCGGTCCAGCACCACCGGGCGCATATCGCGGCGACGACGACCGAGCCCTGCATCGGGATCGCGATCGATGGCGTCGGGTACGGGGACGACGGCACGGTCTGGGGCGGCGAGGTCTTTGCCGGGCAGGTGCCGGACCTTACCCGGGTCGCCCACCTCGAACCCGTGGCGATGCCGGGCGGCGACCTTGCGACGAGGTTCCCGGAGCGGATGCTGTACGGCATCCTGCCGGATGAGGAGTGCCTCGCACTCCTTCGCCGCCGCGGCTGGTCGGATGTCGAACTCGGCGTGATAAAAAAACAGGTCGCGACAAAGTTCAATGTCACGATGACGAGCAGCACCGGCCGGGTCCTCGACGCGGCGTCTGCCCTGCTCGGGATCTGCCGGGAGCGCACCTACGATGGCGAACCGGCGATGAAACTCGAAGCGGCGGCCGTTGGCGGGACGGCGGAGGCGTGGGAGCCGGTCTTTTCGACCGTTGGCGGCTGCGAGTGCCTCTCCACCCGGGCGATCCTCAAAACCGCCCTCTCCCGGTTCTCCCGCGCACCAGCGGGTGACAAAAACGCTGTCCGCGACATTGCGGCATCCGATCCAGTACAACCTTGCCCGGGGGATCGCCGCCCTTGCCATCCACGCGGCAGAAAAAGAGGGCATTTCCCTTGTCGCCTTAAGCGGGGGCGTCGTCGCGAACCGGGCGATCCGGGAGACCATCCGTGCCGAAGTTGCCGGGGCCGGGCTCACCCTTGTCATCAACGATGCGTACCCGCCCGGGGACGGGTGCGTCTCCTTTGGCCAGTGCGTCTGGGCAGGAACGCTCCTTAAGGACCGGAAATAAACCCCGGCCCTGTAAGGCAGTCCTACAAAAACAAGCATTTTATCTTGACGGAGGTACAAAGATGAGATCAGGCATGCGATGTATCCGCTCGATATAATTCAGGAACAGGAAAAGAGGCTCAACAGTCTGGAAAAGGATGTCACCGAGCTCCGCCAGGGTCTCGCGGCGGTGCACGATTATTTCCTCGATATCAAGGCCGCGGCCGATGAGAAGAGTGTCAGTGCCGAACTCACCTTCGGGATTGTCCGGCCCCTTAAAAGAAGACGATGCGGAGTTCGAAGGCATCTGGGACTTCCACCAGAAACTGCTCGTGGCCGACCCCTCGGGTTCCATCCCGCTCGATATCATGTACGATACCTTCTCCCAGTTCTGCCGCAAGAACGGCAAGAAGCCGGTGGACAAGGATGCATTCGAGTACCTGCTCCCGCAGATGGACGAACCCCGCCCGTGATCTTCCGGGGAAAATGGCAGGGATGCAGGTTCCGGTAAACGGCAGCCGGACCTGTGCGGGCAGGGTAATATGGCACATGTCCGCATCACGGCCGAATCTGATATTCCCCTTGTCGGCTCGCTCTATTTTGGTATTATTGACCGGGGCACCAGCCTCTTACAGGTACGGCCGAGCTGCGGCTGCAACCTAAACTGTCCCTTCTGCTCGGTCGATGCCGGGCCGTGCTCGACAACCCGGGCCACCAGTTACGAAGTGGAACTGGACTATCTCCTTTCAGCCGTCGAAGAGATTGCGCCGTTCAAGGGCACGGGTGTCGAGTGCCACATCGATTCCCCGGGCGAGCCGCTCATGTATTCCCGGATGCCCGAACTCGTCGCGGCGCTCAAAAGCATCGATGCGGTCTCGGTCGTCTCGCTCCAGACAAACGGCACGCTCCTTGACGAAAAAAAGATCGCGGCGCTGGCGGACGCCGGGCTCGACCGGGTCAACCTCTCGCTCCACGCCATCGACCCGGCACTCGCCCGCATTCTCGCCGGTGTGGACTGGTACGATATTGACAAGGTTTGCGGCGCGGCAAAAGCGGTTGTGGCGAGTTCCATGGACCTCCTCATTGCGCCGGTCTTTATGCCGGGTATCAACGATGCCGAGATCCCGAAACTGATTGAGTTTGCACGGGAATGCGGGGCAGGAAAACGGTTCCCGCCGCTCGGCATCCAGAAGTTCGAGCGCTACCGGTACGGCCGGACACCAAAAGGGGTCAAAGTCCAGAGCTGGTGGCAGTTTTTCAACCGGAGCATCAAGGAGTGGGAGAAAGCGTCCGGCCTGCACCTTCGCCTCGATCCGGGCCGGGACTTCGGCACCGTCACGGCGTCCCTCGCTCCCGCAGGTGTTTACCAAAGGTGAGAAGGCAACCGTCGAGATCCGGGCACCGGGCTGGATCCACGGGGAGCAGCTCGGCGTTGCCCGGAACCGGGTGGTCTCGGTCTTTGGCTGCGATAAAGAGTCGGGGCAGGTCAGGGTAAAGATCGTCGCGGCGAAAAACAACATCTACGTGGGCGTGCCGGTATAGGACGGACCGCCCGTCTTTTTTGTACTGACCAGAAAAGAATCCTAACGGGCTGTCGCCCCCGGACCAGCCTAGTGCCAACACCTATGAGAGGGTAAGGAGTGTCTTTTTTTCACGACAGGGGTATGTATGTCGCAGCCCAGGCCGGAAAAATCCGGGGGAGATCTCGCGGAAATGCCTTTTTCCGCTTCCCAACATACTATACATTATTTTACTATATTAAACTGTTGTTCAGTTATTTGGCCATACGTTCAGATAACACACCAAAAGGTGAATATAGCGTGAACACCAAGTTCAGGTACATCCATGCCACGGATCAATCCCGAATACCGGAACGTTGCAAAAAAGAAGATCATCGCTGCCACCTTAGAGATCGCCCACGAGACCGGGTGGGACACGGTAACGCTGGAGACGGTCGCCCGTAAAGTCGGCGTGACCAAGGGTGCCCTGTATACCTACTTCGAGAACTGTGACGCGCTCATGGAAGAGGCAGCCTTCGAGCTCGATAAAGACCCTGAAATGTTCCTTAAGGACCGACAGTGCCGGGAACGAGGCAGATATCCATGAGGT
The DNA here is from genome assembly GCA_963790005.1 of uncultured Methanoregulaceae archaeon. GTDB lineage: Archaea > Halobacteriota > Methanomicrobia > Methanomicrobiales > Methanospirillaceae > Methanoregula. The sequence goes on from CAWBMY010000023.1 coordinate 10,287, forward strand.
GCTCAGCCAGATCGCGGATGCCATCTTCACCACCAAGGATCCGGTCGCACCGATCTTCATGCAGGCCCTTGCACGGGCTGCGCAGGACGCACCGTTCAGGGAGCGGATCGGAAAACGGTACGACGAGACATTAATCTCGCTCCATGAAGAGTTTCAGAAACGTCAGAAAACCGGGCAGATCCCAGAAGAGGTCGATATAAAAACAGCAGTCCGGGCGATCTACGGGCTGACGCTCGGCCTCGCGTTCATCTACCATATGCTCGGGAAGGACCGGCGCGAGGCAAAGAAGGACTGGCTGGAATCGGCAGAACGGATCCTGACGCTGACCGGGGATCGGAATACCGACACAGAAGTTCCGCGTCTCCCAGGCTCTCCCTAAAAAATACTTTTTTAAAACAGGGGTTATCGGTTAAGGACCGATCGATAAGAAGAAAAAAAGATTTAGCCGAACAGGGCACCGAGCCCTGCCATGCCGCTCTCTTCTTCTGCCTTCTTGTCTTCTTCCTTGTGCTCTTCGTGGGCAGGTGCTGCTGCGTGGCCTGCTGCGGGTGCTGCGGCAACGGCGACCGGTGCTGCGGCTGCCTTGCTGATTGCCTCTTCGATATCGACACCGTCAAGGGCTGCAATGAGTGCCTTGATACGGGATTCGTTTGCTGCTACACCTGCGGCGGTAAGGACTGCCTTGACGCCGTTCTCATCGACCTTCTTGCCTGCCTTGTGCAGGAGAAGTGCTGCATAGATATACTCCATCTTAAATTCACCTCAAATATGATTTTATTTTACCAGGGTCTTTAACACCTGGCTTTCTCTCTGGGCTTTACCAATAATCGCATCGACAACATCCTTCTCGTAGATTGCCGCCTCGATCGCAAGACCGCGTGCATCCCTGACGGCTTTGGTCAGGATCGGTGCCATGGTCTCTTTCGTCGGGATCGCTGCATTGACCGACAGGTTGAACGCCTGCAGGCCGGCAAGCTGGAGCTGGGCGAGGAACTTCGTCTCGTCCACTGACGAGCACGGACGGCTCGTAGATGGTGCCATCGTGGAAGGCTGCCTGGAGGGCGAGCCCCACATCCATGGGCTTGATGTCCAGTTTGACGAGCACAACGGCAAGTTTTGCCGAGATGACTGCGCCTTTCTTGACGACGGTCTTGGTCTCCCTGATCTTGACCTTGCCGCCTTCAATCGCTGCGGGAATGCCGGCCTGCTGGAGCTCGCCGACAATCGGGCCGGGCTTGAAGCTCGTGGGCCCCTTCTCGACAACGATGTCCTCGGGAGCGGTCTCGCCGGCCTTTGCGGCCATCTTGGTCTTGGTCTTCTCAAGCTGCTTGAAGAGTTTGAACGGGTTGTCGTTCGAGAAGATCATCGCGGAGTGACCCGAGATAAACTTGGTGAGGCTTTTTGCGTCCCCGCCAATCTCGCCGAGCGCGTGCTCGATTAAGGTGTTTCTTGTCACCTTGATGACGGCCTTGCCCCGGAGGTTTCGCCGGATCTGCTGCACCTGCTGGGCGGGGATGCCGTACATGTCGACAAGCCCGATCAGCGTGTACTCTTTTGCGTGCTTCTTGATCTCCGCGACCTCGTCCTTCTTCCATGCGGGGAGGTGGTGGGTATAGACTGCCATTATACCAGCCTCACGGACGGGCCCATCGTGGTCTTGACAAAGACCGAGCGGACGTTTAAGTGACCCTGTTCAAGGACAGACTCGATACGTTTGACAACCGCATCGATGTTCTCGGCGACCTGCTCCGGTGTCATTGCCGTCGATCCTACCTTTGTCGAGAAGACCGTCTTATCCTTCGTGCGGATCTTCACCGACTTCCGGAGACGTTCGACAATCGGGCGGATATCGGTCTGCCCGGGGATCGGCATCGGCATCCTGCCCCGCGGACCGAGCCGGGGACCCAGATAACGACCGACCTGCGGCATGACCGCGGTCTCGGCAAGGAAGTACTTGTAGGCACTTGCGACCCTGCGTGCTTCGCGGGGTACGCCTCCGAGCCGTTCTACCTCTTCAGGGCCGATGATCAGATCAACCTTGGCTTCCTTTGCCTGCGTGACGATATCCCCTTTCCCGATGACACAGATACCGTTATTCTCTCCGGTACCGTGGGGAAGAAGTATCGTCTCGTCGATACGATTTTTCGGCTGCGCCATATCGATATTCTTGAGATTGATGGTAATATCGATGCTTTCAGAGAATTTTCTCTTTGGCGCCTTTTCAATCGCCGTGTTTACGGCTTCCAGAATTTTGGCCCTATCAACCATCTGATTCCTCCATAGTCTGCGACCGAACCCTTCGATCTCCTATGGTGTTCTCCGGTTATTTCACAAGGACGCTGTCATACTTGCCAGCTGCGATGTCGACAAGCACGTCTTTTGCGCGCTTGCCGTCAACGGTTACACCCATGCTCACGCACGTGCCCACGACCTCTCTGACTGCGGTCTTGAGCTCGTAGGAGAGCATTCCTTCGAGTTTCATGTTGGCAATTCTGACTGCGGCCTCGAATGGCAGGTTCCCTGCCACTTTGACGTTGGGCTCTGCGGATCCTTTCTCGATATTGGCCTCTTTCTTGATGAGTGCCGTCGTCGGTGGGATACCCACCGAGATCGTGAAGTTCTTTTTGGCGTCGACTTCGATCTTGACCGGGACCTGCATTCCGTTGAATGAGGCGGTCTTCTTGTTGATCTCATCGACTACTGCCTTCACGTTGATACCGAGTGGTCCGAGCGAGGGTCCTAATGGTGGACCCGCTGTTGCCTTTCCGCCGGGTACTAAAACCTCGACCACTTCTGCCATAGTCTTTGCACCATGCCGTCCCGTATTTGCGGGTTCCGAGCTTGGGTCTGTAAATATTGATGTGAGGGGAAATAAAGGTGATCGTGGAAAGGGGGGTGAACTGGATTGCGAATAGCACGAGGATGCAACTCTATCACAATTTCATCAAGTCTGCACGAAGGATTAGAAGGCAAAGACCTCAGGGGGAGTGCGGGATTGTGGTTAATGGGGAAATAAGTGGATGCGTTTAATCCAGAATGCAGCGCAGGCAAAAAACAACATAATTTTCTCTTACCCTAAAATTAAGTTTCGGGTAACGGTATTTGTTTACTTCCCGCACTCTCAATTTTTTTCTTTAATGTAAAATAAAGTCTATATTTATAGCCAATTTTGGGGTGGTAAATAACCCAGCTTAGTTTGTTGTTAGAAAACAAACCAGAAAACACTGGCATAATATTTTCATTTTTAAGACTTGCCTCGCTTTTCCACATTCTCTGTCTTGAGTAATCCCTTACCTCTATATCATATTTAGCTCCATCATTATCTTTGGGCGGTGTGGGATAGTCTATGTAATAATCATTTTCAAAACCGTCAACTAATTTGACTTCAATCTGTAGTTTTTCGGTTATTGCATTTACATCATGTTCAATCCAATCAACATTACCGTTCAAAGCCTCTTGGAATGAATGCGTTGGATGTTCAACCCTCATTTTTTTATTTTCGTGGGGTTTTGCTTGAATCGGAAACTTAAATTCGGCTTTATATGCCAAAACATTAGGATCTTTTGAGCGTGGTTCATCAACCTCAAAATTCAGATCCTCTATTGTGTAGTTCCTAGGAGTCGTTTCATCATCTACATAAAATTTGAATTTATCAAACGTAGGTGGGGCATGTGAAGTTCTACGACTAAACAGGTAACGGTTATAATCGTGAGGCATATTATTCCGTATTTCTCTAGTTTCGATAATTTTACAACCCTCTCCATCTGGATCCGGCCCAAACAAAACGGTTTTTTCGATATTTGTAACTGTGATATCTTGAGGAACACATTCGTGAAGAAGTAGACCATCCAGATCATGGAGAAAGTTTTTAGCAAATAACACAACTAGCGCAATTGCTGCTATTAGTAAAATTGAAAATGCATATAAAATTTTCACCACTAAAATGATCCACTGTTGAGTATCAGCTGTTGGGGATATTTGAATAAAATTTACAGTAATCACTGAAAACATGGAGGTGATTATAACGATCAACAGAAAAGAGAAATATTTGCCTACAGTTTCCTTGGCCCATTTTACCCTACGTGGATCCAAGGAACCTCACCTAGTTACCATCTTCTTCAGGGGAAAACATAAACTAACTTTTTGCATCATGTTATATAAATTTGGTGTTTTTAACATTTTACGACGTTAAACAACAAACAATCACATAATAGATTGACAAACTCCTGTATTACCTGCCGACTTTTGACAGCACTTCCAAGGTACTCTAATTGCCGACAACTTGACAGCCCCAGAATTAACAAGCCCCATACATCATAAATCCTCTCGCCCAGCGAGGCCCCGACGAGGCGGCCGAGCGACCCCGAAAGGGTGGGCTCCCTCATAATTCAAAGGGTATACTGAATTACTCCACAAAGTTGAAACTGCTCCCGTTCCACACAGACCCGTTCCTGCCGTACACTGTAACATCATAGGTCATCCCCTCCCTAAAATCATGGCCTGATGTATTCACCTCCATGGACCAGGTATTGGTCCCGCACGTTCCGGCCATAACCGCAACCTCCCGTTTGACACCGCTCCCGCAACAAGCGAGAACAGAATCGTTGACAATCTCCTGACACTTCGCGCAGGGATGGAGATAGCCCTCGAAGATCTGCACGTCGAGCAGTTCTCCGGGGTGCAGGTTCGTGGTTCCTCCGATAGTGATGCTGTCTCCGATGGTGTGATTGGATATGGGATCGATCGTGAGCTCCGGCTCCTCCACCTTAAGAGTGATGGCGGTCACATTTTCAGTTCCAGTCTCCCGGATCGCCCGCTCAACAGTAGCTGCCGCCATCATTCCGCTGATCTGGTTATTCGTGATATCGCTAAAATCCAGGACCCTGATCCCCTGCGGATCATAGAGGAACGTGTCGTTCTGCTTACCGACCGATGCAATTCTCATGCCATACGAACTGCCCGAATAAGGAATTTCAAAAAGGATCCGGTACGTTCCGTCGATCATCGCGGATGTCTCTGCGCCCGCCAGCCTGAAAATGAACGGCTGGTTCTGCCGTGCGGCAACGGTGGAAACTGCCGAGGAGTTCTGTCCGAAGATCCAGACCCGTACCTCCGACACATTCCATGAGGGAGCTGCTCCCTGGAAGGAGAACAGATCTCCCCGGAGGATCGTAAACGAGCTGTTGCTTTCCTGCGGGCACTGGACAGGTACAGAATCTGCAATCACAGGAGGGGAGGTCGTGGTGGGCAGGGATGGTGTCGTGGAGACCGTTGTATTGCCGGTAGTGTTGACCGGGGCTGATGACCACGATGTACACCCAGCTGCCAGCAATACGAAAAACAGGACCATGACCATCACAATGGGTAGCCTGAACGGAAATGATGTGGTACCTGACATCGTGTTCTTTCCTGATGCGTGCTTTCTTTGAACTCTCATGTCGCAGGTATTTCTGTCTTTATAATTGATGTCGGTCCCGTGAAAAGCCATAATTCCGGCACGATATCCGTGGCCACCCTTGGTTGAAATCTATAATCGTTTCTCCTTTGGTAGAGCCCTCACCCGGCGAGGCGGCCGTTTCAACCCCCATCAAAGGGTGGATAACCTCGCTCTGTTTTGATGCCAGGTTCCTGAGTACAATGAATGTCCCCGCCCCCGGTCCCTTCAAAATACCCCCACTGACCCCCCCTCACAGCCCCATGCATTCCCACCCCTCATATCTGTTTCATTTTCCGTCAGAAAATTTTTCAAAATTATGCAAAAAACCTGCCAGAAAATGAAGCAGGCAAGGGGGGGTCAGTGGGGGAAATTTTAAAAAACCGGGACACCGGGTGAAGTGAAATGATCGGGAAATTTATAACATGAAATTCCCGGGCATGCCTTTTTACAGGGGATCAGAAAGTTCCCCCTGACACCCCATAAAACTCTGACTCTCACCCGGATTTTTTTTTTACTTTTCCACGTTGAAGGATCAGGGAGCACCAGGATGATATTCCTCTTTAATCATCCCGTAATACCGGCTCGACCGCCAGTGATCCCGGAGCCAGACATGCTCGCGGATCGTGCCCTCGTACCGGAGCCCGCCTTTTTCCAGCACATGGGCCGATGCCACGTTGAGATCGTCGCACTTCCCGTACACCCGGTGCAGGGACAGGGTCTCAAACCCAAACACCATGAGCGCCCGGAGAATTTCCGACGCATACCCGTTTTTCCAGTAGTCGGGCAGCAGGATGCACCCGACCTCTGCCGTGGTCGGCTGCCCGGACCCGATATCGAGCATCGCAAATCCGGCAAACTCCCGCGTGCCCGGTATCCGGATCGCGAGTTCGTAATCCCTCCGGCCGGCCTGCGCTGCTTCATCGATCGCGTGCTGCACGAAACCGGCGACCTGCTCGTCGTTCTCAAGCCATATGAGCACGTACCGCATCACGTTCCGGTCGCGGGCGAGGCGCTGCATGTCGGCGAGGTCCTGACTGTTCATATCCTCCAAAATTAGCCGTTTTGTAGCGAGGGAAAAAACCATCACGATGCTCCGGGGGAAAACTCCGGAGAAATGTATCACCGGGAAAGAATGAAACCCTTTTTATGGCCGGTCCTTGTGCCATGACTGATACCTCAGTCCCTTTCAGGCACGAGGGAGGGGGAGCTCGTCCCAAGACCGCAATCCCGAGGACAGCGTCATATCTCCCCGGTGATATCGGGACCACCTACCGGTTCAATCCCCTCTCATGATTCGGGAATGCCACCTGCGGTCTCCGGGTAATGAATGAGGCATCCAGATTTTTTACCATCCGTGCGGCCATCTCCGCGGGGATCCCCAGCGCCATCATCTCCGGAGGGAGAGAATGGTTCTGGGTGGGGTCCTGCGGGCCCATGAACGCGGTATTTTTGGGCGTGTTCTCCGCAAGGCCCGCCGGGAAGGTGATGAATGTCGAGCAGGAAGAGCCCCAAGGCACGATGACCGGTGAGAACGGGTCGTCCCGGTCGAAATGGATAAGGGCCGCCATGTTCCGGATTTGCTCGCCGTTCCCGAAGATGCAGAGGGAGATGACGTTGGGCATCGGATCAGGGAGAGTTTCGCAGGCCTGCACGACAAGATATTTTCCCGGCGGGTGGATCGGCCCGGCCGCTGCTGTGCAGCGGTCGACAAGATCGGGGCTTGCCTTCAGGTACTCCGCCATCCCCCCGCGGACATCCTTCCGGCCGGTCGAGACGAAATACTTAACATCGTCAGGCACCGGGATGTATCCCATGTGGAACAGCCCGCCCGTGCAGCAGCCTTCCGTTGCACCGGCCCCGATATAGATCCCCGGGATCTCTCGCCCGGCCGCCATCCGGTACAGGGAGACCGCAAAGCACCGATTGATCCCGGTCATCGGCGGGATGCCAGCCGGCAGGACCTCCGCCCCGTACACGGCAAGGGGCCGTGTGGAGAGATGGAACGCTGATGCAAGTTTCGATCCGATCTCGCGGAAATCCGTGTTCGTCATGCGGGTGCTCCTTTTCGTTCCGCCGCAAGCCCTTTCCAGATCGGACCGTCGAATACCCCGTCTTTTGCCTCTTCCTCCATTTCCCGGTAGAGCGAAAACGGTACGGCAAACGTGAACATCTTTTCCGGGATGGTTTTTCCCACGTTTGCCCGTGCGGCAAGGTCCGTGTACCCGAGCACTGCCCGGGGATGATCCTTCTTTGCCTCGTCGTACACAAATGCCCCGATCTGCTGGCAGGCAGCCATGGGCGGGACCCGCACAGGATCGGTGCCATCCCGGACTGCACCCACAAGGGTGACGAGCCCGGTGATCTGGAGCGGGTCGGCCAGAAAGACCACGACGACCGGATGCTCGCCGGGTTTCACGTTGCCCAATGGGGTGAAGATCACGTACTTCTCGGCGATGTCCGTGATCGGCAGGTCAGCGGTCATAAACCGCTTTGCCTTCTCCGTATCTTTGTGCAGGCGCTCGCCGTGCAGGAACTTCGCACGCCCCCGCTCGGGGATGTGCTGCACGGTTGCGCAATAGGCCTCCGGGTTCCTGCTGCTCACTACACCTTTCACAAAGAAGGCTGACATGAAATCAACGCCGGCGCCGCCGAATGCATCGTAGTACCCGTTCCCGAAGCCAAGGCCGGCCCGGGCGCCGGGGCAGCCATACGTCTCCCGGTCGAATACGGCCGTTCTCCCGTTCGTTGCGACCTGCGCAAAATACGGCATGATGCAGGTCTGCCCGTGCGGTTTTATCTGCAGTGCCCCATCGGGTTTTGTATTGCTCCAGAGGATGGCCACGGGTTCGTACTCGAGCCGGAGTTTTTCTGCGGTGATGCTCTTCATGCCCGTTCACCTTTGCTTACTTCATCCAGCCCATCTGCTCGTACCATTCGGTACTCGTGGGCGAATTTGTCCTTGTTGAACTTCACGAGCGCACAGAAATACTCCCTCTTCTGCCGGTGGATCTCGTCCTGTTCGGGGTAGGTGATTTCACCCCGGATGGACCGGACCAGTGTCTTTCCCAGTCCCCGGGCTTCCACTTCGGCTTTTCCGAGTGCCGCCAGGTCCCGCCCGATTGCAACAGCCTATCCCGCCAACGACGTTTGCGCCAAGCGTTGCAAGTACCTTGTTCATGTACCCGACAACCTCGGTCTCCCCGGCACCCCCGGCAGTGCAGACAGAACACCCGAACTTTCCCGTCAGCATCTGGCAGTGGATGGCGTCCGCCATACGGTCAAAGAGTGCTTTCATCGGGGCGGGCACGGAATCGATATAGTTGGGTGCGCCAAGCACGATCCCATCGGCATTCATCAGCCGGTCAAAAAGATCCGAAAAATCGTCGAGCAGGGTACACTCCCCTTTTGCATAGCAGGTGCCGCAGGCAGTGCAGTACCCGATGTGCAGCGTGTAGAGATCCACATATTCTGTTTCTGCGCCATTGTCCTTTGCACCCGCAAGGACGGCGTTTACCAGCCGGAGAGTATTACTGTCCTTTCCCCGGGGACTTGCGTTCACTCCGATGACTTTCATGCTGTTCCACCTTTCTGAAGAGTTGAATCGCACAACAACAACGGATTAACCTCCACCCATAAATAGATGACCATTCAACTAATTGTCAGGTCTGGAGAACATGAATCTGAACGAAGAAGGATCGGTCATTCAATGGATTCAGGATATCGATGTACCGGCAGCGTTGATATCGTACACCTACCCGGACGATTCAGAGATCTTTTGCAAAAGAACTGGAACCGTACCATATCGGATGGGGTCATTTTGCTATCCTGATGTCCCTGTACCAGATGGAAGGCAGCAGCCAGGATGGCCTTGCATTATCCAGGGGATTTGACAAAACAATGATTGCCAAATCCGTGGTGAGACTGGAGGAGGAGGGCTTTATCCGCCGCGTGACCGATGAGAATGACAGGCGGGTGAAACGACTGTATCTTACGGAAAAAAGCCGGAACCTCCGCCCGAAGATGAAAGAAATCGGTTACAAGACTGAATGAATTTCTCTTCAGGGAGTTCAACGCCGATGAGTCAGCATTGGTAATGAGGAATCTGCAGGAAGATCGCGTTGAACGCATCAAAACTGTGACCGTGAATTTTTCAGGCAGGATGAGAGGATGAAACAATAGTATCGGGAACCCGAAGTGCCTGCCGCATCAGAATGTGCAAAAACAAGCAATACTGCCAGCCGTCGCATAAAAAAAAAGATATTTGCCTGATATCACGGCATCAGGTTACTGACCGGATCCCGTTGTCGCTGCTGCTGCGGTATGGTTGCCATGATAACCGCCGTTGGCACCAAACCCGAGCGCTGACCTGAGCTGCTGCGGGGTCACGCCAGACTGTTGTGCCGCGTCGGTTATGTTCAGCCGCGTCCCGTTTGCGGGGGTCAGGGCAGTTTTGAGGTCCTGTTCGGAGACACCCGACTGGACGGCTGCCGCGTTCAGCAGGGTATCGTTGGTCAGGAAACCCTGTCCCTGGTACTGCCTGCTGGTGTTGCCCGGAGTAACTGCCGCTGTGATCCGCATTACCGGAGGAGGGGTTGGCTCCGTGCTGGTCCGGAGCTGCCGGTTGTGATCCGCCGTTGTCAGATGTGAGCCGGTCCCGGTATCGGTGGGTGACACCTGCTGGCTGGTTCCGGAGGAGGCCGAGCCACTGTCGCTCGCCTGCGTACATCCTGCAATAACGACCCCGGCAACAAGGATTGCCGCGGAAAATACAAGGATAATGCTGCTTTTTGATAGTTTCATTCGGAAATACTCCCTTAAGATGGTGTATTGATGAGGGGCACGGTGAACACTCATCTTGTAAAGTATATTTTACTTTTTGTAATATAAAAGATATTGTCTTTCAGGCTTTGCATGCACCGAAAAATTACCTGCCGGTCGCACCTTTCCGGCATATTGAACCCATACGGCAGGACGGACGGGGTGCTGATGCAGGTTCTCCATACATCACCATTTGCCAGCTGAACGATTGAACCCACGCAGTTTTCCGCGCAGAAGCAAACAGATTGGGGCACACGGTTCAGCTGCGCACATGCGGCAGAATGACAATTCTTCAGGAATAAAACCGGGCACATGAGATCATGGTGCCCGGGTTCCCGGTACCGGGAAACGTTAAAACACGAAAAAAGATTCAGCGGTCGCTGATCTTCTCAACGACCCTCACGTTATCCCCGCGAACAGTAATCGGGATCGGTACAACACTCTCGTACCAGCTCAACGGTGATCTCTTCCTTTGCCGAGTCAACGCGCTTGACCACGGCCTTCTCACCCTTGAACGGCCCGGCGATCAGCTCGACAATCGTGCCCTCGTCGATACCGGCCACGACGGGTTTCGGGATCAGGAAATGCCCCACTTCTGCAAGCGTGGTCTGGCCCTTTGCGACTGCACGGGCATGGGCAGTCATTTCCACGAGCTGCTCGATCCTGTTCCGCTGCTCGGGTGTCTCGACAAGGACGTATCCCTGGAGTTCGTTCGGGACTATAATCGCGGTGACCTTGATATCGGTCGCCTTCGTCTCAATGGCCTTTAAAATATTGTCAGCAACCGTACGCTCCTGCTTGGAGGTCGTCTTGATCGCGAAGATCCGGTTATTGAAGACCTCGGGAGCGGCAGGTATCGATGGCGCTGGTGATGCGGGAGTAGGTTCCGGAGTCATGGCAAATCAGGATCTAAAATCCTAAGAGCGTCTTGTGGTCGAAGATCAGGTAGATGATAAATCCGATCAGCCCGATGAGGAGGACACCGGCTGCCGCGACGGTCGCAATCTTTGTGAACTCCTCCCGGGTGGGAGTGCGCGCGAGTTTCAGGACACGGAAGTATTTGCGGAATAACTCCTCGTGCACATTAACTTTGATATCAGGTTTTGAAATTTCCATAACTGCTCACTTGAGAAAATCGATCTCATACTGTTTCTGTACTTTGGGGGTAAGCTTCTCATTGCGACCATATATTTGTGACGACCGTACGCCCGTGACCACCAGAAGCGTCCGCATCTTGTTCTGCATCGTCGGGTCAACCTGCGCACCCCAGATGATCCGGGCGTTCGGGTCGACGCGGGAATAAACTTCCTGCACCACACCCTCGGCATCTGCCATCGTCATGTCCGGGCCTCCGACCACGTTCACGAGTGCAGCAGTCGCACCCGATATGTCAACATCCAGGAGCGGGGAACGGATCGCCTTTTTCACCGAGTCGATCGCCTTGTCCTCACTGTCGCTCTCTCCCATCCCGATCATGGCGACCCCTCCGCGTTCCATGACCGTGCGCACATCGGCAAAGTCCAGGTTCACGAGGCCGGGCATCGTTATGAGTTCTGTGATACCCTTGACCGCCCGCATGAGGACTTCGTCAGACACTTTGAATGCCGCTGACAGGGGGAGCTTCGGGACGACCTCAAGCAGACGGTCGTTCGGGACGACAATGACCGTATCCGCCACATCCCGGAGGCGTTCGAGGCCGGCTTCTGCGTTCTCCATCCGGATCGCACCTTCAGAGGCAAACGGCAGGGTGACGACCGCGATCGTGAGCGCACCTTCTTCCCGGGCAGCCTTTGCCACGACCGGCGCGGAGCCGGTCCCGGTGCCGCCGCCAAGGCCGGCCGTGATAAAGATCATATCGCTGCCGGATACGGCAGCCTTGATATCCTGCTCGTTCTCAAGTGCGGCTTCCTCGCCGATCTGCGGGATGGAACCGGCGCCGAGACCCCGTGTCCGCTCCCGGCCGATCAGCATGCGCTGGTCGGCGTGGGTCCGGATCAGGTGCTGGGCATCCGTGTTCATGGCGATGAGTTTTGCGCCGTGGATACCCTCTTCCATCATGCGGGTGATGGTGTTGGAGCCGCTGCCACCGCAGCCGATCACGGTGATCTCGGTCTTGAGTTCGCTTAAGATCTGATCAAGATCCTCGTTGTTCTGCGATGGGGATGCAGTCTCATCCCTTGCCTTTGTGAGTGCCTCTTCAACAATCGACCTCATGAATTCTTCTCCAGTCCCGGGATGTGGATCTTTGTTTCAGTACGGACTGATACCATTTCCGGCAGGATTACCCGTCCATCATGCTCCACGGCCTGCCCAAGAGCAAGCTTTCGGTATGCTGGCCCGGCCAGGATTCCCAGTTCGCGCGCTTTTCTGGGGTCGAACCGGACCTTTCTGATGATCAGGCAATCACGTTCCGTCGCTGTGATTTCCTTACTACGTATGATTTTTACGCACAACGTATTTAAAGCATTTATTATTTCCGAAGAATCTTTACGAAAAACCACAAACTGCGGGAGCAGAACGTTGTCCTCAGTGGTCAGGTGCACCACGGAAAGCGGAGAAAGCCCGTGGATCAGCGCAGATTCATCAGATTTTTTTGCTTCTGCAAGCAGTACCGGGTCAAGGGAGATGACCGCGAGCGGGCCGGTGCCTTCAAGTGTATGGATGAAAGCACCGGGCGTGGGGCGAGACTGTTGCAGCCAGTGCCCGCACGGCACAGTACAGTGTCCCATGACAGATGGCCGAGTGCAGCAATTTCGCTCTCCGAAAGGCGCAGGACCGGGATCCGGTCGAGAATGCCCAGAAGATGCGAGAGAGCCGCATGATCGAGCGCTTTCCTGTCGATATACGCGGCAACGGCCCCGCTCTTTTCGATCATCGACCGTATCATCTCCTCGTCAAGTGCTGCGATCTCCCGGGTGTGGGCGATATGCCCGAACGCCCCCCGGGTGGCAAGAGCAATTTCAGTCTCCCGCACTGCATAATGCGTGCCGCCAAAACCGACGAGTGGCATGGCTTCGGTAAGGGGTATGGCGTCAAGCACCGCCTCTGCCACCGCTTGGCCGGCGGCCGGGTCTGCCCATTCCTTTTCCGTGCTCCCGATCTCGACAAAGAACGAGGGGTGGGAAAGTCCCGTGGGGCCGTGGTGGGTGACCTCGTACGAGACCCGGTACCCCTCCGGGCAGTGCCGGGCAAGCGCCCGCAGCACCGCGTGCATCATTGCCGGCGCCGGCCGGGGCAAGCGTGCGGGGGCTCCCCCAGCTCCGCACCCCGGTAGTTTCCCGTAACGTGGACGGTGAGCACCGGGACCGGGTTGACACTCGTGTGCCGCGAGAGAAAGATCACAAGATCGGCATCGATAGGGGCATCGACACCCTCCGCGTGGATGAGCCGGCCGTCCACCTCGAAAAATTCGTAGGTCCGACCCTGCCCGTTGTCGGGAGGGGGATTCCGGGCAAGGCACTGTTCGATATGATGCCTGATATTGCATCCCGCGATGTCCTGACGGGAATTGATCAGCGCAACCTTCATGGGTGATATGTATGCCGTTTGTGGCGAATAATCCTCGCGTGGCCGGGTGTCCTGCCCCAAAAGAGTGCCCGGTTCACAAACACTATTGATGATGAAAAACAGATCAACTGATACCATGGACGAGAAGAAGATTGAGAGGGTATTTGCGGACGAGAAGATCGTAAAATCGATCACCTGCCCGCAGGCATTCGCGATTGCAGAAAAGCACCGGATCCCAAAGTCGGAGATCAGCGAGTACTGCAACGCCCACGGGATCAAGATCCATGCCTGCCAGTTAGGCTGCTTCAAATGAGCAGGTCACATGAGCCTTTTTTTATCCGTTGTCCCGGTGAGTGAGGCCATCGCGACCGTGCATCGCCTTCCCCGGCAGGTGCCGGAGGAGACGGTGCCTCTCGCTGAAGCGTGCGGCCGGGTGCTGGCCGCAGACGTGCATGCGGACGTGGACATCCCGGGCTTTACCCGGTCCGTGATGGACGGGTACGCGGTGCGGGCCGCCGATACGACTGGTGCCGGTGACGCGGCGCCGGCGATGCTCACCCTCCGGGGCAGGATCCTGATGGGGCAGACTGCGGACCGGCCGGTAAAGCCCGGTGAGTGCATCTACATCCCCACGGGCGGCATCCTCCCGGAGGGGACTGATGCGGTCGTGATGGCGGAGAATACCGAACCGTTCGGCGATGAGATCCTCGTAAAAAAGCCGGTGGCGTACGGCGAGAACGTGATCCAGTACAACGAGGATTTTAAAAAGGGCGAGGTCGTCCTCTCCCGCGGGCGCCGGCTCTCGGTGCAGGATACAGGAGTCCTTGCCGCAGTCGGGTGCGCGGATGTACCGGTCACCCGCAGGCCGAGGATCGGGATCCTGTCTACCGGCAACGAACTGGTGCCGGTCACAGAAATCCCCCGTATCGGTCAGGTACGGGACGTCAACAGTTACGTGATCGCCGCGTTCGTCCGCGACCACGGGTGCATCCCGGTCACGTACGGGATCGTCAGGGACGAGCGGGCCATCTTTGAGGCGGCGCTTGCCCGTGCGGCGGAGGAATGCGACGCGGTGCTGATCTCGGGCGGGAGCTCAAAGGACGACCGGGACATGGCCGCCGCCGTCATCGCACAAAGGGGCGAGGTGCTGATCCACGGGGTCGCCATTGCACCGGGAAAACCCACGATCATCGGCCGGTGCGGCTCTGTTCCGGTCATCGGCCTCCCCGGCCACCCTGCTGCAACGTTTGTTGTGCTGGTTGCCATTGTCAGGCACCTGCTCGATGACATGACCGGCAGTGCCGCACCGGAACCGGTGACAGTAACCGCAAAAATTGCAATGAATGTGCCATCCACGAAGGGGCGGGAGGACTACATCCGGGTCTTTGTAAAGGACGGGATCGCAACCCCGCTCTTCGGGAAGTCCGGCCTCTTAAACACGCTTGCAAGGAGCAACGGTGTACTCCGGGTCCGGCCGGGAGCGAAGGTTTCGAAAACGGCAGCCAGGTCGAAATCATCCTCTGGTAGCACCGCACCCATGCATATCCCTTTTTTTGTCAGCTCGTTTTTTTATCCGGATCTACACGCTGCAGTCACCGATACAGTTGTCCCGGCTGCAGGAGCGGCGAGGGGGGCACCGGTGTTTTGCACGGTGGCCGGGACCACCCGAGAGCGCTGCCCCGGGGAAAAACCGGCCCATACAAGGAAACTACTTTGTCATAAAGAGACAACATTTATCGATACGTTTGGGCATCCCGCCATCGTAACAGAGGGATTTTGTGAAGGAAGTCACCGCGAACTTCAATGCAAAGGATATCGAGCGCGAGGTGCAGGAATACTGGTGCACCCACGAGACCTACAAGGCAGTAAAGCAGCACCGGAGCGCACGGCAAGGCATTCTTTTTTGTCGATGGCCCGCCGTACACCACGGGACAGATCCACTTGGGCACCGCGTGGAACAAGATCATCAAGGATTCGATTCTCCGGTACCAGCGGATGAACGGGAGGAACGTGATCGACCGTGCGGGTTACGATATGCACGGCCTTCCGATCGAAGTCAAGGTCGAGCAGGTGCTCGGGTTTTCCTCAAAAAAGGATATCGAGACGTTCGGGATCGAGAATTTTATTGAAAAGTGCCGGGAATTTGCCATCACAAACAAGAAACTGATGGACGCCCAGTTCGAGAGCCTCGGGATCTGGCTGGATTTTCCGAACGCGTACCAGACGATCACGCCCGCATACGTGGAGGCAGCGTGGTGGACACTTGCCCGGGCAGAAGAGAAGGGGATGCTTGAACGCGGGTTCCGGGTCGTGAACTGGTGCCCCCGGTGCGAAACGGCGATTGCGGACGCCGAGGTCGAATACTGGGACGAGACCGACCCTTCGGTCTTTGTGAAGTTCCCGATCAAGGGAAAGGACCACGAGTATCTGGTCATCTGGACGACGACTCCCTGGACGCTTCCGGCAAACGTCGCCGTTGCGGTGGCAAAGGACTTTGTCTATGCCAGAGTCCATGCGGAGAAGAGCGGCCACGAGGAATACCTCTGGATGGCAGAACCGCTCATAAAATCGGCGCTCAAGAAAGGGCGGTACCAGAAGTTCGAGACGCTGGAGACAAAGAAGGGCGCAGAACTGGTCGGCTGGGAGTATGACTCCCCGCTCGCGGAACAGGTGCCGCTCCAGCGCGACATCGCCCACCGGGTCGTCGCTGCGGATTTCGTCGCGATGGAGAACACCGGCATGGTGCACATCGCACCGGGCCACGGCTGGGACGACTACGTGCTCGGGACAAAGGAGAAACTTGCGATTGTCTGCCCGGTTGACGGGGCCGGGAAGTTCCGGCCCGAGGCAGGAATCTTTGCCGGGAAATTTGTCCGGGACGCAAACCAGGATGTTCTCGATGCGCTCGGCGACCAGCTGCTCGCAACCGAGAAGATCACCCACCGGTACGGCCACTGCTGGAGATGCAAGACACCTATCATCTTCCGCGCCACCTCCCAGTGGTTTTTGAAGGCCTCGGAGATGCGGGACCTCATGCTTGCTGAAGTCGAAAAGGTCACGTGGTACCCCGAGTGGGCGGGAAGTGCCCGGTTCTACGACTGGATCAAGGAGGCCCGGGACTGGTGCGTCTCGCGGCAGCGGTACCTGGGGCATCCCTATCCCCGTCTGGGTCTGCGACAAATGCGACACGTACCGGGTCATCGGCACCATCGCGGAACTCGAAAAGGCGAGCGGACAGTCCGTGCCCGATCCGCACCGCCCGTTCGTGGACAAGGTGACGATCCCCTGCGCATGCGGTGGCACGATGAAGCGGGTCGGGGACATCTTCGATGTCTGGTTCGATTCCGCGGTCGCGTCGTGGGCCACGCTCGGCTTCCCGGCAAAGACTGCGGACTTTGAGAAACTCTGGCCCGCAGACTTCATCACCGAAGGCCAGGACCAGACCCGGGGCTGGTTCTACTCGCAATTGGGTGCAAGCACGATCGCGTTCGGGAAAGCGCCCTACAAGAGCGTCTGCATGCACGGTTTTGCACTTGATGCCGAGGGAAAGAAGATGTCAAAAAGCCTCGGGAACGTGGTGTCTCCCGAGGAAGTGGTGGCAAAGGTCGGCGTTGATGTGCTCAGGTTCTATGTCCTTTCCTCATCTGCCCCCTGGGACGATTTGAAGTTCAACTGGGACGGGGTCGCGACCGTGAACCGGGCGGTAAACATCCTCTGGAACGTGTACCGGTTCCCGATGCCGTACATGATCCTCGATAAGTTCGAGCCACAGTCAAAGGACGGGGTCTGGGACGGGGCTTACATCACGGCACACCTACGCGAACTCCCGGACGAGGACCGCTGGATCGTATCCCGGATTAACACGGTCGCCGGCATCGTGGACGCGGCGACAAAAGAGTGCCAGCTCCACCGGGCGACCCGGGAACTGATCACCTTCATCCTCGAAGATCTCTCGCGCTGGTATGTCCAGCTGGTCCGGCCCCGGATGTGGCTGGAAGGCGAGTCCGAACAGAAGGTGTTTGCCTACGAGACGATCTACTACGTGATGCGCCGGCTTATCGGGCTCTTGGCTCCATTTACCCCGCACATCACCGAGGAAATCTACGGCAACCTCCGGTGCAGGAACGATCCCGAAAGCGTACACATGCTTGACTGGGAGACCTGCGACGAGGCGCTCACAAACGCGGAACTGGAGCACACGATGGAACTCGCCCGCTCGTTTGACGATGCGGTACAGAACGCCCGGCAGGCAGGAAAAAGAAAACTCCGCTGGCCGGTCGAAGAGGTCGTGATCGTGACCGCGAAGCCCGATGTAAAGGACGCGGTCGCCCGCTTAAACGCGATCTGCATGGACCGGGCGAACGCCCGCAAGGTGACGGTCGTGATGGGCCGGTGGGACCGGATCGGCTGGCACGCGGAGCCGGTCATGAAAGCGCTCGGGAAAGGGTTTGGGAAAAATTCCTTCACGGTCAAGGGACTTATCGAAGCCGCTGACGGCAATGCGATCAAAGCCAAGGTCGAAGCAGGACAAAAATACCGGCTAACTGGCAGCAATGGTCTTAAGATAGAGACTGAAGATGGAAAAATTACGACATTGTCCAAAGATCTTAAGATCGGGGCAGATTATACGACAGACCCGGGAACGAATAGTTAGGGGTTTCCAGCTGGACAGGTTTTTCTTTTGAGGCAGTCCCCGGCCTGGGGACAAGCAAATTCAAAAGCTGTTGCGCCTGTTGCAGATCATATGAGTTCGCGCTGGATTCGTTCATCGGTTTCTCCCGTAACACCACCCAATCCCTGGATGATATTCTTAATTTCCGTAGCAAGTAATTCGAATCTGAGGGCTTCAGGGGGATACTTTCCGCCCAGGAAAGCAACTGGCAAACCTTTTTCGCTGGCTGATGAAAAAACGTCAGCTCGGGGAATATATGTCTCCAGGACTCCACTTAAGGAGTTCCAGATGGTTTTCAAAATGTTGAATGAAGAATCCTGATGTAGCTGAACCATGGTAGCAAGAATCCCGAGCAATTGCAGCTTCGGATTATCGACTTCTTTCACGTGCGTTATCACCCGCAATGTCTGTAAAATCGACCTTAGCGATAACGCTTCCGCCTGCAGAGGAAGAAGCGCGAAGCCACTGGCAGACAAAGCCGCCCGCGTGATCATCCCCAGACCTGACGGCGCGAGCGCAGCGCCTTCGCGAACGCCTGCTGGAAGGTGCGCCCGATCGCCATCACCTCGCCGACCGACTTCATGTGCGTTGAGAGCGTCGGGTCGGCGCCGGGGAACTTCTCGAATGCGAACCGCGGCCACTTGACGACCACGTAGTCGATCGTGGGCTCGAAGCAGGCGGGCGTCACGCCCGTGATGTCATTGTCGATCTCGTCCAGGCGGTAGCCGACAGCCAGGCGGGCAGCGATCTTGGCGATCGGGAAGCCGGTTGCCTTGGAGGCCAGCGCCGAGGAGCGCGAGACGCGCGGGTTCATCTCGATCACGAGGATCTCATCGGTCTCGGGGTTGACCGCGAACTGGACGTTGGAACCACCCGTCTCGACCCCACGGCCCGGATGACCGTGATCGCCTGGTCGCGCAGCTGCTGGTAGAGAGCGTCCGTGAGCGTCTGCTGCGGCGCCACGGTCACCGAGTCGCCGGTGTGAACTCCCATGGGGTCGACGTTCTCGATGGAGCAGACGATCACGACGTTGTCGGCGCCGTCGCGCATCACCTCGAGCTCGAACTCGCCCCAGCCGATCACCGACTCGTCCAGCAGCACCTGCCCGATCGGCGATGCCTCAAGGCCCTGCGCGACGATCCGCTCGAACTCGTCCTGGCTGCGGGCGATGCCGCCTCCGCGGCCGCCGAGCGTGTAGGCGGGGCGCACGATGCAGGGCAGCCCGAGCTCGGCCAGCGCCGCCCGGGCCTCGTCGAGTGTCGGGGCGATCGCGCTGCGCGGCATTCGCAGACCGGCCTCCTCCATCGCGTCCGGAAAAGGTCCCGGTCCTCCGCGCAGGCGATCGCGTCGTAGTTGGCGCCGATCAGCTCGACGCCGAAGCGCTCGAGCGTGCCGTCGTCGTGCAGCGCCTTGGCGAGGTTCAGCGCGGTCTGGCCGCCGAGCGTGCCGAGCAGGGCGTCGGGGCGCTCGCGCTCGATCACCTTCGCGACCGGCCCGGGCAGCAGCGGCTCGATGTAGGTCGCGTCGGCGAACTCCGGGTCGGTCATGATCGTCGCCGGGTTGGAGTTGACGAGCACGACCTCATAGCCCTCCTCGCGCAGGACCTTGCACGCCTGCACGCCGGAGTAGTCGAACTCGGCGGCCTGGCCGATCACGATCGGCCCGGAGCCGAGGATGAGGATCTTCTGGATGTCGTTACGCCGCGGCAATGCGCTCCAGGAAGCGGTCGAAGAGGTACAGGCTGTCGTGCGGGCCCGGGCCCCGCCTCGGGGTGGTACTGGACGGTTCCGCCCGGGACGTCCAGCAGCTCGAGGCCCTCGACGGTGCGGTCGTAGAGGTTCACGTGCGAGAGGCCGCCGCGCCGAAGTCCGTCTCCCAGCGGACCGCCTCGTCGGTGTCGATCGTCCTCGCGCCCGACGGCCCGAGCGCCGCGAAACCGTGGTTCTGGGAGGTGATCTCGACCC
>CAWBMY010000024.1:0-75939 GCA_963790005.1 uncultured Methanoregulaceae archaeon
TGCGCAATGCCCGGTCGGCACTGCCAGGGACTCTATACGGCAAATACGATGGCCTGCATGACCGAGACGATGGGAATGTCCCTGCCCGGCTGCGCGGCAATCCCTGCAGTTGACGCTGCAAAAATGCGGATTGCCCGGGAGAGCGGCGAGACCGTGCTTTCCCTTGTAAAAAAGAATGTCGCGCCGCGCGACATCGTGACGAAAAAGAGTCTTGAGAATGCGATCCGCATGGACATGGCACTGGGCGGTTCAACGAATACGGTGCTTCACCTCATGGCAATTGCAACCGAGGCCGAAATCCCGCTTTCGCTTGCAGATTTCAATCGCATTGCCGAGGAAATCCCGCATATCTGTTACATGCAACCATCAGGCCCCCATTCGATGCAGGCCCTGTACCGGGCGGCGAAATCCTGCAGTGATGAGACGCCTAGAAAACCATCTGGACAACGTCCCGACAGTTTCCGGGAAGACTATCCGCCAGATCGCTCATGCGGCAGTAATAACAAACGAAGATGTCATGAAAAGCACCGAAGCACCGGTGAGTCCTGCCAGTGGTCTTAAGATTCTCTTCGGGTCACTTGCACCTGACGGCGCAGTGGTCAATGTGCGGCCGTTCCAAAAGAGATGTGGAAGCACACCGGGCCGGCACGGGTCTTCGATGGCGAAGAAGGCAATGGCGCCATCCTCTCCCGTCAGTAAGGGAAGGCGATGTCGTCATCATCAGGAATGAGGGGCCCCGCGGAGCGCCGGTTATGCCGGAGATGCTCTCTGCAACATCGGCCCTGATGGGTGTCGGCTACAAAAAGGTCGTTCTCATCACGGACGGGCGTTTCTCGGGAGGAACCCGGGGGCCCTGCATCGGGCATGTCCACCGGAAGCGGCAGTCGGAGGGCCGATCCGTTTGTAAACGAGGTGACAGTATTGCGGTCGATCTCTTCACAAAAACAATTGATCTCCGGATTGACGGCGAACTCTTGCGGCCCGGAAAGCCTCATCGAAACCGGTGAAAAAAACGCTGACCGGTGTCCTTGCCCGGTACACAAAGACGGTAGAACAGGCAAACCTTGGCGCTGTGCAGAGGTAAACAGGGATTTTTTTATTTTGTTTTATTACCTGAAACGTTTTAGCGTGAATACAATCACCTGCCCCACCTTTGACTCCGGTATTCCCTATTAAAACTGTGCCCATCCGAAATACGATTCGAAATAATTATACAAACCGCAGGGAGATATCAACATCAGTCGGGTCTGAAAAGGATAAAGATACGAAGACTCATTCAGATGCTCGTGAAAATTACCCTTAAAAATTAAAAACAGATCCAAGTATCTCATGGTGATAACGTTTGGAAAACGATAAACCTTATTCTGGAAAAAATCGTTCTTTCTCCCGTTCGCTTCTTATCGCCATGATTGTTCTGGTCATTTTTCTTGTCGGCCTGATGACCGCGTATGATTATATCGATCTCAAAAGCCTGCACCAACAACGAATTTTCACACCTTCAGATTCAGACTGAAGAAAACATCATTGCATCATTACGACTGAATGATGAGGCAACATCCATCATGGATGACCAGCTCAACCGGCAGATGATAAGCGGGTTTGACATACTTTTTGCCGAATACAACCATTCCGGTGAAAATCCGGCAGACATGAACCTTACAACGTCAAAGAGACGCTGGGTGAAGGATATGACATCTATGTTATCAACGATCGGGTGTAATCGTCTATACCACCTATCCCCCGGAACAGGGAGAGGATTTCCGGACCATTCCTTATTTCTATACGTACCTGACCAACGTCAGGCTTTCAGAAGGGTTTTTTCCCGATCGCGTGGTTCATGAGATGCTGGATACGGCAAGTTCCGTAAATATGCCTACCAGGCCACCCCTGATCACCAGTATGTCATGGAACTTGGCTATACCAGCCCTCGTTCAATGAGACCGATCTGAAAATGGATGACACGGATAATATTGTCAAATTTGTTTCTCTGAACCCCTATATCGATCAATTACAGCGTTTTTGACATAACGGGACATATCACCGCCAGTGACAGCCTGCCGGACAACCGCACGGAATCGTATCTCCAGCAGGTGATCGCTGACCGGCAGACCTGCAGAACAGATGACCCGGTAAATCACCCGGAAACCCGGTACCTGTTTGTCGATCTGAAAAACCCCAAGTATGGTTCCGATATGAGCAGGATAGTCGAGCTCACGTATGATACCGGACGCGTTGAAGGTGCGATCAACCGTCTTATATTCATCCACCTTCTGTTCGGCGGATGTGCCCTTATCATCGGGTGCGTCCTTGCCTACGGTCTCTCCCGGAGGATGATCCGCCCGATAGCAGGGATTGCCCATGATGCAGATATTATCGCAAGCGGGGATTTTGAACACCGCATCGGGACCACGCAGGCCCGGGAATTTGTAATCCTTGAAAAAAGCATCAATACGATGGTGGATTCACTCAAAGATGCAACCCAGAAGCTTAAGGATGAGGAGATCTTCCACAGGAACCTGATCGATCAGATGCCGGTGGGAATCTTTCTTAAAAAAATGGATACCGGAAGGTATGTTTTCTGGAACCGGGCAAGCGAAGAGATCTTCGAGATGCCTGCAACGGATATTATCGGCCGATCCGATGAGGAAATATTTGCCGCACCTATGGCGGCCCGGATCAAAAAAGAGGATGCAAGAGCACTTGCCAGCCAGATGGAGATCAAGTATACAAAAATCATGACCAAAAACACGCGGGGAGCGTGTTATCCACATGATCATCGTGCCGATCTATGACTCAAAGAGATCCGTGAGGTACATGCTCGGTATCACAGAAGATGTGACCGATGAGACCATAACCCTCAAAAAGGACCTGATATTCAGCATCACCCGAAGTGATATCCTCGACCAGCTCGCCATTATCATGACCTACCTTGAACGGGCCCAGCTCAAGACTACGCATGAGGCGATGCAGATGTTCTTTGATAAGACCATCGGATCGGTGGAATCGATCAAGAACCAGATCGCCTATGAGCGGACACTCCAGAACCCTGAAGTCATCACACCTGTGTGGCAATCGGTAAATCTGGCATTTTCCGAAGCGATCCGATGCTGCTCCGACACACAACGTTGATATCAGCTCCAATGTAGGTGATTTCGAAATCTTTGCTGATCCGTTACTGCCCCGGATCTTTTTCGCATTCTGTCCCATTCATTCCGGCAGGGTGGATCGGCACTCTCAAAAATACACATG
Source organism: uncultured Methanoregulaceae archaeon (assembly GCA_963790005.1). Classification (GTDB taxonomy): domain Archaea; phylum Halobacteriota; class Methanomicrobia; order Methanomicrobiales; family Methanospirillaceae; genus Methanoregula. Next base: position 3,250 of record CAWBMY010000024.1, read on the forward strand.
ACTGCACGCCGCAGCGGAGAGTCCCTCATTCTGGTGTACGAAGACGACGGCACGGGTATCCCCACGGGTGAAAAAGAGAGGATATTCGAATTCGGATACAGCCATGAGAATATTGTCAGCCTTTTCTTAATCCGCGAACTGCTCGGTTTTACCGGGATTACCATCACCGAAACCGGTGAACCGGGACATGGTGTGCGGTTTGAGATCGTGGTGCCAAAAGGAAGGTTCAGGCCGCCGGATTAAAGAACTGCATCTCCACGGTTTTGTACTGGACATGGGCAGGCGTTCCTTTAAAATGCAGGGCACCATGAGGCGGCCGATAAATACTTTTTATTGCACCTCGTACCTGACTAAAGAATATTGCATCCCGACAGAGAACAGGTTCCGGCTGAATGATAAAAAACATGCACGCGCGAGAGTCCGGTCATTTTCATACCCAGTAACAGAGGATTTTCTTTCCGCAGACGATTGCCCATTTGGAACAACCCGGATATTCCGGGAAATTTTGACAGGCATTCCCGATACAAAATAAAGCAAAAAAAATTACCGGATCTTCGTTCCCGGTTCCACAGCCTTAAGGGGAGTAAGCAATGATGCTGCGTCCCCGGCCGCAAGAATCATCCCGTTACTCTCAACACCGAAGATCTTTGCCGGTGCAAGGTTTGTAAGCACGACCACATCCTTCCCCACCAGTTCATCGGGCTTGTAGAACTGCGCGATCCCGCTCACAATCTGCCGGGTCTCTCCCCCGATATCAACCTGGAGTTTCAGCAGTTTACTCGATTTTGGGATTGCTTCGGCTGCAAGCACTTTTCCGGTCTTCATCTCAACTTTACTGAAATCCTCTATTGAAATCATGGGCATCTTCTCCATCTTCTTATTCGCTTCAGAAACACGCTTCTGGAGCACGGCATCCAGATCTGCAATCTGCTTCTCTTCAAGCCGGTCAAAAAGCGGGGACGGGGCTGCAAGATCCCGCGCCGGAACGGGTCGGTCGCCTCCATTATCCGGTGGGCTGCCACGGCATCGTCATACCCAAGCTGCGCCCAGCATTCCTGTGCCTTTTCCGGCATGACCGGCTCGATCAAGCAGCGCAAGGGCTTTTGCAATCTGGACACTGTTCTTTATAACCTGTGCTGCCGCCGCACGATCGGTCTTGATCAGTTTCCACGGAGCATGGGTCTGGATATAGGTGTTCCCGAACGCAGCAAGCGCCATGATCGTGTCTACCGCGCCCTTGAACTCGTACTCCTGCATCTGCCTGTCCACGCTTGCAGAGGCACTTGTCGATTTCCGCGGTGATATCCGGATCGACCATACCGTCCGGTACCCCGCCAAACTCCTTATGCGCAAAGAAGAGCGTGCGGTACACGAAGTTCCCCAAGATATTGACCACTTCGTTGTTGATCCGCTCGCCAAAGACTTTCCAGGAAAAATTAAGTTCCTTTGTGTGGCTCGTGTACGCGAGCAGGTAGTAGCGCAGGTAATCGGCAGGGAGCCCTTTGTCGAGATAATCCTCGTTTGTCCAGACCACGTATCCCCGGGTTTTCGAGAACTTGTGGTCGTCGACTTTCACCATCCCGCTTGCAACGACGGCATACGGTTCGCCGTAACCGGCCCCTTTTAAGAGGGCCGGCCAGAAGATGCAGTGGTGGTAGATGATGTCCCCGCCGATGAAATGCGTGACCCGGTTTTCCCCGCACCAGTACCGTTTCCAGTCTTTTCCGGCCTTCGCTGCCCACTCTTCGGTGAACGCGATGTAGCCGATCGGGGCGTCGACCCAGACATAGACCACGAGATCGTCGCGACCGGGGAATTTTACTCCCCATTCGAGCGTGCGGGTGATGCACCAGTCATGCAGTTCATCCTTGATCCAGCCAATCGCGTAGTTCTTCGCATTACTCGTGCCATGAAGCCGGTCGAGGAAGGGGAGCAGGTAGTCCTTAAACGCAGAGAGTCTGAAGAAATAATGCTCCTGGTCGCGGAACTCCGCCTTCGTCCCGCAGACCTTGCAGACCGGGTCCTTGATCTCGCCCGGTTCAAGGTGTTTGCCGCAGCCCTGGTCGCACTCGTCCCCCCGTGCCTGCTTGCCGCAGTAGGGACAGGTGCCTTCCACGTACCGGTCCGGGAGGAACCGCTTGCACTTCGGGCAGTATGCCTGGTGGACGACCTGCTTGTAGACATACCCGTTTTTCACGAGCCGGTTCATGATCTCCTGCGTCCGGTGATGGTTTGCCGGGTCGTCGGTCATGCCGAAATAATCGAAGTTGACCCCGATTCTTTTGAAGGTCTCATCGAAGTGCTGATGGTACCGTTCGGAAAGTGCCCGGGGAGAGATCCCCTGCTCTTCTGCCGATACCACGATCGGCGTCCCGTGGTTGTCCGAGCCCGAGACAAAAACGACCTCTTCACCCATCCGCCGCATATAGCGGACGTAACAGTCGGCCGGGACGTACGTTCGCAGATGACCAAGATGGCAGGGCCCGTTTGTATACGGGAGCCCGCAGGTAACCAGCAGCGGAGGTTTTGTCATTCGAGGTAATTTTTAGCATCTGATACGTAATAATTCCTGTACCATGGCAAAGATCGATACCACTTGAGACCCGGGCGTTTGGCGCGGAACCCGGGATGCCGGATGTTGCCGCGCTTGCCGGCTGGGTCGCAGGGCACCGGGGAATTGCCGCAGACCTGCACGCGTACCGGCTCGACCGGTCGCTTGAGCCGCAGATTGCTGCCGGCATCATCCGTGCCCTGCGCGGGCGGCCTCTTCTACCGGGACCGGGTCCGCGGGAGCCTCTGTCGGCCTTTGCAAAGGATAGCGTCACCGATGAGATCGGGTAGAAACCGGTACGCTGATCGAGGACGCCGGATTTATCACAGCACAGAAAAAGGAGGCCTGGTGCGCGATCCCGGCCCCGCATACTTGGGATCGCTGACAGGTACTATTGCGATGAGGATGAATGGAATGATGCGACTTGCCGGGGCCTATCGCACGATCATGCGGGCGATGCGGGATGCAGGGATCGGGGGACATGTGCTTCTCTGCGGGATGATGAACGAGACTGATATCTCGCTGCTTGCCCGGGATAATGTTTTCTTTTTCCCGACTGCCCCGGATGAGGAGAGTCTCCGGATCCTCATGGAACACCAGCGCAGGGTTGCGGTGAATAAAAAAATGCTTGAGATAGTGTTTGATCTTGCAAACGAATACGATCTCCACCAGCTGATCGTGATGGATCCGGATGATGAGGCGATCCGGCTCGCATTGTCGCACCTTGACCCGGATCAGGTTATGGCCGGGGGCTATTGCACGGATGCGTGCGACACGTACTGGGGAAAACTCATGGAGAGCGGCAGTATACAGGAAATAAGGCACATCGTTACCTGCGGTAAACAGATCGGGTATTCCTGCCGGCAGGACACTTTGCAAAGATTTCCCGGATAATCCATAAGAAGCGTCATTTGGGGAGTTGCCATGCTCCCTTAAAATCCCGCAATTATCTTTTTTCGCCAATAAGATTTTCACGGGTCAGAGGATGGATGTGCGCCCGGAACAAACATTAATAACAACAAGGAAAAGCAATGTTACATTAAAAGAGATGGAAAAATATGCAGCTCTCCGATCTCATGGTCTTTCCGGGAAAAAATGTATCGGGCGGTTAAAGCATGAAAACGACATCCGTATTTTTGGGTTTCCTTATCCTGATCGTCATTGGATTTCTTGTAAGCCCGGTCTCTGCGGATAAACCTGTGGCATCATTCATATCGAATGTATCATCAGGAACCACCCCGCTCATCGGTGCAGTTCATCGACTCATCCCTAAACTCGCCGACGTCATGGACATGGCTTTTTGGAGACAGCGGAACCTCGACCAGCCAGAACCCGACACATACCTACACAACTGCCGGCTACGTATACCGTTACTCTCATCGCAACAAACTCTGCTGGCAGTGACACCCTCACCAGAATGGGATATATTACAGCGACAAAAGCGACATCAGTTCCTGCAGCGTCATTTGTGACCAATGTAACTTCAGGATCCGTGCCACTTTCAGGTACAATTCCTGGATTCCTCCACCAACTCCCCGATTGCATGGGTATGGTCATTTGGGGATGGAGGAAGCTCCACGATTTCAAACCCGGTACATACCTATACAACTGCCGGGACCTATACCGGTTACCCTGACTGCCACCAACTCTGCTGGCAGTAACACCGTTTCCCAGACAAATTACATCACAGCAAGTTCGGTGACAGATGCCCCCGGCCCATTATTCAAATCAACGGTAAGTTCAGGGCTATGCTCCCCTGAACGTCCAGTTTGTGGATGCTTCAAGTAACGCCCCGACTGCATGGATATGGTCATTTGGGGATGGAAGTACTTCAACGATCCAGAACCCGACGCATACCTACACAACTGCCGGTACCTATACGGTCACCCTGACTGCCATTAACTCTGCAGGCAGCAACACGGTTTCCCAGACCGGGATACATCACCGTGCAAGCGGCGGTCCCCGTTTCATCGTTTACAGCAAACGTGACCTCGGGAGTAAAACCCCTGACCGTTCAGTTCACCGATACTTCCACAAACGCCCCGACCGGATGGTACTGGACATTCGGAGACGGCGGTGTCTCCACGAGCCAGAACCCGGTGTATACTTTCTCTATCCGTGGGAACCTATGCTGTTTCGCTGGGTGTCTCGAACACCGCAGGCAGCAATACCACCACCATGCCAGGGTACATCACGGTAACAAATAGTGTACCCTTACCCATTACCTCATTTACTGCCGACATACAATCAGGAACCGCTCCGCTTACCGTCCAGTTCACGGACACCTCAGGTAATTCCCCGACCGGATGGCAGTGGTCATTTGGTGACGGGATCACAGAGTACCGAAGAGAACCCTTCGTATACCTACACAACTGCCGGGACCTATTCAGTCAGCCTGACCGCAGTAAACGCGGGTGGCCACAACACTACCACCATGCCCGGGGTATATCACGGTTTTGGCACCCATCGTTACGGCTGCACCGACTCAGATCATCACTACCGTCTCCCACCATAAGCACCTCTGCCATAAATCCGACAGAGACGCTAGCCGGGACAACAGCTCCACCGGCAGCAGGGGAAGGGATCACCTTCGTGGGAACTGCCCCTTATAGGAGTCGTGGTTCTGGCACTCGCTGATCATCGGACTTGTTCTTTATGCAGGAGGACGATCCGGTGGCAGGAGAAGGTCGCGTGGCGGGGACCTGTAAAGGAATAATTTTTTTAGAAGATCCCGGATACTTTTTATAAAAAAGAGGTATGGTCCACGGATCCTGTTAAAATAAAGCCGGTGGAACCCCGGCATTTATCCCATTTTTTCCCGACCAATGCACTCGAAATCGATAAACCCGTTGTAAGGGTCGGTTTTTACAAGCCGGACACGCACTTTCTGGCCGACAAGAAGCCCCCGTTCACCCTTCACGACCCGGCCTTCGGCCGGTGGTGCAAGGAGCCTGACATAGGTTCCCTTGTCCGCGGCCCCGGTCACAAGGGCGTCGAAGGTTTTACCGATACTGTTCTCGAGCAGCATGGCGGCAACGGACTTTCTCATGAACCGTTTGACCTTCTTTGACGCCTTCTCCCGGTCGGTCAGCCACATGGCCCGGTCGGAGAGATCCGAAGGAGTATAGGGGCAGGTTTCTCCCATCAGGATCGCCTTGATCAACCGCTGGTTGATGATATCCACGTAGCGCCGGTTCGGTGCCGTCGCATGGGTATAATCGATGACCGCAAGGGCAAAGTGGCCGGCCGGCGTGGCACCCGGTTCAAGCATCATGTACTTGCCGGGCCCCAGCAGTTTTACCACGGCAAGGGACAGGTCGGGAAAACGGAGAGGATCGGCGGCCTTCTCTTTGAGGAGGAACTTTGACAGCGCCTTTGCATCCGGGTTCTCCGGCAGGGTTTCCCCAAGGGTGGCAGCGACAAGGATGATTCCGGCCCAGTTCCTGGGTGTCTTTACAACTCGCTGGATCATGGGCACACCGGCAGCACCCAGCCGGGTGACCATCGTCCCGTTTGCTGCGACCATGAACTCCTCAATTAAGGCCCGGGCCGGGTTCGGTGTTACGGTGACAAGCCCTCTCGCCTCGCCATTTTCCATGACCACTTCCGCTTCCATGGTATCCAGTTCGAGTGCGCCCTGTTCACGGCGGTATTTTCGCAGGAGTTGCGCCGCATCATTCTGGAGACGGAGTTGTTCTTCAAGCCCTGCGACATCCTGCACACCCTTCGGAAGGGGGCCGGTGCCCTCCAGCCAGTTCCCGATATCGGTGTACACGAGTTTTGCCTTATTAGAGACCAGCGCCCGGTACACCTCCCCGGGAATAAAACTCCCGTCTGGCTGGACGGCAAACTCAATGATGACGGCCATCCGGTCTTTTCCCTGCAGCAGGGACGTGATCCCGTAGGAGAGCCGTTCGGGCAGCATGGGAAAGGTGAGGATACCGGTATAGACCGAGGTCCCGTTGTGGGCCGCATATTCATCGGTGGGTGAACTTTTGTGCACGTACGAATCGACATCTGCTATGGCGACCCGTACCCGGATCGTTCCGTCAGGATTACGCTCGCAGTACTCCAGCTGGTCGAGGTCCTGTGAATCATAGTTGTCGATCGATGACCACATGAGCGTGCGGAGGTCGTGAGTGTCTTTGTGGATCTCGGAAAAGACCCGCTCGTGCATCGCGTTGACATCATCAATCACATGCGGGGGGAACCGGGGTTCAAAACCATATTTTTCCATCGCATGCCATGCGATGGTTTTGAGATCGATATCGTGGTGAGGCGGGCGGTGATCTTTCATTGTAACAGAGTGTAATACTCTTCTGGGTGCATAAAAGCTTCTGGAATCATACCCGGGTTCCCGGTGTATCTGCACCTGTATAAATAATTGCAAAAAAAAGGAATGAACACGTTTTCCGGTTGGTCGTTTATGATGACGGGGAGACCTCAAGACTCTCCCCGGGTTTCGAGGATCTTTACCGTGAGATCTGTTGTCCGTTCAAGAGCGGTCTTGAACGGCACCGGGTCTGCGGCGATCAGATCCCAGGTGTTGTAGTGGATCGGGATCACGGTCTTTGCCCCGATAAAGTTTGCCGCCATCATCGCTTCCCGCGTCCCCATCGTGTACCGCCCGCCGATCGGGAGGAACGCGATATCGGGGTGGTACAGTTCCCCGATCAGTTTCATATCCGAGAAAAGCGCGGTGTCACCTGCGTGGTATACCGAAACACCGTCCATCCGGATCACGTAACCCGCTGCCGCCCCGCCGGGAAGGCTGCCTGCTGCCGAGTCGATCCCTGCTGAATGCACCGCCGGGGTCATGGTAAAGGAGACCCCGTCAAGAGTGATAGTCCCGCCGAGGTTCATCCCTTCGGCAGGGACGCCCTGGCCTTTAAGGTAACGGGCAATCTCGCTCATGGCAACCACGGGTTTTTTGAGCGCAATTACCTCGCCGAGATGATCATGATGCCCGTGGGTGACTGCAACGATGTCCGGGTTCGTGGATGCGACGCTGCCCTCCGGCACGAAAGGATCAATTAAAACTTTTTTTGTGCCCCTCAACAGAACGCAGGAATGGCCAAGCCAGGTACATTGCATGTATGCAGAATGGGCGCCGGGTGATGAAAATTTTTATGCAGGATTTAAGATACGCGGAGCAATCGTAACGCTCGGGTTACACCATATTTACGCTGATTCACCGGCATAAATGGAACGTAATCAGGTAACGAAGGGATTTTTAAAAGATCCTTATAAAAAAAAATTTTTCACGTGACGGGGAAACACCGGTTATGTCACGTCAATGAGTTCTGCTTCGGTAATATCGATGGATTCACCCAGATTGTCGGTCGTAGCACTCCGTGTCATCTGCTCGGAGAGATCACGATCTTCCATCACGTCACGTATCCGGCAGATGTACGGATCGATGGTGGGGTCTTCCTGTTCCTCGATCACATGCCGGTATTCACGCATGGTGGACGGGCTGACACCGAGCTCATCGGAAACTTCTTTCATCGTTTTTCCCGATTCGATGAGTTCTTCCATCTTTGCCTTGTCAAACGGCATCCTGAAATCAAGTTCCCTGAAGAGCTTGAGCCTGACGCGGGCCCGGGCGACCGTCTTACTGAGTTTCTCATCGCCGAGTTCACGGGCGATCTCGGTATCGTTCTTTCCCGCGTAAAACGAGGTAACAAGCTTGGCGAGCTGGATCGGCTTGAGCGAAGTCTTGAATATTCCCTGCTCGATGATCTCCCGCATCACCAGCGCGACCTCGCGTTCAATTGCATCGCTGTCCCTGAGGGTGCCATGAATGTTTTTCATCGGCTCGACAATCTTTGTCTTGCCGGACATGGTGCTGAAAAGTTCCAGCAGACTGTGTTTTCCGTTTGTCTTCCGTCATTGCATACCCCGTCTTGGGATTAGGATATAGAATACTTCGTCAACTATTTAATCCTATCTTTACTGTTCTTTTGACCAAAAGCCTTTTATTTGGCTCTGGATCGCACATCGCGACGGCCATTATTTTTGAGTGGGAAAACCCGGATCCGGGTCCGGAAATTCCCGGTAATCCGGGCCCTCTTCGCGCACCACAGGACGGGATTGTAACAGGCAGACAGAAACGACCCGGACACGAGCCTTTTTGTCAGGAGTCGTGTAACTGTATAAGAGAAGAAACAAGTACCAGGGATCCCAGCATGAGCGATGTTTTTGAGAATGTAATGGATCTGGCGAAGCGCCGGGGGTTTATCTGGCCCACCTCGGAATGTTACGGCGCCGTGGCCGGTTTTATCGATTACGGCCCGCTCGGCGCGATGATGAAGCGGCGGATCGAGAATATCTGGCGGCATTTTTACGTTGTCCAGGAAGGCTATTACGAGATCGAGTGCCCGACGATCGCACAGGAAGCGGTCTTTATCGCGTCCGGGCACGTGAAGGGATTCTCCGACAAGATGTGCCAGTGCCCGCACTGTAAGGAATACCTGCGGGCAGACCACGTGGCTGACGGCGGCGGGGTATGCGGGGCGGCGACGATGGATAACGAGACCCTTGCCGCCGCAATTGCCAGCTGCAAATGCCCTGCCTGCGGGGAAGTCCTCGGGAATGTCGAGGTCTACAACTTTAACCTGATGTTCCAGACCTCGATCGGCCCCGGTTCCCAGCGGGTCGGCTACCTCCGCCCCGAGACCGCACAGGGCATGTTCGTGGACTTTTCCCGGCTGCTCCGGTTCTACCGGGACAAGCTGCCCTTTGGCGCGGTACAGATCGGCAAATCCTACCGGAACGAGATCTCCCCCCGGCAGGGCATGATCCGGCTCCGCGAATTCACGCAGGCAGAAGCCGAGATCTTTGTCCACCCGAACGAGAAGAACCATCACCCGTCCTTCAAGAGATATACCAATTACCGGATGCCCCTCCTGACCTATACCCACCAGCAGAAATGCGAACCTGCGGTCGAGATGTCGATGCGGGAGGCAGTGGATAAGGGCATCATCGCAAACGAGTACGTCGCGTACTATGTCGCTCTCACCCACGACCTGCTGGTCACGGTCGGTATCCGGCGACGGCTCCGGTTCCGCCAGCACCTTCCCGACGAGCGGGCGCATTACGCAACAGACTGCTGGGACGCAGAGGTGTACTCGGAGCGCTTCGGCTGGGTCGAGACGGTCGGGATTGCCGACCGGACCAATTACGACCTCAACGCCCATGCAAAGCAGAGCGGCACCTCGATGACGGTCTTCATCCAGTACGACACGCCAAAGAAAGTCGAACGCCGGCGGATCATCCCGAACATGGGGGTGCTCGGCAAGCAGTACCGGCAGAAAGCAAAGGCGATCTTTGCGGCCCTTGAGACCGCGACACCGACTCCCGAAGGTGCCGATGTCACCGTCGACGGCGAGACCATCCACATCCCCGCAGACCTTTTCGAGGTCCGTGACGAGGTCATTGATGTCAGGGGCGAAGAGGTCGTGCCCCACGTGATCGAGCCCTCGTACGGGATCGACCGGATGTGCTATGCCGTGCTCGAACAGGCGTACGCCGAGGATACCGCTGACGGCGAGAAACGCGTTGTTCTCCGGCTCTCCCCGCAGGTCGCTCCCGTGCAGGTCGCGGTCTTCCCGCTCATGACCCGCGACGGGCTTGACACGCTCTCAGAGGAGATCACGACCACGCTCCAGAAACAGGGCATCCTCGCGGAATACGACGACTCCGGTGCCATCGGCCGCCGGTACCGCCGGCAGGACGAGATCGGCACCCCGTTTGCGATCACGGTCGATTACGAATCAAAGGAGACGCACACGGTCACCGTCAGGGACCGGGACAGCATGAAGCAGGTGCGGATCGCCATCGACAAACTCCCCGCGATCATCCCGGCACTCGTGAACGGAAGCATGAAGTTTGCGGACTAGGGTAAGAGATTTTCTTTTTTTTAATATTACTGAATAGTGATGGGGGCTGATGCCCCTCTACCCCCCCAAATATGCGTGGTGCCGCCGCCCCAAAGGGCGCCCCGCGGCGGCCTCAATTACCTAAAATAGAAAAACTGGTAATTTGCCCAGCGAGGGCCCGACGAGGCGCCCGAGCGACCCCCGAAGGGGGTGGGAGAACTCGTAATATATTCCATAAGGATCCCCTAACAGTGGAACTCATAATCTACCCCCTCACAATTTCCTATATTACCCCAGCCCGACCAAATCTTCACCATAACATGACCTGCATCAGCCATCCCCTCATCCGGCCCGACAGCATCGAGTCACGCGAGTACCAGCTCGCGATCGCGATGAAGGCGCTGGATGCAAATACGATGGTGATCCTCCCGACCGGCCTCGGGAAGACCGCGGTCGCCCTGATCGTTGCCGCATCCCGGCTCTACAACGAGAAGGGACGGGTGCTGATGCTTGCCCCGACAAAGCCGCTCGTGGAGCAGCACCTCCGTTTTTTCGAGAAATTTCTGGTGGCAAAGAGCCCGGCCGGTCCTGACATCTCTCCCTTTGCGATGTTTACCGGGGAAGCCCCGCCAGCGGAACGCACTGCCGACTGGGAGCGGGCACAGGTAATTTTCGCGACACCTCAGGTGATAAAAAACGATCTCATCGCGGGACGCTATACCTTAAAGGACGTGACCCTGATGATTGTCGACGAGTGTCACCGGGCGTCGGGCAACTACGCGTACGTGTTCCTGGCCCGCAGGTATCACGACACCGCCGACAAGCCCCTGATCCTTGCCATGACCGCATCGCCCGGAAGTGCCGAGGTGAAGGTTCAGGACATCTGCTCAAACCTCGGCATCGTCCAGATCGAGAACCGGACCGAGAATGACCCGGATGTCAGTCCCTACGTCCACGAGCGCGACGTCGAGATCCGCCAGATCGATCTCCCCGGGGAATTAAAACAGGCCATTCATGCGATTCATACCCTGATCGACGACCGGCTCGCGCTCCTTGCCTCGCTTGGCTTTACCGTCCCGAAAAGGGAACGCCTCTCGATGAAGGAACTTAACGGTATCAACGCCCAGATCCAGCAGAGGATCCAGAACCGCGACCCGGCGGCATACTCGGCAGCCTCGGTCTACGCGGAGTGCATGAAACTCAAGCATGCCGTGACCCTTGCAGAATCCCAAGGGAGCGAAGTGTTCAAGGGCTACATCGCAAAACTGGTCGCCGAAGGGGCGAGTGCGGGGGGAAGCAAGGCGAGCCAGCGGTTAAGTAAGGATCCGGTCTTTCGCGGGCTCTTTGACCGGACACTTGGCTGGACCGCGGAACTGCACCCCAAACCCGCCATCGTTCTCGACCTTGTAAAAGAACAGACTCGGACTCCACCCCGACAGCCGGATCATCATCTTTGCCACGTTCAGGGATACCGTGCAACTCCTCGTGGATTATCTATCTAAAAACGGGATCGCCTGCGAGCGGTTCGTGGGCCAGGCAACAAAGGATGCGGAAAAAGGGCTCTCGCAGAAGAAACAGATCGCCGCCCTCACCCGGTTCCGGGAAGGGGAGTTCAAGGTGCTTGTCGCGACCTCGGTGGGGGAGGAGGGCCTTGACGTCCCCTCGACCGACATGGTGATCTTCTACGAGGCCGTGCCCTCCGAGATCCGGTCCATCCAGCGCAAAGGGCGCACCGGGCGATCTGCCGCAGGGAGGGTCGTCGTGCTCGTGACAAAGGGCACGTCCGATGAGGTGTTCAGGTTCGTGAGCCAGTCAAAGGAACGCCAGATGCAAAAGAGCATGCACCAGATGAGCGGCCATTCGGTCCCGCTCCAGAAACCTGTCGAGGTCGAACAGGCACTTATCGAAGAGTTCACCCCGCAGGGGCCGGCGATCCGTGTCGATGACCGCGAGACCTCGTCAAAGGTGGTTGAGGTATTATCCGAAATCGGGGCGGCAATCCGGCTCGAACGCCTGCCGCAGGGAGATTACGCGATCGGCGACCGTATCCTCGTCGAGCGCAAAACCGCCCGGGACTTTGTCGACACCCTCATCAATCGCGACCTGCTTGGGCAGGCAAAGGCGCTTGCCGATGCGGTGCCCCGGCCCATCCTCGTGATTGAAGGCGGCGACATCTACACGCAAAGGGACATGAACCCGAACGCACTTCGGGGAGTTCTTGCCGCGCTCACCGTCGATATGGGAATTACGCTTCTCTTCACGAGGGACGAGCAGGACACCGCCCAGATGCTCTTTGTGATCGCAAAACGCGAGGAGGGCGAGCGGGGGGAGCATAAAGTCCACCCGCACAAGTCATTCCGGTCTGCAAAAGAGGAGCAGGAGTATATCATCTCCGCGTTTCCCGATATCGGCATGAAAAACGCCCGGTTGCTTTTAGCCCATTTTGGTTCCATTCAGGGGATTGCGGATGCTTCATTAGAGGAACTGGTGGCGGTGAAGGGGATTGGGGAGAAGAACGGGCGGGAAGATCTTCGAGTTGTGCCGGAGGAAGTACGGGTAGGGTAAACAAAATCATAGGGTGGATGGATTATTACGATCAATTATTTATTGAGATATATGGAATCATCATTGTATGAATGCGTAATCAAGTTGATTTTTACTCCAGATAACGAGCCCTAACTTAGACGTGTTTCTGTTTATCAATTTTGATCAGGTCATTATTAGTTGTCTTGAATATACAATCAGGATGATTGCAAAATTATACACACGAAAATGAATTAAATCGATTACAGAAAGCGGCGGCGCAAGATCATTCCTCAATCAATAAATCTCGAACTCACAATACGAGAGTTAGTGAGGCAAGGATATTTATTCGGCTGCTCTGGTTTTATTGCGTCCACTTATCGAAAGAATTGCTAACAAAAATCGAGTTATTGAATCTAAAAAAATTGTAGTTATACTGGAAGAAGGTTGGTAATAGGGGGGGAAACATATTACAAGAAGACCTTTCATCTTGAAGAAATGACTTACATGCCATTAAATCGGGAAAAATGGATGTCAAATATTAAAATGTAACTGAAACTTATTAAACACCTTGTTCAATAAGGGACTACCAAAATTCGGTGCAGCAATTGGACATAGTGACAAACAGATATAAGCTAAATAGCGGATTAGTGTTATCAATCAGAATCGGATAAAGTATTGAATGCTCCTGACATTATGCTCGATCACATATATTTGTTAGATCATGATTCGAGTTCTCTCTACATAGTGACGACTCTTGGAATATATGGCCGAGTATCTTTCCGGTCAAAGAAACATGAAAAATTTCTCCTGATTAATTAAATGGAATTTAATTAAAATTCATATTACGATGCCCTGCCGCCGCCCCGAAGGGCGCCCCGCGGCGGCCTCAATTACCTGTTCTCCCCCCCCAAAAAAAGGTAATCTGCCCAGCGAGGGCCCGATGAGGCGCCCGAGCGACCCCCGAAGGGGGTGGGCTCCCTCGTATCTTGGCATGTGCTGTTTTGCATCCTAAAAATTATGCCAGCCCCGGTACCGAATCCACCCACTCTGCCACCTTCTTCCGGATCGCATCATCCGTATATGACGAGACCGTAACCCGGTTCCGTGCAATACTCAGGGAATACACCTCACCGCTTGGATCACAGCACCGGATCGTGACCGAGAAAAGGTCGTCATCTGGCAGATGGCTGGACCGTGCCCCGGTGGGAGAGGTTGTTTGCCACATTGGAGATTACCGCTGCTATCCCGGTCTGGTATCCCTCGACCGAATCTGTACATCTCGATCGCGGCGCCGATTCGCTTCTTCTTGTCATTGAGATACACGAACTTTGCCGTATACATCTCCCGGACCTTCTCGACCGGGCGATGGTTTTTCCGTGCAGAACGGTAGGATGTGCAGCCCAGGGGATTTTTCAGGAGCAGGGCCTGGACGATCCGGTCAAACTCTTCGATAGTGGCAATCTGCCGTTTCAGGTTGTGGGACGCGCTTTTGGATCCCGGTTTTGGTTTGAATTCCGCCATGTTTTTTCCCCATCCCTGCCCCTGCCAATCCCTTATCCATTCTTGTATGGCCGCTGTTGACGAGACCGACCGGGCCGGGTATCAGTACAGGGAAATGAACCGGGTCGGATAAATCCTTGCCGGTTGTGCAGGGGGTCGGGCACAAAAATAGCACAACGCAGGCAGGACGGCCCTTTGTGGGAACAGTCTCCCGGATTACGGAGTTCTACGGTATAAATATGGTATTATCATTCCACTGCTGGCAGGCCCGGTAATTCCTCATATTGCCCGTGCCCTGCCCTAATTATTGGTCTAACCCCCCACATAGGTTAAGGATATTAACCGTAAATTTTGTTATATTTATCTGGTTTTTTTGAAGAAAAATAGTGCAATACCTCAAAGAATACTATAGCATACCTGTGCAGGGGGTCGGACAACAAATCAGTGTGCAGCCGCCAGGTACAATGCCCTGCACCAGAATACCGCAAAGATACAAATAATCTAAAAAAGAAGATCCGACCCGGCTCTAAAGCCGGCACAAAATCTCAATCGATTCTGTCCCGGTCTTCACCGCAGTCATAAGCGTCAGGATGTGGTTTGGATCCTTCTCGTTGTTGATCCGTTCGCAGAGCGCATGGATTGTCATTGCGATCTCTTCGACAAGCATGCCTCCGTCCCCATCTTCACATGAACAGGGTTCTGAAGTCATTATCTCCACAGGTGCAGCCTGCGTCATGTTCGTGGGAATGGGCCGCTGCTGCCGGCGCTGCAGGGGCGTTTGAATTCTTAACGGATTGTTCCGCAGGCTTCTTCTCGGCGCAGACCACGCAGAACGTCTTTTTCTTGTACTCGAACATCGGGCACCCACAGGTGGGGCAGGCCTTTTCCAGCATCTTGCCTCCCTTGAGGAGATACTCGGCCATTATCTCGTCGTCTTTTCTCTCTGCCATACCATCACCGTCTGTTGTAATATCCAAACTATATATGCGAGTTTAACGTATTAACTACAGGTACACGGTAGGTGATACCATGCCGAATCCCGAAAAAACCATGGAAAACTGTATCCTGATGCTGCAGCACATTCAGGAGGACAGCACAATCCCCAGAAATATCCGGCGCGTTGCTGACGAAACCCGGACGCTGCTCTCCAACAACACGAAGGCCATGGGCCTGCGCGCTGCGGAAGCTCATCTCAAAAATCGATGAAATCTCAAACGATCCAAACATGCCTATCCATGCACGGACTCGTATCTGGGAACTGGTCTCCCAGCTGGAAACGATCCCGCTGGACTAAGCAGTTTGTGCTCTTTTCAAAAGGGACGTATACAATTTTTTATTCCAGTTCTCATTTTCTCTTTCGCATCGTTCTGTCCTGATACCCTGATCAAGGGTTGACTGGCATCGTTAATAATGTCGGGAATTTCAAAAGGCCGGGATGTAATTAAAAAATTATTCAACAATTGTACCGTTGAATAACGGTCGCATCCTGATTCAGGGGATTACTTCAGACCTGTTATCACCAGTCTGATTAAGGGACGGACGATACAGTTGCGCAGGCGTCTTCAAAGGTCAGAGAAAATTAAGTGTTAAACGGAATAGCGTATCTGAAAAAAGTTATGGGTTTTCCGACGCAGCGTCCTGTGCTGCCGTGACCGGTGCGTGTGCAGGTTCGCCACACTCATAGACAAGCGCTGCATACCGGCTCACAAACAGGATAAATGGCGGGTACACCACGATGGCGACGATCAGGAACACTATCTCGCCAACCACCGGGATAAACGAGAAAATGTGAAGCAGCAGCCAGAATATTACACCAATAACCCCGATAATGACCAGTGCCGCGATGTATGTGAGCCAGCCGATCCTGCGAATCTGTGCAAGGATTTCTGAGAAGTTGAACCCCTCGCCAATCTTCCCGGTCCGGGCAAACCGGATCGTTCCGATGAACGAGAAGATCGAGATAATGATCGCGACGATGACAGCCACGAGCAGGACGATAACCATCGTCCCGATTGCTGATAGTATCGCGGGATGGGCTGTCATCCACTCGTCCATCTGCGTTTCTGACATTGCAGCAAAGTTCACGGAGAGTGCACCAGAGGAGATGAATGTCGAAAGGAGCGGCAGGAACGCTGCAATAACGAGCAGGATTACCGGCAACGCATAGATCAGGCTTACAACAAGCAGTTTGAGCCCGTCGATAAACATGGTTCCCCACCGTTCAAGTTGGGGAGTCGGTTTTTCACCACGGTATATCCGTACGATGTACCCGAGAATCAGGGGGAAAATAATCAGGCTTGCCATCAGGAGCAGCCAGTGTTTCCATTTCCCCCATACCCCCTCCTTTGCATAGGAGAACGAATCGTCAAGCATTGTACCAAAACTCAATTCCAGTCACCACGTATTCTTCTACCGTTGGAATGTCAACGATAAAAGAATATCTTTAAAAAAAAAGGATCCGGGAACGAATCCCGGTGGAAACCTGTAAACAATTTAAAAAAAATTATGCGGTGCCGGCACTCTCATACACCTGGGTAAGATACCGTGCCTCGAAAACCGCGATGACGGGAAGGATGATGAGCAGGATGATCCCTGCAATAATCATCCCGACAAATGAGAGCGCAATCACAAGTGCCATGAGGATGAACCAGAGGATGAGGAACGGGATCCCGACGACGATAGCAACAACGATGAGTGCAAGGATATAGGAGAGCCAGCCGATCTTTTTTATCGTGGCAAGAATTTCGCCGAAATTAAATGCATCACCGAAGTTCCCGGTGCGTGCAAAGCGGATAATCCCGATGGGCGAGATGATGGCAATGATGATCGCGACAATAATAAGGATGACTGCAAGGATACCGGCACCGGCAAGGCCGGTCATCATTGCCGTCGGGTTACTCGCCATCGTCGTCGCAAAGGTTGCGCCGATCATAAGGAACTCTAATATAATGATGGGGATTGCGTAGATGATCCCGACAATAAAGAGAAGGATACCGTCAACGAAGAGTTTGCCCCAATCTTCCACTTCGGGCGCGGGTTTCGTTCCCCGATAGACATTCATGATATACCCCATCAGGGGAAGTGTCAGGATAAGCGTAGCGACCATCAGGAGCAGCCACTTGTTCACCTTGTCGATTATACCCTCTTTTACATAGGTAAAAGAGTCTCCGATCATGGTTCCGTAATCCATTTCATTTCACCACAAAGATGCAGTTACTCATCATCCGTGACTGTGCATGAGCCACAAACGATTTATATCCGGTATGCTACCTTCGCAGAATAAATAGGTATCTCAAAAATCCGGCTATAAAAAAAGAAAACACCGGAAAATCAGTGCCTGAAGTATCTCACACCCGTAAAGATCATCGCCATATTCAGCCGGTTTGCCGCTTCGATAACTTCCTTGTCGCGTATGGATCCGCCGGGCTGGACAAGTGCCGTGGCACCGGCCTTTGCCGCAACCTCAAGGGTATCCGGGAAGGGGAGGAACGCATCGGAGGCAACAGCAGATCCTGCGAGCGGGGCGCAGGCTTTCTCGATCGCGATCTTTGCCGAGTCGACCCGGCTCATCTGTCCGGCACCGATGCCAAGGGTACGCTTCTGGTCGGCAAAGATGATCGTGTTGCTTTTGGTGTGCTTGCAGACTTTCCAGGCAATCCTGAGCGCTGCCATCTCGTCGGTTGTCGGGTCGCGATCGGTAATGACCTCCCAGTTCTCTTTGTAAGGCGGGGTCCGCTGGACAAGGATGCCCCCGTCGATGGTGCGCACTTCATCCGCATTCACACGCTCCGGGAGGACGAGAACCCGCATATTCTCTTTCTTTTTCATCGTGTCGAGCGCTTCTTTGGTAAATGACGGGGCGACAACAACTTCGACAAAGGTTGAGTCAATCGCTTCTGCAAGTTTTTTGTCCACTTCGCGGTTGAGCGACACGACAGAGCCATAGGCCGATACCGGGTCGACCTCGCGGGCGGTCAGGTAGGCATCGAGGATATCTGTCCCGATCGAGACACCGCAGGGGTTGTTATGCTTGACAATGACGGCCGCAGGTTCCGCAAATTCCTGCAAAAGGGCGGTGCCGGCATTGACATCGAGGTAATTATTGTACGACATCTGCTTGCCCTGCAAGGGTTCTGCACCGGCAATACCGACCGTGCCGTACACGGCTGCCTGCTGGTGCGGGTTCTCGCCGTACCGGAGCATCCTCCCGTGGGTAAACTGGAGAGAGAGGGTATGCGGGAACGCCATATCCATGTTAGACAGGTAGTTGCTGATGGCTGCATCGTAGGCCGCAGTCCGGGCAAACGCCTTTTTTGCGAGCATCAGCTGCTGCTCCGGGGTAAAACCGGCGCCACTGACTGTTTTAATCACCATCGGATAATCGGCAGGGTCAACGACAACCGCGACATCCTTAAAATTCTTTGCCGCCGCACGGATCATCGCCGGCCCGCCGACATCGATATATTCGATCAGTTTGTCGAGCGCCATCGCCTGCCCTGACATCTTCTCGAACGGGTACAGGTTCACGACAAGCAGATCGATCCGGTTGATCCCGTACTTTGCCATCACCGCATCGTCAATCTGGCGCCGTCCCAAGAGACCCCCGTGAACCTTGGGGTGGAGCGTCTTTACCCTGCCGTCCATCATCTCGGGAAATCCCGTGTAACTCGATACTTCGGTAAACGGGACATTGGCTTCTGCAAGCGCCTTGCCGGTCCCGCCCGAACTCAGGAGACTGTACTTGTTTTTGACCAGCGCCTGCGCCAGTTCCACGATCCCGGATTTATCCCATACCGAAAGAAGCGCCCATTTCATGGTCTAGTGTATGCTGATTGTGGCCAAAAAAGGTATGCAGCACCCGGCAATAATCATCGTGACTGTTCATGGGAAATCCGGATTACGGTGTGCGATGATACCGCCGCATCACGGGAAGAACGATCCACTGGCCCTGTTTTCCGCGCCTCCTCTTTTTTTGCCGCACTATAAATCCGGTTTAAGGATCCCAAATCCCAAAAAACCTGAATTCTACTCAATACAGTCGTTGGGGACTTCTCAAACTTTATATAGAACCACAATTCAATAGATACTGGAACATCGAATGGGATGAACTATGGAAGAGAACGAAACCACCCCTGTGCCTGACACCAAGGCAGCAGTACCGGAAACACCGGTCTCCTCCCCGCCCGAAACCCGCGATGAACTCGCGGAACAGAAGAAGCGGTACGAGGACTTAAACGACCGGTATCTCAGGCTCGCAGCGGATTTCGACAATTACCGGAAGCGGATCGCCCGGGACCACGAAGCCATGGTACAACATGCAAACGAGCGTTTTGCAGTGGATGTCCTTGAGATCGCGGACAACCTGGAGCGGGCACTCAAAAGCGATGACAATCATCTCCGCGAAGGTGTTGAACAGATCCACCAGTTGCTGTCCGGAATTCTCGTGCGGCATGGAATCACACCCATAGATGCCTTGAAAAAATCCTTTGATCCCGGAGAGCACGAGGCAGTCGCGCATATTCCCTCTGACGATGCGGAAGGAACTGTTGTCGATGTCGTGTCTCCCGGGTACCGTATGCACAAAAAAGTGATACGGTACGCAAAAGTCGCCGTATCGAAAGGAAAAAAATCACACGATGAAACGATCGTTTGAAAAATCCTAAAAAAAATTGAAAATAAAGGAGGACTCAACCATTATGGCAAACGAGAAAATATTAGGTATCGACCTTGGGACTACCTTCTCCTGCATGTCGATCATGGAGGCGGGAAAGCCCATTGTCATCCCCAACAGTGAAGGAGCACGAACAACCGCGTCCGTTGTCGCATTTACAAAAGAGGGGGAGCGTCTTGTCGGCAGCCTTGCAAAACGACAGGCAGTCACGAACCCCCGGCATACGATCCAGTCCATCAAGCGCAAGATGGGGACGTCGGAAAAAGTAAAAATCGACGACAAGGAGTATACCCCGCAGGAAATCTCCGCGATGATCCTCCAGAAGTTAAAGGTGGATGCAGAAGCATACCTCGGGGAGAAGATCACAAAAGCGGTCATTACCGTCCCGGCCTACTTTAACGACGCCCAGCGGCAGGCCACCAAGGATGCAGGAAAGATCGCCGGTCTTGAAGTCCTGCGTATCATCAACGAACCGACGGCAAGCGCCCTCGCATACGGTATCGACAAGGAAGCGGATGTCACGGTCCTTGTCTACGACCTCGGCGGCGGCACGTTCGATGTATCCATCCTTACGCTCGGGGATGGCGTCTTTGAGGTAAAATCCACCGCAGGCAACAACCACCTTGGTGGCGACGATTTCGATAAACTGATCACGGATTACCTTGTCGAGGAGTTCAAAAAGAAAGAGGGTATCGACCTCAAAAACGATATCTTCGCCATGCAGCGCCTGCGCGATGCGTCGGAGAATGCAAAGATCGAGCTCTCCCAGCGCCAGACGACCAACATCAACCTGCCCTATATCACGACCGATGCAGCCGGCCCCAAGTTCCTCAACATCGATCTCTCCCGTTCAAAACTCGAACAGCTGATCGGTGACCTCGTGGAATCCACGGTCGGCCCGGTCAACCAGGCATTGAGCGATGCAAAACTGACCGCAAAGGACATCGACCACGTGCTCCTTGTCGGCGGCTCGACCCGTATCCCGCTCGTTGTAGAGACCGTGAAAAAATTACTGGGCAAGGAACCGGACAAGGGCTTAAACCCTGACGAATGCGTGGCGCTCGGTGCCGCCATCCAGGGAGCCGTGCTGACCGGTGAGACCAAGGATATCGTGCTCCTTGACGTGACGCCGCTCACGCTCGGGATCGAGACACTGGGCGGAATTGCCACAAAACTCATCGAGCGCAACACCACGATCCCGACCCGAAAAAGCCAGATCTTCTCGACTGCCGCCGACGGCCAGACCAGCGTCGAGATCCATGTCGTGCAGGGCGAACGTGCCCTTGCAAAGGATAACTTCACGCTGGGCAAGTTCCAGTTGACCGGTATCCCGCCAGCCCCCGGGGCATCCCGCAGATCGAGGTCACCTTCGATATCGATTCAAACGGCATCATCCACGTCTCGGCAAAGGATCTCGGCACCGGGAACGAGCAGGCGATCTCCATCAAAGGGGACAAGAAACTCTCTGACGAAGATATCAAGAAGATGATGAACGCGGCCAAGCAGTTCGAGGCCGACGACAAGAAAAAGCGGGAAGAGATCGAGGTAAGGAACCAGGCAGACACGGCAGTCTTCACGGCAGAAAAGATGCTCAAGGAGAGCGGCGACAAACTCGAAGCGGCCGACAAGCAGAAAGTCGAAGAAGGCGTTGCAGCCGTAAAGACCGCTCTCTCCACAGACAACCCGGAAGAGATCAAAAAGGCCATGGAGACACTCACCGAATCGGTCTACGCCGCGACGACGAAGATCTACCAGAAGATGCAGGCCGAGAATGCGGCAAAGCAGCAGGGCCCGCAGCCTGACGGCAGTGCAGGAGCCGGCGCGGCCCGGCATCTGACGAACCGGAAAAGAAGCAGGACGACAACGTCGTCAACGCAGATTACAAAGTCAAAGACGAGTGAGCATCCATGGGATCGGGCGATTACTACGACACCCTCGGAGTACCGAGGACTGCCGACGAAAAAGAGATCCAGAAAGCGTACCGTAACCTCGCCCGGAAATACCACCCGGATGTCTGCAAGGATCCGGGAGCCGAAGAGAAATTCAAGTCGATCAACGAGGCGTACAGCGTGCTCTCCGACGCCCAGAAACGGGCGCAGTACGACAACATGGGCCACGAGACGTTCACCAATGCCTCGAAAGGATCCTATACCGGCGGGGGCGGATCCGGGAGCGGCGGCTTCTCCTCCGACTTCTCCGGTTTCGGGGATATCTTTGACTTCTTTGGCGGGAGCCAGCGCAGGTCGGGCCCGCAGCCCGGTGCCGACCTTTTGATGCGCATGCAGCTCACGCTTGAAGAAGCCGTGGCAGGGGCAGACAAGGAGATCGAAGTCCTGCACAGCGAGGCCTGTTCTGCATGTGCGGGGTCGGGCAGCGAGACCAAAAAGACCAATGTCTGCCCGCGCTGCGGGGGCAGCGGACAGATGCGCCAGACTGCGCAGTCGGTGTTCGGCCAGTTTGTCCGGATGACGCCCTGCACGATGTGCGGCGGCCGGGGCAAGATCCCGGAGAAGCAGTGCCGCAGCTGCCACGGTACCGGGCACACCCGGGTAAAGCGGAAGGTCTCGGTCCATATCCCTGCCGGTGTAGACAGCGGGATGCGCCTGCGCATGGAAGGCTATGGCGAGGCCGGGGAGTACGGTGCCCAGAACGGGGATCTCTACATAGAGATGTACGTCCTTCCCCACAAACGCTTTGAGCGGACGGGTGACAATCTTGAGACCACGGTCGAGATATCACCTTCCCTTGCCGTGCTCGGGACGACGGTTGAGATCGAGACCATCGACAAGCGCCATATCGACCTGAAGATCCCGGCCGGTATCCAGTACCGGTACCGCGCTCAGGATCGGCGGCGAGGGTGTGAAAAGGCGCGGAAAACCCGGGGATCTTCTTGTCCGGGTAAAGATTGTCACCCCGAAAGGAATATCAGGGGAACAAAAAGAACTCTACGAGAAACTCGCCGATCTGGAAGGTCACGGGGGCAAAACTGGCGGGATCTTTCCGGGATCATGGGAAAGAAGAAAGGAAAGAAATAATCTTTTTTTAATCGGATTTCCCGTCAGTTCCTCTTTTTATCCGCCACTTCACGCAGGTATTTGTGGGCGGGCACCCATGTATAAGAAAGATGAAGCTCCTTTTTGAGCTGTCCGGTGAGAACCCGACCCTGCCGTACGCCGAGATCGAATGCGTTGCCACGGTCACTGGATACGCGTCCGCAGGTGGCCGTCGCTGAATGCCCGGTACCGGTCCGCGGCCCGGCGCCTCGCGATGACGCATGTCGTGCTTGAGTACCTGGGCGAATGTGCCCCGGACATCACCTCGTTCCGGCACCTTCTTTCCGATCTCTCCCTTACCACCGATCAGCCGTTTGCCGGCCGGGCAAAACTGGTCCATGACGGCTGCCAGGAGAAAAATCCCTGTTCGCAGCGGGAGTTCGAGCGGCTGATCGGCACCATGATCACCGGGCCGGTCCAGCTCATCAACCCGGTTGAGGAGTACCGGGCGATCCTTTCACAGGACCGGTGTTATTTTGGCAGAGTCCTGTACCGGATCGATCGCGGGGCATACAACGAGCGCAACCCGGGCAAACGCGAGTTCTTTCATCCCGGGGTTATGATGCCACGCATGGCACGGACGCTTGTCAATCTCTCGTGTGCAGAGGCCGGGACAACGATGCTCGACCCGTTCTGCGGGACCGGCGGGATCCTGATCGAGGCGGAGATGCTCGGGCTCCATGCCGTGGGAAGCGACTTTGACCCGGCGATGATCCGGGGGAGTAAGGAGAACGTGAAAAGAAGCGACCTCCTCCTTGCCGACACCACCCGGCTCCCGGTAAAGGATGGCAGCGTCGGGGCAGTCGTGACCGATTTTCCCTACGGCCAGTCGGTCTGCATAAAAAAGGCCGATACCATGGAGCACCTGTACCACGATGCGCTCGAAGAGATCAACCGGGTCCTGGTGCCCGGGCACCGGGCGATCGTGGTCACGCACCGGGATATTTCCGAAATTGCAAAACAGCACATGACCGTGCTCCAGCACCATACCCAGCGGGTGCACAAGAGCCTCACCCGCCATGTCCTTGTGCTCCGGAAATAGCACGCCGGGGATCTATGTGGCAATTCTTATGAGGGAACCATGCACCATATATTCCGTAATATGAGATCCAGAACCTGTATCCTCGTAATGCTCCTCATTATTCTCGGCATCTTTATCCTCCCGCCGGCCACAGCAGCGGCCCCGACCGATGCTGCGGGATGGACTGCACTCGGACATAACCTCACGGACCAGCAAAATTACACGGAAGCCTTCCAGGCGTACGACCAGGCAATCGCCCTCGATCCCAGCTATGCACCGGCCTGGGACGGCAAGGCGGATGCACTCAACCGTGCAAACCAGTACACCGCCGATCCCCTCGCCACCCTGAACCTGGCCCTTGCTGATTCGAATAAGGCGCTGGCGCTGAATGCCTCGTCCGCAAACATGTGGATAAACCACGGGCAGATCCTCTATACGATCGGTGCCTATTATCAGAACCAGCTCAATGACAGAACGAACGCAAATCAGTATTATAACGAACAACTGGATTCCTTTGAAAAAGCCATCAGTGTCGAACCGGACAATGCGGACGCATGGTTCAACAAGGCGTATGCCCTGTGCGGCATGGGCAGGTGCAACGAGGGCGTCGTCGCATTCCAGAAGGTAGAAGTGCTGGATCCAGACTATCCGAATCTCCAGGCCAACCTCAATATTGCAGAAAAACTGGCGGCAACCGAGACGCCGTTTTACGTAAAATATGACGTGGAGATCGTGCTTGCTGTCATTGCAATCATCGGTGCTGCACTCTGGTTTATCGCGGTCAGGAAGAAATATTGAGGACACGGAAGATCTTTTTTTTTGGTTTTGGTTTTTTTAGAGACGGCCACGAGCCGATCTGGTTTACTCCGGAACTATGAAAATCGTTAAGAGAAAATTTTGGGAGTGGATCCTGACGGAAAATAAAAACCGGTAAAAATGTGAGCGCGTTCACCGCCACGGATACCTTCAAAATCTTCGGTGGTTAACCGGTTTAACCGTTACCAAAAATAATGAAAAATATGGATTTAGAGATTATCCCATGCCCGGCATCTGTCCGCCTTTAGACTGCGTGATCATCATATCATCGATGCGGATGAGCATGATCGCGGTCTCAGATGCACTCTGGATGGACTGGCGCTTGGATCGGAGCGGCTCAAGCACACCCTCCTTTTGCATATCGATGACCTCTCCCGTGTAGACGTTAAGGCCGGCCGTCTTCTCCCCCTTCGCATGGGCGTTCTTGAGAGCAACCAGCTTGTCGATCGGGTTGTACCCGGAGTTTTCCGCGAGGGTTCGGGGGATGGTCTCAAAGGCCGTCGCGTATCCCTCGATTGCCAGCTGTACCCGTCCCCCTACCGTCTCGGCGTAATTCCGGATCTTCATTAAGAGTTCGGTCTCCACTGCACCGCCGCCGACCACGTACGTGCCGTCTTCGATGGCATCCATAACTACGCGGGTGCCATCAACAACCGCACGCTCCAGCTCGTCAAGAAGATAGTCACTCGTGCCCCGGATCAGGATGCTGACGGTCTTCGGGTTCTTGCACCCGGATATCCGGGTGATCTCCATATCGTTGTCCTCTTCGACAACCCCGGCATGCCCGAGATCTTTTGCCGTCAGGTCTTCCGGCTTGTTG
Organism: uncultured Methanoregulaceae archaeon; assembly: GCA_963790005.1. Taxonomy (GTDB): domain Archaea; phylum Halobacteriota; class Methanomicrobia; order Methanomicrobiales; family Methanospirillaceae; genus Methanoregula. Next base: position 29,088 of record CAWBMY010000024.1, read on the forward strand.
ACGATGTTTCCGGAGAGCGCCCGTGCTGCATACTTGAGATCCTTTTCAGGGACATCCTCAACTGCATACACGCCCTGCTTTGCAAGGTAGAACTGGACCGGGTCAGAAATGCCCTTCTGGCAGAGCACGACATTTGCACCCGCTTTTATCACGGCATCGGCCAGTTTCTTTAAGGTGTCCCGCTCCTGTTCGGAGAACAAGGAGAGCTGATCGGCGCTCGTGATCTTTATCTTGGCCTTCGACTGGGTCTTTGTGATCTCCATCGGGGTCGCAATAAGTGCAACCTTTGCCCCGGTGACCTTCCTTGGCATGCCTTCGGATACCCGTTTCTTGTCAAGGATAATACCGCGGATGAGCTCGGAGTCGTCCATTGACTTCCCCTTCTGCTTCTTGATCATCACGTCGTCTTCATCGGCGACGTATTTCCCGTCGGTCTTTTCTGCGATGGCCATGACCGCATCCACGATGATGCCGTCAAGTTTCACCTTGACCGATTCGATCGATTTCCCCGTGATCGCGGTGTCGGCGATCTTAAGGAGCGTCTTTCTGTCGGTCGCTTCGACCTTGAACGAAAGGGAGCTGGTGATCAGAGAGGGCTTTTTCCATACCCAGGCGGTATCCCTGGGAGATAACGGTCGGGTGGATTCCCATTTCGAGCAGTATTTCTGCCTGTTCCATCAGGGCACCGGCAATGACAACTGCGGTCGTCGTCCCGTCGCCGACCTGGTCATCCTGGGTCATGGCGACTTCGACCATCATCTTTCCGCCGGGATGCTTGACCGAGATCTCACTCAAAATGGTCGCACCGTCGTTCGTGATGACAATATCCCCGGTTGAACTGACCAGCATCTTGTCCATGCCCCGGGGACCAAGGGTGGTCCTGACCGCGTTTGCGATTGCCTTTGCGGCCATAATATTCGAGTGCTGGGCTTCCTCGCCGCGATTCCGGGTTGTTCCCTGGCTCAGGATAATAATTGGCTGTCCGCCAAGTTGTTGTGACATTTCAAACCTCAGTTTTTTTATTTTTCGTTTCTGGTATTTCCGGCAAATAGCCGTTCGTATTCCCGGGCTGCTCCACCGGGTGCTCTTCCGATTCATGACCGGGGATTACTTTTCTCTCCCTCATGTCTGGTCGGGATGTCACCGGCCGGCCGTTGACACCGGTTCCCCTGCACGTCTCTTTCTCTCTTGCAAGACTTGCTCTGTCACCTCATATGTCTATCTGTAACCCGGGCGGGAAAATCCCCTTTTAAGAACCGGACACTATAATTGGCCGTACAATCACCACACAGGGGGTCAGGCTTGTTTTTTTATTGGCAATTGCCCGGAATTTTTTTGCTCCCGGTGTTCAACCGGGCTGACCGCAACCGATACCCCTATCAGTAACTCCCGGCATACAGGACATACATGTCAGATCATGGCAAAGATCATATGTTCATCTGCCCCTATTGCGGACTTAAGTGGCGCACAACAGAAATTACCCCGAAACTGCATTGTAAGCAATGCAACCACGATTTCCCAAACCCCTGGGCGGCACCGGCGGCAAAGAAGTAAGTATTTTGCTACATCAACGCATAAAAAAATATTTTCTCTTTTTACATGATGCTCTCAAGTTTCTGTTCGAGAACGTCAAGCCCTCTCCTGATGTCTGCAAGGTTCTTGCCACCCGTGAGAATAAGTTTTCCTGAAGAGAAGATCAGAACGACCAGTTTGGGATCTTTAATCCGGTATACAAGCCCGGGGAACTGTTCGGGTTCATACTCGATATTTTCGACATTGAGCGTGACGACGACCTTGTTGAGATTGATGTACCTGCCGAGATCGTAGGAACAGACCATATTGGTGATCGCAACTTTGGGCACTTTGAGGGTTTCAAAACCCGCCTCATTGAGCGATTTTGTGATGACCGCAAGTCCGTCATTAAGCCCCTTATCGTTACGGAGGCCGGTCATCACGATCTTTCCCGACGAAAAGATCAGGCACGCAATCTTTGGATCTGCGATATGATAGACCGCACCGGGAAACCGTTTCTTGTTGAGTTCGCAGTTCTCGATCTTCTCTGACAATACCACAAGATCAAGGGACTCTGCGATGGCACCGGATGCAACGATATTCTCAATTTTCAAGGATTCGTATTTTTTATCAGCCATCTCTTCCTTCTATGACTTTCTTCGAAGCATAAGGCTGATGGAGAACCTTTATGGCATGTCTTTGGTTACGGTTCCGGTATTGCCGGGATCTGCAAAGTTTAATAAAAAAAATTGGACGGTTGTTCGTTATTATGAAGGAAATGAGGCTGTTAATGTTCGTGTGTTTCCCTTTCAGACCGCATCTAATCCGGGCCCAATATGGCCTCCGATTGCCCTTATCACACCCAAAAAGAAGCCCGTATCGGGCCCCGTTTACAAACAAGCCCAAATCGGCCTTATTTTGCCAAACGGACAAAATAAAAAGGTCACCATAACGCGGTTTTGGGCAGATCTATCCCGGTCGGGTTTTCGGTTGATCAAAAAACAGTGGCCTCTAATGGGCCGCTATGGGCCGTTTATAGGTATTATATGGGGACTCAATTTAGGCTTATTTTGAAGGATTAGAGGATATATGGGCACGGATTTTTTTACCGGGCAATCCGGCAACAACGTAACAGAACCGGTTGCGCTGCACCAGATTGGTACTGGCCTCATGGCTATTTCAGGTACGTTTTCCCTCATTGCCCGGTGAACCGGTATCCCCCCTCCTGGCACCGTGATTTCGAACCGTGCCCCTTTGCCGGTTTCACCGTTTTCTATGATGGTAATCCCTGTTATGGACAGGATCTCGCGGCAGAGGAAGAGACCGAGACCGGTATGTTTCCCAAATCCTTTCGTAAACAGCTGTTTTTTATCTTCATTACTGATGCCTGTACCATCGTCTTCAAATATTATCTGGAGATCTTTTCCGTGACAATTCATTGAGACATGAATAGATGTCATGGTGTCGCCACCATAATGCAGGGAGTTATCGATCAGGTTATAAAACACTTTTTGAAGTAACGGGTCAGCAAACACTTCAAGTCCATAACACTGGATATTGAGCCCGATATCTTTCATCGGAAGAGAAGTTGCTGCATCCCTGACAAGTGCACTTATATCCTGCCAGGCCGCAGATTTCACCCCAAGACCCTCATAATCCTGGGTGAAACTGATCTGCCGGTTTATAGTATCGGCAATTTTCTGCTCTTTGTCCATATAATTCTTTAATTCAACCGGATTCTCAACGGCATCTTTACTAAGTTCAATATAGGAATTCAATGCCATCAGCTGGTTTTTGATATCATGGCGGGTGATACTGGAGAGCAGGGTGAGTTTTTTATTTGCTGCCTGAAGAGCTTCCTCCGCCGCTTTTCGCCGTGACAGATCCCGGATAATTGAGAGCACCAGTTTTTTGCCCTGAATGACAACAACATGCGCGTTGACTTCAACCGGGACGATACTTCCGTCTTTTCTCAGGTACCGGGTTTCGAATATCGCGACGCCCTTTGTTATTATATCTCCGCCAATCTCTTCGAGAGGTCGGCTGTGATACTCTGTTGTCAGATCAAGCGGGCTTTTTTCAAGCATTTCCTCTTTGGTATACTGGACCATGCGACACGCTACATCATTGACATCAATCAACCTTCCTGGAAGACCCCGTTCGTCAATCTCGTGCAGGTGAATCGCATCATTTGCGGAATTAAAAATTTCCCGGAATTTTATCTCACTTTCCTGCAAGGCGATCTCCACCTGCTTACGTTCAGTGATGTTATCAAACATTGCAACAAAAAATCCCTTCTTTGGACTGAAAACCGCGACTTTCAGCCACATATTCAACGGTTTAAAATCGATTTCAAACTGTTCGGAAATTCCGGGTAGATGCCACGCGCCCGTATGCATCAAAGAGTTGAGGCGTTTGTTCACGGATATCAGGTATTGCTTCAAGAACACGTTTTCCTGTAATGTTTTTCAGGCCGGTTAACCGCTCAAATGCAGCATTAACATTAAGGTATATCCAGTCAACCGGAGTGCCTTTATCGTCATAGATCATCTGGCAATAGGCAAACCCTTCGAGCAGATTATCAAACAGCGTGCGATATTTCTCCTCGCTTTCCCGCAAGGTGGCTTCATCCTTCTTGTGTTCGGTAATATCCCGGAGGATATGGACACTTCCAAGAATTGTAACCGGAAGCATTCCGTATAGGGGATACGGTCAGGAAGAAATCCCCGTGTAAGTTATCCTCATGGATCTCGGTTGAATGACACAGTTTATCCTGAAGCAGTAACTGGTGAGGACAGATCGGCGGGGGATTCTGTGTGTGATGCACGACTTCGTAGCAGGTCAGTCCCTCGGCCTCTTCTGGTGAAACACCCAGACGGTCAGCCATTGCTTTATTGACCTGGACAATCCGTAAATGTGAATCGATGATAGCTATCATATCCGGAACTGCGTCGAATGTAAGTTCCCATCGCTCCTTCGCTTTCTGGAGTTCATTCTGGAATATCTTGCGCTCGGTAATATCATGAGCAATTTCTGATATCCCCATTATATCTCCCAAATCATCGATTATCGGGGAGAGCGAAAGGGAAACCTGTATTCGCGTACCATCTTTTTTTATTCGTTCGGATTCAACACGTTCTACTGGAGTTCCTTTTCGGATCTGCTCCAGTAACCGGTAATTTTCTTCCTGTCTCTCTTGGGGGATAAGGATAAATACAGATTTTCCAACGATTTCGTGTGATGTATATCCGTACAGATGTTCAGCGCCGGTATTCCAGTCAGTAATAATACCTTCCGGGTTTTCTCCAATTATTGCATCCCCGGAAAATTTGACTGCCGATACTAACCGGTGGCATATCTGTGTACCCTGATGCATCCGCTCACTCAGGTAGGATACAATCCCGGCAATCAGAATAAATACGCATGAACGTTACAACCGCAGAAAGCAGATCGATAGAGGTCAAATTACCGATAGTAAATGACATTGCACAATAACAGGCCGAGAGGACCACTGCAAAAAGAACTCCACGTCGCGGATAATAATATGCCGTAAGGATAAGCGGGATATAAAAAATGTGGGGGAGCACATTGGTGATCCCAAGCATTAATCCATATGCATTCAGGAGCAGAGACACGATTGAACTTACGATAATAAGTGTTGGAATTAAGAGGGGTCTTTTCCGGACATCATCAAAGAATTCTAAATCCATATCAGGCTATCCTCAAGTAATTATTAGACAATAATTTCCTGAAGGTTTAATTACATAGGTCGAAACGACATGAAAAATAAACTAACATTTATGGAGGAGGCGTGATATTATGAATCCTGAAAAGTTCTATGATACCTTGCCTCCTTTCGCCATTGCTCAATACACCTATACTTATTTTTCCAGAATTGTTTTGTCACTTCACGTTCCGGGAATGTTTCATGATCGAATCTGAAAGAAAATAAATTTATCATTACACGAATTAAAATTTATCAGAAGACGATCGTTGAGAACAGTCAGCATCATGTCACCTCTCCCAAAAATGCCCTGATCAGGCCGTTTTTCCCATGAACCCCATTACAGACATCATTCAATCCGGGCTCAATATGGGCTCCGATTGCCCTTCTCCAACCCGAAAAGAAGCCCGTATAGGGCTCCATTTATAAACAACCCCAAATAGGCCTTATTTTGCCAAACGGACGAAATAAAACGTTCACATAGACGCGTTTTGAGGCCGTTTGTCAGGCCCGGGTTGGTGTTTTGTTGATGGTGAAAATGACCGCTGCCGGAACGCGAATATGACCCGCTAAAGGGCATTATATGGGGCTCAATTTGGGCGTATTTTTGCAAATAAATGGCTAAAATAAGCCCGATTTTTGCGTGTCACAATCAGACGCTTTTACGGGCGTTCCCGGCCCGGATAAAAAGAGAGTTCCAGCCCGGATCCTTACTGTGCCTTATCGTAGCAGATCTTCGCTTCTTCGTGCTTGCCGAGTTTGTCCAGCGTCGCACCGATCTCGTTCCAGACCTCTTTCCTTGAGGGATCGATCTCGAGCGCACGTTTGAACGATGTCAGGGCTTCCTGGTACTTTTCAAGTTCCAGGAGGGCCCGGCCCTGGTGGATCCATGCATCGACAAAATCCGGCTGGAGGGAGATCATCGCACGGTACGACTCGGCTGCATCCTCAAACTGCCCGAGCGCCTCAAGCGCACTCCCCTTCGTGAAGTAGGCAATCGAGAACGAGGGATCGATCGCGATAGCCCGGTCATAGGATTCAATCGCGGTCTTCTGGTCCTGCAGGCCGGCAAAGGACATGCCCCGCCGGGTCCAGCCGACTGCATTCTCCGGATCGAGCCTCAGGCCTTCATCGTACGCGTCGCGTGCTTCTGAAAACTTTCCGACATCGTAGAGCGCATTTCCTTTACCAAACCAGGCGCCTGAAAGCCCCGGGTTCTTTTCGAGCGCCTTCTCGAACGCTTCGAGCGCATCGCGGTACATGCCAAGCTCGGCAAGGGAGGTCCCCTTGTGGGAGAATGCTTCGGCATCATGGGGATCGAGTTCCAGCGCCCGGTCATAGGACTTGATCGCATCGCGGTACTGCTCGATCGATGCGTATGCAAGACCGCGGTCCCGGTAGAGGTTCGGCAGAATCCGGTTTTATGGCGATGGCCCGGTCGTATTCCGTTATCGCTGCATCATAACTGCCTTCGTCATTGAGGGTCCGCGCCTTCCAGTAGTGCGCCTGGTAGCAGGACGGGTTTATCTCGAGCGCCCGGTCGAATGCCCGGATTGCGCCGTCTGGATTCTGGAGCGCGAGGTACGTCCGTCCTTTCTGGAAGATGGCATCGCCGGATCCCGGGTTTGCAGACAATGCCTGGTCAAAGACTGCGATTGCATCCTTGTATTTCTCCAGGTGGTAGAGCGCCCGGCCCTTCTCGTACAGGGCATCCGGATAATCACTCCTGATCCTGAGAGCCGCATCGAACGAGGCGACTGCCTCTTCATACTGCCCGTGGCGGGCGAGCGCGACTCCCTTGTAATGGTACGCTTCTGCGTACTGCCGGTTGATGGCGATCGCATGGTTGAACGCATCAATCGCTTCATCGTCCTGCTCCCTTTTCACCAGAGCAAGGCCCTTGTAGTAATACGCATCCGCCGATTCCGGCTGGAGAAGAAGAACTTTTTCGAATGCATCGAGTGCTTCTGCGGTCCTTTCCAGGTGGATAAGCGCCCGGCCCAGGTTGAGGAGGGCCGGGGCATAGGATGCATTGAGGGAAAGGGCGTGGTTAAAGCAGTCCAGCGCCTCCTCGTACCGGTCGAGGCTTGCTTCGGCAATCCCCCGGTGGAGCCATGCTTCAGGATAGTTCGCCTGCTCTGCGAGGGCCCGGTCGAACGCGTTCACCGCTTCCTGGTACATGGAAATCCCGCACAACGCCCGCCCTTTTGCATAGAATGCCGGGGCATAACCCGGCTGCTGCACGAGCGACGCATCGAAGTTCTTTATCGCTTCCTGGTACCGGCCAAGGGAAAAGAGCGAGAGGCCGAACTGGTAATAGGTCCGGGCATCCTTCTTGTCAAGGCCGATCGCCTTTGTGTAACACGTGATCGCATCCTTGTGCCGGTCAAGGGCGGCAAGGGCCATCCCCTTCCCGGTCCAGATATACGCGTAGTTCGGGCGGAGCCGGAGCGCAAGATCGAAGGCTGTTGCCGCATCCTCGGGCCGCTGGAGGGAAAGGAGCGCCATTCCCTTGTGGTACAGCGCTTCATCGTTTTTGGGTTTGAGGGCGAGCACGTTGTCGTAGGACTGGACGGCTTCGTTGAACATCCCCAGTTCAAAGAGTGTCCTGCCCTTCGCGTAGTGCGCATCTTCAAAATCAGGTTTTATCTCGAGCGCCCGGTTGAATGCCTCAACCGCATCCCCGAATTTGTTCAGGGCCTGGATTGCACGGCCCTTGAGGTACCACGCATCGGCATTCTCCGGATCGATCTCCAGCGTTTTTCCGTACGACTCGATCGCATCGTTGTATTTTTTAAGGTCGTACACGTACCATTCCCCGGTGAAGCCAGCCGGGAACCGAGCCCGGCGCGGACTGGATCACGTGATCGAATGCCTCAATCGCGTCGTTAAGTTTACCGGTTGCTGCAAGGGAGATCCCCTTGTGGTAGAATGCATCCGTATTGCCTGAATCGAGATCGATGTTCCTGGTATACGCAACAATCGCATCGTCATGCCTTCCAAGGTCGGCAAGGGCGAGCCCCTTGTAGTAATAGACCTCGGCATAGTTCCTGTCGATAAGCAGGGTCTTGTCAAAGGTCTTGACCGCCTCGCGGAACATGCCGAGCGTTACAAGCGCCCGGCCCTTCTCAAAGAGTGCGTCGGCAAAGACCGGATCGATTTCGAGCGCTGCGTCAAATGCCTTTACTGCATCTTCAGGGCGCCCGCTCCGGGCAAGGGCCACACCCTTGTAACAGAGTGTCTTTGCATCCGAAGGCCGATTGACAAGGGCCTCGGAATAACTTTCGACGGCTTCGCTGTACCGTCCGAGATCGTCAAGCGAGCGGGCTTTCTGGAACTCTGCGTCAAAATGCTCCGGGTTTATGTGGATGACATGGTCGAATGCGGCAATCGCATCCTCGAAGTGCCGGAGTTTCTCAGCACGCACCCCTGCTCGTACCATGCATCGGCATCCTCCGGGGTGTACACGAGCAGGCGCTCGAATGATTCTGCCGCTTCTGCGTACCGTTCCAGGGCGGCAAGCGAGGCACCGCGGAAGTACAGGGCAACGGTATTTTTCGGATCGCCGGCAAGGGCACCGTCAAGTGCCGCACAGGCTTCCTCGTATTTCCCGTTATAATACAGCGCTCTCCCGCGCTCGAAACCGGCAACGGGGTCCGATGGCTCAAGCTCAAGTACCCGGTCGAACGCACTGATGGCGTCAGGGTATTTTTTAAGGGCAAAAAAGGCCCGGCCGCGTTCAAGATGCACCGCCGGATCATCCGGCCTGAGTGCTATCGCGTGGTCGTATGCCGTGATCGCTGCGTCATAATGGCCGCTCTCGGCAAGCGCCCCGCCTTTTCTTGTCCAGATATCAGGGTTGTCGGGATTGAGGGAGAGCGCAGCATCAAACGCCATGTCTGCGTCCTCGGTACCGTTCAAGCATGACGAGGGACTGGCCCCGGAGGAAGGCAGGTTCGTAGTTGTCGGAAAGCTGGGTAAAGGCAAGACGGAAAATTTCCTGTGCCTCGTCGTGCCGGTCGAGGATGGCAAGGGTCTTTGCCTTCTCAAGAAGGATCCCGCCATTGCCCGGTTCTTTTCCGAGCGCAATGTCGAAGAGGTGGAGCGCATCCTCGTACTGTCCAAGCCGGTACCAGGCTTTCCCTTCAGAGAACAGGAGGGCAATGTCATGGGGCTCGATTTTGCGGGCTTTCTCAAAGGCCTGCACTGCATCATCGTCATTTCCGGTCTGCTCCGATACAAGGCCACGGTGATACCATGCACCGAAATGATCCGGTTCATGGGCGAGCATAGTGTCAAATGCCGTTATCGCGTCCGCGTGCCTGCCGAGTTGTTCGAGGGAGAGGCCAAGGTAATAGGCTGCATCGGCAAACGTGGCGTCCAGTTCAAGCACCCGCCCAAACGAGGTCACCGCCTCCTCATCGTGCCCGAGTTCGAAGAGTGCCCGGCCTTTCTCGTAATGAGTCTCCGGCTCCTTGTCGTCAAGCATAATGGCATCGGAGAATGCAGTGACCGCATCCTCGTACCGGCCGAGCCTTGATAACGCCACACCTTTTTCGTGATATGCAAGATACTGGTTTTTGTCGAGGGAAAGCGCCCGGTCAAAGGCTGCGACCGCATCCTCGTACTGTCCGAGCCTGGAGTGTGCAGAGCCTTTCGCAAACCATGCGTCGTACCCTGACGGATCCAGCTTGATCGCAGAATCAAACGCAGCAACGGCGTCCCCGAATTTTTTGAGGTTTGCAAGGGCACGACCCTTGTTTAAGAATGCCGGCGCATTGGACGCATTGATGGCGAGAGCCGCATCAAAGGCAGCGACCGCATCCTTGTTCTTCGAGAGCCGGGCAAGTGCCATACCCTTTTCGAAATACGCGACCGAGAAATTGGGATCGATCGAAGAGGCCATCTCGAATGCCTCGATCGCCTGCCGGTCGCGGCCAAGCCGGGAAAGCGCACTTCCTTTGTCATAGTATGCACTTGCATAGTTCGGGTTCTGGGCAAGCGCCCGGTCATACGAGGGAATGGCCTCCTCGTACCGCCCCAGTCCTGCGAGCGCAACGGCACGGTCATACCACCCGTTCGCATTGTCGGGTTTGAGTTCGAGCGCTTTTGTCAGTGCGTCAATCGCGCCTTTAAGATCGCCACCCGAGAGAAGCGAACTGCCTTTCCGGAACCAGGCCGGTGCACAGGCAGGATCGGCAGTGATGACCCGGTCGAAGCAGCCAATCGCTTCCGTATACTTATGAAGGCCGGCAAAAGTCTTTCCCCTGACGGTATAATGCCGTAATGTCGTCCGGGGCAAGGGCAAGGGCGCGTTCGAATGCTTCGAGCGCTCCTTCCAGCCGTTCCAGTTCGAGAAGAACGCTTCCCTTGAGGAGCCAGACATCGGAAACGTTGTTCTCGATGTTGAGGGATGCATCGAGAGCGGTAAGGGCCTCGTCGGTCCTCTGGAGTTTTGCAAGCATCCGCCCCCGGTGGTACATCACGACGGCATTCTGCGGCTCGATCTCGAGCATCTTATCAAATGCGGCCAGGGCCTGCGCGTACCTGCTCATACCGGCATACGCGAGCCCGGACTGGAACAGCGCATCCGTCAGGGAGGGGTCGTGTTCAAGGGCATGCTTGAAGGATCGTATCGCTTTTTCGTATTTCCCAAGCGCAAAAAGCGCGAGCCCGCGCTCGTAGTGCGCGAGGGCATGCTCGGGTACATACTGGATGGCCTGGTCGCAGGCCTCGACCGCCCCGGCATAATTTTTGAGCCGGAACAATGCCAGCCCTTTCTTGTACGCGGCTTCGGGATAGGACGGATCGAGACCAAGGGCGAGATCGTACCGAACGGACGGCTTCTTCGTCATTTCCCTGCAGGGCAAGGGCTTCTCCCTTATAGAAGGCAGCCTCCACGGATTTTTTGTCGAGTACCGAGGGCCTGGTCAAAAGCCGCGACTGCCGCCGCACCGTCCTGTTCGTGGAACAGGGTTTCGCCTTTTGAAAGCCAGATAAATGAATTCTCCGGGTCGAGATCGAGCGCACGGTTGAGCGCATCGAGGGCTTTTGGGAAATTTTTGATTTCCATGAGTGCCCGGCCCCGGTAATACTGGATGACGGACGTCTCCGGGCCAAGCGTCAGTGCGAGGTCGAAGATATCGGATGCCTCCTGGTACTGCCCCAGCATGAAGAGGGCGAGCGCCTTCCTGAATGCGTAGTCCTGTACGCCGGGCGCTATCTCCAGTGCACGCTCGAATGCCCGGCAGCGACTCGTCGAAGCGTTCCAGTTCAAAGAGCACCAGTCCTTTCTGGTACCACCCTGCTGCACAGTTGTCATCAAACGCGAGCGCCTGTTCGAATGCTTCCTGTGCATCGCCATGGAGCGCCAGGTGCGAATAGGCAATTCCCTTATAATACCAGGCAGCCGCGTTCTTTGTATCGAGGGCAAGCACCCGGTCAAAGGCCGCAATGCCCTCCTCCCACTGTTCGTTGTGCAGGAGCGATTTTCCCCGGTAAAGGAGGGTAAAAACGTCCTTTGGCTGGCGTTTTTGCGCTTTTGCAAAGGATTCAGCCGCTTCCTTGAACCGGTTGAGACGGTAGAGCGCGTACCCCTTGCAGGAATGGATGCGGGCATTGCCGCCATCGTATTCGAGGGCGCGATCGAGCGCGATCACGGCGTCCTCATACCGGGAGAGCCGTGTCAGCACCGTTCCCATCGCAAAATGGGCAATGGCATTTTCCGGGTCGAGCGCGATGACCCGGTCAAAGAAGGTGAGTGCCTCGTCATAGCGCAAAAGTTCCGACAGGGCCTGCCCTTTTTTGACCAAGGCGCCGATATGGTTGTTGTCCAGCTCGATCGCACGGTCGAACGGCGGGATGGACTCCTCAAATTTTTTAAGAGCAAAATACGCGCAGCCTTTCTCGTACTGGATACGGGCGCTTTCCCTTCCCTGTTTTATGCACCGGTCAAAGACCTCGATTGCATCGTCATATTTTTCGAGACGGGAAAGTGCGAGCCCGGCCTGTTCCAGCGCATCGGTATTCTCCGGGCTGAGCTTGACCGCTTTTGCAAACGCACCGATCGCTTTTTCATCCCGCTGGAGTTCGACATACACGAGCCCGAGGTGATAGAATGTATCTGCGGATTTGGGGTCTGCCGCACATGCAGACTCGAAGACCGCGGCTGCTTCCTTATAGCGTTTTAACTCCTCGAGTGCGCGGCCTTTTGCAAAAAGGAGGGGCGCATCTGCGGGGGTGATGGCGAGTGCATGATCAAATGCAGCAACTGCATCCTCGTTCTTACCCATCGCGGCAAGAGCGCGGCCTTTGTGATAGTATGCCGGCGGGTAGTCATTCACGAGGTTAAGGACATGGTCAAAGGCCACAACAGCTTCCTCATTGCGGGAGAGCCGGATCAGGTCAAGACCCATGTCGGACCATGCATGGGCATTGGTGGCGTCGAGTTCAAGCGAACGGGAAAACGCCGGCAGTGCATCAGCATGCCGGCCAAGGGTCGACAGGGCGACGCCTTTGTAATACCATGCCTCGGCAAAGTCCGGCCGGATTTCAATGGCCTTATCGGATGCCTGGATCGATTCCTCGTCCTGTCCCAGGCTGTGCAGCGATATCGCCTTGTTGAGCGCGGATTCAGCACTCTTCGGGTCGCATTCAAGTGCCCGCTCGTACGCGTCGATCGAGTCCTGGTACAGCCCCTGTGCGGCGAGCGCGACACCCTTGAGGTGGTGCGCTGGTGCGTACTTGGGCAGGAGGACAAGCGTCTGGTCGAATGCCTGGATCGCCTCGCGGTAGCGTTCGAGTTTTAAGAGCGAGGCCCCGCGATGGAACAGGGCCTGGTCAAGGTGTGGATCGCTCTCGAGGGCCAGATCAAAGGAGAGGATCGCTTCCTCGTATCTCCCCAGTTCGTAGAGGGCAAGTCCCTTGTGGTAATAGGCTTCAGGGTAGGTGGACTCCACCTCGAGCGCGTGGTCGTAGGCTTCGATCGCCTCGTTGTAGTTGCCCAGGTCAAAGAGCGCCCGGCCTTTCTGGTACCAGGCATGGAAGTTATGGGGATTATCTGCAATCGTCCGGTCAAAATCCTTTAAAGCCTCGCCAAACCTGCCGAGGTTATACAGCGAGATCCCTTTGCGCATCCGTGCTTCGGCATACTTTGGTTTGAGGGCAAGGGTTTTCTCAAACGCCGTGACTGCTTCCTGGTGGCGGCGAAGGCCATCGAACGCCCGGCCTTTCTGGAAATAGACCAGTGCATTCTCCGGGTCATAGACCAGCGCCCGGTCAAACGCGTCGAGCGCTTCCTGGTACTTCCCGAGCTTCGAAAGCGCAACACCCTTAAAGTAAAATCCCGGGGAGTTGCTGGTGTCCTTTTCGAGGTTTTTCTCGAATGCTTCGATGGACTCCTGGTACCGCCCGAGTTTCTGGAGGGCGAGCCCGCGGCAGTAAAAGACCTCGGTGTACCCGGGTTCCAGTTCAAGTGCCCGGTCAAACGCGGCGATCGCATCCTGGTACTTCCCGAGATCGAGGAGTATCTTTCCCTTGTTGTACCATGCAGGGGCAAAGTTCTCCCGGATCTTTATCGCTGCTTCAAACGAGGAGAGCGCCTCTTTTGGCCTGCCGGAATTTGCAAGGGCAAGACCCATATGGTAATGGGCGTCGCTGTTGTTTGCATCGATCTCGAGGAGGACTTCAAAGACCTGGATCGCCTCTTTTATCCGGCTGATCTTTTCAAGGGAGAATCCCTTGTACAGGAAGGCCCCGATACTCCGCTGGTTTAAGGCGATCGCATTATCGAATGCATCGATGGCGTCCTGGTACCGCCCGAGGTCAAAGAGAGCCCGGCCATCCTTGATCCAGCCCTCCTCCTGGTCGGGATTCAGCTTGAGAGCCTCTGCGTATGCAACCGCAGCGTCCTCGGTCCGCCCGAGAACATTGAGGGCGTCACCTTTCCGCATCCAGATCTCCCCGAGCGCGGGATTGATATCGAGGGCTTTATTGAATGCGATAACCGCATCGGAAATCTTTCCGAGATCCGAGAGCAGGATGCCTTTTTTCACCCAGCCTGCGGCATTCTCCGGGTCGATCTCCAGCACCTTTGAAAAAGCGAGGAGCGCATCCTGCTTTTTTACGAGCCGGTCGAGCGCGGTCCCCTTCTGCATCCAGATATCGACAAGGTTCGGGTTTAAGGAGAGGATGTGATCGAAGGTTTCCACGGCTTCCGCGTACCGCTGGAGCACCATGAGCGACTCCCCGCGGCAGACAAGCGCTCCCATCTGCGAAGGATTCGCCGCGAGACTGCGGTTCAGCGCCGCGACTGCCTCGTCATACCGGCCGAGCCGGGCAAGGGCGATGCCCTGGTACGTGAACGCGTCGACAAATGAGGGGTTAAGCGAGATGGACGTATTGAGTGCCGCAAGGGCCTCTTCGTACTTCCGGGACTGGAGATACGCGATACCCTGGTAGTAGTATGTCGATGAATTTGTGGCGTCAAGGGCAAGCGCATCGGAAAATGCCTTGACTGCATCGTCGTACCGCTCGCGCTGGACAAGTGAAATTCCGAGGTAATGGTGGGCAAGGGCATTTGCCGGGTCGTGTTCGATGGATCGTTCAAACGCCCCGATGGCCTCGTCGTACCGTTCCCGGCCGGCGTACGCGATACCCAGATAATAGAGCGCCTGCGTGTTATCCGGTTCAAGCGCCAGCATCCGTTCGAATGTCTTTATCGCATCGTCGTACCGTTCGCGCTGGGCAAGGGCGATACCTTTCTGGTACAGGGTCTTTGGATTATCAGGTTCGATCTCCAGCGCCTGGTCGTACGAGATGACCGCTTCGAGTTGCTTGCCGAGCCGGGCAAGAGCATTGCCCTTCTCGTAGAACGCACGGGCGCAGCGGCGGTTAATCTCAAGCACCCGCTCGTAGGACCTGATGGCCTCTTCAAACCGGGAAAGCTCGGCAAGGGAGATACCCTTGTAGTACCAGGCCCAGACATCACGGGGGGCATCTTCGAGGGCACGGTTAAAAACGGTGATTGCCTCGTCGTACCGGCCCAGGGTCACAAGCGCCATCCCCTTTCTGACCATCGCCTCCGTGTTCTTCGGGTTAAGGCCGATCACCTTGTCAAAGGACGCGATTGCATCGGGAGAAGCCCCGAGGTGGACATGGCAGATACCTTTATAGAGCCAGGCATCGGCAAGGCCCGGGTTCTGTTCGACTGCCGCTTCAAACGCAGTGACCGCATCACGAAAGCGCGAAAGGTGCGTGAGGGCAATGCCCTTCTCATAGAGGGCAGTCGTATTCTGCGGGGAGATGGCGAGCACGGCGTCGTAGGCTGCAACGGCATCGGCATACCGCTCTTTTTTAAAGAGTGTTGCACCCCGGTGATACAGCGCAAGCGTATGGGTGGGGTCGATCGCCACGGCCTGGTCAAACGAGCGGAGGGCCTCGTCGAGTTCCCCCAGTTTTGCGAGGGCGAGACCCTTGTTGAAATAGGCATTGACATAGTTGGGATAGATCCCGATGGCCTGATCGAACGCCTCGATCGCGGGCCGCAACTGCTCTGCTTTTAAAAGCGTGCTGCCCTTGTCGTACCAGGCCTGCGCATTGTCAGGTTTGAGGGCGATGCTCTTGTTAAACGATTCCAGTGCCTCCTCGTACCTGCCGGTCTTTGAGAGGAGCTGCCCCTTCTGGTGGTATGCCTGCGCATTGCCCGGGTTATCGTTTAATGCCTTGTCAAATTCCTGGATGGCATCTTCGCTGTTTCCCAGTTTGGCGAGCGCAAAACCCTTGTGGTAGACCGCTTCCGAATAGTCAGGCCGGATCTTCAGTGCACGGTCATAGGCAGAGACCGCTTCATTAAAGCGCCCGAGGCTTGCATAGGAGAGACCGATCTGGTATGCGGCTGAGGCACACCCTGAATCAACAGAAAGGGTATGCATAAAGGCCGCGATCGCCTCCTCCTGCCTCCCGAGACGGGACAGGACAATCCCCTTGAAGTAGGAGGCGCCGGCGTGATTCGTATCCGTGGCGAGGATCTGGTTAAACGCACGAAGTGCTTCCTCGTACCTGCTCAGGTGGACGCAGGAAACACCCCTGCCGTACACTGCATCGGTATTATCCGGCTCGGCAGCAATGACCCGGTCAAAATCCGCAACTGCCTCGCGGAACCGGTTCAGGTTCTGGCAGGCCTTGCCCCGGAAAAGAAGAGCCGGGTATTTGACGGGTTCATCTCCGCTGCCTTGTCCAGGGCATACACGGCATCCTCGTACCGTGCGAGCTCAAACAGGGAGAAACCCTTATAGAGCCAGGCGTCCGCAACAAGCGGATTTTGCGAGATTGCCTGGTCGAGCGATTCTACCGCATCGGCAAATTTTCCTGACCGGTACCGGGCAATGCCTTTTATCACCCAGATATCCGCGTGGTCGGGCTCAACGGCCAGGAATGCCTCGGCCGCTTCAGCCGCCTCATCGTACCGTTCCTGTTTTGCGAGAATAAATGCACGATAATACCAGACCCATGCATCGGAGGGATCGAGCATGTACGCCCGTTCAAAGGCGCCAAGGGCTTCATCGAACCGCCCGATCTCGTAGAGGGAGATCCCCATATTGTAAAAAGCCTTTGAATAGTCGGGGACGAGATCGATCGCCATCCCGTACGCAACAATGGCCTCCTCGTGCCGGCCGAGATCGGCAAGGGCGATGCCTTTGTTATAATAGACCTTCGCGTGGCTGGGATCGATGGTGAGCGCATGATCGTACGCCGATATGGCGTCCTGGTACCTTCCCAGTTCGTAGAGGGCAATACCCTTGAGGATCCAGGCTTCGGCGTTGTCGTACTTGAGGGCGATTAACCGTTCGCAGGTTTCGAGGGCCTCCCGGTTCCTGCCGACCTGTGCAAGGGTCGCAGCCTTGTTGTACCACGCATTGATATCGGAGGGGTCAAGCGTCAGTGCATTATCGTAGGATTCAACCGCTGCATCGTATTTGCCGAGATCGTACAGGGCGATACCTTTGAAGTAATGGGCTTTTGGCAGTTTCGGGAAGAGCGTGAGCGCCCGGTCAAACATGACCACGGCTTCCTGGTACCTGCCGAGATCATAGAGTTCGATACCCTGCCGCATCAGTGCTTCAGCATCACTTCGGCTCATGGATTGTTGTCGCTCCCCGCCTGTCCTTTGTTATTCCTGGCGCCGCATGACGATATATGAACGTTTGAAACAGCGCCATATACCCTTTCCGGTATTTATATGTACACCACTATTTATGAATACTATTTTTATAGCCCCACTCTTTGATGATGAAGTATGGCAGCTGGCCGCGGGAGCGTCTTTTACCCGGTCCTTGACCGGATTACCCGGGATAGCCGCTGTATCCCTTCCGTTATCTGCCCGGGACGGGCATTCGAAAAATTCAGGCGGAGCGTATCTGTCCCGCCGCCATCGACATAAAACGGGATGCCCGGGAGCACAGCGACCTGTTCTTTGAGCGCATCGGAAAAGATATCCATCGATGAGCACCCGGCAGGAAGCGTGACCCAGATAAACATCCCGCCTTCAGGGCGGGTCCAGGTGACCCCGTCCGGCATCTCTTCCTGCATCGCGGCGATCATGCAGTCCCGTTGTTCTTTGTATGCCACCCGGATTTTACGGATATGCGCTTCGAGGTCAGCCTCTGAAAGATAGCGTGACGCGATACGCTGGGAGAGATAATTGGTGTGCAGGTCCGAGGCCTGTTTCGCGACGACCAGCTGGTCCATGACGGCTGGCGGGGCACAGACCCACCCGAGGCGCATGCCCGGGGCAAAGATCTTCGAGAACGAGCCGGTGAGGATGGTCCGGTCGGGCAGGTATTTTTTAAACGGCGGGTGGGAACTGCCCGAAAACTGGAGTTCCCCGTACGCATCGTCCTCGACAACAATCGTGCGGGTACCAGAAAGGATCTCTGCACACTCCTTCCGCCGCTTCTCTGAGTACGTAATCCCCGAGGGGTTCTGGGAATTCGGGATCCCGTAGAAGATCTTTATCGTATCCCCATCAAGAGCTGCTTCGAAGGCTGCCGGATCCGGCCCCTCTGGCCTCGAGTTCAATCGGCACGAAGACCGGCTCGTAGAGCGAGAAGACCTGGATTGCGCCGAGATACCCCGGGCGCTCGATCGCGACCCGGTCATCAGGATCGATCAGGATCTTGCCGATAAGATCGAGACTCTGCTGCGACCCGCTGGTAATGAGGATTTCGTCAGGTGAAACGTCAAGGCCCAGCCTCTTTTTGTACCGGTCTGCAATAAACCGGCGAAGCGGGAGGTACCCTTCGGTCGTCGAGTACCTGGAGAGCGGTCCTGCCATCTTCTTTGAGAACTGCTGCGGCAGCGTCTGCAATTCCCCCGACATCGATCAGGTCAGGACTTGGCAGGCCTCCTGCAAACGAGATGATGCCGGGATTTTCCGTTACCTTGAGGATCTCACGGATAAACGACTTGGGAGTCTTGCTCATCCGCCGGGCAAATGCGTAGGGGCGGTATAACGTTTCAGGGTCCTTGAGTCTGCACGAGTTCCTGTTTTCCTGCCATAAAATCCCGTTCCGTTTTTTTTTAATATCGTTAGTATACATTGAAAAAACGGCTTTAAATACATGAATGATAGTGTTTCTTTGTTTTTCCTGACCGCAGCCAGTCCCGGCATATAAAAAAGCCGGGGAGTTCACACAAAATTAAACTTCAAAAGACTTTTTACCGATACCAGTATACAAATTCATAAGGTGTACTACATGACAGTCATCAAGAGCATTGAAATTATATCCTGGGCGAAGATCCACGCCCTGTTCGGTATCGTATTTGGCCTGGTCTATGGAGTGCTGTTTGCCATTATGGGTACCGCCATCGGGGCGAAATACAGTATGCCGGGTGCGACGACCCTCGGGCTGCTTTCCATCATCGTCTTTCCCATAATCTTTGGGATCATGGCCTTCATCTGCGGTGCGATCCTCGCATTCATCTACAACTTCTTTGCAAGCAAGGTCGGCGGCATCGAGATCGAGCTCGAAGAGAAAAAAGCATAATCAATTCTCTTTTTATTTGCAATCCTTGGGAATCGCCTGCGGTAGTATGAGTGCACATCATGTTCTGTGGTGATCCGGGCAGATTCACCGGGGACCGTATCGGATCGCCCGAAAGGGTTTACCCGTAAATATCTCCCGCATCGCCACGGTATTCCGGTTAATTATTCACACCGGGGCAGCGTCACAGGATCTGACCGTACAGGAGTGGTGTACTGTCAGGCACCCGGCCACGTGAACACGTACAATCCTGCGGGGGATTATCCGGTAAAAGGTCTCATGATATGGGGAAGGAGTACGGCAGCATTGTTAATGATGACGAGCGTGTACATGGCGATCAGTGCCGCATAGAATGCCACACCCGATCCTCTCACCCGGGCCTCGGCAACGAGGGCGACAGGAATAACCATCATGAGTATCCCGCATTTAAGGAGCACATGCAGGAGCGGGATGGTGACAATACCGGCCATCACCGGGTTCAGTTCGACACCGCCCATTCCGAGGATAAGCTGGGTGGACAGGATATCCATCATAAACAGGACGGCAAGGACAAACGAGAAGAGAATAAGCCACACCGGATACTGCCCGGTCAGTAACGCCGCTCTTTGGGAATGTCAATTCCCCGGCACGGGCCGTTCCTTCTGCTGCCATGATTCATAATCCTCATGTTATTATAAGATGTTTCTCTTTGTAACAAAGGCAGTATACACAATTTAATAAGAAAATGACAAGGATTTACACGTATTTTATGTAAAACATGGATCTGGGTATGAACTAATTAAAAATTTGATCTTGTTAAAAACTATTCATTAATTTGTATTGAATACAGGCTTCGCCTTCCTAAAAAAGAACTGTCCGGCAAACGACCATTTTACTGCCCATATGCAAAGATTGGATGATCGACAATGCCGTGCAGAAAGCGTGGCCATAATGATCGCGGCTGTCATCATCGTGACAGTCATGGTCATCAGAGTGAAGACTCATTCTTTTTGATCGCCTTCCTTCATAACCCCGGGCGCGGGAGATACTGATGGGGAGTGTTGTTCAGGCTGACCACGCTGATGGTGTTGCCGCTCTCCCGGGAGTAAGCCTCCACCCGGACAGCGACCCGGCCAACCATACCCCCGGTTGTCAGGATAAGCGAGTCATGTCCCCTCAGCGCCCGGAGAATGCACTTGTCGATGACACCATACGTGAACTCCAGCGCAATGCACTCCGTTCCAGCGTATTGCTTCGCGCGTGTACCCATCGCCCCGACAACCAGATCCGGGTGGGCACTCATCCATGCGGAGAGCGTCCCGGTATCCTCTTCATCCACATTGCAGACCGTGATCGTACCTGGCGAAGGATGGCAGCAGGAGCCATGAAGGTGGTTCTCAATGATATGGATCATGTCGAGCACGCTTCGGGGCTTTTGTTCGGGAATCGTAAACCCGCGTTTCGAGAGTTCTGCCGAAAGTTCGAGAAGCGTCGGGACAGAGAGGTGCGCCATGCGGACGTATTTCGTGTTCCCGAACGCTACATCAGGCACATCTTCGCGGATGATCTGCCCGTCAGCGAGAAGAATGGCTCGTTCAGCCCACGGATACACAAGTTCGACATCGTGCGTTGAGATGACGATGGTCTTGCCATCATGGTTGAGTTCGTCAAGCAGTTCCATGAGGTCTTCCGAGCCGGACGGATCAAGGCCGCTCGTGGGTTCGTCGAATACGAGGACGTCCGGATCCATTGCCAGCACCCCGGCAATGGCAACCCGTTTTTTCTCCCCTCCGGAGAGGTGGTGGGGCGGGCGGCGTTCGAAACCAACGAGACCGACCTGACTGAGGGCGGTTGCGACTGATTCCTTTATGGCCTGCTCATCATACCCGAGGTTTGCCGGGCCAAACGCAACATCCTGGTACACGGTCGGGGCAATGATCTGGCGATCCGAGTTCTGCATCACGAATCCTACACGTTTCCGCAACCGGCGGAGCGATAAGAGATCGTACCGGATCGGTTCGTTGTCAAAGAGCATGATACCCGAGGTCGGGCGGATCATGCCGTTGAACATCTGGAGTAATGTTGACTTACCGGCGCCATTGGGACCTACAAGCGCAATCTTTTCTCCCCGGCGCATATGGAAACTGATCCCTTTGATCGCCTCCAGACTGCCCGGGTACCGGTACCTGACATCCCGTGCTTCAAATATGATCTTCATGGTGTCACTGCAACTCCTGTATTTATCATCAGCAGAACAGCGATCAACCCGGCAAGGTAGAGAAGGACAGGGAGAAATGATCGCATCTGCACAGGTTCCACCGGATCCAGCGAAGGCATGATCCCATCATAGCACCGGCAGTCCATTGCCTGGATGAGTCCTTCTCCTGCAGTCCAGCTGGAGATAAAGAGCATCCCGCAGAGCATGGAAAAAGAGCGTATGGACTCTTTTACCCTGCTGTACCCAAGACGCATAATTTGTGCCTGCCAGATTTCACGGGCCTGCTCGTATGTGATGAAAATATACCGGTACATGATCATCATCAGATCGATAAGTTCGACAGGGATCCTGCACCGTTTCATACCATTAAAAAGATCGGTCATAGGTGTCGTCAGTGCAATAAAGAAGAGCGAGATCGTACACCCGAACACCCGGAAAAATATGAGAACGGATTGCAGGACGGCGTTTTGTGTGATCGTGAGATTGATCCACGAAAATAATGAGAAATGCCAGATGACCACTCCACCCCCGAGCATGAATAAAAGGACGATGATACTACAGGCCGTAAATATGGCAGGTGCAAGCAGGAGCTCCCTGTACACGAGCGGGGATATGCGTGCGGGAATTAAAAGGACCAGACTGAGGCTAATCCCCGAAATCAGCGGAACAACCGGGGTAGGGGATACAAGACAGATGATAAGGGACCCAAGACCCAGAAGGATCTTGGTTCCCGGGTGGATGTGACGGAATGTACTGTTTTGTGCAACATCATCCAGCAGCGTTTCGAACATAGGGAATCAGGAACTGTTAATACGTTTTTTCTGTCCGTACCAGTACCCGATCACCAGTCCGACCACAACTCCCCCGAATGTTGCCTGTAACGCAAAGAGGGTCGATTCGATCTCGGCGCTTGGCGGCACATACTGGGGAATGAGGGGTGTAAAGGATTCAATCGGCTTACCGGTCAGTTGTGCAATCTCCTGCGATCCGACATCGTCCGACCCGGAAAATTCGTGGCCCGACTGGCCGCTGACGATCAGAAAGAGGATCACAAACGCGAAAAGGCCAACCAGCGTAAGTATCTCAAGTTTTCTTTTCTCAAACATACATTTACACCTTTTCTTCGGGAACACCGGTGTCTGTCCCAAGCGCGGATTCAATCTGCTTCTTCGAGAACACATCCAGTTTCTCGATGAGATCCGGTTTGAGCTGGATGATGTACTTGAAGACCAGCGCAAGAACGAGTCCTTCGATAATCGAGAGAGGGATCTGGGTAATCGCAAATATCACAAAGAATGCGGTAAACGAAGCCATAACCCCCCCGACAGCAGCAGGGTACGCGAGGGCAAGTTCAAAGGACGTGATGATGTACGTAACAATATCGGCCACAGACTGCTACGCAGAAAACGGTGACGTAGATGTTAACCGGGGTATTTTTCAGAAGTTTGTACACGCCATAGCCCACCAGGGGACCGCCGATTGCCATCGAGACCATGTTCGCCCCGAGCGTGGATAATCCACCGTGAGCAAGAAGGAGCGCCTGGAACAACAGCACAACAAAACCAATTACTGCGGTAATATAGGGCTTAAAACACATAACCGAAAGCCCGGTACCGGTCGGATGGGAACAACTGCCGGTAACTGATGGCAGTTTAAGTGCGGACAATATGAAGATGAACGCCCCGCACACGCCAAGCAGCGGGAGATATTCCCGGTCTTTGCGCAGCAGTGATCGAAGTTCTATAACACCCACAATAATAAACGGCAGAGCGACCAGCCACCACACAAGACACCATTGCCAGGGTAAAAATCCCTCCATTATATGCATAATTTCACCGCTCAAGTATACTTTATAAAAGTAAATAAGACTTGTTCTTTACGACACACATCGCGTATAGTCTGATACAATTATTACGCGCCACCAGCACTAAATATCCGGCCTTTGCCCGTTAGTAATTTTTCATGTGCACACTGACAAATATGCCGGAACCAAAAAATATTGGAGATGCCCCAAACTTTATTTTTTAAAACGCCCGATACCGGTACGCATGGAAACCGGTAACGATCTGGAAATATCCCCGCGCAAGGTGGAATACCTGAAATACCTGTGCGTGAAAGGCGGGAGAGTGCGGACCACCGATATCGCACGGGAATTTTCTGTCGACCCGTCGACCATTACAAAAACGATCCAGGAACTCTCGTGTGCCGGTCTGGTCACCCACGAACCGTACCACGGGATCGGTCTTACGGATATGGGAAAACAATATGCCGGTTACTGTATCAAACGCCACCGGATCCTCAGCCTGATGCTCACCCATTACGGGTTTTCGCACGAGCAGGCCTGTGCGGAGGCCTCGCACTTCGAGAGCCGGGTAAGTAAAGAGGCCATCGACCGGATCTGCGCCGCGATGGGGCATCCCGGCCAGGGGATCTGCGGGGCAATCACGCATGACGACGGGTGCCTTGATACCACGCCGGCTCCCTGACCGGGTTCTTTTCTCACCGGTATTTTTTATTTTTCAGGGTTTGATTTTTATTTAAAGCCCGGGCCGGAACAGGGATAGTGAAAAACTTCTTCACGGTCATGATCCTTTACCCTTCACGGATGTATGGCAGGTCCAGTGTACCAGACTCCATAGCAGATCCTGTCCCATGTCGACACAACACCGAAAAAAAGTGATTTGAAAAAAGATTGGGGCCAGCCCAAATTTTTAATAATCATTATATGATCACCCGACGACATTCCTCCCCGGATTGCAAGCTCGCACTTCCTCATACAAAAGGTTATGATAAAATGATCCCGTCATCGAAAAAAATCGCCCTCGTAAGTGCTTCTGCAATCATTATTATCCTCGTAGTCCTGCTCGTACTCCCGGCCTTCACGACCGGTTCCGGCACCTCCCATGCGCCATCCGTGGCAGCCGGGTCAACGGGGAAAATCCAGGTCATCACCTCGTTTCGGCCGATCACCCTGCTTGTCGAACCTGTTGCCGGGGACTACGCCGATGTAACCCAGCTCCTGCCTCTCGGTGCGGAACCTCACGATTACGAACCGACGCCGGGGGATGCGATGACGCTTGCAAAAGGAAAAGTGCTGTTCTACGACGGGCCGTTCATGGAACCCTGGGCAGAGAACATTGCCGGCTCGGCAAACCCGGACATTGTACGCGCACCTTTTATTGATTCGATTCCGCCATCAGTATTGGCACAGATGAAAAACGAATACCCGGACTTCCCCAACACGGATCAGGATCCCCATCTCTGGCTCTCGCCAAAGCTTGCCGGATATTATGTGCCCTATATCGCAGACCAACTCTCGGCAGCAGACCCGGCCAATGCTCCGGCTACCAGAAGAACGCGGCTGCATACAAGACCCGGCTCGAAAAACTGGATGCCGATTACTCTCTCGGCCTCACAAACTGCACGACACGGACATTCCTGACTTCGCACGCATTCCTCGACTACCAGGCGGCCGCATATAACCTGACCGCCCTTTCCATCTCCGGTTTAAGCCCGGATGCAGAGCCGTCAGTCCAGCAGATGGCATCGATCTTAAAAGATGCAAAGGCAGACAACGTCCAGGGCGTGCTTGCGGAAACTGATGAAGTCCAGGCATTAAGCCAGTCCATTGCAACCGAACTTAACCTCCCCGTGTATCCTTACACCACCATGGAAGTACTACCGGGCGGTTCGCCCCGGCCCGAAGACAACGATTATGTGACCATAATGGAGAATAATCTCCAGCAGATGAGGCAGGCACTGAAATGCCAGTAGACGCTCCCCGTGACCGGCCGGTATGCCTGACCGCAAGCAACATCAGTTTTTGTACGGCGCCGAACCGGTCCTTGATAACATCACACTTACGGTCCGGCAGGAAGAGTTCGTGGGTATCGCCGGACCGAATGGTTCCGGCAAGACAACCCTTTTAAAAATCCTTGTCGGCCTGCTCAGGCCGGAAACAGGGACGGTTCAGTTTACCTGCCACATGGAGGACTGCGAGGGCATGTCTCCCTGCCGGCCCTGCATCGGCTACGTGCCCCAGCAGCCGGTCCTGCGCCAGCAGCAGTTCCCGGTAACCGTGCGAGAGGTTATCGAGATGGGCACCTACGGGCAGTCCGGCATTTTCACCCGGCCGACACCGGAGGACCTGGCTGCAGTGGATAAAACAATTTCCGAGGCCGGGCTTGGCCGGGTCGCCGGAGAACTCTTCTCTGACCTGTCAGGAGGCCAGCAGCAGCGTGTGCTGATTGCACGTGCGCTCGTGGGAAACCCCCATATCCTCGCACTCGACGAACCGACAAACGGGATCGATGCAAAGAGCAAACAGGAGTTCTACACCCTCCTTTCCCACCTCCACGATACCCATAAGATCACGGTCCTCCTCATCCTCCATGACCTGACCGAATTGAGCAGTATGATGGAACGGATTGTCTTTTTGCACCACAGGATCCTGTACGATGGCCCGGCACAGCCCCTTGGTACGAAAGGGCTCTGGAACCTGATGTTACAGGCAGGAAACCAGTGAGGAGTGAGATCGAATGGTGCTTGAGTTTCTGATGTTCAAGTTCGGCGTGCGTGCGCTGATCGGGGGGCTGATCGTGGCAGTGACCTGCGCGAGTCTCGGGGTATTTATCGTGCTGCGCAGGCTCTCCCTCATCTCCGATGGCCTGGGCCACGTAGCCTTTGGCGGAATTGCCCTTGGGTTCTGGACCGGGATCTACCCGCTCTATACTGCGGTTGCATCCGTCATCGCAGGGGCTCTTGGGATTCACGCGCTCGGAAAACTCCGGGTCGCCTCCGATGCGGCGATCGCGATCCTGTTCTCAGGAGGACTTGCCATCGGTATTGTCCTTATCAGCCTCGCACAGTCGGCCCCGGCAGACCTCCTATCCTACCTGTTCGGGACGATTCTTGGGATCAACGACAATGACGTGTACCTTGCCGCAGGCCTCGGGATGATTGTCCTTGTGGTGCTCGGCCTGCTCTGGAAGGAATGGGTTGCGATTACCCTTGATACGGATTTTGCCCGGGTCGCCGGGATGCCGGTGACTGCCCTTGAGATTCTCTTTACCGTCCTTGTCGGCCTCACCGTGGTCGTCGCGACCCGGCTTGTCGGTGTTCTTCTCGTATCAAGCCTCATGATCATCCCCGCAATTGCAGCAATCCAGCTCAGGCTCCCGTTCCGGCGCACGGTCATCGCGGCACTGGCGATAGCGATCGCCTCGGTCATCATCGGCCTCCAGTTCTCGTTCTCCTACAACATCGCATCCGGGGGAGCGATCGTGCTTGTCACCATCGCGTTCTTTATCCTGACCGCATCCTTTGCCCGGCTCTGGCCGAAGATGAAACGGGATCTGCCGGTCGATACCTGGAAGCACCAGTGCTCGGAGCCAGGATACACGGAACCAGAGGAGCAAAAAGAATCCGGTAAATCCTGAATTCTTCTTTTTTTAATGGTTTTAGAAAAACGACCTGATGCCGGACAGCAGGAGCGGCGAGAAGAACCGAAAGAGCGACGGGTTTTTCATAAGGATACCGGCAATTTTTCCCGGCCGGTCCATGTCCCCGTATTTCACAATCTCATCGGTAATGCCCGGATCACTCATCGCAAGGATCATCTGGTCGATTGTCTCCGTGGACAGGTTCTGGCGCATCTTATAGAGACGGAACCCGAGTGCAAGTTCCCGCCCGATATCTGCCTTCCAGCGCCGCTCGTATTCTACAAGCGCGGCGTCGGAAAAGGTCTCATGTTCGCAGCACGCAGCCGCGACTGCCGCTGCATGGCGGGCCGAACGGATACCGGTATAGACCCCGCCACCGGACGTGGGCTTGGCAAACCCTGCCGCATCCCCCACAAAAAGGGTGCGGCGGCCAAAAGTTCTTTGCATCACGCCAAGCGGGATCGTACCGGTGACAAGGTGAATATCAGACACAAGACCGATCCTGCGGACAAATGCAGAAAACCGCTCCGGCACCAGTTCAGTCCCGCACAGCCCGACCCGGACCCGGCCATTCCCTGACGGGATCACCCAGCCGAAAAACTCCGGGGAAGCATCCGGGTAGAGTTCGACAAGCCCCGGTGCACAGTCATGCCTTCCTTCGGCCTGGATGCCGGCGAGGTACACCGGTGCCCGTTCCATCCCGTACATACGGGCAATCGTGCTCCGGGGCCCGTCTGCCGCAATGAGGATCTTAAAGGAAAACTCCTCGTGCCCGTTGATCCCCCGGGTGATCACACGGTTGTCCCTGACTGCGCAGACTGCAGTTTTGAGCCGGAAGTCCGCACCCGCATCTGCCGCAGCCTCTGCCATCTCGCGGTCGAGCATCCCCCGGTCCACCACATGCGCCTTTGGGGTTTTTGCGTCGATGACAAGCGCGTGACCAGTACTGGATATGACCCGTGCTCCGGTCACGGTATTGAGAATGGATCGCCGGGAAACCGCGCACTCTTCGAATGCCGCACGGGACAAAAGGCCGGCGCACTGCACCGGATACCCGATGCTCCCCTGCTCCTCCAGACAGAGCACCGAAAGGCCGGTCCTTGCGCATGCACGGGCGGCCGCACAGCCTGCAGGCCCGGCACCGGCGACAACGATATCATAGGCCGGTTGCATGATTGACGGATCCTATAAAAAAAGTCAGATTCACCGGGGGGGGTTCTCATCAGGCTGTCCGCCCGGCTGATCCGGGGTGCCTGTGGACGGGGCTTCCTTCCCCGCGGGTTTTACCGGAAGCCCGCATGTTTTCAGGAAGAGTACATGCGGCGGGACGGGCGCGGCTTCCCCTTCCTTTATGGTCAACCCCATGAAGATTGCAAAGAGCCCGAGAACAAACGAGAACGTTCCGACAACGGTCATAATGATGATGTCACTCATGGCCGGCACGAAACGGATGAAAATATACAGCAGAATGACACTGCTCACAATCACCCCGGTGACAAGGTAATATTTCGATCGCGGACGGGTCAGTGCAAACGAGATCCCGGTGTACCCGGCATAGAACGCCAGTACGGCAACGGCAAGTACAAAAATCAGGGAGAGGAAATTCGGGAACAGCATCTCGATTATTCCGATGACAAGAAGGCCGGCGGAACAGAGAAACCAGAAAAATGATTCTTCCGCGTGGGAGGTGATGGCAATCAGCACGCAAAAGACAATTCCCGTTACCAGAAGCACCCAGAATATCCCGGTGAAGAAGGCCAGTACAGGACCCGGTACAACCAGCGCGAGACCACCGAAGATCACTCCTATCAACCCTTTCAGGAGGCAGGACAGTTTCGCATCCATAGAAATACCTCTATTTTCTCGCGTTAATAGTTTCGTATGCAGGTGCCGTACTGAGAAACGATTTACAAAAATATCCCGTGCCGGTTTTTTTGTAATTTCCCGACATAAGAGTGTCAGAAATTCACGGATCCGTGTGTCCCACCCGGGGTATCATCGTTATTGCAGACAAAACTCGTCGCCACTGCCGCGCAGAGACGGTCCGATGGGGGATCTGGTGCGCAAGACCCGCCCGCGTTTCCCGTTTTTCAGGCCTTAAAACAATAGTGGGATAACAAAGCAGGGCGTCAAAAAAAGATTGGCGGGAAAATCTAGGTACGCCCTAACCCGAAAAACTCGATCCCGAAAAGTTTCTCCATCACATAGAGGAGAGCAAAGAAGATCACAGCATACAGCACGAAACTCACGACAAGATTTATCCAGCCGGTCATACCTGCATATGCCACGATGAAGTTCGAAAGCGCATTCGCGATAATGATGGCAACGAGGATCCCAAGGAAAAAGATCACCCATTTTTTGACAACGGCAAATTCCATATGAATAATTGGATGGCTTACCTATTAAAACTCTCAAATGCCGACTGTGAGATTGCCATTTGGGAAGACGGTTCCGGGCGTCACCTTTCCTAAAAAAATTTAAAAAAAATGACGGCGCCCTGTCGGACCTCCCTAAGAAAGTATTTGGGGTCACTCTGCGAATCTCACGCAGATACCGGTCGCCATTCCCTATAATCCCGGCACGAGACCGGCCTTTGAAACGGCGACTGCTGCCGGAGTGCACAGGAAAAAATGGTGTGCTGCACGGCAGCACCGGGAGAACAAACCCATGTCAGGAAGAAATACCCTTGAACTGCTCAACGGGATCCTTACCGGGATCACAAACATCTCCCAGCTGACCGAAGGATACCAGTACGAGGATTTTTTCCGGGATGAACCGACCTATGCAAAGGTTACTGCCAGTCTTGAGTCCATCGATGAAATGGTGCACCAGATCCCGACCATTATCCGGGTGAAATACGCACTTTTGCCGTGGAAAGAACTCTCGGCGCTCGAAGAGGCAGTTGCCCATGCGGATGCAGCGAGCCGGCCCCGGCTCATCTGGAAGATCAGCACGGAAACACTCCCGCGCATCCGGCCGCTCGTGGAAAACCTGATCGAAGAGATGGGAAAATAGGTCCGGGCGACCGATCGGCCCGGGTGCATTTTCATCCCAGTACCAGAACAGGCCTGTTTTCCGGCATGCACCGGTTTTTCTTAAGGGACAATTAACTCCGCGAATGCTTATCTTTTTAAGGAGCCACTTTAGTATTGGAATGGCTGACGAACCTGCGGAGATCACCCCCGGCACCAGTGCACAGGATACCCCGGATCCTGTACCCCTCCCGGCGGCACCTATGGGCCCGGGCTTCTGGGTAATGATGGCACTTATCGGTGTGCTTGTCCTGCTCATTGTCTATGCACAGGTCCAGGGCGTCACGCGATCCGTGCCCGTAAACCTGACCGGCACGAACTGGTCACTCTCCTACTATACCAATGAAAAAGGCACCATGGTTCCGGTCACAAACGGGACTGATGTGACCATCCGGTTCGGCCCCGCAAACAGCACCATCCTTGGCGGGTATTCCGGCTGTAACGGTACCAGTATAATTACACGATCACCGGCTCGATGCTGACCCTGACAACCCGGTTCCGGGAGAACAACCAAAATGTTCTGCCCGGCTCCCGGCGTGATGCAGGTCGAGTCCTCGTACCTGCACGATCTGGAAAATCCTCTACGATAAAGTTCAGGAGCGACCATATTTACCTGTACGATCCCGCAGAAAAGCCGCTCCTCATCTTCGAACAGACACAAGACCTGATCCGTTTCCTTTTTTGATGCGTCCGGAAAACCGGACGGGAATAACGACCGCACCGCACGTGCAGGAGGCTTGCGTCTGCAGATAAATACGAACATTAAAAAAAGGCAGGTGCAAGAAGTATTATCCGGGAGATGGAAAAGAAAAAATGGATGCAAAAAGCGAACGAAAGGAGGGCGTGCTCGTCTTTTTTATCAACGGGAGGCTGGATGCATTCGGCGCCCAGCAGCTCGACGAGTGGATAAAAGGGGCGCTGCACGACGATGACAAGGAACTGGTGCTCGACCTCTCCGGCTCCACGTATCTCTCGAGCGGCGGTCTTCGCACGTTTAATGTGCTCAAAAAGGAGATGAAACGCAGGAACGGGAGATTCGCCCTTGCAGGCGTCGGGGAGTACCCGAAAAAAGTGCTCGACATGGCCGGGTTCACGACAATTCTGGAGATATTCCCGACCACCGATGCCGCGGTTGAGGACATAAAGAAAAAGCGCAAAAACCCGACGCTTTTTAACGAGATCTTCTACAAGAAGATCGAGGAGAAGGGCGTCACGCTCACCATAGAGCCGGGCTGGATGACAAGCCCCCCTGCCCTCCGGGTCACCGGGGATCTCCATAAGATCCTGCATGCGCAGCTCACCGAAGCCGATATCAAGACCCGGAAGTTCTCCGAGATCACGTACTCGCTTGGCCTTGGCGCGCTCGGGGCCGACAAGAAAGAGGCAATGCCGCTTCTTGGCGAGATGATCACCCTGTACGGCTCCATGGTCTGGCTGCCGACCGACGGGAACAACACCCCGGATTTCCTGACACCGCTTGACGCGGAAACGGACGTGCCGGTCTACACGGGATTTAATGTCACGCTGGACGGCCCGTTCAACGAATACCTGACTCTTGACACGAAGGATCCGCAGGGGGTCAGCATCACCGATATCTACCGCATGATCTTTGCAGGGGCCGTTGACCGGGGAGTAAAGACCTACAAGGGTGTCGTCGCGGTCGCCATCTGGGGCGTTATTGCCGGCCTTGCCAGTTCGGGCATCAAAAAGGCACCGGTTGCCGGGACAGCGCTACCCAAAGGATCCTCGATCATGGACCCTGCCCAGTCCGGAACATGGATGGCTTCCGATACCAGCATGTCCTACAAAGGGGATACGCTCGTGAGCTTCGGGATCGGGATCGACCTCGCGCACGACCTTTCGGGCTACAAAAAAGAGAACCTCGATGCGCTGTACTACGCAAACCCGGCAAACAAGGGCGCTTCAAAGGCAATGTACCTCCACAACCATGGCGTGGTGTTCCGAGGGGTGCCCTACGATGGCTCGCTTGACTTAAACTCGCAGGTAAAAAAGATCGTCAGCGACGCCACGTTCGTGGATATGCGCCACCTCCTTGACAGCACCCGGATCAGGCGCGCAAAGATCGGTGTTGCATATATCCAGGATATTGTAAAAGAGCAGTAGAGGATAATCCCGTTTTTTTCTAAACCATTTGAGGTACCCTTACGAGAGAGGGCGTCTCTTTTTTGTCAGGGTCAGGATATTTTTTGCCTTTTCGTACCGGTACGTGGCGCTGTCGGTCACTTTCCTGATAAGGAAAATACCAAGACCCCCGATCTCCCGGTCATCGAGATTTGCGGAGGTATCCGGCTCCGGTACCTGGAGCGGGTCAAATGCCGGGGCGTCATCGGAAATTTCAACGATCACCTCGTCCTGCCCTGCCCGGCAGCAGATCGCGATGGTGCCCGGGTACCGGCATAGCCGTGCATGATTGTATTCGTGATCACCTCCTCGACGGCAAGCTGGAGATCGAGGATCTGTTCATCGGAAAAACCCGATGACCGCAGGTACTGCTCAAGTTCAAAGGAGACCCCGGGGATCGCATCAAGAAGGGCGGGAATAACAATACTGGCAGACGGGGTCATGATCACACGCCGGAAACCTGTAAAAATGCCAGTGGTTCACCCGGTGCCGGGACCGGGTTGTCACGGCCCTGAACCGGAAACCCGGCTCCCGTGCCAGTCTTCCATGACAGGCACAGCGGGGGGAAATATGGCATCCGGATCACGGGGGTCATAAAAGGATACTCCAACTATGGTTTGCACACCCACGTACATAA
Organism: uncultured Methanoregulaceae archaeon; assembly: GCA_963790005.1. Classification (GTDB taxonomy): domain Archaea; phylum Halobacteriota; class Methanomicrobia; order Methanomicrobiales; family Methanospirillaceae; genus Methanoregula. Next base: position 61,815 of record CAWBMY010000024.1, read on the forward strand.
ATAAGTCAGTTAAGGAAAAAAGGAGAAGGATTATCTCGGCACAGGGAGGATATTTCCCAAGTACTGATCGGTGATACGGCCAGATGGCAATCCGGGGAATAAACATGGAGATTACAACGACGACGCAGGATACCGTAACCGTCCTTACAGTGACCGGACGCGTGGATGCCATGACCGCAGGAGCCCTCGAAACTGCCCTCAACAATCTTATTGCCGGCGGGAACCGGAAGATTATTCTCGATTTTACCGGTCTTGTCTATATCTCCAGCGGCGGCCTGCGGGTCCTGCTTGCGACAGCAAAAACGTTACATAACAACAATGACCGGTTCGCGCTCTCTGGCCTCTCGCGCGAGGTGCAGAAGATCATGAGACTTGCCGGGTTTACCACCATCTTTGCCATCTATACGACAGCACAGGAAGCGTCAGCCGCACTGCAGGGATCGCCGGGTTCCTGATCCTGACTATTTTTTTCTTTTTTTTAAATTACGTCCGGATCCCTGTCAATAATCCTTTCGGGATGCGGGGATGTTATCCTGCCCCGCCACCGGCCCCTTCACGTTTCCCCACGGTTGCAAGGTAGATCAAAAACTGCTCTTTCCCGTCAATTCCCAGGATCTCTGCCATCGCATCGTCATCGAACGCCGCAATGGCGCAGACCCCGCAGCCGACCGCTTCTGCGGCAAGATACAGGTTCTGGCAGACATGGCCGGCGTCAAGGTGCAGATCACGGTACCCGCGTTCGCCGTACCGCCATGTCATCCGGTACGGCACGGCCGTCCAGAGAAACACGACGCCGCACCGCATCACGAATGCCTGGTCGAGACAGGCATGGGCAATGTCGATATGGAGCGTGGGATCGGTTTTTGCCTGACAGAGCCGGTGGGAGAGGGCAAGGTACCGGTAGAGGCCCGGTGCAAGACTGTCAATATCGTTTACGAGCAGGTAAGTCTCAAACGCGTGGCGCGCCCCGGCCGAGGGGACGGTGCGAAAGGTTGCCTCGTTCCCATGCACGCTCTTTACTCCCTGCGTGCACCAGAGGAGGAACGAGAGCTCTTCAAGGGAGAGCGGCTCTCTTGCATACGACCGGACGCTGTGCCGGCGCCCGATTGCCGAGCGGATATCGATCTGCGGGACGACAAGCGATGCCGGGTCCGGGAGATCAAAGACCGGCAGATCCGGGGCTGCCGGGAGTTCCAGCGGCGGCTGGGGCATGCCTTTTTCCTGGTCCGACCGGCCCAGGTACCGGTACTTCGTCTGCTCCAGGAACTCCTGTCCTGCGCCAGCAGGGGGCAGCATATGGTCTGGCATATGCTACGCTTTGTGAACCGACCCCAGATAGTCCTTTTGATGTTACAACCGTTTCAAACAAAAAATCCCGGGCCTGATAGCGCACGGGACAGGGGAACGGATATCACCCAATAAAAGGAAATAATTTTCAGTTGTTTTGGAAAAAACCATGCCAGCATGCGCCACACACTATCCCGATACCATGCCATCGCTCTTTGATTTTGCGAACGTCTCCGTGATCCGGGGCGATAAACGGGTCCTCGATCACATCATGCTCTCCATTGGAGAAGGCGAGAACGTCGCCATCCTCGGGCCAAACGGTGCGGGAAAGTCCTCGCTGATTAAAGCGATCACACGCGAGTATTACCCGGTCCTTTCCGAAGGTCCCGTGACCTTTGATTTCAGGGGAACAGACACGTGGGATATCTTTGATCTCCGGTCGTTTGTCGGCATCGTGTCAAACGACCTCCAGTACACCTTCACCAGAAATATCACCGGCCGGGAGGTGATCCTCTCCGGTTTTTTTTCAAGCATCGGGCTTTTTAACCGGGTCGTTACCCCGGCCATGGAAGAGAAAACGCAGGAAATCCAGAGGTTCCTTCGCATCGACCGGCTCAGTCGACCGGCCCATGAACGAGATGTCGTCAGGCGAGGCACAGCGCTTTTTAATCGGGAGGGCGCTTGTGTTCGATCCTGCCACGCTCATCCTCGACGAACCGACAACCAGTCTTGACCTTTCGGCCCTTCACACATTCAGAGAGACGTTGCGGACGATCGCGCAGTCGGGAACCAGCATCATCCTTGTCACGCACCAGCTCCACGATATTATCCCGGAGATCTCCCGGGTCGTCATGATGGACGGCGGCAGGATTTGCGGCGACGGCGAAAAAACGGCGATGCTGACCGATAAGAAGATCAGCAGGCTCTTCTCGGTACCGGTACAGGTGAGGGAAGAGAACGGCTGGTACTATGCCACCGGATACTGAAGGGTGCCCTGTCCTGAGTATAGTAACAACACCAAAAAAATACCGGCGTGCGCTTTAATCAACTGGTACTGGACTGGCCAATGAACAGGGACCGCCCGGCCCTGATAATCATAATACGGTGTTATACTCACGGAGCACCAATATTTTACACACATCCGGGGATGGGTGGCATCCCCTCACAGGAATCGGATACATGCTCACACTTGATGAGATCAGGGAATATGCCGGGGTGGACGGTCTTTTGTCCCCCGCGGCAGAAGCGAGCCGGAAGAAGTACGGCACAAACGTGATGACGCCGCCGGAACGCGAGCCGCTCTGGAAACAGTACCTGAAAAATTTCGACAGCCCCATCATCAGAATCCTGCTCTTTGCCGTCATACTCTCCGCGATTGTCTCGTTCTTTTCCGGGAGCAGCCTTCTGGACACGGCCGGGATTGTCATCGCGATCCTTCTTGCCACCGGCATATCCTTTTACAACGAGTACCGGAGCAGCCGTGAGTTTGACGTCCTCAACGCCCATCGCGACGATATGGCAGTCAAGGTGATCCGGGACGGTAACCCCACACTCGTGCCCTCCCGCGATATCGTTGTCGGCGACCTTATCCTCCTCGAAGCCGGCGACGCGAGCCCTGCGGACGGCTGGCTCCTTGTATCGGACGAACTTTTCTCTGACGAGTCTGCTTTTACCGGCGAGAGTGAACAGGTTCATAAGGAGACTGCCGACAAGGTCCTCAAAGGAAGTTTTGTCACGGCCGGAAAAGGGCGGATGATCGCAGGGGCTGTCGGCGATGCGGCAGAGATGGGCGTAATCGCTGCAACGCTCGGGATCGATCATGCGACAAAAACACCGCTTGAAGAAAAACTCGAAATCCTTGCCGGGCTCATCTCGAAATTCGGGTACACGATGGCAATCCTCATCTGCAGTACGCTTGTTATCCGGGGCATCCTTGTCGGCGACCTGACAGGACTTAACCTCGTTACCGCAAACCACCTGCTCCGGTACTTCATGCTCGCGGTCGTGATTGTCGTGGCCGCCGTGCCCGAAGGACTGCCGATGAGCGTTGCACTCTCGCTCTCCCTTGCGATGCGCAAGATGACCCGGGCAAACTGCCTTGTCCGGCGCCTGATTGCCTGCGAGACCATCGGGTCGGCGACCTCGGTCTGCACCGACAAGACCGGGACACTCACGAAAAACCAGATGGAAGTCGCCGAAGCCTCCATTACAGCCCCTGCAGGGCCGGGCCTGGTCCCGGAAACCCCGGCGGAATGGATCACGCTGAACGCGGCAGTCAACGGCACCGCACACCTCGAAGAGCGGGAGAACGGAAGGGCGACCGTGATCGGGAATTCGACCGAGGGTGCGCTCCTCCGGTGGCTGCGGGCGCATGCAATCGATTACCGGAAACTGCGGGAAAATAACCCGGCAGCCCGGCAGGACCTTTTCGACGGGAAGCGCAAGCGGATGTCGACAGTGGTGGACTTAAACGGACACAAATTCCTGCTTGCCAAGGGAGCGCCGGAGATCCTGTCCGGCCTCTGCACCCTGGCCCCCGATCTCTCTGGCGTAGGCATACTTGCTTCCCGCGAGATGCGGACGCTCGCATTTGCCCACCGGGAAATTACCGCGGAGGACGAGACCGAGACCGGGCTTGTCTGGGATGGCTACGTCGGCATCCGCGATCCCCTGCGGGACGATATCGCAGCATCCGTGGCCCGCTGCCAGCATGCCGGCATCAGGGTGCGGATGGTCACCGGGGACAACCCGGTAACCGCACAGGCAATCGCACGTGAGGCCGGGATCCTGCAAGGCGGGACGGTCATGACAGGAAAAGAGTTCCGGGCGCTTTCGGCCGAAGGACAGGTCACGGCCGCAAAAACTCTTGACGTGATGGCCCGGGCCGAACCACTGGACAAACTCCTCCTCGTGCAGGCGCTCCAGAAGACCGGTGCGGTCGTCGCCGTGACCGGCGACGGGACAAACGATGCCCCGGCGCTCAGGCACGCGGATGTGGGACTTGCGATGGGTATCGCCGGTACAGAAGTGGCACGGGAGGCAAGCGACATCATCCTTCTCGATGACTCCTTTGCCTCGATAACAAGTGCCGTCTGGTGGGGCCGGTCGCTGTACCGAGAATATCCAGCGCTTCCTCGTCTTCCAGCTCACGATTAACTTCAGTGCCTGTATCCTTGTGTTCATCGCACCGCTCCTCGGTTACCCGGAGCCGTTTACCATCATTGAGATCCTCTGGATCAATATCATCATGGACACGCTCGCCGCGTTTGCGCTCTGCTCGGAAGCGCCGCATCCCGGGCTGCTCGACCGGACGCCGGTCCCGCGTGACGCCCGCATCATCACGCAGTTTATGTGGGTTGCGATCGCAATAACCGGCACATTCCTCATCATTGGCGGTCTCCTCCAGATCGGGACCGGGTTCCTTGGCGGCGATACTGAGGCAGAGATCGGCACGATCTTCTTTGCGGCGTTCATCATTGCCGCCGTGACAAACGGCTTTAACTGCCGGGCAATGGACGGGAAGATGCCGCAGTTTTTCAAGGGCAACCCGACGTTCTTTTTAGTCATGGGGGGGATCGTGATTGTCCAGGTCCTCATCATCCAGTTCGGCGGCGAGGTTTTCGGCACAGTGCCACTGACCGCCACAGAATGGGTGACGGTCGCGGTGGCAGCGGCGGTACCGGTGCTTGTCATCGGGTTTTTGATCCGGCATGCGTTTGGCTGGTATCGTGCGGCAAAAAAATCCCACTCAGTCGCATAACCGGCAGACCGTTTTGCTTTTTTCCCGACGAGTGCCGGTAAACAGATACTACCCTCCTGCAAGTACCGTATATACTGGATTGAACAGTAAGGTGTACCTAAGGATCCGGGCCGGCTTTTTAAGTGAATGAATGTTCAGGATCGGTTCCGGGTGCGAGGAGGTAAGATATGGAGAAGATCCAGATGCCAAACCAGGTTCCCGCGACGCCTATGCCTGTGGTGATCGCCGGCACGCTCGTAAAGGGAAAGGAGAACTACCTTACGATCGGCGCATATGGCGGCATGTCCATGCAGCCACCGCTCGTCTATATCTCATCCATGAAGGCCCACTTTTCCAATGCCGGGATAAAAGAGACCGGGTACTTCAGCATCAACGTGCCACCGGCAGCGCTCGTAAAAGAGACCGATTACTGCGGGCTCGTTTCGGGACGCACGACCGACAAGTCCACGGTCTTTTCCGGGTTCTACGGCAAAGAAAAACACGCCCCGATGATCCGTGAGTGCCCGGTAAATGCCGTCTGCAAAGTGGTAAAGACCGTGGAACTGCCCAACAACGAGGTCTTCATCGGCGAAGTTGTCGAATACTACGTGGACACGCCCTGCCTTACGGACAACATTCCCGATCCAAAGAAGATCGATCCGCTCCTCTTGGCCGGTCGCTCGTACCGGAAACTTGGAGGCGTCGCCGGCGCGGCGTTCTCCGCGGGAAAAGCCCTCATGAAAAAATCATGATCTTTTTTTTTAGCCGGCTGAGTGGTCAATAGTATTCCCGCACGGATATTGTAAAGGCACGAAAGAGAGGTAACAATTCTCTCTTCATGATGCCTGATGGTGAACCACTACAAAGGAATTAATCAAAAAAAAAGAGTGGGGCCTTACGGGGCTGGAGTTGCAGGGACTGCTTTTTTTGCCGCAAACGATGCCACGATCGCAGCAATACCGATAACGATCGCAAAGATGCCGGCAATAAACGGCAGGAGCGCGGCCGAGATCAGAGGGAATGCAAGCAGCAGGAGCCCAAAGACGAGACTGATGATCCCGAGGATGCCATTTCCTGCATCCTTCTGCGAGTATGCATGGTAAAGGTGGACACCTCCCGTGATGCATGCCCAGACGCCGATGAGGATGATCACAAACGTCAGGAGTAAGAAGGTGCTGTACAGCGGGTAGGCAAGGATGATGATACCCGCGATAAGGTTTAAGATCGCAAAGAGGATCTTCCAGCCCATGTTCGTCCGGTCAATGGCGAGGCTGGCAAGGGAGAAGAGACCCCCAACAAACCAGTACGCGCCAAGGAACGTGATAAAGATAATGGTCGTTATGCCGGGTGAGGCAAGGAACATGATCCCGAGAATGAGGGCAAGAAGTCCCCACAGGAGGAGGATCCACCAGGGAAAGAGCCCGGGAGCACAGCACCCGCATGAGCATCCGCACGGTTCCGGAGTTGCAATTGTTTCTGTCATAGTATACCTCAAAAATTATACCAGAACTCTGCCGCAACCATATTTGAACGCTCGCTTTTTAGTGCAGACACCAGCGGCCGGGAGGTTGCCGTTTCGGGATTGTCCCGGAGGTACCAGCCGGATTATTCACACGCCGGCATGCCGAGGATCGTGCGGATCCGCTGCTGTGTCTCCTTTGGTGTCCCGGTCGTATTGAGCAGGTAGCAGTCTGTCCGGTCGATGAGGTCGCCGATATACCGTTCCCGGAGTGCATCCTTGCGGGAATTTTTCACGAGAAGATGTGGGTTGAAATACCCGTTTCCGGTAAAGAGGTCGAGCGCCTCGCGCTTCTCAAGCGGTGTGAGGATCTGCGGGTCGGTGGCATCCCGTTTGAGGATAATGATCGTGTTCAACGTGGTCAACGGCAGCAGCCGGCCTTTCCCCACGGCCCACCGGATATCAGCGACTGCCCGCCCGTCGGCATCGTACTCGTCTGCTGCAACAAGGCCGCCGAACTCTTTCCAGATGGCTGACAGATCCTGCCGGATGTAAAAATTCCGTTCCGAGCCATAGGCAAGGATCTCGGGACCGAAGACCCGGGCAAAGAACCAGTCGTCGGATATGATCCGGCCGTGCGGGTCGCGGAGGAGCCCGTAGGTCTGCGTGGTCTTGCCGGCACCCGAGGTCCCGACCATGGCAAGCCCTTTTCCCCCGACATCCACGCAGGCGCCGTGGACCGAAGAGATTCCGTGCTCGTCTTCAAGGATGTCGCCGCACAGGCCGAGCGCGATCGATTTGATCCAGCCGTAGTAGGAGAAGTTGAAGAGGAACGCGGTCTTCGAATACGGGTCGAACTGCACCGTGTTCTCACCACAGGATGGATCCCTGAAGACATAGAGCCGGCCGTGCGACCGGATGTTCTGGGACATCGGGGAGAAGTTCTCCTGCCAGGTTTCAAGGAGCGCCCGGTCATCGGACAGGAGCTTGATGCAGCAGCCGAAGATCTCGGATTTGATCTGGTACTTAACACGGGGGGCAAAGCGCTCTACCTGCTGTTCCTTTTCTTCAGGTGAGATCAGGGTAATGGTGTACGGCATAATCCGGCCTCGTAAAAGATAATGTACTCTTGTGATATTCGGGTGCGCCGGGATAAGGATGTTTTTGGTCTTTTTACACGCGGGTCAGGGCCGGTCAGGTTATCCTTATGGGTGATCATCTTTCTCTGATGACAGTTCACCACCGGATTTTTTTTATCCTGCTGAAATCCCAGTCTCTCCCGGTCATTCCTTTAAAGCATCGTTTCCCCGGTGCCGCCATTAAAAAAAATTCAGGCTCGCTCACATTACCGGGATGGTTCCGGCGCGATCACGAACCGGCAGTGATCATCGCCCATCGCATAACAGGCAGTCTCGTCCACCCTTTGCGGCAGCCGGTAATGGCGGGTGAAAATTGCCTGCAGGACCCCTGAATCGAATGCGCAGGCCTGGCCGCAGCTGGGGGAGGCTCCCGCATTCAAAGCAGTCGTAGATCTTCAGCACGAGCGGGGCCGTGCTCTCGATCTCAAGGACGCCGAGATTGTTGATCTTCCAGAACCCTGCGGTTTTTTCCAAGATTTCGGCAAGGTCCGGGGCAGCAATGGCAGAGTATATGCGCTCGCCCACGTGGTAACCGGCCTGCTGCAGCACCGGGTCGATATTGATTCCTTCCTGCAGGAGCGAGACCCGGATCGTGCGGAACATCAGCCGGTAAAATTTAAACGGGTCCGGGCCCGCGACCAGCCGGGTTATGAGTTCACGGTTGTCGTCGCGAATCACCGGTTTTCCTGATGCAAGGTCGCCGAGGCGCTGCGACCGGAGAGAAAAGATCTTTTTCCTCGAATCGGCCGGGTCTGTTTTCCCGACAACGATGCCTTCGCGTTCGAGCCCCTGTAAGTGTACCGAGACCGTGGACTTGGCCTTTCCTGAGAGCCGGACGATCTCGTCAAACGGGAGGTCACGCCTGGCGAGCACGGTCAGGATCTGCGCACGGGCCGGCGACTGCACCGCACGGATGCCCGATGGCGTGGCAAACAACCCGACCCCCGGTGCCGGGTCTGTTTTCTTTTTTGGGTGTCTGGTTCGTGGAGACATGATAAGGGATGCCGGTCTGGATATTCCATAACAATAAACGCAAACTAGATATATAATCTGTTCGTAACAAATAGAATGTTCGTATAGTTCCGAACTAATGGTGAACTGCCATGAAGGCTACAAAACTTGCAGAAGGCGTCTACTGGGTAGGCGCTATCGACTGGAACCTGCGCGACTACCACGGCTACACGCTGCCGGGTACGACATATAACGCGTACCTTGTTGTCGGGAAAAAACACACGGTCTTGATCGACAACACGTACCCCGGCCATGAATTCCAGATGATGGAGCGCATCAAGGATATTACTGACCCGAAAAAGATCGATATCATCGTTGCGAACCACGTGGAAAAGGACCACTCGGGCGCTCTGCCGATGCTCACCAAACTGCTGCCTGGCGTACCGATCTATTGCTACGGAAGCGGCGGTCACCGGCTTCGGGAAGCACTATGATACCACGGGCTGGAACTTCAAAACGATAAAAAGCCTCGACAAGCTCGACGTTGGCGGAAAGACGCTCGTCTTTGTCGAAGCCCCGATGCTCCACTGGCCGGACTCCATGTTCACGTACCTTGCCGAGGACAAGATCCTCTTCCCAAACGACGCCTTCGGCCAGCACATCGCAAGCTGCGAGCGCTTCGATGACGAACTGGGAAAAGAGGTTGCGCTCGCCCATGCACAGAAATTCTTTGCAAACCTGATCACCCCGCTCGCGCCCAAGGTCTTAAAGAAACTGGACGAAGTGACAAAACTCGGCATCCCGATATCCATGGTCGCCCCGAGCCACGGGATCATCTGGCGCTCGTACGCCGGCGATATCATCTCCGGGTACGTGAACTGGTCACACGGTGTCGCAAAAAATAAGGTGACGATCGTCTACGATACGATGCACCACTCGACCGATCTCATGGCCCAGACGCTTGCCGAAGGGATCATGTCCGAAGGCGTTGCCGTGAAAGTCTGCCTGTTAAAGGACGGGCACTTTGAAGGGACGCACCGGAGCAACGTGGTCACCGAGATCCTCGACTCAAAAGCGCTTCTTGTCGGCTCGCCCACGCTCCAGGATGAAGTGTACCCGACCGTCGCGGACTTCCTCTCTTACCTGCACGGCGTCCGGCCCGGCTGGCTGACCGCAAAGAAGATCGGGTTTGCGTTCGGCTCGCACGGGGGCCAGGGCGGCGCAATCAAGATCATGACCGAGGGGCTCAAGAAGGCCGGCATCGAGACGATCAACGATGGCTACGAAGTCCTGTACAAGCCCGACGCTGCCGAGCTCAAAAAATGCTACGAACTCGGGCAGGATGTTGCACGCCGCGTCAAGGCGATGTAATTATCCTTTTTCCTTCACACTAACTGCACAAGCCCCATCTCCCGGGCGGCCGGTTGCAGTGCACTGGTGGCCTGATGCCAATACCACGGCATCTTTTTTTTTGTTTGCCCGGTTATTCTGCCGGCAACGATTACGGAAAAATTCCGGATTTCTTTTACAGGAATCATGGAACAGGAAAAAAAGATTTTGGACCTGACAGGCTCGCTCCCGGGCCATGAAAACCGGGAAAAATATGCGAGATCCCACTCGTCCCGGACGGTACCGGAAAAACGCCCGTAAAACCGTCCGATTGCAACTCCCAAAAATCAGACCGCATTTAGCCATTTGTTTACCAAAAAACGCCCAAATTGAGCCCCATATAATGCCTCTCAAAGCCATATATTCGCGTTCTGGCAGCGGTCATTTTCCGGAACGTCCAAATGGCAATTTCATATGAGATCTGCCAAAAGAACCGCATTATCGAGCCCGTTTTAATTTGCCCGTTTTCGAAAATAAGCCCGATTTGGGGTTATTTTTAAACGGAGCCCGATACGGGCTTCTTTTGGGGAGGTCGGAAGGCAATCGGGGGCTGAAATGAGCCCGGATTGAGATCAGGTCACTAATGGAGTAAAGAGCAAAAAAGCAGGACATATCGGGATTTTAGGAGCAGGGGGGATCGTTTTTGGGATGAATTTGTTAATTTCCGCAAAAAATTTTTACAAAATCCGGCGGACTTATCATCAAAAAAAAAATTTTGCGGCGCAATGAAAAAAAAAATTCTTTGGGCGTTTTGATCCGCTGAAAGATTTACGCACGAAATTTTTCTGATGCGGAAACCAAAAAAAAATCTGATATTATATGGGTACTATCAAATGGCTGACTCTGACGTTTTTTTTCCAGAACCGAAATTTTTTCCTGGCTGATCCAATGTATCACGGGAACGTACGCTCTGATTCCGGTGCCATAAAAGAAAGAGATTTTTAAATCGGCACCCGCTGGTGCAGATCCTTACGACACCACAACAGAGGCCGACTCGTCAAACGGGTTTGTCCGCATCGCAAGCGAGAAGAGGTACGGGTACTGGCCGCGGATGTATTCCATGTACCGGAGCCACTCATAGATGAGCGCGGCATAGACCCGGTTCGCATCGCGTTCGAGATGCACGAGATCGGCGGGGGGCAGGGTGGCGAGACCTTTGCGTGCCTTTAACTCCTCGGTCAGGTGGCCAAGCGCAAGCATGAGGCCGGTAAAGGATTCGTGCTCAAAGACCATCGGGTTCTCCACGATCCGCAGGACAAATTCCTCGTGGGCGAACAGGAATTCCCTGAAGAGATGCAGGTCGAGCCTGTCGATGCTGATGCTGCACGGGTGCCCGGCGAGATACGCATGGAGCTCACGGAATTGTGCGGGTGTCCAGGTGTCGCGGATCACGAGCTCGCGCCGCAGCTCGGACACTTTTGGATCTGCCTGCGCGAGCAGGGCAAGGAGCGGCGTACCTTCGGTCGAGAAGAAGGTACCAATGACAAGGTTGAGTTTCTCCATGCGCCGCTGTTTTTCCCGCGACTCGAGCATCTCATCGATGATCAGCGTGACGACCAGCACCTCTATCGGGACAAATGCAAGGTCGCCGACAAAATAGATCAGCAGGTGTTGTGCGTCCCTGAAGATCAGGAAGTGGACGATACAGATCGCAAGGGAGAGCGTGACAAGCCCAATCGCCGCGAGCAGTTTCCACCGGGTATCCTCTTTCATCTGTGTTTTCTCTTGGCCGGATGAGCCATTAAGATATTTATGATGGCGAGCCGGTTACGGAAAAACCGGAAGGGGGGGAGGGGGGTACCCCCACCCCCTCTTGGCCTGAGGGTGGGGATCACCCCCCCACCCATTATTTTTCAAAGAGGGGGTCACCTCCCTCCCCTTGTGTCCGCAAAGGTGGGGGGTACCCCCTCCCCATTGATCTCACGATTGCGAGCCGGATGGATCGTCCGGAGTCCTTACGGGTAATTATGATGATGGGGGCTGATGCCCCCATACCCCCACGAGCGAGGAGTGCCGCCGCCCCCGAAGGGACGCCCCCGCGGCGGATCAAGGATGGAAGACCGCACTTGCCCAGCGAGGGCCCGACGAGGCGCCCGAGCGACCCCGAAGGGGTGGGGGAGGTCGCAAATTGTAAACGAGAGTTGAAGTCTGGTCGCGTGCTGACGAAACTTCGTTTCCAATACTTGATGTTAAGCCAGATCTTGATGATATATACCCTGATGGATATGTAACTAAAAAATTCAGGGAAAATTTGTACAAGAGTATTGAATGACGGCAAAAAAATAGAATTATCTTTTTACCAATTGCTAGGGTCTCGGAAGTCTGCTAAATTATTATCGTTAGGTTCAACTAATTCTGTAACATCGAATTTTGAAAGATAATCTAAAATTAAGAATAATTTTAAAGTATTTTGTACTGTGCCATATTTGAAATCTTCACCATGAAGAATTTGATGACGACTTATGATAGATAAATTGTTTAAAGGTTTTCCACGAAATGACTCTTGAAATAAACCCTCATTAATAATTTCATACCTCGAATTCATATGAATTAAATTGCCTACGTATGTTCTCCCGGTACGATTTCTCTTGTTATGTATCAGATTTCCAATGACCCTGTCCTGTCTCCCCCTCTTTCTTTCATTTGGCATATTAGGAGGTGGAATCCATACTTTTGCCGTTTTATCATAAATATATCCTTCACGTTTAAGTAATTCTCCAATAATACCATCAATTTGAGAAATTAATACGGGTACGACTAGATTTGAAGGATTGAACGAGGTCAAAGAATTTTGAAGGGCAAATAAACAATCTCTAAAAATTAACATGCGCTCATTAAAAATAGGATTTTTTTCCCATCCTGAAAGGAGATGCTCTATATTACGAAAATTGTTCGCCGTATACATTTTAACAAAAAAGTCTGAAATTCGAGTTTTTTGTATTTCTTCGATGGAAATGTTTTCCCATTCTTTCAACAAGTCATCTATTTCTCTTGGTGTAAAATGTTCCCAATCCGAGACCCAACCATATTTCAATGCTAATTTATCAATACTAAGGAATAGGTCGCGCAAGTACTTTTTCATTGCTTCCTAAAATTTCAGGATCGATCTCACTGAATTGAATCATTGTGAATTCTTTTTGAACAATTGGATCTTCGGCTCTGTAGAAATCCTCAATGAGAATCAGAAACGAAAATATCAAGATCATTCTTGAGAGGTTATAGAGGATCACTTTGCATTTGATTTCCTTAACCTGGAGCCGGAATTTTCGAGCCTTGAGAGATTCCCCGAACTTTCTTTTCAGGACGGAGAAAACCGTTTCGACCTTGTTTCTCTGATGATATTTCACCCGATCAAATGATTGCGCGATACTTCTTCGATAATACCCGAAGATACGTTTCCTTTTCCTATCCCGAACAGGGATGAGCGAGCAGGAGTTCAGAGTGTCCCGGATCAACTCATGGATCTCTTCAGAATCGTATCCTTTATCCATGACATAGAGGTCAGAATGTCTGACCCTATGGCATTGTTTGAGGAGTTTTTCAGCATGAGGAATGTCATGGATCGGATGCTGGGAGATCTTCAGACCGGTGATGATCTGTTGATCAGTATCGACAGAGATCGAGGTTTTCAGGAACCGTTTTCTCATTTTACCTGTTCTCCATGAATAGTAGTGGCTGGCATAAGAACTGGTAAACCCGGATGAATCGATAGCGGTACAGGGAATCTTCTCACCCCCCAGTCATAAAACAATTTCATGAGCCGGTTCAGCAACCGGGTGAATGTCGAGGATCTGATCCGTTGACAGAACTTTTGGATCGTTGTGAAATGGGGTACTTCATCGAGATGGATCGTCTCTCGAAGAGAGTCCATGATCTCGGTAAGTTCTACAGTGTCCCGGTAATCTTCTGACAGGTATTCCTTCAGGAGAAGGAGAATGAGTAACTGGTGTTGAGTATAGGTTTTTCTTGAAAACTTGGAGGAGTAGAGGGGAATTCGGGAATCTTTGATCAAGCCGGCAGATAATTCAACAAACCTGATATACCGGTTCGTTGATTTTTTAATTGTCTCCTTACAATTTGAGCACACAATACGGTAAGGAGACAATGTACCTTAAATTTTTCGGTCTGACGGTACAACTCGATTTTAGGTTAGGGTTTCTA
>CAWBMY010000025.1:0-39169 GCA_963790005.1 uncultured Methanoregulaceae archaeon
CTGCAGTTCCTGGATGACATTTGCATATATTTCCGCATCCCCCGCTTTGGTAAACTCTATTCCCATCTCCCAGTTATAGTTCTGCGAGTGTTCGTGCAGGTTCATTGAGGTGATCAGGCCCCCTTTGTCATTGATATAACATTTCGAATCAAGTATTCTCACCGGGAATAATTTCAGGTGTTCAAGTCCTTTGAAAAAAACAATATCATCATCAGTGAGTTTTGTATCGGACCGGTACACGATGCTAAGGGAAATCGCCTTTTTATCCACACTTGAAAGATACGTTTTCATCACGGGTGAGATTTTCAGATACGGCGAGATAATAAACAACTCCTTATCGGAATTTTTTATCAGCTCGATCAATGCAGCCTGGACACCGGGGCCGTTTAAAAATTTCGCCATATACTCTCCAGTCAATCATTTACGGCAACCCCAATATTTCCTTTGGTTTAACATTTACAGAAAATCAAACCCTCGGGGCTAGCCCACGCGGCGAGGGGTATCGGCCCCGATGAGCGTTCTCTAAAAAATCCCCCCGGTTATGTGCCGGGACCCGGTACTGTTTTCGGGCAAAAAAACCCGGGGACATCTGAGCAGGATGCCGGTTCACCGGGCATGCTCGTCGTACTACGCTCTGGCCAGTCGGCTCTGGAGCGCTGCATTGCCCTTCTCAAGGTCAGCATAGACCGTCTTTATCGCATCCATGACCGGGGCCTGGAATTGTGCGAACACGGGCGTCCTGTGCCAGGTCCGTATGGACCGAGAGTTTTCCGTCTTTGTCCATGGTAACGCTGACGCCCAGGGTAGATACCTGTTCAAGGGAATCTGCAGGCCTGTCTGCTGCGTTTTCGGTAATTTTGAGCGCCACCTCAATGGACTTTTTATTGTTGTCATTGTCGATTTTCAACCGGACAATGGGAAAATGGGGTACGGCATTGACAAAAAAAGCATCCTTTTCCTTGTTCACAAAAATCGAATAGTTGAACACCTCAATCTTTTGTGACGAAATGAGGTAATCCACAAAACTTTTGATGAGATCTGACTGCTTAGTGTCGCTCATACATTCCACCCGGATGACTACCATTTTGTCTTTTAAATTCTTGTTGATCTCCCCATACATTAAATGCCCGTGATGAGACCCGTTACGTTCGACCAGTCCCTCGGGCCCCACCACGGGGATTCTCCACATCCCCTGCGCATACCGGGGGATCACATGGCAATGGCAGTGCATCACGGTCTGCCCGCCCGCTTCGCCCACACACCCCTGGTTATAGCCGGTACAGGGAATACACCGCAATTACAACAATCGCAAGCCCGACCAGCAACCACCCGGTCCCGACCCCGCAGTCCCTACTCCGTGCCGGTGGGTTATCGTTTCTCTCTTTAGGAATTAACTGAATTATTCCCCGGGGCCACTCATTTTTCCGGTAGTGGGCATCCGTGTTGCACCAACCGTGCCGGATCATGCTCCCGTTTTAACGTCCGGCCCGATCCCCGATAAGCCATTTCCATGCCGGTACCACCCGGATAACGGTATCCCCCTCCTTGATGGTCTCCTCCTGGATGTACGTAAGAATGATCCCTTCGTTGAGGTTATGCACGGTCATAGCCCCGAAGAGCCCGTCGAGTTCGCGGTCCCGGTGCTCCTTCGTGAGTTATAAGCAGACCTCGATCGCGCCGGTTATCGTCCCCCGGTCTTCGGTGATAAAATCGCACTCTTTGGGGTTATGGAAGAAAAACACCGAATTGCCCCGGGTGAGATCTCCGATGAAGACAATATTCTCAGGGAGCCTGCCCTTATTATCCGAAAACCGGAATGCAACCGCATTGCGCATCCCGGTATCGATGCAATAAAGTTTTTTTTCGTGGACATACTGTTTTTTTAATGAGAAATCGTACCGGAAGATCTCAAAGATAAGGTATGCCTCCTCAAGGAACCCGACATAATCCCGGACCGATCCGACGCTTTTGAACCCGAGCGTGTTTTTGAGCGCGTTGTACGTTGGCGGTATTTGCCGTATTGGTGAAAAGATAGTGGGCGAGCTGCCGGAACCCCTTGACCTCCCGTATCCAACCGGCTGATGATGTCCCGGAACAGGATGTCGTCATGGATCCGCTTGAAGTACTGGGGTCACCGGATTTCGGTATCCGGGGAATCTTCCACCGAAGAGGTCCCGTTCGAACTCCGCGAGGACTGCGGCTTTTTTCTTTTCCGTGATACGGCGGTGGCGATCGAGGCCAGAACTGCAGGAATTCCCTAAACGAGAACGGGTACAGGGTGATCTTTTTGTAGCGTCCCGGTGAGATGGGCCCGAGTTCTGCTGAGAGGAGATTTGCATTGGAGCCGGTGAGAAAAACTTTGTATCCCTTCGTCATGGATCCGGCGGATGAACCGCTCCCAGCCAGCGACATTCTGGATCTCATCGACAAAGAGGATTTTGTACCCGGGGAGATCTTTTCGAAAACGAGCATGAGGGCGGGGAAGTCCGACAGGGAGAAGTCCATGAGCCGGTCATCGTCGAAGTTGATGTACAAAAAAATCGCTGTACTGCGCTGACAGCTGGCGCAGGAGCGTGGACTTGCCGCATCGCCGTATACCCGTAATCACCACGATCTGGTTTGTTTCCCGGAACCGTTCTGTCGCGATCTCACGTGGGATCCCGGATCCGGGAGAGGAACGCCTCTTTCTGGCGTCCACAGTTCTTCGGCTGCGATGTGGTGATCATATACATTACCAATGTATGCTTTATGCCATTTATTTACATTACTAATGTATAAAATTATTTGTTCGGCGGGTAATGCCCGGGGCCGGTTGCCGTCCGTGCCGGGATAAAACCCTAGAAATCTGGACTTTACACAGTATCGATTGTTGTTGCATTCATCGTCAGCATGATCCTTTTAAGGGAATACACCGCAATTACAACAAACGCAACGCCAACCAGCGCCCACCCGGTCCCGACCCCGCAATGGGTACTGCCCGCCATCCTGCCGGAAGATCTGTTCGCACCGGGCAAAAACAGAGAAGAAAAGACAGGCGAGCATCGCAAGGGCACAGGCCAAGGGTGAAACAGCACCCATAGATATTCAGGGACCTTCGCGACAGTTCAGTCACAATGACAGGGAATGAAACCCGGTGCGGCTTATGCTTCCATTCAGCACCGGGTAACTTCCCATCTCCGGGGCCAGCCTACGCTGGCTATGAGGCATCAGCCCCCATGAGCGTCCCTCCTTGGACCGTGTTTCATCCTCGCCCATTCTATTTAGGCTGCCGGACAATTACCGGAACCCCCTGCATCTCCCCAATCACCATCTGTTAATTTCGTCAGATCATTTATCTCGCACCCTTACTCGGATCAGGGAGTTATATGAAAGATTGCGGTAATAAAAATCCTGATACCGATGACGATAAAATCCAGGCAGGACAACACCAACCACAGCAGGACCAGTGCCAGGCAGAACCTTTTGCCATCCTTTATCAAGGAATCGGGATTAAAAAATCCATTTTTGAATGCTTCATGAATAAAAAAAACCGAGACCACCAGGAAAATAAAGCCAAATCCCATAAAAGAGTACTGCACCGGGGATAATCCCCCAATGAACCATGAACGGCCGGTAGTTAATACAACACTATTCAGACCCAGATTGATGAAAATCATGCCAACAGCAGCACATGCCAGAGCCCGCCAAAATATTCATCAGTTTCTGGTCCGTAATTTCACAGAACGGTTTTTCCATAAATGTCTACCTCGGAAGTTGTTTTGTTTTTGTTCGCACGTTGGTTAAGAAAAAATGGGAAATTTTTGTAAATACCCTTCGTTTGGGTTTTTTAGGTACTTTCAATTTATACCGCGGTCAATGAATTAGTCCATGTTGACGTAAGTGATTGCCCCGAGGGAATATCCATGTGCATTGCACCATGAATTTCCTGGGGGTTTCCATATATGCCACTCCATTCAACCGCGTATTTTCCACCGTATCCTACCTGGCAGTCTCCGGCTTTCGGCTTGACCGTATCCTGATGGAGAACAAAGGATCCCCCGATATTAAAGGTAATTCCGGAAATATCCTGTAGATAGCCCGACATTTACTGTCTGCTGATTACCCGTGATCGTGAACCGGGATTATAGGTAATCAAACGTGAGTTTCCATTCGTCAGCTGAACTTTGTTCCAGAAGTCAGTTAAAACCACTCCAAAATTGGGCTGAGTGACGTCCATTGCCAGTAATAATAGTGATCCTTTCCACTTGGATCGGCCTGATTGAATTTATACAGAATTAACGCACAATCAGAATTTCCTCCGCTTGGAGTTGTGAGATGATCAGTCCAAACGCCAACATACGATAACTGTGGGGAAAGTGTGTCGGGTTCTCCGGTGTAGAGTTGTTATCGCTTTGACATTTTCAGAACCGTATTTTTGGCTCATTTTTTGCACATATGTCCTGAATTCCGATTGATTCATCTGGGGTGCACTGGAGTTTGTTTCAATTGAATGCTGGACTATGTTAATTGCATTCTGCTGATTAGTGCTGCCACTTTCTCCTGTAGCACTCACGATCGGTACCATCGCCATCGCAGCCAGCAGCAACGCCAGCAGGACGACGCCGTATTTCATAGGTTTCATTTTTTCCTCCTTTGTACATACGCTCCGCTCGAAAGGACACGGCAAATCATCATAATTTACGATAATGTTCTCATGCCTGCGGGCGGGTCCGGGCCCGGCGAAGTCCGTCGTCTCGCGGACCCGGTTTTTTTGGGACAACCCCCGGCTGCCCCGCGGGAAATCTCATTATCGGGAGATATAACGGTTCTAACGCGAGGGTCTACCGGATTCCTGATCGGTAGACGATTGCGTTAGAAGCGTTAAGAGCCGGATTCCAAAACCCGCTAAAACGGTATACTATGAAAGTATCCGTAACGACCCTCGCAATCCTGGTCTGCGCCATCGTGCTCATATCGGGAGTTTCTGCACAGGATGTCGACAAAAGTGCCGGATATTCCGTAAGCCCGGCCGGAAACCTGCACCTGCCCGCGGTTATGTCTCCCATGACCGCCGGTTCTATCACCCAGGGAGAAACGGACTGGTATTCGGTCAGTGTCCCTTCGGGAAAGTCATCCATTACCGCTGACCTCAACTGGGGATATGTCCCCGATTCCCTCTCGCTTTCGGTTATCGCACCGGATGGGACGCTCGGCCCGTATTACGATGCAGCTGACGGCGTAACGGATGGGAGAATTTTCCTTACGATCAGCAGGACCGGCGGAATTGCACCCGGGACATGGAGGTTCAAGGTGTACGGGGTGACCGTTCTCGGGACCCAGGGTTATAATTTTGTTACGTATTAAAACAAAACCATAAATCTGATATCCTTCCTAGAGAACCATTCACCAATGAAACCCTGGCCGGCGAGGGCTGTTGCCCTCATTATTTTCATTTTCCTGGTGGCCTGCGTGCCGGCTGTTACCGCCAGTTATGGCGGATACAGCGTGGCCCCGGGCGACGCCGACGCGGCACAGGGCCAGCCCCAGGACCCTGAACCGGTATCGTTCTTTGACCTCAGCCTGCGGGAGATGCTCGTTGCCGTGGCGCTGTCGTTCTGGCCGGTGCTCGTATACCCGGTCGAGCCTCTTCTTTTACCTGAAACTGTTCGCAGCCCTCGGGTACCGGAAGGTCGAGCAAAATGCCATCCTGTGGAACCGGAACCGCCGGGAAATCTTTGCGTCCATTGCGGCAAACCCGGGCGTGAGGTTTATGGCCCTTGAACGGCTGACCGGGATAAAGGAAGGCACCCTGAAGTACCACCTGCTGATCCTTGAGGCGAAGCGGAGGATTGTATCCTTTGGCAGCGGCAGGTCGCTACGGTATTTCGAGAACAACGGCCGGTACAACGAGCTCGAAAAGAAGGTCTTTTTCCACCTGCAGAACCCGACAACAAGGAGGATTCTTGAAATTCTTGCCGCGTCCCCCGAGGTCTCAAGGAAGGATATCGCCGGGATCGTGGGCATTGCCGGCCCGTCGATCACGTGGCACACGAAGCGGTTATCAGGCGACGGGATTATTTCCACCAGCAAAAAGGGAAAGGCTGTCCGCTATACCCTTTGTCCTGCCGGATTGAATGTGTTCAGGCAGTTCCCCGGGGAGAGTGCCGGAGAGCCATCCGGGAGCGCGGCGGCCGGGGATGAGCCGGGGGAACAATCATCTGAAAAATAACCAGTGAGGCAGTGATAATGCCCATACATTTCCTGACCTGCGGACTCTCATGGCGGGATTTTTGAGAGAATTGCCTGTATCTGTACCTTTATCATCAGCACCGAATCCCTGATCCTGATTTACCGCATCGTTACCCGCAGGTGCGTGGAGATCTTCCTCTCCGGCGATGACTGCGGTGTCGGTATCGGCTGGTTTTGCCTTGCGGCCGGGATTGACGGAACCAGGGTGTATTCGGGGTGGATGCTGTACCGGATGGCGAGGGAACAGTTTTGTTCGACGAAAGCTCAGGTTCCGGATCAATAATTTTTCAGAGGAGGAGATCTTCCAGTTTTTCCATATCCGGCAACTGTTCCTGGAATTGCGGGGGAAGTGTGTTACCGAGATGATAGGTGGACACGGCCATGGGTTTTCCCATATCCCGGAGAGCATACTCCGCGATCACCCGGTTCTTTTCCCGGCACAGGAGAATCCCGATACTCGGTTTGTCTATCGCAGGATCGCGGAGCAGGTCATCGGTGGCAGAGAGATAAAAATTCAGCTTACCGGCGAATTCAGGAATAAATGTGCCAATCTTCAGCTCAATGACGATATAGCAGTGGAGCCGGGTATGGTAGAATAACAGGTCAAGATAATAATCCTGATCACCGATCCCGAGATGGTATTCACTGCCGATGAATGCAAATCCAATCCCGAGCTCAATGAGGAAATCCCGGAGCTTTTCGAGAAGTGAATGGTGGAGTTCCCGCTCGCTTTTTTTCGTATTGATGTCGAGGAAATCAAAGATATAGGGATCTTTGATCACTTCAACGGCCAGATCTGATTGAGGGGAGGGAAGTGTTGTGGAAAAGTTGGTGACAGAAGACCCGGTGCGGTTCACGAGCCCGCTCTCAATCTGGTGAACGAGAACGTTACGGCTCCAGCCATTCCGGATCGTTTCCCGGATATACCATTCCTGGTCTGGCAGACCTGATACCTTATCGAGAATTATACAATGGTGGAACCATGGTATTTGTGCAGCAACCTGCTGCACGAATTGGGGGTCACGCCAGGTTTCGGCAAATTTCCTCATATATTTCAGGTTCCGAACCGAGAATCCTTTCATATCAGGAAATTCATGCATCAGGTCAGACGACAACCTGTCGATGACCTTTGCACCCCAGCCTTCCCGTTCCTGGCGGGTGAGGATGTCATTTCCTATCTGCCAGTAGAGGAGTACGAGTTCACGGTTGACTGACACCACCGCTTTGATCTGGGCGGCCCGGATCCGGTTCTTCAGCTCAATGATAAATTCCGGGTAGCCTACCGGGAGATCCGGAGTGTTGGAAGTGAGTGCGGTCCCGCGTTTCATCGGCTTTGCCTTCCTGCAATCCGGAGTGTCGGAATTTGTGAAGATAAAGCGCCCGGTTGGCGGGGTGAAAGTGAGACGGCGGGAAGTCCGTTTGTCCCAATAGCTGTGGGACAATTGACGGGGCTCGGGGGTATGCTAAAAAAGGATGCCCGCAGGGTATAGAGATTTGTCCGGGAAAATCCCCCTGCCCGGGGAAATTTTTAAATGGAGGTCCCGGGCAGAGTGTCAAAGGGAAACCCGGGCGATAAGACGGTTCATTGATTTGAACATATGTTCACTATTATGAACGCCAGATTTACTGATTCCGGCAATGGATCCTGTCCGCGTTTCCGGGAATGGCAGTGACCTGGCTCCGGGACCCACTCATCCGTATTCAAATCTCCGGCTCGTCACGGTTATCGGTATTCCTGAGAAATGAACAGGGGGACAAGCTTGAGGGTGAAGGTGCCCGCGAATTGTGCAGGTAGTGCTTGCACAGATCCTGAAATGATGATAATTGACCGGTTTCTTTTGGGATTTTTTTAAAAATGGGTATGGGCATTTTCTTAAAAAAAATCCCCCTGTGTTTTTACTTTGGGGACATTATGGGAACTATAGTGAAGAGGGAGAGCACCCACAAGTCATTACCGGTAACGTCTGATTTTTTAGACATGTGTCCAATTTTTTGGTGCTATAGATACCAGGTTTTTGGGAAACGGATTTTAAAAGAATGACCGGGTGAAGGGAAAATGAAATCAGGTCTCATTTTCCCCTTTTAATCGTCCCGTTTTTGGTAGACCCTGGCGTTAGAACGGATATATATCGCCTGATAAAAACCCCTCATTCGTGGACAGCCGGGGGTTGTCCCGTAAATGCATGAACGGGTTTGTCCAGGTGACGAACTGCATCAAACCCGGTCCACCCGCGGATACGTGATCATTTCACTCACACTTGTGTTTTGAAATTTTCCCGCCTCCCGGGCCGACAATAAAGGAAGTGATAGCATAGAATCCACGCACATCAGACAGGATGGCATTGACGGTTCCCGAAAGGATGCCATTCAGGTTAACGCAGAAGAACAACTGTTTGCCCCGGGCCGGATCGTACTCCGGAGGACAGCGATACCGGGAACCGGTGTCCGGCCGCCCTCCCCGAAAACCACTCGGGAGAGACCCGACAGGAAGGGTGATGGCAATTCAGGTGGACGGCTTGTATATCGCCCGGTACCCGGAGGCAGGCATAAAGATGGCGAAGAGTAAATCCGTGACAGAGAGCGAAATCCCGCTCTACCTCCTTCCCCGGGCACTTGCCCTCCAGATCAACCGGATAGGTGACTCCGTATACCGGATCAGCGTGAAACGCACGCACTGGCACCATTACAACATCTCGGTCCGGACACGATCCCTGCCAAAGGAACTCGCCCCGGGGAGTGGGACGGAACCGGCACATTCGCATGATTCTCCTACGGAATACCGGAATAATGACGGTAAACCGGATCAGGGATGTGAGGCATGAGCCGGGGCTCGCCTTCGTACCGGGCCCTCTCTGACGCTCTTCCCATTGCACGCAGGCGCGGCACAACCCAGGCCGCAGTGCGTGCCCCGGAAAACCTGTATGATTTTACGATCGTCTCGGCAATCCCGCTCGCATTTGTACGTGTCACCTACTGTGCACGGATTCATGCACCGGTTGCAGAGCTCGTAAACGAGTTCCGGGACGAGCTCTTCGGGCTCGGCCGGATCCCGGTGCATACGGACATTTCGCGTGAGCTCTGGCTCCGCTCACGGCATGGCACGTGGCGGTTCTTCCGCCTCACGGCAGACTCTCTTGTCGAGTCGGGCAGGACGGCACGCTTCTCTCCGGGGGAAACGCGGCAAAAAACCTGTACAGCCGGGAAAAAGTAATTTTTTCCTAAAAGGAGGGCTGTCCCCGCATAGGGTTCACTGTTGCGATCCTCCCTTGCGGGGAGGAACCGGCCCCCTTTTTCTCGTTTTAAGCGGATCCTTGTTTTCATCGTCCCGGATTCCCCCGGGAGTACCCTTCATCCCCATTTTTTGGGATGGCTCGAAAAAACGCCCAAATCGGGCTCCTTTTACCCCCGACCCCTCTTGCAGAGGTAATAATTCCGGAAAAAACGGTAATAATTCGGTCGAAAACCCACCTTTTTACGCCGGAGAACCAGAGGTAACAAATAGCAGCATTTGGGAGGCGAAAGTGCGGGGCGATCGTATTCTGACCCAATTCTTGAAAAAAGGGACCGGGAAACGAAGATAAACCCCTTTTTGCAAAATGACCCCCTCACGACGTAGAAAAAATCCCCCCCTTTTCCCATTTTTGCGAAATGGTCCGGGAGGTATCCTGCCCCGGATTGCTCTAAAAACCTCGTAAATTGCCCGGTTTTGCCTCCCGGAAATTTATTCAGCCAGAGATATCCTCTCCTACGTCGTAGAGTAATATGTCAAAAGGGCCCTGGAGACCCCGGGAAAAAATACCGGGCCGGCAGGAGATGCGCGAATTCCTGCCGGGAACCATGCCGGATCCGCGGAGCGGGTCCGGCCTTTAAAAAAAAACAAAAAGGAGTTGACACACATGGGAGATTTCATCCAGAACACCGCAGTAAAGACCGCAGTCCGCACGCTCGCTAACCCGATCGCGGATGTGGCGGCATTCAGCACGATCGTGGATTCGGTCATCGCAGCGAACCCATTCGGCTGCGTATCGTACATCAGCGCCGGCACAACTCATGCGCCGGTCGAGAAGACAAAAGAAAGCTACGTCGCAAAGATCGTCTACCAGGACGAGGACGCAAAAGTCGTCGGCAACCAGTCCGGAAAATTCAGCACGGTCGCCGGCTTTAATGCCGGGGCCGCAGCCATCCTCGCAAACACCGCGCTCACCGCAGCCCACGGCGGCACGCCCGCCCGGGACAGCGACACCGAGACCTACTCGGTGACGCTCAGGTGCCACGACCCGAACGGCGAGATCTACTTCGTGGACTTCTCCCGCGACCAGGTACGGCTCTCATCGTTTTCCGACGATGCGATCCAGAGCAAAGTCGAGACGTGGGCTGACACGGTGCCGGCACTCAACTGATGATGAGGCAATGATCGTGGATAACGAACTCATCATCACCGGGGCATTCCTCGGTACTGGCCTCGTCGCCTACGTGGTAATCCCGGGCCTGCTCGTCATATGGGACCGGGTGCTCGACCACATGGAAGAGAGCAACGGAACAGAAAAGAAGTAAGAACAAGGCCTGGGCGGGGAGGATCCCCCGCCTGTCCTCTTTTGGGATAATCCCCGTACCTGCCCGGGAAAAAAGGGGCAGTCCCCGGTCGATCTCCCGATTATTTATCCAGCCATTCGTTCCGCTCGATCTCTGCCCGTGTCATGGCGATACCGATCTGCGGGATACTGTCTGAGTTCTCTGGAAATACGGAGGGGAGCCCGCCGGTTTCCGGTCGGTACTGGTTCCATGGGAATATCCTTCCGGGCGGGAGTGCAGCCCGGTATGCAATAGTGTCATTGTCAATCGATCTGCTGGTTTTAATCTGGGGGCACAAATGACGACGACTCATACAGGTATTCCTCCGATAGTACCTTTACCTCTACCGGTAAGATTTTCATATGATAAAGGGTTTTTCGAGGATCAAAAGAGGCCGGGCAGGGAATTATCTCCGGAAACTGACTTCAGAACCAGCCTTCGAGCGTCTTCTGCCCGGCTTTTACCGTGTACCGTTCGAGCGCCGCATCGACCCGTTCTTCGGCAAAATCGTATCCCTCGCAGAGCAGGCGTTTGATCCCCTCCGCGTCCGGGTGGCCCCATACCAGGGAATATTCGGTTGTCACCGGCGGGCGGAGGAAAAAGTCCATCACCGGCGCCGGGTCAAAGCCCGGGCACTTCTCGGCAAGTTTTGCGGCAAACTCTCCCTTCTGCACGATCTTTAACGCCGTCTTTGCCCCCACGCCGTCGGCGCCCGGGTTAAAGTCGGTCCCGACAAGGATACCAATCTCGATGAGCTGCTCCCGGGTCAGGTGAAGGCCCGCGAGCACATCCGCGAGCACCACCCGCTCCGGGTTCACGGTCACGACCCGGCCCCGGATCTTCCGCTTCCCGCTCACCGTGAGGTTGCGCACAAGGAGGGGGGTGCCAAAGAGGAGCGTGTCGTAGTCCTGCGAGACCGCGTACCGGGCATCGCCCCGCTGCACCATGAAGGCCGCCTGCGCCTCCCCCTCGGTCGGGGCCTGCACATACGGGGATACCCATGAGCCCGAGCAGCTCCTTTGAGGTCTTAAGGATCGTCTCGTCCACCCGGGTCGAGGACCGGGCCTGCTTGTACGCCTCCTCGTCGTCGCCCCGTTCTACTGCCGCCTTCCACTTCTCCCCCGCCTCGTCCCGGCTCTTGCGGCGCTCCGCGTTTGTCGCCTCCTTGAGTTCGGGCGGCTTCCCGTCAAAGACAAAGACCGGTTTTATCCCTTTTTCAAGGAAGTTGACCATCCGGAAGAGGATCCCCGAGAGGTGGGAGGTCACCCTCCCGTGATGGTCCATCAGCGGCGTCCCGTCCGGCTGCCGGATGATCGTTAAGAACTGGTAGAGCGCGTTGTTCGCATCGACCGCCGCCACCCCGGAAAGACCCTCCCAGGTGACCGGTACCTTGTAGTCAGCGATGATATCCCGGAGTGCGACACCCATGACTCTTCTCTCCTGCTGTACTGATTGGGCCGGCCGGGCTCTTATTTGTAGACCCGCTTTGAGAGCTCGGTTACCAGGTCTTCGAGATGGGCGGTGGTCTTGTCATACTCCGCAGTCATATGGGTGGAGATCTCCTCAAGGTTTGAGCGCAGCATCCGCTCCCGGGTGATCACGTTTGATTCGAGGTTCCGCACCTTGATCTGGAGGGACAAAAACAGCCCGCCAAGCGAGAGCATCATGAGGGCGGCTGCAACCGCAATGATCAGGTCCTGCCAGAACCGCAGGATAAGAACGAGGGTGGAGATCACCATGACTGCCGTGAGCAGGATGTCAGGGAGGTACTCGGGAATGTCCATGCTTTTAGATGATGAAGGCACACTAATTAAGCTAACTATCGCTCCGGAGACACCTTCATGGACACCCTGACTGACAAGCTCAAGAACTTCATGCCCATTCTTGCAATGCCGGCCCTCCTCATCGCCGTGGAAATCGGTGCACTGCTCCTCACGCTTCCCGTGCAGGTCTCGGGAATCGTTGCCTTCCAGGACCCGACGTCGATGGAGAACCCGCTTATCTTCATCGGGATCCTCCTTGTCTTCACCGCGTTCCTGCTCGTCCTGATCAAGTACAACTTAAAAAAGGTGATCGGGGCCGTCATCACGATCGCGCTCTTCCTGACGTTCGTGTATATCTTCGCGGCAATAGTCTTTGCAGCGATGGGCGAGACCTCGGTGGCAACGACGGAATGGTGGGAGGCGGTGCTCCCTGCGGTTGTGGTCTATTCAACGACCGCCCAGACCCTCATAACAACGGGCCTCGTGCTTGTCCTTTCCGTGCTCGCGACGGTCCTGTTGTACAAATACCCGGAATGGTATGTGATCGACGGCCTCGGGATCCTTCTCGGCGCCGGGGTGGCCGCGATCTTCGGCGCCTCGCTTGACATCCTGCCGGTCTGCCTGCTCCTCGTGCTCCTTGCGGTCTACGATGCAATCTCCGTGTACAAGACAAAACACATGCTCACGCTTGCGGAAGGTGTGATCGACCAGAAGACCCCGATCCTCTTTGTGATCCCGAAAAGGAAGGACTACTCGTTCATCAAAGAGGGGATCGGGAAACTGACTGACGGGGGCGAGCGCTCCGCCTTTATCATCGGCATGGGCGACATGATCATGCCCGCGATCCTCGTCGTCTCGGCAAACGTCTTTGTCCACGGGACAAAATACTTCGGGCTCTTAAACCTGCCGGCGATCGGGGCAATGATCGGCTCCATTCCCGGCCTTGTCGTCCTGCTCCACTTCGTCATGTCAGGACGCCCGCAGGCCGGCCTTCCACCCTTAAACGGCGGGACTATTCTCGGGTTTCTGGTCGGCTGGGCTCTCATCGGCTTTCTTTGATTCTTCCCAGGCCTTGCGGTGGCTGAGGAGTTCCTTGAGCACCTCGTCCACGCCGTCTTTTGTTTCGGTGGACATGGAGAGATATCCCTCCTCCACCTTGAGATCGGACTTGTTTGCAACGACAATCAGCGGCACGTTCACCATGCCTTTTACTTCGTCGAGGAGCCGCAGACTGCATCTCCATGGGGTACCCGCAGTGCTCGGACGGGTCGAGGATGAAGAGGATCACGCTTGCCACGTTCATCATCGCGGAGAGTGCCTGCCGTTCGATGGGGTTTCTCTCCTCTGCGGGCCGGTCGAGGATACCGGGTGTATCCACGAACTGGATGCGGATCCTGCCTTCTTCGCGGAGCCCGACGATCACGCCTTTTGTCGTGAACGGGTAGGACGCGATCTCGGGGGTTGCGGACGAGACGAGCCGGATAAACGAGGATTTGCCCACGTTCGGGTAACCGGCGATGACGACCGTAAATGCGTCCTCGATATGGGGCAGTTTCCGCAGGGTGTTTCGTACCTTGTTTAAGAACAGCAGGTCCTTATCGATCTGGTGGACCATCGAGGCGAGGCGTGCGACCGCCCGTTTCCGGAGCACGAGGGTCTCGGTTGACCTCCTGGTCTGCACGGCGATATCGTTCCCCACCATTTTCGTGTGCTTTGCCGCCCAGCCTACCGCCCCGAGGGACTGCTTGATATTGTCGATCCCATAAAGGATATCCGCCATCTCCCGGTAAAAGGGAGGTATCTCTTCAAACTCAGGGAATCCCCGGATGATGTAGACCAGCCGGTCGTGGATCGCCGCGCCGACAGCCCTTACAAACTCCTCGTTTGCCCGATCCTTGTTGGTCTTCTCTTTACGCTTTTTTGCTGCACGGCGGAAACTCCGGTCAAGGATCTCATCAGCAGTGGGCACAGTAGGCATCCGTTCGAATTCCACAAAACTCCAACCTATATATCCATAGACTGTAATACGTCTTATCGTTATGGAGCTGTCCCTTATCCAGAAGGATATCCTGATCACGCTCATTACCCTCTACCACCAGCAGTCTCATTCCATCAAGGGCGAAGAGATCGCCGACATGATCCTGCGGAACCCGGGTACGGTGCGTAACCAGATGCAGTCCTTAAAAGCGGTCGGCCTTGTGGACGGGGTTCCCGGGCCAAAGGGCGGCTATATCCCCACCGAACTGGCGTACAAGGACTCAACCTGAACCAGTCGGGTGCGGATTATGATGTCCCGATCAGCCGGGACGGTGTGGAGATGAAAGGGGTCCATGCGCAGGAGATCGATTTTACCACGCTCTGCCACCCCGATATCTGCCATGCGGTCATCAAGCTCGTCGGCAGTGCGAAGATCTTCGAGATCGGCGACAAGATCACGATCGGCCCGACACCGGTGAACAAGCTCCTGATCCGGGGAGAGGTCTTCGGGAAGGACGAGTCCAAGCAGTCGCTTCTTATCGCCACCTCCGAGATGATCTCGCTCCCGAAGCAGCCGATCAAGGCCTACATGAGCACCCCGCTCAAGTCGCTGACAAGCAAAGAGACTATCAAGGACGCGATCTCCCTCTTTAACCGGCACCATATCCACGGCGCACCCGTGATCGATAACGGGCACCTCTCGGGGATTGTGACCTTAAGCGATCTCACCAAAGCCCTTGACCACGGCAAGCCTCTTGATACGCTCCTTCCTGCCGTGATGACAAAGGAAGTGGTCGAAGCCCCGTCCGATATCAAGCTCTTTGAGGTGATCCGGCGCTTCAAGGAACGTGAGATCGGGCGCCTTATCGTGACCGAAGGGGGAAAGCCGGTTGGCATTCTTACCCAGTCTGATGTGATCCGGGTCTTTCCCTCGCTCTGATACGGATTTCAAGTCAAATTCCTGCTGCATCCTTGTACCGGGGTGCTTTTTCCTTCACGCGGGCCGCGCAGGAAAAGAACGAAAAAGTCGGATTGGATTTTCAAAATAACCTTCTATGCCCCGCCATTTCAGAACACTTTAAATATTAATACATCGTCATTTTTTTTATGACTCGTACATTTGCCCGCAGCCTCTCACGGAAAAAAGTCATGAGCAATGACGGTAAGCTGGTCGGAACGCTCAAGAACATCAGGGTCGATTTTGATTCAGGGCAGGTTCTCGACCTGATCATCCACCCGGACCAGTCCTTTGTCACCGATGGATACGACCTTGAAGATGGCAACCTGCTGGTCGTCCCCTTTGAGTCGGTAAAAGACATCAAGGATTATATCGTCGTCGACCGTTACCTTGCCCGAAGGTAAGACCTATACTTTTTTACGGCTTGTACAAAGCCCTTTCCGTATCCATCGTCCATCACGTCGGATGCCGCCGCTTTTGTCGCCGGGTGGGCATTTGCGAGGGTCACGCCCCGGCCGGCTGCCGCAAGCATGCCGGCGTCGTTGATCCCGTCGCCGATGGCAAAAAAGTCTTGTGGGGAAAGACCCATGTCGCGTGCGAGAGCGACAAGGGCGGTTCCCTTGCTGATACCTTCGGACTGGAGGTGGATCGCATACCCGGTGTCGATCACCTGCACCGGCTGGCCTGACAGCACTTGCATGACCTCTTCAACCGGCACGGTCCGGGCGAATGCGAGATCCGCATACCGGTATGTCGGGTTGTAGAGTTCCAGCTCGATCCCTTTCTTCCGGTAATGGGCCTGCACGGTTTCAAGTGCGGCCCGGCAGACTCCCTGATCCCCGTTAATATGGAGGGTGCCGGAGTAGCCGATCCGGTACACCCCGCCGTTCTCTGCGATGAACGTCCCTTTGGTACCCGTCATTTTACAGAGGGCGTCCATGAAGCAGGCAGTATTCCCGCTCGCAAGGACGACCTCGATCCCGTCGTCCGCGAGCGACCGTATACACTCGATTGCCCCGGTGTCGATCCTGCGGGTGGCATCCGTTATTGTTCCGTCAACATCTGTCAGCAGTGCTTTCAACACGGCTTGAGTCCTGCCTCTTCAACCATGAATGGTGCTTCGCCCTCAGGAAGGTTGGGGCTGTCCACGAGTCGTGCGATACGCTTGCCGGCCTTGCTCTTCCGCAGGTAGATCCGGAAGGTTGCCGTGTGGCCCACGATGTTTCCCCCGATGGGTTTTGTCGGGTCGCCGAAGAACACGGCGGGGTTGGACATGACCTGGTTTGTCACGAGGCCGACCGCGTTGTGCTCGTCGATGAGCTTGAAGAGATCGTGCATGTGCCGGTTGAGTTTCTGCTGCCGTGCGGCAAGCGTTCCCCGGCCGGCATACTCGGACCGGAAGTGGGCGGTGAGCGAATCGATGATGAAGAGCTTCACCGGCTTCTTGCTCGACTTGAGCTCGGTTGCAAGGTCCCGGGAGTTCTCCACGAGAAGCATCTGGTGGTCGGACGTGTGCGCCCGGGCGATATGGATATTGTCCAGGAACTCCTGGGTGTCCGGGATGTCGTCGATGCCAAGACCCTTGACCATCTGCTCGATACGCTCGGGGCGGAACGTGTTCTCGGTATCGATATAGATCACGCTGCCGTTAAGACCGCCCTGCTCTTCGGGCAGCTGGACGTTGACCGCCATCTGGTGGACGATCTGGCTTTTACCGGAACCAAACTCACCGTACATCTCGGTGATCGCCTGGGTTTCCATGCCGCCGCCGAGAAGTGCGTCGAGTTCCGGGACCCTGAAGGACAACTTCCTGATATCCTTTCTCTGCTCGAAAATATCTTTCCCGGTCTTGAAACCGCCGATATCTGCGGATTCGCGGGCCGCCTTGATGATCTTCTTTGCCGTGGACTCCGAGATCTCCGTGATCTCCGAGAGTTCGGCCGGTGCGGCGGTTGCGATGCTCTCAACGGACAGGTAGCCTGCTTCGCGAAGCTTGTCGGCAGTAGTCGGTCCGACGCCGGGTAAATCTTCAATATCCAGTGCTTTGTCAGCCATTTCTCTTACATCTCCTATGGCACAACAACATTTTAACCCCACCCATATAACCCGGGGCCGTGCGGGGGGTGAAAGTGATTATTGTCGTGGCGCAGGGGTTTCCAGCCGTGCGACAAGAGCAGCAAGGCGGCCTGCCACCTCTTCTCTGGCCTTCTCCGCCGGTTCCACGGTCTCCGGGATGATACGGCTCCCTGAAAGCACTCCTGTTATCTTCATCTCGCTTCCGGCCGGGAACTCTCCTTCAATAAGGTACCGTTCAGTGCCGTTGTCGATAAACATGCACCCGTTGCCGGGGATCACCGTCCCGGTAAAGGTGATCGCCCGTTTTTCTTCGTGCGGAACCCGGAAGACGCTCCCCCGGCCCACCCCGAGCTCGATAGCACCGAACCGGCCGGGTTTGGCTGCCGCATGGTAGATCTCGACGCGATCACCGGGATGCACCGGCACCAGTGCATGTTCTCCCCAGAGCACGACGTTGAGCACTTCGTCGCCCTCACTGATACGGATATTCCGTACCCACGAGGCCGCCCCGCTCCGCGAGGTAAACGACCGGGGTTCCTGCACGGCCTTTACTTCGCCTTTGACGGAATAATACCCGGTATCGCTGACCGATACAAGCGGGGCAAAGGGGACGGTGACGACGGCATCGGAAAGACTCACCGTGCCCGTATCATCGAGGCTGTAGGCCCGCCCCTCGGCACGGCGGTCGGGCTTTGCCCCCGCGATATGGATCGCGCTCCCGGCCGGGATATCCCGGAGCAGGTCCGGCGCCCACACGACAAGGCGGGCAGTCCCGGTGGCATCGCCGATCACGCATTCCTGCATCTCGCCGGTCGTCCCGTCCCGGCGCGTAAACGTGCGGGGTGCATCCGCGCCGATCAGGGACACGTCGAGATCGACCGGTTCCGTGGACAGCCCCGCCCCGTTCCCGGCAGGTGCCGTGCAGGTGATCTCGCAGGTGGCCTTCCGCAGGGCAAGTGCGTAGATCTCCCGTGTGTTCTTTCCCGGGTGCCTTCCGATCACTTCCAGCACATCGCCAAGGGCAATCTCGAGCACCGCGCCTGCCCGCTCGTCCCAGAGCACGACCCGGGTCGTCCCGGTCTCGTCTCCCACGAGAAGGGTCGCGACCCAGCCCTTCTCGCCGTCTTTCCGGTCGAACTCCTTTGGCTCGGTCTTGTCGACGACTTTTGCAAAAAAACAAAAAAGGCTGGATTTCCCCGAGAGTTCCCTGACCTTGACATGCTGGCGTCCCAGTGCCCCGACCACGAGCATCGCGGCGGTCGGCTCATCGAGGAGGTCGCCGCATTCCTCGATCTTCTCCTCCACGCGCCGTTCGAACTCTTCCTGCGATATCAGGTCGTCGACCAGTGCATAGTGGAAGAGTACCACGAAAACCTCCTTGGGTTACCGCTGCCAGGGCGGCCGCACCATGGTACCGGTCAGGTCCGCAAGGGTCTCGCTGCGCCGCATGAGGGCCACATCTTTCCCGTGGACCAGCACTTCGGGGCAGCGGGGCCGGCCATTGTACTGCGAGGACATCGCGTACCCGTAAGCGCCGGTATCCAGCACCGCGATGAGATCGCCTGCGGCAAGTTCCGGCAGCTTCCGGTCGGGGGCAAGGATATCCCCGGTCTCGCAGATGGGCCCGGTGACCGTGTACTCGGCGGTCAGGGGTGCGTCCGCACGGTTTGCCACGATCACCTCATGGTAGGAATCGTACATCGCGGGCCGGATGAGCAGGTTGAATCCTGCATCCACGTTCGCGAACCGCTTATGGGCAATCTTTGTCGAGTTGACCCGGGTGAGGAGCACGGTCGAGTCCGCGACTAAAAACCGGCCCGGCTCGATCCAGAGTTCGGGGGTTATGCCTGCCGCCTTGATCCCGGCAAGGAAGACCGGCATGACCGCGTTTGCGTAGTCCTCCGGGGTCGGTGCCGGGTCAGTATCGTGGTGGTACGGGATGCCGAGACCCCCGCCGAGGTCGAGGAACTCGAGTTTCACGCCCATGTTCGGAGAGTTCCTTTGCGATCCTGACCATGACCTCTGCGGCCTTTGCAAACGGCCCGACCTCGAGGATCTGCGAGCCGATGTGGCAGTGGATCCCGACCGGTTTTACGTTTTTGCAGGCCAGCGCTTCCCTGTACGCGGCCGGGATCTGTTCGTGGGGGATCCCGAACTTGCTCGTGGCAAGACCCGTGGCGATCTTCGGGTGGGTCGGGACTTCGAGCGCCGGGTTGACCCGGAACGAGATCGGTGCGATTTTCCCGGCATCCCGGGCCACCGCATCGAGCTGGTGGAGCTCGTCAAGGGAATCGACCGAGACTTTCACGCCATGCTGCACGGCAAGGGCAAGGTCGGCTTTCGTCTTTGAACTGCCGTTAAAGAGCAGTTTCTTTCCCGGCATGCCGGCTTCGAGCGCAAGCGCGAGTTCGCCGCCGGAGAAGACATCGGCCCCGGCGCCGAGCTTCGCAAGCGCCCTCATCACGGCAAGGTTGCCGTTTGCCTTTGCCGCAAAGAGCACCTGCACCTTGTCGTACCGGGCAGAGAGGGCTTTCTGGTAGTCACTGAAGTGCTCGCAGATCCGGTCCTCGCTTGTCACATAGAGCGGCGTGCCGTATTTCCCGGCAAGGGAGACGCAGTCATGGCCGCCGATGTGGAGGTGCCCGTTCTTTATCGTGAGATGCGGGGGGAGTTTCATAAGGAAAGCCTCTGCATGCGTCCGAGTGCTTCCTGTATCCGTTCTACCGGTCGGGTGATGGCAAACCGCACGTAACCCTCTCCCGCAGAGCCAAAGCCGACGCCGGGGGTCACCACGATGCCTGCCTCGTTTAAGAGTTTTGCCGCAAAGGACATGCAGTCTTTCACCGGCATCCAGACATAGAAGGTGGCCTTCGGTGACGGCACGTCAAAGCCAAGTTCGCGGAGCCCGTTAACCAGCACATCCCGGCGCTCCTGGTAGATGGCGCAGGCCTCCTTTACGCAGTCCTGCGGGCCCGAGAGCGCTGCAATGGCGGCATACTGGACGGCGTTAAAGACCCCGGAGTCCACGTTCGTCTTGACCCGGCCAAGACCGGCGAGGATCTCCTGATTCCCGACAGCCATCCCAATCCGCCAACCGGTCATGTTGTAGGTCTTTGAGAGCGAGTGCATCTCGACTCCTACCTCCATCGCCCCTTTTGCTTCCAGGAACGACGGGGCGCGGTAGCCGTCAAATGCGACCTCCGAGTACAGGGTTGTCCGAGACCACGACGATATGGTGGTCGGCGGCAAAGTCCACGACCTCGCGGTAGAAAGAGAGCGGGGCAATGGCTGCCGTGGGATTATTGGGGTAGTTGATGAACATGAGCTTTGCAGAGCGGACGACGTTTTCCGGTATTGCATCGAGGACCGGGAGGAAGTTGTTCTCCCGCAAGAGAGGCATCTCGTGGACCTTTCCCTCGGCAAAGAGGGTGCCGGTCGAATACCCGGGATAGCCCGGGCTCGGGGCGAGCACGTAGTCGCCAGGGTTCACAAACGCCTCCCCGATATGGGTGATCCCGTCCTTTGACCCCATCAGGGCAAGGGTCTCCTTTGATGCATCGAGCGTGACACCGAACCGCTTGTGGTACCAGCCTGCAACAGCCTGCCGGTAGGCCGGCATCCCGGCATACGAGGGGTAATGGTGGTTCGCCGGGTTATGTGCGGCGGTGCAGAGAGCATCGACAATATGCGGCGGGGTGGGGAGATCCGGGTCGCCCACGCCCAGATCGATGATATCAACACCTTTTTTCTGCTGCTCTGCTTTCATCTCGTCAATCCGTGCAAAAAGATACGGCGGGAGATTGCTCATGCGTGTTGAGTACATCAGGTCAGTACACGTTCGTGCCCCCATCACTAGTAATTAACGATCAGGCAGGGGTGAAACGGGGATCAAAAGATATGCTTAATAGCGGGCAGGTGCGAACCAGTGACATAAGGCATGTATATGTCATCTGGCAGGAGTGAACCGGTTTGGCAACGGATATCGTGGTGATCCTCTGCACGGCGGCACCGGCCGAAGCGGCATCTATGGCGCAGGCATTGGTTGGGCAGCGGATTGCCGCGTGTGTCAATATCGTTCCCGTGCAGTCGACCTACCGGTGGAAAGGCGAGATCTGCAACGATCCTGAACACCTGATGATCGTAAAGACCACACAAGAGGGTGCGGACCGGGCGGTCGCCGCGATCCGGTCGATGCACAGTGCCGAACTCCCGGAGATTATCGTGCTGCCGGTGATTGCAGGCTACGCTCCCTACCTCGACTGGGTGCGGCAGGAGACAAAAGGCACCCCTTAATCAGCCCGCCGCAAACGGGTGTCTGGCAGGGCAGGATACGCAGGGTTATTGCCCGGGGCTCTAAAATAAGAGAAGTATACAATAAACCGGGAGCAGGTCATGGAGTCAGAAACAGTTGCACAACCCCAAAAAACGGCGCTTCTCGTGCTGGGGTGCCCGCAGGTACCGGTGCAGACCAGTATCGCATTGTACCTCGTCGAGCCGGCTCGAAAAAGCCGGCATCACCCCGGTTATTGCCGGCAACAAGGCGGCAAACACCCTGCTTGTGGTTGCCGATCCCGACCGGCACTACCTGGGCGAGATCACCGATCTCGACCGGGTCGTCGCCCAGATCACCGAGAAAAAGAGGGACTTCGACCGGTGTTTCGTGTTCATCCACAACGACGCAGGGATCAGTTATGCGGCGACGATGGGCGTGATTTCGAAAGCGAAACTGTATGTTCTTGTCTATGGCGAACACCAGGAGGATCTCGTGCAGCAGATCACGTTCCCCTGCACGAAGATCGCGGCAAAGGCCGTGCACAATCCCCTGCCGCTGAAAAAAGCAATTGACGAGGTGGCGCCATGGGCTGCGTAGAAGATCTCAAGTATGAGATCCTGATCCGGGACGCTTCGTTCAAGGAATGCAGGGACTACATCAGGAGCCACTTCTCTGAATCACTCGATGTCGAGCCGGGGTTCAAGATCTTCGATGTCCATACCATCGGGGTTCCCCCGATTGCGGTCGGCCTTGACGGGGATAATGTCATATTCCCGTTTACCAAGCCCTGCCACGGGACGTACCTGCTGCGGGTGAATGATCCTGATGAAGCCGCCCGGTTGCGGGCGCAGAAAAAAGGCCGGTAATGGCGATCTAAAAACCCTTCCGGTGGCAGGTTCCCGGGGTATGCGACCCGGTATATCTGTGAAAATCACCCCACAGGGAAAATATATAGGACGTATGAGTGAAGTATAACACAACAGGGATTGGCTATGGCAGGGAAAGGAAAAGTGCTCCTGGTGGACGATGAGGAGATTATCCTCGATGTGTCCCGTGAAGTGCTCCGGTTCCTTGGTTACGATGCTGTTTTTGCAAAAGAGGGCGCGTCTGCAATTGAGCAGTATACACAGGAAAAGGAAGCAGGCCGGCCGTTTGACCTTGTCATCATCGATCTTACCATACCCGAGGGAATGGGCGGCCGGGAAACCATAGAAAAACTCCGCAGCTACGACCCGAATGTGAAGGCGGTCGTGTCAAGCGGTTATGCCAATGATCCGGTCATGCAGGACTTTGCCAGGTACGGTTTTTCCGGCAGGCTTGCCAAACCCTACCGGATCAACGAGATGAAAGCGCTGCTTGAGGATATGATCCGGAAGAACTGACTCTTTTTTGACGTCCTTCACACCTGTGGGCCGTCACTATCCCAACCTATATGCCCTTCCCGGAAACATTAGGGATGTGAGGGAACAGATCATGAAAGAACTATCCGTGCTCGTGGGGGGCAGGGCCGGGGATGGGATCAACAATGCCGGGGCAATGGTTGCTCAGCTGCTCAACCATCTCGGTTATTTTGTCTATATCTCTATCGATTACCCGTCCCTGATCCGCGGGGGACACAATTTTGCCCTGGTGCGTGCCGCTGATGAACCCGTCGGGGCGTACAACGACCGGATCGATTATCTTGTCGCGCTCAACCAAGGGACGCTCGACCTGCACCTGCCGCACTGCCCGGACTGTACCGTGGTGGCAAACGGGGATCTGGCGAAATCAATAAAAAGCGGCCAGACCGTTTCCATAAATGCCATCCTTAAAGCAGAATCCGCGCCGCCCATCACCGGGAACTCCGTGATGATCGGGGCTTTTGCAAAAGCGGCAGGCATCCCCTGGGAGATCGTTCTGGAAGTCTTCAACCGCCATATGCCAAAGGCAGCCGATGAGAACCTCCGGGTTGCCCGGCGGGCGTACGATGAGTGCCACACCGCCCGCCAGGTACCGGCGCTCTCTCTTAAGACACACAGCCTGCTCACGGGGAATGAAGCGATCGGGTGTGGCCTGGTCGCAGGCGGCCTTTCGCACTATATCTCCTACCCGATGACACCGTCATCGAGCCTGCTCCACTTCCTTGCCGGGAATGCAGAGCGGCTCGGGATAACGGTCATCCACCCGGAGAACGAGATCGCGGTGATCCTGATGGGCCTTGGCAGCGCCACAGCAGGGGCGAGAACCGCAGTCGGTACGTCAGGAGGCGGGTTCTGCCTCATGACCGAAGGGCTCTCGTTTGCCGGTATGGCAGAGATCCCGATCGTGATCGTGGTCTCCCAGAGAACCGGGCCATCGACCGGCCTCCCCACCTACACCGGCCAGGCAGAGCTCCAGTTCGTGCTGCACGCCGGGCAGGGAGAGTTCCCCCGGCTGGTCGTCGCACCTGCCGATGCCGGCGAGGCGTACCGCTGGTCGGTGGCCGCGATGCACCTTGCCTGGAAATACCAGATCCCGGCGTTTGTGCTTTCCGACAAAACCCTGTCAGAAGGATCTTACAGCGTCGATTACGACACTCTTGCCAGACTACCGGTGGCCGATCCCGTGCTCTGGGACGGGCAGGAACCCTACCAGAGGTACCATGACACCCCGGCCGGCATCTCTCCTCTCGCATTCCCGAGCAGAAAAAATGCAATCGTAAAGGTAAACAGTTATGCGCACGATGAGGACGGGATCACGACTGAGGATGCGGCTCATGGTCATCATGATGGCCGAAAAGCGCCGGAGAAAGGAAGCGAAACTCAAAGAGGAGATGAACCGGTACCCGTGTGTCAGTGTCCGGGGTAAGGCAGGTGCTACAACCGCCCTCCTCTGCTGGGGCTCGGTCCGGAATGCCTGCGACGAAGTGGCCGCACGGCTGGGCCTGCGGGTGATCCAGCCGGTCGTGCTCTCCCCCTTCCCGGACCAGCAGTTTTCTGCTGCATGCCACGGGAGTGCAGCACCTGATCGCCGTCGAGGAAAATGCCACCGGGCAGCTCGCCGCACTTGCCCGGGAGCACGGCGTAAATGCTGAGGCGACGATCCTCAAATATGACGGCCGCCCGTTCACCCCCGACGAACTGTTCCTGCGGGTGCAGGAGGCGATCGCCCCATGACCCGGAACCTGATCACCCCTGCAGCAGAACACCTGGTGTCCCGGCTGCGGCAACTTTGCGATCCAGCATACGCTCAAGGACATCCTCGCCGGCCTTGAAAAAGAGGGCCGGTCCCTTGACGACGTGGTGCTGGTCTCGGGTATCGGGTGCCATGCAAAGATTGCCGATTACTTAAACATCAACAGTGTCTACACCCTCCACGGGCGGACGCTCCCGGTTGCGACGGGGATCAAACTTGCAAACCCGAAACTTACCGTCATCTGCTGCGCGGGCGACGGGGACGCGTACGCGGAAGGTCTCGATCACCTGATCTTTGCCGCAAAGAGGAACATCGACCTCACCATGATCGTCCACAACAACCGGGTCTACGGTCTCACCACGGGCCAGTACACCCCGACGTCGCCGCTGGGATTCAAGGGAAAATCAACCCCTGCGGGGACCACGGAATACCCCTTCAACCCGCTGGAACTGATGCTTGCGAGCGGTGCCACGTATATCGCACGCGGCTACACGCGGAAGATGCCGCAGCTTGCGCAGCTGATCCGGCAGGGTATCGCCCACAAGGGTTTTGCCTTTATCGACACCCTCCAGATCTGCGCGAGTTTCTTTAACATGACCGAGTACTACCAGTCCCGGGTGTACGACCTCGATGGCCATGACACCGCTGATTTTGAGAAGGCGTGTGCAAAAGCGCGGGAATGGGACTACAACCGGGATGCGCCCATCGCGCTCGGGGTGTTCTACGAACGGGCACTTCCCACTTTCGATGACCGGTACCCGGCCCGGGATATGTCCGCCGGGGAACGTACGCGCCGGATCCGAGACCTTTTTGAGGCTGCGAGGTGACGATTATCCCTGCACAGTACCCGCCGGATCCCCATTAGCGGGGATCCGGTAAACGGTAACTGGGGAGAGGAACGAGCGTATGGACGAACCCGGGGTAAACGACGCTGAGGTATCCCTTTCGGGTGCAGGGAGATCTGCCGGCGTGGCCCTTCTTCTGATTCCCCTTCTGATCGTCATCATCTGGCTGCTGGAGAATTACCTGCTCGCAGGAAACTCCCGTCTCTTCTGGCAGGCAAGTCCCTTTGGTCTTGTGCTCTATACCGTGCTTTCCGTTATCATCGTGGGGACGCTCGTTCCCGTCATGCGTATCCGGGCCACCTTCCTCTCGGGAGCAGTCAACATGTTCCAGATCGGCTTCCGGTCCCTGCGCCGCACGCTCATTGCCGTCAGCCTGACCGCCCTTGCCGGTTTTATTATTTTGAGCCTGTCCGTGCAGGGGCTTGACCGTTTGACCGGTGCGGCACTCTTTATTCTCCTTCTCCCGACGGCGATCGCTGCAGTGATGATCTGCTGGGTGCTTGTCGGGACCCATGTGCAGGCATATGTCCGCGGCGGGGGGGCGGTGATCTCTGTCTTTACCGGTGTTCTGGTGACGGCCCTTGTCTTTGCCATTTCCCTTTCGGGTACTGTTTGCGGGGGTGAATTTCCGTGAACTCTTTATCGGGTTTTTTGCTGCCGGGTGCGTGGCTGCATTCTGTTTCTTTGCCGTCCGCGATGTCTGGGCAACCGTCATTGTCGTCACGTTCAGTCTTGTGATCCTGCTCAACTCCCGCATCGATCCGGCGTACCTCTCCCCGTTCAATATAGTGGTTGTATTCTGCGGGATCCTTGCGGTTCTTGTCCTTGCCTGTGTCCACGACTATTTTTCCCGGCATTATACGACGGTTATGCTCCCGGGGAAATAAACGGGTTTTCTGGTGTATCCCCGTATGTCCCGGGGGTGGCAAACCGGGATACCCGTCAAGCACGAAATGGGTCGTATCTTTCCCGGAACGCGGGTATCAGGTGTTTTAACAGCCAAATTTTTATCAGTCTGTGAGCAGAACGCTATGTTATGTCCAGAACATCTCATTACGGACTCCTGCTGTTCCTGATACTTATCCTCTGTGTGTTTCTTGCCGGCTGTTCGAGCCAGAACACCACCACGACAACAAAAACGGTTACTACCACCCAGGCCGGGTCAAAATACGCTGCCGGGGACATCGTTACGAATACTGCATCATCGCCAGTATGGCTGATTGTATCCTATGACTCTTCTGCGGATCAGTACGAGCGGGCGCTGCTCGTGAAGAATTCCGATGGCAGCTGGGGCCGGGTGACGGCCACCACCGATCAATTCCCCCGTGCAGAGATGGAAAAATTGTACACGGTAAAACTCTCCCATGTGTCTGCAACATCAGTCACGGTTGTGACCCCTACTATCCCCACAACGGTGGCGACAACAGTATCCGGAAGCGGACCTTCGCTCACCGCGATATCCCCCACAAGCGGGGCAACCGGTACGAGCGCGAGCATCACGATCACCGGGAGCAACTTCCAGAACGGGGCAACAGCGAGCCTTGTCCAGCCGGGACACCTTCCGGTACAGGCCACAGGTGTTTCAGTTTCATCCACCCAGATTACCGGTACCTTCGACCTGAGCAGTCTGGGAGCCGGTATGGCGAATGTTGTGGTAAAAAACCCCGACAGCCAGTCTGCGTCCATGATGAACGCGTTTACCATCGGCGCAGCATCCCCGGTGATCTCCAGTTTCAGTCCTACGAGCGCTTCTCTTGGCGCTACCTCGGTTTCCTTCTCGATCACCGGACAAAACTTGGCCGATACATTGGCGATAACTCTGGTGTCATCCGACGGTTCACAGCAGGTTCCCTGCGCAAGCCTGTCCACACCTACGTCAACGGGTGTCACCTGCACTTTTGCAACAATTCCCGATACTTTAACAACCGGTGCGTATACGGTCAAGGTTATGACTTCTGATGATACGTCAGGTACTTCGACCTCGACCTTTGCCATCAACAATGCAACCTCATAATTTTTCCTGATACATCCACGAATTTTCTGCGTGCAGTTCCGGTGATGACATGGATATCCTCCTTTTTTCTGTCATTGTTCTCGCCATCACCGGCATTGTGATCGGATTTGCCTCCGGTTTTTTCGGGGTCGGGGGCGGTTTTCTCATGGTCCCGGTGCAGGTACCTGGCTGCTTACCTCATTCGGGTTTGACCCGACGCTGTCGCTCCGGGTCGCGTTCGGGACCAGCCTTGCGGTGATACTGCCGACCGCGCTCTCCAGCACATGGGGTCATCACTGCCGGCACTGCGTGCTGTTGCGCCCCCTGGCGCTGATGGTCGTTCCCGGGATCCTCGGGGGTTTTGCCGGCGCGGCAATTGCCACCCACGCACCCGGCAGGCTCATGGCATGTCTCTTTGGGGTACTACTTGCCCTCGCCGCGTTACGGATGTTTTTTTCCCGCAACCACACAAGTGAAGAGCACATCCCGGAACGCATGTGGATATACCTGCCCTGGGGTTTTGCTTTCGGCCTGGTCTCGGGCCTGTTCGGCATTGGCGGCGGCGTCGTGATGGTTCCGGTGATGACGACCGTCCTTGGTATTCCCCTCATCAGGGCCATCGGTACCTCGACAGCGTTCATGCTTTTCTCTTC
Organism: uncultured Methanoregulaceae archaeon; assembly: GCA_963790005.1. GTDB lineage: Archaea > Halobacteriota > Methanomicrobia > Methanomicrobiales > Methanospirillaceae > Methanoregula. Next base: position 28,492 of record CAWBMY010000025.1, read on the forward strand.
CGCGAGCGGTGTTGTTACCTATATTGTCAACGGTCTGACGTCGCCGGCCTGCCTCCGTATTCGTTTGGGTACGTTAATGGTGTGTACTGGTGCGTCCTTGTGGCAGCAAGTGTTCCGTTTGCCCAGGTGGGTGTCCGTGCCGCCCACGCCATTCCCCCGGAGAAGACCAAACTGCTCTTTGTTGTCCTTATGATCGGGGTTGGGCTCCACATGATCGTCACCGGTGGGTGAAGGAGAGATCATGAGTATCCTGAAGGTGCATCCCTGTTTTCTGCGGTATTTCTTGTCCCCTATCTTGTCATAATGCGGATCTTCTGCTGTGCCAACCTGCAGATCGTGCTGATGAATCCCGGTCTCCCTATCTCGGGGAGTGTCATGTAGGGTACAGCAGGGCGAACTCTTTTTGTGCACTATCGAAACGATTATTCCCTGCGCTATGCCACACTCTACCAGCCATAAACAGGAGTGATTTTTACGGACCGATACGTGTGTACCACCTGCGGGCATGTTTACAACCCGGAAAAAGGCGAATCGTTGCAGGACATCAGGCCCGGTGTTGCGTTTGCCGACCTGCCGGCAGACTGGACTTGCCCGGTCTGTTTTGGGTCAAAGGATCAGTTTAAAAAAGAGGAGTGAAAACTGGTTGCTATGGTCTCCCGTGAACTTGTTTCTGGTGTATACTGGGTAGGGGCATTCGATTTTGACCGGCGGATCTTCGATGAACTGATCCCGCTCCCGGAAGGGACAAGTTACAACGCATATCTTGTCCGGGGCAGCCAGAAGACCGCGCTCATAGATACGGTCGACCCGGCAAAGGAATACGATCTCATCTCGAACCTGGTAAAACTGGGCATCGAACACCTCGATTATATCGTGATCAACCATGCCGAACAGGATCATTCCGGCACGCTCCCGATGATCCTGGAGTTCTACCCTGATGCCCGGGTAGTCACGAATGCGAAGTGCCGGGATCTTCTTGTTGCCCTGTTGCACATCCCGCTGGAGTGTTTTACGGTAATCGCCGATGGGGAGACCCTGTCACTCGGGGACCGAACGCTCCAATTCTTTATCACGCCGTGGACACACTGGCCCGAGACCCAGATCACGTACCTTGTCGAGGATAAGATCCTCTTCTCCTGCGATCTCTTCGGCTTCCATGCGGCTACAAGCGAACTATTTATTACCGACGAAGCGTGGGCATACCGGTCGGCGAAACGGTATTATGCAGAGATCATGATGCCGTTCCGCGGGAGCATCAAAGGCTACGTGGAGAAAGTCCGGGCGCTCTCCCCGGCGATGATCGCGCCCAGCCACGGCCCGGTCAACAAAAACCCGAAGTTTATCCTTGACGCGTACGCGGACTGGACGTCGGATACGGTGAAAAATGAGGTCGTCATCCCGTACGTCTCGATGCACGGGAGCACCGCAAAGATGGTGGAACACCTCGCCGGGGCGCTCATTACCCGGGGGATCGTCGTTAAGCCTTTTAATCTCACCCGGACCGATATCGGGGATCTCGCGTTTGCCCTTGTCGATGCGGCGACTGTCGTGATCGCAACCCCGACCGTTCTCTTCGGGCCTCATCCGACCGTGGTATCCGCAACGTATCTGGCAAACGCGCTCCGGCCCAAGACAAAGTTTGCATCCGTGATCGGCTCCTACGGGTGGGGCGGCAAGAGTGTCGAGACCATCACAAAGATGCTCGACCATGTCAAGGTCGAGATGATCCCGCCGGTCATGGTGCTGGGCGAGCCTGACGAGGCGACGATGCAGGCCCTCGACCGGCTGGCAGACGAAATCTTAAAGAAGCATAAAGAGATCAACATCGTGTAAGGAAAGGAGCAGGTTATGACAAAACTTTTCGAGGTTTACAAGTGCAGCGTCTGTGGGAACACCGTGATGGTTGTCGGTGCATCCGGCGGGACGATGGTGTGCTGCGGGGAGCCGATGGTACTTCAGCAGGAAAAGACTGCTGACGCAGGGTAAGGAGAAGCATGTGCCGGTTATCGAGAAGACCGCGAAAGGGATCCTCGTGAAAGTCGGTTCCGTGCCCCACCCGATGGAAGAGAAGCACTACATTCAGTGGATCGAGGTCCGTTCCGGGGACAATTCCTATCTCAAGTGGCTTCGGCCCGGTGAGAAACCCGAAGCCGAATTCCCAATCAGCGACATGAACGTGAAGGCCCGCGAATTCTGCAGCGTCCACGGTCTCTGGACGAACAAGGCATAACCCGTTTTTATCATCCCGTTTTTTTTTATTTTTTATGAGGCAAACGCTCATAGAGCACCAGCAACAAACCTCCTAGTGATGCGCCGGCTTCTCTATCTCTCTACGATTGCCGCCGACCTCGGGGATATATTCTTCTTTATCGCCCCACTTACCGCCGTCCCGCTGATTGTGACGGTGCTTTTTTCTGAATGGAACATGTTCCTGCCCATGGCTGTCGTGCCGGTCATCTGTTTTATTCTGGGATGGGCGTTAAAACGTCTGCCGAGAAACGAGCGGGAGAACCGGCTCTCGACTGCGCTCTGCTCCGTTGCCCTCTTCTGGTTTGCCTGCGCTATAGTCTGCGGCCTCCCGTTCATGCTTGGCCTCCACATGAGTTTTACCGATGCGGTCTTCGAAGGGATGGCAGGGTGGACCGGTACCGCGTTTACCATGATGCAGTCCCTTGACACGGCACCCTATACCCTTCTCTTCTGGCGCTCCTTCATGCAGTGGATCGGGGGATCGGGATCATCGCCTTTGTCATAGCGCTTGCAGGCAGCACCGGGCTTTTCCAGGGAAAACTCTACCGGACCGAGAGCAGGGAGGAACCGCTCATGCCCAGTATTATCTCAACAGGACGGGCGATCTGGAAGATCTACGGGCTTCTCACGTTTGTTGCGATCGGGCTCATCCTTTTTACCGGTCTCTCCCTCTGGGACTCGGTCAACCTCGCCCTCACCACGATCTCCACAGGAGGGTTTACCATCCACGATGGCGGCATCCTTTTCTATCACAATGTCATGCTCGAACTGCTGCTCATCCCGCTCATGATTGCAGGAGCGCTCCCGTTCCGCCTGTACTACCTGATCGCGGAGAACCGGCGCTGGAGTTTCTTTGGCGACGAGCAGGTCAAGCTCTTCTTTGTTCTCGTGGCCATAGGGACTGCGGTACTTACCTATGATCTGGTCTACTTCGGGAATTCGGATATTGTCACTGCCCTTGAGCAGGGGCTGTTCATGGCGGTGTCTGCCTTAACGACGACCGGGTTCCAGATTGTGGATCTCCAGACCTGGGAGAGCGTGACACTCCTCTTTCTCCTGATGCTCGTGTTTGTCGGGGGGGCTGCCGGCAGTTCTTCCGGGGGGATCAAGTTAAACCGGGTGGTCCTCGGGTTCCGTGCGCTCATCTGGTGGTTCCGCCGGCTCTTTGTGAGCGGCAAAGTGTTGATCCCCTTCAGGAACGAAGGGCGTGTCATCCCGCGTGCGACTGCCGAACTGGAGACCGCAAAGACGATGCTTGTGATCATCCTCTCGGTCATTATCCTGTTTGTGGCCACGATCATCGTGATGCAGTTCCACCTGACCACCTACCCGATCACCGATGTCCTCTTTGATATCACGTCCGCGTTTTCCACCTGCGGCATCACCTCGGGATACGTCTCTCCCGATATGCCGCTCGTCTCGAAATGGGTTTTTATCGTGGTGATGTGGCTGGGCCGGCTCGAAGTGATCCCGGTCGTGGTGCTGTTTATGGCACTGTTCCGGGGTTCCGACTAAAAAAGCCACAAACACAAATTTACTTTTCTTAACTTCAGGAAATCTAATATAAACTACCGCCCCATAGTACGGTGATGAAGCAGATCGCCCTGTACGGGAAAGGCGGTATCGGTAAGTCCACGACCTCGGCAAACCTCTCCGCAGCCCTCTCGCTTGCCGGGCACGATATCCTCCAGATCGGGTGCGATCCCAAACGCGACAGCACGCGTATGCTGATGGCAGGAAGGCTGATCCCCACGGTGATGGATCAGGTGCGCGAGCGGGGGGCTTCCGGGGTGACACCCGCCGATGTGGTCTATACCGGTTTTAACGGGGTGCACTGCGTGGAGGCCGGGGGCCGGAGCCCGGCGTCGGTTGTGCAGGGCGGGGGATCATTGCCACCTTCCAGCTGCTGGAGAAGTTCGGGACGCTCACCGGCGACGTGATCGTCTACGATGTATTAGGCGACGTGGTCTGCGGGGGGTTTGCCATGCCGATGCGGGAGGGGTATGCGCAGGAAGTCTATCTCGTGACCTCGGGGGAACTCATGTCCCTGTATGCGGCAAACAACATCTGCAAGGCGATAGAACGGCTCTCTGCCCGCCCGAAAAGCCGGTGCCGGCTTGCCGGGGTGATCTGCAATGCCAAGAGCCAGCCAAAAGAGGAGGAACTGGTGGCCGAATTTGCCCGCTGTGTCAACAGCCATCTCGTCCAGTTCATCCCAAGAGATCGTGTCGTGCCAGCTGGCCGAACTGAACCGCAAAACGGTGATCGAATACGAACCTGCCTCTGCCCAAGCACAGGTATACCGTGATCTTGCCACCCGGGTCATGGAGAATACCCGGTTGACCATCCCCTCCCCGCTTGAGATCGATGACCTTGAGGCTCTTGCCATCGAATTCATGTAGGTCTGCCCGGCTGCACCCTCACGGGGGCGCTTTCGGTAACCACCCATGTCTGCGACGCGATAACGGTCGTGCACGGCCCGCAGGGGTGTACGCATCACAACTTTTCCCTCCTGCATGCGACAAGCCTCGACAACGACCGGGTCTCCCTTCCCCCGCTCGTATCGACCGGGCTTTCTGAAACCGATGTGATATTCGGTGGCGAAGGGGTCCTCGACCGGACGCTTGATACGGTGATCGCACGCGATCCTGCGGCGATCTTTGTGCTCTCGACCTGCATCGTGGACACGATCGGCGACGACGTCGGGTCGGTCTGCGGCACGAAGGCAGGGGTACCGGTCATAGTCGTGCCGACCGCCGGCTTCCTTGGCGGATCGTTCCAGACCGGCGTCAATAACGCACTTATCGCCCTTGCCAGTATGGCAGGACCCGTCGCGGAAAACGGCCGGGTGAATATTATCGGCGAGAAAAATCTCGAATACGAGGTTGACGAAAACTTCTCCGAGGTCTCCCGGCTGCTCGCCCTGCTAGGCCTGTCCGTGAACATGCGGTTCGTGCGTGATCTTGCCACAGACCGTATCGCGTCCCTTGGGGCAGCCCGGCTCAACGTGCTCCGCGATCCATCCCTCATACCCGTGGGGGAATTCTTACAGGGGCGCTTCGGGACGCCGTACATCCCCGCATACCCGGTCGGGATCTCCGGTAACGTCGGATTCATCGAATCCGTGGCCGGTGCCTGCGGTATCGATTGCCCGGCGTGCTGTAGAAGAGGAACGTGCGCTCCGGCAAGAGACGCTTGAAGATTTTGCGGATCTTGAAGGTGCCGGGGTCTCTTTTACCCCTCTCCCCCCGGATCCTGAAGGGAACCGTGTTGCACAGGATATCGCACAGGCACTTAATCTTGAGGTTACGTCATACGGCCGCCCGGTGCCGGTACCTGTGACGCCGCCGATCGGTATCAACGGTGTACACCGGCTCCTGCACCGGTGGAGGAGGGCGCTCCATGCCTGAATGCGAGACCCCCCTCTGGCCCTGTGCGATGACCGGCGCGGCTGCATGTCTTGCAGGTTTCGAGGGTATTTCCGTTGTCATCCACGGTTCGAGCGGGTGCTATTATTATCCGGCTACCCTGCTTCACGCTCCCCTGCACGGGACATTCATCCTTGAAAACGAGGTGGTCTTCGGGTCCGGGGACCGGCTTCGTGAGGTGATCGGCGATCTTTCGGGCCGGGGGGGTCGGATCGCTGTCATAACGACGTGTGTCCCGTCACTGCTCGGCGAGGACATAAAAGCGATGCTTGACGGGACCGATGTCATCCTTGTCGACAGTCCCGGGTTTGCCGGGGAACTGGAGACCGGGTACCGGGCTGCGCTTGCCGCGCTTGCCCCGGGGGTCGACCCTGAACGACGGGGTGTCAATATCGACGGTGTCTCCCTCTCGGACCCGTTTTACGAGGGAAATATCCGGGAAATTTCCCGGCTGCTGCATCTCTCGGGTGTCCCCGTGGGAACGGTGTTCTGCCGGGACTGGTACGAGATGGCGGGGCATGCAGCGCCGCTGACTGTTGGAACAAATGACGATTTTGCATCCGGGGTAGGAACGTACCTTGGCGGAACGCTTGGAATCACGGCGCTCCGTGCGACATTTGAGAACCTTTCCACGGCGTATGAAAGTGCGGATGCACATCCGGTCCTTACGGAGCTTGACGTGCAGGAAGAACGGGTGATCCATGCCTGCGACAAGTATCTCCGCCGCTACGATCCCCCCCGAGTCGCGGTCTTTGCCGGTACTGCGTATGCACTCTTTGCCGCAGATACGCTCATACGGTATCTCGATGCAGAGATCCTTGCCGTCGGGACGCGGAACGACCCTCCCACACTTCCCGCCACGCAGTACCCGGTGGAGAAACTGACGGGACTTGAGCAGGTCGCCCGGAAGATCGCGGAGGTCTCGCCGGACCTTGTGATAGGATCGTCATTCGAACGGTCGGTGAGCGGAGACCGCACCTTCATCGGGATTATTCCCCCGCTCCGGGGACAGGTCAGGCTCGCCCAGCCCCCGCTTGCGGGTACCAGCGGCACGCTCCATTTTATCGAGGACGTCCTGAATGCCTGCATGGACAAAAAGGCGTAGGGTATAGTACCATTTTAACTACCGAACCAGTATCCAGATTACGAGAGGAAAAATGGTCAAAATACAATGCCCGGAATGAAGGTCAAAAAAGTTATATCTGCTAGGCAACAAGAAAAGACGCTGTTCAAAGTGCCAGTATGAATTTACCCCACATCGTCTTCCTCTTCGTTTGACCAGAGATCAATGGAAAGACATTCTCAAGAGGTTTCTCCTTGAACAAAGCAGCCAGAATATCTCGATTCATACATCCCTTGAATGACGGAGGGTCATGAGATCTCTCACGGTAGTAAGATGAGCACTTACCAAGGATGTTCCAGAGATCTTCTCCGGGTCCTGTTGAAGTGGAGTATCCAGGATCGTATCTTTTTGATCTTTTCAGTCCCCGGAGATTTTTCCTGACGCTCGAAGTTTTCACCAGATCAGGACAGGTTTCCCGCTTCTGATACGTCGTTCCCGAAAATGCCGGATCGTGGATTGATCCGGGATCTTTTCTGGAAATCCAGGAAATTTCAGGAACGGGATCTTATCATTTGCTTGTCGTTCAGGTTCGGGATCTGACAACCCGTACATTGACTGGGGAACCAGCAACGTGACCATAAGGATTTCATCGACGTTCGGTCCTCTTCGTGTAAGAAGACCAAAACACCGTTTTTTTAAGAATTAAAGATACGGGGTAATGCCGAACCTGTACGTTTAAGCGGGGCTGGTACTGCCCGGGGGCATCTTAACAGGTGGTGGGAGATTATTAGGGGATCGGGGTGTGAATGGCCGGGCATTGCCCCCCATTCATACTCTTCCCGATCGATTTTTTCGGGTTATGGGTGAACAACCCGGTAATTCCTCTTCGGCACCGTTATCTCAAACCGTACCCCTTTGCCCGGTTCACCGGTCTCACGTATGATGATGCCTGTGATATCAAGAATTTCCCGGGAAAGGGCTGAGCCAAACCCGGTGTTCTTGCCGAACCTTCGTTCGAAGATCTTCTCCTTCTCCTCTGCCGGGATACCATTGCCATCGTTCTCACAAACAATGATCTGATTCCCTTCACGTTCCTCCCCAAAGAACGGAGGGTGGTGATCTTACCGCTATAACGCGCTGCATTATCCATCAGGTTGTAAAAGACCTTGCCAATCAGCGGGTCTGCGAACACTTCTGAACCGGCAGGGATATCGTTTTTCACCGTGACCTGCCCGAGTGGAACTTCTTTTGCTGCTTTGTCAACGAGCGTGCGGCAGTCCTGCCAGCCGGAGCGTCGACACCGATAGATTCGTATTCTTTCGCGAACTGGAGTGTGGATGCGATTTGCTCCGAAAGAGATGTAACCGTATGGAAGTATTCGCTGTAAGGGGGATTAGAGGGACATTCCTTCAATAATTCAAGATAGGTCATCTGCGCCATCAGCATGTTGTTGATATCATGCCTCGTGATACTGGAAAGCAGGTTGGCTTTTATTGCCATTCGTAATGCATCTTCCGCGTTCTTGCGCTCGGTGATGTCATTGGATATTCCAAGAACCCCGATAACCGTTCCCTCCGCATTTTTACACGGTGTCATGCGGGCATAAATCCATCGCTCACCCGTAGGGAATGTTTCCTTGATCTCATAAATCAGAGTTGCTCCCTGGCACAGGATTGAACGGATCCCTTTTAAATGATGTTCTGCAAGCGGGGGAGGAAAAATATCCCGAGGTGCTTCCGGTAAGTTCATCCGGGGATATCCCAAACTGTGCGGCGGCAGCCTGGTTCTGAACGTCATTGCCCGCCCGGGTCGATTAAGTGAGATCATACTCGGTGAGTTGTTGGCAAGTTCGCGGTATTTCTCTTCGCTCTCCCGTAATCCAGTTTCCATTGATCGGCGTCTCTCTATCTCCGTGAGTACTTCGACATTCTTGATAAAGTAGGAGTTGAGGGGATAGTAGGCAATTATTACGGCAAGCCCGCTCACAAAGAGGATGGTGATCAGGTTCAGGCGCCAGTCGGGAGGGAATGGAAAGAGGAACTGCACGACTAATTCGAAGGCCGTCATCGATGCAAACGTCACGATGAAGACAAGAAAAAGTTGTTGATCAAACGGTGTCGATTCGGCCTTCATGTCTATTATATCTCATATAAAACTTTTACTAATAAAGGGTTCTGCTGCGTTTGCGGCTGATTTGAAAATTTTGACAAGGTGAAAATAGTGGTCATCAGCCATAGACGCAAACGGCATTATCGATACTAACAACTTTATAAACCAAGCCATAAATGTATGATCTGAATATGAGACGCGATACTGCGGGGCACAAAAGGGAACGTGCACTTTCTGAAGTGATCGGGTTTGTGCTTATCCTCGGGATCATTACGGCAGCATTCTCCCTGTACCTGGTCTACGGCGTCCCGGCGCAGGGCCGCGAGAACGAGATCACCCATATGAACGATATAAAAGACCAGTTCATCGCGTACAAGATCAGTGTCGATTCGCTCTGGGCAAACCAGCAGACAAAGTCCGCCATGAGCACCAGTTTCCCGCTGGGCACTGCAGGCCAGACTACGCAGGGAAGCAACATCATTATTCCGATCCTGCAACCTGTCGGGTCGGGCGGGACACTGGCGATCAACCAGCGGACGGCGACACCGGAAAGTTTCACCATGTCATCCACTCCATATCAGCAATACGAACTCGATGACGTCAGGTAACAGCGCTACGATTACCACGACCCCTTTACAACGTCATATCCTAATCCCCCCTCGCGCCTGCTGATAAACATCTCAACGACAAATGCATGCTGGGCAACACCGCTCCGGGGAGTATCCTGATCATGGGGAGTGGCTGGAACGCTACCGTCAATGTTACCCCGGATATTTCCGATTGCCTGAATTATCAATTCCGAAATGAATGTACGACCATTCTGAGTAATTGTAATGGGTCCGATATTACGGTTACCGTGGTGAAAAATGGTGTTACAACCCTGAACCGGGCAGTGGTATACTCCAATATTAACCCCAGCGAACACTCTATTCGGTCAACCTGATGGATGCTGCATACGGGATACAATCATCCATCACATACTCTAGCGACACTTACATTTTCAAAATATGACCTGGGCAGCCAACTGACTTCCGCAACAGTAACCCCCAGTATGCCTACCAGACACCAGTCAGAACTACGCATATTCTGTCCCGCTCGGTGCACTTGAGTATCGTGCCATCAACAACTACTGGATCCCCCAGACTTACTATTACCAGATGGGGGGGGTGTTTCTCTTCCAGAGCGACGGGATCACGTACAACTTCCTCCTGATATAACATTCCACAACAACGGGAATGGAAACATTTCCGTGAACATTGTCGCGCTCGCAAACGATCCTGCAGACACCGGTGCGATCGGTGGCAACAGCCCTGCACAGGTATCTACATTCCTGAAACCCGATTCCGGCAATCTGCCGTACTGGCACCAATCAGTCCCAATACATGGAACACAAGCATCAATATCACGACACCAGATCCCAATGCAGCTACCATGTGGGGGGCCTACCTGAACTCAGCGGCAAACGGAGACGGGTGGCATCCCGAAGACCTATTATACCGTTAAGAATACAACCAGCGGTAGTTATATCAGATTTAATGGGACAGCTGGACAAACGATAATCAGCCACATATTACGCTTCAGGTGAAGGTTGCAAACCTTTCGGCCAATGTGCAGAGCGTGGGGTGACATCAAAAAATCCGGCAGAAAACAGGATGATGCAGTCTCCGAGATCATCGGAACGGTACTGTTGATCTCGATCGTTGTCCTTGCCGGATCGATTATTGCCGTCACTGTCCTGTCCCAGCCCCAGCCCCAGAAAATCCCGTCAGTCAGCATGCTCATATCAGTCCGAACCAGACCGTATCTATCAAGCATGATGGCGGGGATC
>CAWBMY010000026.1:0-22053 GCA_963790005.1 uncultured Methanoregulaceae archaeon
CGGTCCGCACTTCATCTTCATAGGTGAATATTTCTTCGATGTTTACCTTGAAGTGACGTGAAATCCGGAACGCCAGATCCAGTGAAGGGACATACTTTCCTTTCTCAATGGCAAGGATCGTCTCCGGGTAACACCGATCGCCTGTGCAAGATCCTCCTGCGTAAGATCGTGCATCGCCCGGTATACCTTGATCTTATTCTTCATCGGTCTCCCAGTCCCCGAACTTTCTGGCATAGTAAAACCTGAACCCGACATACAGGAAGATCATCAGGCAGAGAAGTCCCAGTTGAATATAGCCAATCATTTTCGGCGACATTATCTCCAGAGGTACGGGCTGGGATCGGCGATCCAGCCAGAATTCACGGGATAATCGGGGCAGATAGAGCAGGTTCATGACAGCCATAATCGAAAATGCACAGAAGCACACCCAGAATACCTGGAATGTCCGCATGGACGCCTTCTCGGTGATCCGTGCACTCCGTTCATCCTCGATAAAATCATCTACCCTGCGGTATGCCAGGTAAAGAAGCACAATGCCGATCACAAATGCGATCATAAAGAGAAACGGGGTAAAGGATTCAACCGAATACCAGAAGACCGCAAGAAGGGCAAGCGCGACAAACCCGATCGTCAGATAAAAGATATTTTTTTTCATGGCGTCCCTTTGTTAAGGATTTTAAACATACCGTAATATAAACATGACCCTTTTTGTACCGGCCACCCCGGGTTGATATGATTCCCGTCAATTTGCGGGGTTTTACAAGGATTTATATCGGCAGATTTACCATGCATTTTATGAATGAAAAAACCACCACGCCCAGCCTTTTGCGGATTGCAGCGGCAGTATTTCTGGGTCTTATCGTAGGATTCATCCTGTTCCTCGTCGCGGCACTGTTCATTGGCATGTTTAACCAGCTGATGGGCATGCAGATCCCGATCGGCATGGATGTTGCAGAGAATATCCTCAGCGCTATCCTGCTGGTTATTTTTGTCGGAGGATCTGTCATCGGGTTCTGCTGGAAGGTCTGGACGACCCCGGCCACTGAAGAAGAGGACGAATCCTCCAGCACCGGAAGAATAACCCGGACGCATCGCGCGATCCCCGGTCAGGTTAACCGGGAAATTCTCTCCTGCCGATCAGGCAGAGTTGTTCAGGAAAAATTACACTTTTTTTAGAGCGCTGAATACCCGATTTCACGGATTTTACCATCGGCTCTTTCATCAGTCGATCTCTCTCGCACAAAGTAAGGCCGGGTACAAAACCCGACCCCGAAGAGGGAAAACACCGGATCAGGTCTGTGGCAGCACCCGGATAACCACGAGCGTAATGTCATCAGACTGGGGTGCGGTGCCGGTAAATTCCCGGATTGCCGCGATGATCCGATCCCGGATCACACCGGCGGGGAGGGTACGGCATTCCTGTGCGACGCGAACCAGCCGGTCTTCCCCGAATGCGGTATACCCGGCATCGAAAGCTTCCGTTACCCCGTCGGTATACATGATGACCAGGTCCCCGGGTTTCAGCTGCACGTACCTCAGGGGTACCGTCCATGTCCGGGAGAACACCCATCGCGACCCCGTGCTCCTGCAAAAATACCGCCTCGCCGCTGTCCCCCCGCACGACGAGGGGCGGGTTGTGGCCGGCATTTGTACAGGCAAGAGTCAGCTTCCCGGGGTCAAGGATGGCAGAAAACACGGTGACAAACATGCTGGACGGAGCACTCCGGGCGATCAGGTGGTTTGCCGTACAGAGCGCACCGGATGTATCCGTCGCGCCCTCAAGACCCGCCCGTATCAGCGTCCGCGACATCGCCATGAAGAGCGCCGCACTTACCCCCTTACCGGATACATCGGCGATCACAAAGGCCCACCGGCCGTCACTGACCGGGACAACATCATAAAAGTCCCCGCCGACCTCCATTGCCGGGATCATCACTGCCGATATATCAAAACCGGGAATCTCCGGCATCGTTTCGGGCAGGAAACTGGTCTGGATGCTCCGCGCGATCTCCATTTCCTTTGCGTACCGCTCTTTTTCTGCGGTCGTCTTTTTGAGATTCGCGATATTCTCTTTGAGCGCCTCTGCCATCGTATTAAACGAACGGGCCAGATCCTCGAACTCATCTCCCGACTGTATCGTCACCCGGAAATCGAGGTTGCCGTCACCGATGGCTGCCGCCCCTTCCTTGAGAGTCGCAACGGGCCGGGTGATCACGCGGCTGAGAATGACCGCCACCATGAGTACGAACGAGCAGGATCACAAAGAAAAGGAATGCAAATACCGTTTTTAACCGGTCGGTCTGATCGGTGATGTGTGTCCCGGTATCCTGTGTCGCATCCGCGATTTTGCCCGTGAACTTTTCAACCGGCCCGGTGATCTGGCTGACCGGCAGGGATATCCCAAGGCTCCAGTTCATCGACCTGACCGGCGCATAGGCAACGTACGTCTCAGTCCCGTTAAACCAGACTGTTTCTATGCCGGTCTTCCCGGCAGTCATATTTGCAGCGACTGCCATGAGACCCGGGTCATTGCCCGCGAATGCATTCTCCCGGCCGATTGGTTCGTTCCACCGCACGTTCCCGGCAGAGAACCCGGGACGGCTGATGACATCCCCGTTCTGGTTAATGAGTACCGCATACCCATTCCCGCCGAGCGTCTGGCCGATAAAATCCTCGTTGATGGTCTTTGTCGAAACGTCAGACCCGATCACCCAGTGACCGTAGCCGGGGCTTGTCACAGCCTGTGAGCAGGTCATAACCGGGCCGTTATTGTCCGCATCAATATACGGCTACATCCGACCAGACCTGACCTCCTGCGCTGACTGCCTGCATGTACCAGTAACGTGTCCGTGGATCGTAAGTTCTGGGAAGGGTTCCATTTCCCGGGTAGATCAGAAACATCCCGGAATCGGTGGCAATATAGATGCTTGTCATATCGCTGTCCGACGTGTACACCGCCTTAAGACCATCAGCAAGGCCGGCAAGGGTGCGTGCCTCTTCTGAGTCCGGTGTCGCCGTGGATCCTGGCGCAAAATAGAGCAATGCCCCGGACCTGGGGATGAGACGGGGGATTGTTCGCCGTATAGACAGGTGTGGAAGAGATAACCGGGGGATTGCGCTGGAGCTCTGCAGTCTGCGCTGAAAGGATGTCCATCTCGGTATCGGTGTCCTCAAAAAGTACATCCGTGATATTTGCCTGGTCGGAGGCGATACGGACAAGGTACTGCTCGCCAAGGGAGAGCAGGGCAGCAGAACTGTCATTGACCACGCCCGCACCCAGCGCCTGGCTGCTCTCCTGCGCATAGGACCCCACATTGGTGATCGCAGAAAACGCAAAATAACCGGTTATGGCAAGGGCGGCAAGGGAGAGCACGAGGAAGAGAACGAGGATCTTCACCCGGATGGTGAGCGCAATTCTGGGACGAGCGGGGAGGTTCATGGGAATACCGCAGGCATACGCCGGTATGTTCTCATAAATGTCGTGATCGGTAAAAAGTGCATCTCTTTTTCATTCCGGATTCCCAAAAAAACACGTCCCGTTACGCCAGGCTCATACCTGAAGAGAGGATGGTTTACGAAAAAAATGTGCCGGCGGAAGTGAGAAAAAAGGAGAAACGGGTATGGGATTTTTCAGACGGTTACGTTCAGCAGCACGCGGATCAACAGCCCGATCACAAACGATATCGCTGCGATACCAAGACTGATCGCCGCCATCTCGGCAAACCTCTTCCAGAAGGGCAGATCCTTTGCAACGGAGATATAGAACGTGAAGACAAAGATGACGAGAACTGCGCCGATAAGGGTGAAAACGAGCGCGATGTACGGGCTTTGCAGGATAAGGAACGGCAGGATGAGCAGGGCAACGGTCACGATATAGGTTATACCCGTGTATACGGCAGCCTTCTTCGGGTCTGTACTGGTCGCCCCCTCGGAGCGCTGCGAGAGGTACTCGGAGGCAGCCATCGAGAGCGATGCAGCAACACCGGTGATCAGGCCGGCGACTGCGATGATCTGGGAGTTCTGGATGGCAAAGGTCAGGCCGGCAAGGGTGCCGGTGAACTCCACGAGCGCATCGTTGAGGCCGAGCACCACGGAACCGACATACTTCAGCCGTTCCTCATCGATCAGGGCGATAAGTTCCCGCTCGTGATTCGCTTCGTTTGCAAGCATGGCCAGGCATCTCAGGGATAGCCGCAGAGGAGTGCCGCATCACCGGCCTGCGCACCCTGTTCCACGCCTTCCATCAGTTTTATGGCAAAGGTCATCCCGAGCAGACGGGCGATAAGATAGTAGAACCAGACCCGCAGCATACTGGGCCCGATCTCTTTTGCCGTGTACTGTTTCCAGATAGTATAGTGAGTCAGTTCCTCGGCTGCGATCCGGGAGAGGACGTCACGATTATGGGGATCATGGGTAACCTGTGCAATCCTGAGGTAGATATGGTGCTCGGTGATCTCGTTTCTCTGGAGCGTGGATATCTTGTTGAGGTTTTCTTCTGTCGGCTGCATCGCGTGCCTCACGACGGTTGTATGAGAGATTTTGCGGGATAGTGCGGGGGTGATCCGATTTTTCTCGTGATCATTACCGATTTTTGGCAGTTATATGATCCAACCTGAAATCAATGAAGTAATGATGTTGGATAAGATAGTGCTTATTGCTCCTTGTCCAGTTTCTTTTTGATCTCCCGGATATTGTTGAGCATCTCCTCAGAATACGGGGTGAAACGGTAGCTCAGGTTGTTTTCCATCTGCCAGAACCCGATCTTTTCATCGTAGTGCCCGATGATGTAGCAGATGAGGATGTAACAGGGAACCGCGAGGGCGATGACCATGGGCAGGGTCAGGCCAAGATGGTAATAAAAGAAGTCCTCGAAGAGTTTGGCGTTTGCCGTGATGATACCAAAATTCAGGAGGATCTGGGTCCAGGAAGTTCCCCGGGTGTACCGCTGCTTGAATAATGCGAAACTGTAGAGCAGTCCCTTATGTTCTGTCATAGGGAGATATTTTCAATCGAAAACGGGAAATGCTTTCTCCATTTCCGGTAAATTCCCGGATACCCCCGGGTTTTCCCACAGATTAAAAAAAAGTGCTGACCTCACTATTCCAGCACCGCAAGCAGGTTCCCGCACGGGGCCTGTGCTGCAATTCCCGGGACACCGGGATGCGGGGTAAACAGTTCTTCGCGTGCGCGCCGGCGCACCTCCTTCTTTGAGAGACGGACCCGTTCTTCCTGCTCTTCCTGCTGGAAATTCAGGACCGCAGACCGGCGGGATGCAAGAGCAATGTTGAACGCGGCATTCACGTCAGCGTGCGCGACAAACCCGCAGTGCGGGCACTCGAAATGCTTCCTGCTCCGCCGCCCCATGCACCCGCACCGGCTGCACCTTTTCGAGGTATAGGCCGGGTTGACGTAGATGACGGGGATGCCCCGCCTTGATGCCATTTTTTCCACCAGCCGCTGGAGCGAGAAGAACGATCCGTTTCCGAATGAGAACTCGATAAAACCCGCAGCATCATGGGAGTGCGAGTAACGGCTGGAGAAGAGCTTTTCAAACTTGATGCCCGAGCCGAGCGATTCCGCGAAGGATACGATCTGCCGGGAGATTCGGTTTATGGCTGCCTTGAACGCCTTGCGCTCATGGCTCTTGTCTTTTTTTAGTTTCCAGAGTTTTCCTTCCCTGTAGAGTTTCGTGCAGTTTTTGGTGGAGTTGCTGCGGACATAGTGTGTGTTTTTACCCAGTTTCAGGATCTTCCCGCTGCCAGGGTCAGCGGCGACTGCCGCGTGTCCGGTCGTGTTGAGGTCAACACCGATCCAGCGGGCAGGTATGCGTGCGGATTGATGAACTTTGATCACCTTTTCCTACCCAAGTTCGCCTGCGGTACAAACTGCCTTTACACGGTCACTGTTTCTCCGGTGTCTTGTTCCTCCTGTCCTTGATTCGTGATTATGCATCCCGTTCCTTTATATCTTGCGGTAGAACGACCCGGATTGGGAAAAGCGATGATTAATCGTGCGGGATTATGTATGCGGGGAATATTTTTTGGGGGATCGGGGTACCCGATGGGCCGGACTTTTTCCGGAAATTCTCAGAAAATCGATCCGTTTTTTTTGGAAATTCTCAGGAACAGATCCGGAAGCTTTTTCCGGAATTTCAGCAGGTTGATCCGCTTCTTTTTTTCGAAATTCCAACTCATGAGCCGGACTTTTTCCTGCACGGGCGCAGGGTTTGCGAAGCCACCGACGGAGATTCTGATGATTATTTGTGGGTTCGCCAAAACGGGCTCCGGACGATGCCGGTCTTTTTCCGGAATTTTCAGAATCGATCCGTACTTTTTTTAAATTCTCAGCAACTGTGCCATTTTTTTCCGGAAATTTCAGAAATCGATCCGATCTTTTTTTGAAATTCTCATGCGATTGATATTTTTTTCCGGAATAACACATATAGTGAGCCAGATTTTTTTGTAAATGTTACCCTGTTAACTGTTAAAAAACAAAAATAAATAAAATCGATCTTATTGGGGTGCTTGAATTGTATGCGGTGCGGAAGCCTGATACAGTGTAATAGTAGCCTTTAATTGTTCTCCATATTTAAACAAGTCCTCTATATTAGCAATTGGAATTTTGTTTTCTTGCCTGGTCTTTGCTATTAAAAACGCCCAAATATTTTTGTTTACCATCAAAAATAGAACCGACAAATTGGTTTCCGATTATTATTCTCAAATAGTATCGCGCAATATGACTTCGCATCGCGCATAACAATTTGTGATGGGTCAACTACACCATGCAAAATCGCTTTAATAAAATAATAGCCTTCCCATTCATCCTCTGTTGTACTATCTCATCAGTTGATTCAATTGCTGAGGATTTTTTACTTTCTGTTGATTGTGCCTCCGTGGCTTTGGGTGTTTCCGGTTTCATAGCGGATTTAAGTCGCTCATTAATTTTGTCAGATAAGAATTGATCGAGTGATTCTTTGGTTATTAGTGAGAAATTTTCAAGAGCCTTTTGTGTTAATTTTTTTGGATAAACCTGTTGAGCAAAAAATTTTACAAAATCATCTGAAGGTTGAAATAATTCTTTGTTGGCGATTTTAATAATTTCTTTGGTGTATTTCAGTTGAGTCGCATTATCATGAACTTCATCAAGATTAAGACCCTGTTTTGTATAATTTTTAAGTTGTTCAACCAAGGGTTCTTTGATATCTAACAAATTAATTTCCAAAAATGGTTTTATATCCATTGTATTTTCTTTATCGAATCATTAAAAAATTGATAAATTATCCCATTTGTAAGAATACCTATTCTTGCGGGAGTTACAGAAAAATACCTGTATAATTGTGATGCCTGTTCTTTACTCAAATCTGAATTAATTGATTTACATTCAATCAAAATGCAGGGTTTTCCGTCTTTTATAATCGCATAATCGACCTTTTCACCCTTTTTTGTCCCGACATCCGCAATAAATTCAGGATTAACTTCACTAGGGTCATAGATATTGTAACCTAAAATTTGGATGAACGGCATAATCAGCGCATTTTTTGTTCCTTCTTCGGTTTGGATTTTGTCTTTGAGCGATAGGATAGTCTTTGCATGTGTTTTGATTTGATCAATAAAGTCCATATAAAGAACAAATGTAAATTTGTAATGATAAATGTTATGTTTTTATCGTAAAAGTGACTATTTTTACATTATTATTATATGTCTTTTCCACGCTATAAACTTAATTTTGGCAGTTCTTCTAGAATTGCATGTTATTTCCATATCCCACACCCTAAAAGACTGATGGGGGCTGATGCCCCCATACCCCCCGCGGCGGATCAAGAGAATACATTTCCGGGAAAGATCGTTCCACCGCAAATCCCATTCAACCATCTGTCCCACTATCGCCACCGGGGGATGCCCGTGCGGCGGGGGCGAAGCCCCCAAGAGCACGCTCTTCTGAAACAGCTATAACCTGTACAAAAAAGGATATCACACCATCAGCAGGTACGCCAGAAGCGATAACAAAAACGCCAGCAGCAGCATCGCAAGCGAGAGCGGCGCCACAAAGACGAGCATCGCGTTCACGGTGCTCGCAAGCTGGGAGATCCGGTTGGAGCCAAAGACCACCACGTGCTCGCACTGCGCCGTGGTTGCCGCACACTCGGCCGGTCCGAGGTCATCGATGGCGGCCTGCACGGTATGCAGGACCGCGGGAAGGAACGTTTCGACCGGGATTGCCAGGCCCACCGGGTTCTTCCCGGTGATCGTGTTGACCACATGGGAGTCGGTCGTCATCACTTCTGCCGCATCGACAAGCGTGAGGATCTTCTCAAGCAGGATGTCGCGGACACCGGTCGCCATGTTGTTGCCATCGAACAGCACGTAGGCGGTCTTCTGGCCGGCAGTCTCCACGACCATCACCTGCACGCCGAGATCGCCAAATCCCTCCTCCCGGGAGTAGGGCAGGTGCTGGCAGGCATAGCCGATGGAGAACTCTTTGAGGTCTGCCGTGCGGCAGGATTCCATCGCCTGCATCGCACCGTGCTGGTACTCAAGGGCAGTCTGGGTTGCCTGGAGGACCGGGGAGGAGAGATCGGTCATGCAGTTGTGGCCGTCGACAAACGCGACGTGGGGGAACCAGCGGTGCCCTTCGGCCATGATGCTCATGCCGATCGAGAAATCGAGGTCCTCGGTCTTCTGCGGCGACCGGGTCGTCACGATCAGCATCGCCTCGCCAAAGCGCTGGTACAGCACCTGCACGGAGCCGCACGAGAGCCGGGCGGAACGGGTCGCACCCGGGGTATACGTGCGATCCTTTTTCGTGCGCTCGATCGCATCGATCACTTTTTCGATCTCGCTCTCGGAGACAAGGTTGAAGTCGTGCGTGGCGCACCCGTGGGCGACGAGCGTCTCCTCCTCCATCCGGTCATGGATGACCCGGGGCAGGTTGCCGCCCCCGATCTCGCCCATCGGGCCGGGGTGGAGGTTCGGGACCGTAAAGAGCACGGGTTTTTTAGAGGTCCGGCGGAAGAAGAGGCAGACCTGCGGGACGAAGATCTCCTCGCCGATCTCGCGGAAGAAGTTCTCCATGCCCTTCGAGGACCCGTCGGTCATGTGCGCGATAAACGCATTGACAAACGCGAGCCCCCGTATATGGAACGCCCGGTAGAGCGGCCGCTCGATCAGCCAGATGAGGATCGCAAAGCCAAGGCCGAAGACAATATGGAGGACGAGAGCGAAGAGCCCCCATTCCGGCGAGAAGAGGAAACATCCCACAAGGACGCCCACGCCGCTCTGGGTAACGGCCGGCAGGATCATCCGGGGTAAGCGGTAATCCGAGATCGCGACGAGCACAAAGAGGCGCAGGCCGAAGACAAAGCCGAGGGAGACCCCGTAAAAGAGCGGGAGGTACCGGATACCACCGGCGAGCGAGGCGAAGGTGATGATAACGGCAAAGACCGTGCTCGCGAGCGCAAGGAGCGCCGACCGGTTCCAGGTCATCGTCTTGCCGGAGTACTCGATGATCGGTTTTGTCAGGAGAAATGCGGCAATTGCCGGGAGAGTAAAGGCAAGCGTTCCCGAGAACGGGAGGTAGACCCAGGCGCGGGCGCTTGCGCCATCGATGACGAGGCCAAGGATAACGAGGATCAGGAGCGAAACCGGCCACGATGGCGCCGTAAAGAGGTATTTCGTGAGCTGCCCGAGTTGACATCGCTTCCGGTCGCCATCAGGCAAAGCCCCCGGGGATCAGTTCAGACCGTTTAGCACCCGCCCGTATTTCCAGGTACCGGACATCCTGCCCCGGATCGATCGCTTTCCGGATGGCTGGAATCGACTCCCCGCCCCCATACACAGGTGATACCCGGCTCACCGTATTACCCCCTCGTTGGGAGCGCTTCAATCGTGCCGAAGTGTGCACGGTACCGTTCGAGCATCTGCGCCCATGTGGGCAGGTGTGTCTGGCAGCCAACGTGTTCCACGACATAGGACGCCGTGACTGTCCCGACCCGGCAGCAGGTAAGGGGCGTGTAGCCCCGGACGTACGCGGAGAGGAACCCGGACCGGTATGAATCGCCGGCGCCGGTGGGGTCAGCGAGCGTACCGGTACTGCCGGGATGAAATGCTCCGCTCCACCCATATACAGCGTGCTCCCGTCGCCGCTCATGGTAAAGATTGCCATGGTGACCTCTTTTGTCAGCGCCTCCCGTGTCACCCCGAGCGTCGTGCACATCTGCTGCACTTCGTGCTGGTTCGCGAACAGGATGTCGGTGTTGGAAATAATGGATTCGAGCTGCTCTTTTGTGTACCAGAACACATCCTGCCCCGGGTCAAAGGAGACAAACTCGCTCTTTTCCGCCACCCGGCAGTTGAACTCGGGATCGGCGGTCGCCATGTGGACGAGGGGCAGCGCCGGGGCCTCCGCCGTCGCAAACGCTTTCGAGGCGCCCCATTCAAAGAACGTCATCTGGCTGCCGGCATCGTCCGTAAACATGAACGCGGTCGGCGTGTGGGTTTTTGGCACCACAAAGAACTGCCGGTGGATACCCAGTTTGTCCATCCAGTTCTCGTACTCACTGCCGGCAAAGTCGTCGCCGACACAGGAATGGAGCGTAACTGCTTCGCCGAGCACGGCAATCCCTGCCGCGATGTTCGCCGCCCCCCCGCCGAAAAAAACCTGCCGGTCCGTGATATGGGTCGAGTGGTTTTCTTCCGGGAGATGGTGCACGCGGGAGATATGATCGACTGCCGTATGCCCGACGATATGGATCATAGTTCCTGCACGTCCAGCTGTTTTAGGGGGATCTCGCGGAGGGCTTTACCGATCACCGACTTTGCAATCCGTGCGGCATGCTCCTTGGATTCAGCCCTGAAAACTTTCATCTCAAGCACGAGACCGACAAGCGCGGTGTCAGCTACGACAATCGCGCTTGAGAGCGGCTGGTCGCAGAACGGGCAGGCAAGCATGCCCGCCTCAACTTCCACGAACTTTGCAGACGGGTTGAGCCGTTTCCCCGCTTCGCTGATTGCGATCCCGATGGCATCGTCAAGCGACTTTGCTTCCTTGATATACCACGCAGATTCCAGTGTCACCAGATAGTCAGGCATTTTTTATCTCCCTGTTTGATTCCCGCCGTTTTACCACTCGTCGCGGTGGACGTGTTCCCCGATATCCATGCGCTCCGCCAGCCGTGCCGGCGGGTGACCGTGCCCGGTTACAAGGATCGCAATCGGCCGTATATGCGGGGGCAGACCAAGAATTTCCCGCACCGCGTCCTCGTCAAACGCCCCGGTCCAGCAGGAGTGGAGACCGCGGGCATGGGCGGCAAGCATCATGTACGTGCAGGCAATGGTCGCGTCCTCGACCGCATAGAGGATCCCCCTCTCGCCGTACTGCGACATCGAACGCACATAATTGGCGCAAACCACAAAGAGGGCGGGCGCGTCCTCAACATGCTGCTGGCCGAACGCCGCTTCCGCAAGCGCGATCCGGGTGTCATCGTCGGTCACCACGACGACATCCCATGCTTCAAGGTTGCCGGCACTCGGTGCCGTGCTCGCACAGGATAGAATATACCCCATCTCGTCATCCGAAAGCGGCGTTTCGTCGTACTCCCGCACCGATGACCGGTACGAGAGAAATCCCAGAAAATCAGAGGAGTCCATGATCCGAGAGTACCTGCCATGCTGCCTGCGCCGGGGTGGTAGACGCGCTGATAGCCGCAGCAAGTTTCTCTGCGGCCAGATCGGGCTGGTCGCTCTCCACAAGTGAGATCGCCGCGTTTAAGGAATCTGCCGCCCGCTCGAACTCCCGTTCACCCGTGCCCTTTGCGGCAAAGAGCACTTCGCTCCTGACCTGTTCCATGAGGAGAAGAAGCATTTTTTTGCCGCCGCCCTTCTGGGTATCAGAAAAGCCGGTGAGCGCCGAACAGAGCTGGGAGACGACAATCAGTTCGGATTTTGCCCGTTCGCCGAACTGGTAACTTTTCACTGCGGTTGGAAGATCCATACTCACCATAGTCGCTGGAGATAAATGATAATTATGATTGGAGCGGACGAAACGAGAAAACGGTTCGCAGCAGATGCTCCGGAAAACGGGTCAAAAAATTGCCTTGAGGGGCAGGACGACTGCCCCGTTTATTATTCACTGATCACAAGTCAGCCGTAGGATTACCTGGCTGCTTTTGCCTTCGCGCCAAGCATGGAGACTTTCGCGCGGCGCATGCGCCTGCGGATGAGCGGGCTTGCGGTAGACTCGTTCAGGCCCGAGCCGACCGGACCGGTCGCCGCCGCTGCGTCTTCCGCCACGGCTGCCGCCGCGCCGTGCGCCACCCCGGCCACCCGCCGCCGCGCTGCTCTTCAGCTGCGGCCTGATCGATCTTCTTTAAGTTGATGCTTGACTTGAATCTCTGGTTGGGTCCCGGGCTCTTGCGTTCTCCTTCTTTTTTGGGAACGAGCCGGATCTGGCCCTTGACGCCTTTTACCTGTGACCAGAGGGTTGTACCTGTCTTGCCCATGTGTTAAAACTCCTTATCTAATTCTGCCGTGCGACTGATAAAGGTTGGGGAGGGGTTCCTTCCCCCCGGATTGCACAAAAATTCCCTGATCATTCGGGTTTCCGTGCATCCACACAGATGTTATACGCGAGCTGGGGAATCCGGCGCTCGATAAACGGTTCCACCCTTTGTGCAAGGTTGAAGAGCGGATCGAACATGTCGATATGCGCAAACGAGCACCAGCTGACCCGGACATCGCAGAACCCTGCTTCACTGAAGAGATCATACATCTCATGTTCGTCATAGTAATGCTCGCCGAAATCCTTCATCACGACATGCTTTACCCGGATCTTCTCGCTTATGTGGTAGATGGCCGGGATACCGGAGGTGAGCAGTTTTTTCCCGAGCGTGCAGATCGAGATCGCACCGCCCGGGCGCAGCACCCGGTATGCCTCACTGAGCATGGCCTCGGGATCCCGCAGGTAACTGAAGACAAGGAGGCTTGAGACCGCATCAAAGGAGTTGTCACGGAACGGGATTGATTCCCCTGTTCCCTCGATAAAATCGCAGCACGCGCAGCGGCCCCGTGCCCGTCCGATCATGTTCCTGCTCAGGTCGATACCCACCGCGGTCCCGCCATTATGGAGATATTTCTCGACAAAGAGGCCGGTGCCGCACCCGATATCAAGGAGTGCGCCACCTTTGGGGAGGGCTTTCATCACATGGCGGCTGAGGTGCGTATGGTAGCACCGCCCGCGCGGGTAATCGTAGTGAGTGTCGTAGACGTCGGCAATATCATCGTAATGCTGCTGGATTTTCTCCTGTTTTGCCGTGCTCATGAGAATATCTCCTTTACGCCGGTTGCAAAGGCATCGATCTGGATATACTCGCTGTTCGCGTGCCCGAGTCGGGCATCTGCATCGGCGAGGGCAAGTGCAAGCAGAGGGTGGTTGTACTCCCGGTGGGCGATAGTCCGGATCTCCGAGAGGACTTCCCGGCCCGAGAGCCCGTAATCGATCATCAGGGATTCAAGCTGGCGGATGCCCCCTTTTAAATCGCCGGACTTTATCAGGGTGAGAGCCGAGGCGGCGACCGTGCCGGTCTCAGACTGCGACAACTCGGCAAGATTGCTGCACGAGCCGGCTTCAGACGCAACCTGCAGCATCAGGATCGCCCTGCGCATGTCCCCCTGCGCGGCCTCGGCAATCAGTTCGAGGTCGTCGTTTGAACACGAGAAGGCTGCACCCTGCTGTTCCCGCTCCCGGATCGCCGCAAGCTGATCGATAATGACATCCAGGGCTACCGGTGCAAAGAAGAGCGGGAGGCAGCGCGAGCTGATCGCCGGGATGATCGCGCTCTGGTTTGTGGTGGAGAAGACAAACCGGCAGGTGCCGCTGTACTGTTCCATGATCCTGCGTAACCCCTGCTGGGCATCGCGGGTGAGGGCATGCGCATCCTCAAAAACCATGAGTTTGAAGTCCGCATCGAGCGGGCGCATCGAGGCATACCATTTCAGGATGTACTTGAAGTTCACGATCAGGCTCTGGCTTTTCTGGTACAGGTGGGTATACCGCTCGTCCTCTTCCAGCAGTTTTTTCCCCTGCGAGAAAAGGTCGGCGGTCTGGAAGATCGATGTGTTTGCCTCCCAGTTCTCGCCATAGAGCCGCTCTGCGAAGCACCGTATCGCTGCGCTTTTGCCGGTACCGTGCGGGCCGGTGAGCATCAGGTGCGGGATCGTGCCGGAGGCAGCGCAGGAAACAAGGAGTTCTGTGACCCGGTCCTGACCCCTGATATCCTCAAGCCGCGCCGGGCGGTAACGTTCAGTCCAGAGCATGAGAAAGCCTCGCTGCCATATCATCCCGTGCTTCCTTAAGGAAAGCAGGGATTGTCCAGCGCCGCGACAAGACCGCGGCACTCTTCATCGGTAAGCGACATGCAGGCATCGGTGATCACCGGGAGGGCCCGGGTCACTTCGTCCACGATGGTCAGGGTCGCCTTCTTTGCGGTGCGGGAGAGGGGATTGAGATCGATCGCGATCACCTTTTTCCCCATCCCGACAAGCACCTCGCACCGGTCCCCGTCTTCGAGCGGGACAAGCACCACATCTGCCGCATACATCCCCTCGCGCCGGCAGAAGGCCCGGTCGTGCGAGAGCGGGAGCAGGCGTTCGGCCTCGCCGGAAAAAACGTCGGCCCCCGCATCGCGGAGAAGGGCTTCGATCTGCTGCACGCGTTCCGGGGTCCGGTGGAAGAGGTTGACCTCGACTTTTGCACCGCATGCCTTCTGGAGGAGCGCGATCTCACGTGCGGCAAGCGCTGCGGTGTTGCCGTTCACCGAGATGACCGGGCGGCTCGCGGTGCGGAGCAGGGCGGCGGCAGTCCGTTCGGCCCGGCGGGCGCTCGTCGCTCGTTTTTTCCCCGAGCAGGTAATCAAATGCCTCGCCACGCCCATGAGAGGTCAGGCCTTCCCACGAGACAATGCCTTTTCGTGCGCAGTCAGCAAGGTGTTCGCGGGTGACAAGCGATGTGTACCTGGGGTGATCTTTGGGGATCATGCGGCAGCCTCCATGATCCTGACCCCGGCGTCTGCCATACCCATTTCGTACACTTCGCCAAACGGGCGGAGCACATCGCAGGCCCGGTCTCCATAGGCAAAGACCCCTTCGCCAAGCATCGTCATGGCCGCCGGGATACGGTGCCGGTCGCATTCGGCAAGCACCCTCTGCACTGCCGGGGTCTCAAGCCCGCTTCCTGCCGAAAACTCCCGGCAGCAGGCAAAAAAGTCCGTGAACGTTTCAGGCTGGCGTTTGGGGAACGCCGCTGCCACCCGTGCCATCTGCGCGGGAGAGCCGAGCACGTCCGGGGTATGGATCGGGCCGAAACTGACGGCACAGACCGGGGCATCAAGATCGAAACAGCGGAGGATCGTGCCGTGGATACCGGGGCCGGTCCTCACCACGCGCCCGCCTCCCTGGCACGCGGCGACATCCCCAAGGCCGGTTCTGAAGATCACCTCGGTCTCATGGGCCACTTCGGCAATCTCATCGGCCGACAGCCCGAGATCGAGAAGCCGGTTTGTGGCCGTAAGCGTGGCAAGCAGCGCCGCTGCCGAAAGCCCGAAGCCGGCGCTGATGGGGAGCCGACATGAAGTTTCAACGGCGACCGTGACACCCAGTTTCTCAAGCGCCGATGCGAGAGGAGGGGACGAGCGGGAGACTTCCACGGGCACTCCTTCGGGCGACCGCACCCGTACGACAACGGAAGATCGCTCTGCCGGTCTCACGGTCGCCGTCACCCCCTCGCTTATCACAATACCGGCGCCGATGCTCCCCGTTGTTGCCGGATCGTGCCCGTCCACTCTCTTAAAATATCCTGAAATGTGGCCGGGGCAGAATGCCGTAACGGATGCGGGTGTCATCGCAGTCTGGTACCTGTCATACACTGTTGGACGTCCGGCTTTTTTAGGAGTTGTGCTCAACGGGAGTATGCGGCGAGATGCCGGTCAGGTAGGACCGGTTTTTTTCATACCCGACAGGATCTCCTGCCAGATCCGGGCAGCAATCTCCTCTTTTGTCCCGGAAACGGGTTTACCGGTCTTTGTTTTTCCGGTCAGGATACGGTAGGAGCCGGTGGAGGTACCCATGCTCTCCGGGGTGTTCGTCACCACCATCCACGCGCCGCGTGCGAGCAGCGCCTTTGCTTCCGGCAGGGGTGTTCTCCCGATCTTAAAGGCGATCGACCCGGGTCTTGTGCTTCAGGACACTGTCGATCAGTTTCGGGAGCGGGGAAAGGTCGAGCGTGACCGGTTTCCCGCTTGCGATCTTCCCGTCAACCTTCTTTGGGGCAAAATCCGAGATGGCAGCTGCACTGATATACAGGTCGGGGCTCCCTTTTTTCAGGTACTTTTTGACCGCTTCGCGCATTTCTCCCGAGGTCTCAACCGGCACGTTCTGCACGCAGGGGAGGGTATCGTTGTGGACGATGGTGACATCGGCGCCGAGCCGGTAGGCTTCGAGCGCGAGTTCCTGTCCCATCCGGCCGCTCGACCGGGTTGTGAGCACCCGCACATCGTCCACCGGTTCGCGGCAGGCCCCACTCGTGATAAGCACCTTTTTCCCGGCAAGCGGGCGACCGAGAACGGCCCGTTCGCACCAGAGCACGATCTCATCAATATCAGCGATCTTTGCCTTCCCCTCCTCGATCCTCGGGCCGGCAAACCCGACGCCCCACGATTCAAGGGTCTTGATATTCCGGATAACCGCCGGGTGCCGGTACATGCTGTGGTGCATCGCAGGCACCACGAGCACCGGCATCCCGCTCCCGATCGCCGTGGTCGCAAAGGTCGTGACCGGGGTGTCGTCGATCCCGTACGCGATCTTCCCGATCGTGTTTGCCGTGCAGGGTGCAATGAGCAGGAGCGATGCGCTCCCGCCGTCGCCGCAGCAGGTCACGTGCTCCACCAGACCAGAAAGCCGGGTGATCGTCGGTCTGCCGCTCGCGTACGTGAGCGCATCGGGGTGGATAATCCCCTGTGCCGCTGCGCTCATGACCGGCTGGACAATGGCGCCTTTCCTGCGCAGCGCATGGATCAGTTTTACCGTCTCGACAGCCGCGATGCTCCCGGTTACGCCGATCACGATCTCTTTTCCGGCAAGGGTCTGTACGGTCATGCGAGGGTCACATCCTGCACCACATGCCACGTGTGCGGGCGGTATTTCTTTACCTTATGTACCTCGATGGTGGCAGAAAAACCTGTGCCTTCCACCGAGGCCCGGATCGCTTCTGTCACGTCGCCGATGCTGTGGACGTGGATGACGCTTCCCGCATGCACATGGGAAAAGACTGCGGGCAGGATCGTCTACCGCATCGAAATGCCCCATAACGACCCGGTCGTAGTCACCGGAAAGAAGCGTGCGGCAGTCCCCGCAGGCCGCCTCGACCCGTTCGCCAAGCCCGTTTTCTGCAATGTTGCGCTTCAGGTACCCGAACGCAACCGGGTTGATCTCCATCGCATGGACCCGTGCCCCGCTCCCCGCCATCGGGATCGTGAAGTAGCCGATACCGGCAAACATGTCTGCGACCCGGGCATCCTTTGCGCCCTCGCGGATGAGCCGGGCCATCCGCATCTTCTCGTCCCGGTTCCCCTGGGAAAACATCACCTTCCGGGGATCGAGATGGTAGGTATACCCGCTCTCCCGGTGGCACACCTCCCCGGCATCGCCCCACAGGCACTCCGTTTCCGGGGTGCGGGTCACATCAGTGAGTGCCTCGATCCAGAGCACGCCGCGCGGGTGCCGGAAGCTGACGATCTCGTCTACTTCCTGCTGAGCGGGCCGGGTCCCGTGGATGACCGCCACATCGCCCAGCATGAAAAAGCCACGGCCGCCATAGGTACAGCGGTCAGGCAGATCGCGCTCGGACAGGAATCCTTCCCTGACCGGTACCCATGCAGTCTCCCCTTCCACGTAGGGGTGCCGGGCCGGATCGACCCAGTCTGCATCGCGGACTGCTGCCAGTTGATCCGTCCTGACTGCCCGCACACGCATAGTATGCCGTTACCTCATGACGATAAGGGTGTCCCCGTCGCGGAGCACCTGCACGTTCTCCCCGACGTTCGCCACATGCCACGGTTTTTTCTGCACTTCTTTTGTGACCCCGGTATCCGGGTCGAGAAGGCCCATCATCCCGCCCGCAATGTACGCGACAAGCGCCGGCTGTGCGTTCCGCGCATTGCCGATTCTCCTTATGATCTCGTCCTCTTTTATTGAACGGTTCCTGCCCTCTGACAGGTCAAAAACCCGGACATGCCGGGAGTCCACCTGCTCCACTTCCACGTAGACCCGTTCAAGTTTCACCACGTCGTGCCGCTGGTACCGGGGCAGGCGGACAAGATACGTGATACGGAAGAGTTGCCGCCCGTTTTTCTCCCCGACGAGTTTCGGGTGGGTCGTGTACCTTCCGCCAAACTGCGCCGTTATTGCCTGCACGATCATAAGGCCGATATGCTGTGAGCCGACCGTGATATCAAGGCCGTCCCGGTTCACCGTCGTATCAGAGATAAACGAGAGCCGTTCGCCCCCTGCAATGAGGGATTCCTCGATCTGGGTTGCAATGGCTGCCGCCGACTCCAGTTCAAACGGGCTCAAGTCGCGTCCGTCCGCACGCACCTGCACGATCCCCTCGTAATAACTGCCGGTAATCCGGTTACACCGGTCGCACTGCTCCTTGTGCCAGACCAGTTCGACCATGCAGGTCTTCTCCATGGATAGCCCGTACAGGGTTCCGGTGATCGTGAGGTAGGCTCGCGAACGGTTGGGACTGATATCGCGCACCTCCACAGCAATCGAGCGTTTCTTCACATCGGGGTGGAAATGTACCGCACTCCGTGCAACGTCAGGCGCAATCTCTGCCTGTTCGCGGTCGGTATCCGTCCAGGTGTTCACCTGCTTTGTCGCACCGCAGCTGGGGCAGTGGGTGCTTGCCACCCGCGTATCGCATACGGCCCACGGGGTATCTGCCGCCCGGCAGCTCGGGCAGAACCCGTCGGTCTCCAATGGTTTGCCGCATTTCGGGCAGAACCGGTCCTGAATTGTCATGGTTTAAAACCTGTAGATCTGGACATGAGGCACACTGCCAATCATGATACAGTCCGCCCGGGAAATAAGTCCCAGTTTTACTGCCACTCCGACAGAGCGTTCACCGATGAGGTTGACATTGTCTCCCTTGCTCAGGGCTTCTGTAACTGCAGCCTCGTCCACGGGAGCGCCGCCGTAGAAATATTCAGATACGGTTACCTTGAGGTCGCCGTCAGTGATGGTCGTATTGAGCAGTTCGCGGTCGCAGACCGCAACCACGTCACCCGTCCCGGGCGACCGGTGGATTTTGAGATACATTGATCAGTTCTTTTGCCGAGCCACCAGATAAAAGATGGGAACAAAGACCACGTCACGCACAGGGTTCTACAGCGTGATCCTGACGCCATAGACTTTTTCCGGGGTCTCACCGTGGATACGCCAGCAGTCCTCCTCGGTGATCACCTCAGATTCAAGGAGTTTCTTTGTGATCCGCGGGACCGATTTTGGGCCGGTGACGGCGCCGGGCCGCGAGTTTTCGTCCATGAAATCGCTCTCCATGGTAAACGGCCGGCGTTCACGCGCAAGGACCGGCACCGCCTCGTGCCGGGCGACAAGCGAGGGGTGGAGCGGTGTCTCGGGTGAGCCGTAGTGCTTGACCACGCGCCCGACCGGCATGCCCACGGCATCTGCCATGTCCACGACATCGGCACACGGCCCGCTCTCCGCGTGGATCTGGAGGGCGCACCGGTACCCGGCAGCAAGTTCGAGCGCGTGGGAAAGCACCTCGTTTGAGGCCGCAAAAACCTCGGGAGGTACTTCGTAATGCGGCCGCCCGCTCTTGAGCGCCACGGCACGGCCGTCCTGAACGTAGCCTGCCGCGCAGTCAAGCCCGCCTTTCATCACGTCAACTGCTTCGGAAAGGGACATGCGCTCGGCAAGCCGGCTGATCTCGGCCGGGTGCACGCCAAGGATGGGAAAGACGACAAGCCCGGTCTCCCGTATCATTCCTGCGACACGGAGCGTCTCGTCAAAGACCTTCGCGTAATCGGCGCCACAAACCGGTGCGATCCCAAGCGACCACGAGGGTTTTGAAACAAGGAAAATATGTGTCCCGCCCGCGTGCAG
Organism: uncultured Methanoregulaceae archaeon; assembly: GCA_963790005.1. Classification (GTDB taxonomy): domain Archaea; phylum Halobacteriota; class Methanomicrobia; order Methanomicrobiales; family Methanospirillaceae; genus Methanoregula. The sequence continues at coordinate 20,175 of CAWBMY010000026.1, forward strand.
GAAATCCTTCGCCGCTTCGACCCCGCGCCCGTTCACCGGATCGAAATGGATATGATCGTCAGTGATCGGAAAGAGGCGCGATCTCATGGCACTCCACAATCCTCATGAGAGGGTAGCCATTCTCCGGTGCAAGAGCGGCCCGGCAGTACGAGAATCCCACCCGGGTCACGATCTCCACATCAAACATCAGACCGGAGAGTTCGCTGTACCCGAATACATTCTTTTTCATTACGGAACGGTCGAGCCTCACCGTGATCTCCTCGACAAAAGGCTGGAGGATCACGGCTTTCTCGATGGCCGCTTCCACGCTTGCTGCCGACTCCTGCGAGATCGGGCGTCCCGACCCACTGGTGGTAGAGCGCCCCGAGTTTGATCCCGGCCTCAAAGATTGCCTGTTCGCGATCGCTTATTTTTTCGGTATCCCCGTGCCTTTTTCATCCGTTTCACCCCCGTTCAGATCAGCTGGATAATCCCCTGCTTTGGCTCCATCGCCTCGCCATGCCGCAGGAGCATATCGATACCTTCCCGCACCTTGTCGTGCGCAAAGCCCTTTGAGGCGGCGGCTTCGATCACCTGCTCGATGGCGGCGCGCCGGCCCTCGCCACCGATATCCCGGATCGCATCCTTGATCACCCGGACGATATCGCGCTTCTCCTTGGAGATACCGGTCGCCACCTTGTCGATATCGAAGTTGCCGGTCTTTGCATCATAGGCAATCTGGCGCAGGCAGGCATCCACGATATGGATCACGCGCTCCGCGTCGGTCACCTCAATCTTGTTCGAAAGCCGGATCCGGGCGCTCGCCTCTGCAAGCCGGACGAGCGCTTCCAGTTGCCGGGCCGTTACCGGGACCGGCTTGTTGGGCTCTGCAATCCCCCTGAGCTTGAGGTAGTAACCGACAATCGCTTCCTTTGCCTCCGCAGAGAGGATGGGAAAACAGGTGCGCTTCGAGTACGCGACGTACTTCCGGAAAAACGCGGGATCGATATCCGGCATGACCGGCTTGAGCTGCTGGTCGATGAACTCCTGCGTGACCCCGGGTATCGGCGTCTTTTTGTGCTGGGCGATGAGTTCCCCGACACCGTGCGCCTTGAGGATGTGCTCGGCGATAGCAAGGTCCCGTTTCTGCTCCGGTTGGTCGGTCATGATAAAGATCAGGTCGAAACGCGAGAGGAGCGACGGGGGCATGTTGATCTGGTCGGAGATGTCGCCGTACATGTCGAACCGCCCGTATTTCGGGTTCGCCGCCCCAAGAAGCGCGCACCGGGACTTGAGCGTCGCGGTGATGCCCGGCTTTTGCGACGCTGATGGACTGCTGCTCCATCGCTTCGTGCAGGGCGGAGCGGTCTTCCTTCTGCATCTTGTCCATCTCATCGACTGCGGCAATACCCATGTCGGCGAGCACAAGGGCTCCTGCCTCAAGGGTCCAGCGCCCTTCCCCGAACTCATCCTTGACTGCCGTTGCCGTGAGACCGGCGGAGGTCGATGACTGGCCGCTCGTGTAGATCGCACGCGGCGAGCACTTCACGACGTAGCGCAGCAGCTGGCTCTTTGCAATACCCGGGTCACCTATCAGGAGCACATGGATATCGCCCCGCAGGTGGGTCCCGTCCGGCATCTCCTTTGCAATCCCGCCAAAGAGCTGGAGGGTGATCGCCTCCTTGACATCCTCGTTCCCGTAGATCGTGGGGGCGATCGAGTGGGTGACCATCCGGTAGATCATCGGATCGCAGGACAGTTTTTTGATCTCGTCCTCCGCTTTCTCATCGATCTCGACCTCCTCGAACTCTTTTTCCGCGATCTCGATCGAGTTGCATTCGAGGAAGATATCGAAGACCGTGTGCTTCTCACCCTTGACAACCCGCTGCATCGAGCGGAG
>CAWBMY010000027.1:0-68593 GCA_963790005.1 uncultured Methanoregulaceae archaeon
TGAGGTTATACCAGCGGAACACCTTTCAAAGCCGTTCTTCCCATCCTTAAAGACCTATATCATGGGAGGCCCGTGCTTCCTGATGGTGTGGGAGGGCAGGAACGTCGTTGCGATTGTCCGCAAGGTAATCGGCGCGACGAACCCGCAGGAAGCGGCACCCGGCACAATCCGGGGAGATTTCGGGATTGATATCGGCAGGAACGTGATCCACGCTTCCGATTCTCCCGAGAGTGCCGCACGCGAGATCGGGATTCATTTCAAACCCGCAGAAGTATTCGCCTATACTCGGATCGATGAATCCGTGTTATACGAGTACCTAATCTCTTTTTTTACCATAACCTCTATTAGCCATAAACGCTGTTTCTTCTTCATGGCCGGTGATCTGCTCAGTTTCTCCCTGCTGTGCCTATCTTCCCTTATCATTATCGTCAACCCGCTGGGTGCGACGCTGACCTATATCTCCCTGACCACAAACCTCGAAAAGCCGGTCAAGATGCAGATCGTCCGGGATGCATGCACGATTGCCCTTCTGATTCTCCTCCTTGTGGGCATCGCAGGGACGGTGATCCTCCAGGTCTTCGGGATCTCTCTCGAAGCGTTCCGGATCGCCGGGGGCATCCTGCTCTTTGGGATCGGTATGGAAATGGTGTACGCAAAGACATCCCGTACGAAGCTCACGGCAACTGAAAAATATGAATCCCGGGACAACGAGGATGTCGCCGTAATGCCCATTGCCATCCCCATGATCGCCGGCCCCGGGGCGATCACCACCACCATTGTGCTCGCGAACGAAGCCACGGGCATGTCCACATTTGCGTGGCTTGTGATCTTTGCGTCGATCGGAATTGCGATCGGGATCACCTATTTTATGATGCGGCACGCAGACTATATCATAAGCAAGGTCGGCCAGCGGCAGTACCGGGTGATCAACCGGTTGCTGGGCATGCTGCTCATTGCCATTGCCGTGCAATTTGTGATCACGGGGATAAAGACAGCGTTTCCGCTGATGGGTGGATCATAATGTCGGACTGGGATATTACAACGGTGGGTCTGATTCTTGTCGGGTGCAGTATCATCGCGGTAGGGATCATCATAGCGGCTATGCTCATGGGGATTCTCCATTCATTTACCCCCTTCCTGCTGCTCACTGCGATCGTGCTCGTCGTCATGGGTGCCGCCGTGATCCTGTATGTTGACCGGAAATGCAGGCAGGATACCTGATCCCGATTTTTGAGGAGTCATCCGATGCGATGCTGCAGCGCCCAGATCACCGGGGTCTGGGAATCGCCGGCACAGACGCTTGAAAAAGCAGAGCAGGTTTTTTATGATGCTGCCCGGGCCGGGGCGGCACTCGTATCGTTTCCCGAGCAGTTTGCAACCGGGTGGGACCCTGCATCGAATAAAAACTGCGAGGATCTTAATGGCCCGACGGTGACCGGGCTCAGGAGACTGGCAAGGAAATACTCGATCGCCGTTGTCGGATCGTTCCGTGAAGAGTTCTCCCCACAGCCGAGGAACACGTCCATCGCTATCGGGAACGACGGTGATATCCTTGCAACGTATGCAAAGATCCACCTTTTTACACTCGGGAAGGAAGATCGTGCATTCACCCCGGGCACCGGGCTTGCGACATTCACAATCGGGGGAATCAACTTCGGCCTTGCAATCTGCTATGACCTCCGTTTCCCGGAGCTCTTCCGGCTGTACCGGCGCAAAGGGGTACACGCGGTCATTATCCCTGCGGCATGGCCAGAGAGCCGGCTCCGGTACTGGGAACTTTTCATCCAGTCCCGGGCAGCGGAGAACCAGATGTATATCATCGGTGTGAATACAACCGGCACGAATCCTGTCGATCGGTATGCCGGTGCGTCAATGACCGCCGATCCTCACGGGACCATCATCGCCCGGGCCGGCGAGGGAAACGAACTCTTGTATTATGAGATCGATCCCCTTGTCGCGGAATGTTCCCGCCGGGACTTTCCCGTGGAGAATGACCATAAGGACTCGTTGTATGTCTCTCTCATGAGAGAACAACCACAGTAACCGCACCATCTTTTTAACGCTTGCCTATATGTACCCGGAAAACCAATACGTGACCATGTACCATCTCGTATGCGTTCACTGCGGTGCCACCTATCCCGCGGACGAGATTATCTATAACTGCAAAAAATGCGGCCACCTGCTGGCGGTGAAATACCCCCTCGATGAGATCACCGTAAAGAGGGCGACCTGGGACGCCCGCCCGCTCTCGGTCTGGCGCTACAAGGAACTGCTCCCGGTGCATATCGAGCCGGTCTCTCTCTATGAAGGGGGCACTCCCCTCTATCACTTAAAACGCCTCGGGGACGAGATGGGCCTCAAACACCTCTACGCCAAGCACGAAGGCATGAACCCTTCCGGTTCATTCAAGGACCGGGGGATGACGGTCGGAGTCTCGATGGCACTCCAGCTCAAAAAGAAGAGCGTCGCCTGCGCGAGCACGGGAAACACCTCGGCAAGTCTCGCGGTGTACGCGGCAAAGGCCGGGATTCCGGCAATCGTGCTCCTGCCGGCGGGACACGTAGCGGTCGGCAAGATCGCACAGGCACTGATGCACGGCGCAAAGGTTATCTCAATACGGGGTAACTTCGACCGTGCGCTCGAAATGGTCCACGAGCTCTGCCTCACCCACGGACTGTATCTCCTGAATTCGATCAACCCTTACCGGCTGGAAGGCCAGAAGACGATCGGGTTTGAAGCAGTTGACCAGCTGGGCTGCGTCCCCGACCGTTTCGTGCTCCCTGTGGGTAATGCAGGGAACATCTCCGCAGTCTACAAAGGACTGCTCGAACTTGAAGCACTCGGATTTATTGACACTCTGCCGAAGATGACCGGTATCCAGGCAGCGGGATCAAGCCCGGTAGTCCGGGCGATCAAAGGCAACCTGCCCGAGGTTGTGCCCGACATGAACCCCGAGACCCTTGCATCGGCGATCCGTATCGGTGCGCCAGTGAACGCGGAGAAGGCACTTGTAGCGATCCGCAAGACCGGTGGAACGGCCGAATCGGTGACTGACGAGGAGATCCTTGCGATGCAGCGCGACCTTGCGCGGAAAGAGGGTATCGGTGTCGAACCTGCATCTGCCGCATCGGTGGCCGGCATCCGCAAGCTCGTGGAAATGGGTGCGATCGACCGTGACGAAAAGATCGTCTGCGTTGTGACCGGCCATCTCTTAAAAGACCCGGAAACAGTGATCAAACAATGCGAACCCCCGACCGAGATCGACGCAGATTTGCCCTCGCTGCTCTCTGCACTGCACTTGTAATTGCCCTGTTCGCCCTCGGCCGTCGGTGCGCTCAATGCAACATACGTAGTGCTGCCTAACGCTACCTCGTATGCCGCATCGGTCGACATTGTGGATGCATCAAACTACATGTTTGCCGAGAACGGCATGCTCGGTGAAAACATACCTATTACGGTTACAAACGTGACACTTGTCGCCGAGAACGGCACTCCCGTAAACTTCAACTGGACCCTCCTGTGGAGTGCCCCCTCGGTGATTACCTTCCCTTCAGGGAATTATACGGTTTCGTATATCTCGCCCCTGCACGACAATCAGATCCAGGGCACATACCTCTCGCCGTACAATGTGAATGTGACCCTGCCCGGGGAGTATGATGTACGAAACCCGCTCCTTGCCGGGATGAGCCTGGGTGCAAATGTGACCCGGTTTCCGGACAACACCACACAGGTGACGTGGAACAAAACGACTTCGTTCAATCTCCGGTTCTACGATCAGGGCAGGGAAGAACTGCTCTACATGTTCGCCGAGTTCATGATTATTCTCGCGGTGATCCTGCTGATGCCATTTTTGCTGATGAGAAAGCCTCCGCAGGTATAACATGTAAACCGGCGCGGATTTTTTTCATTGCAGGATTCCCCTGAAGGTATGCGGGGAAACCCCGGGTTTTCTCCTGCTCAAACAGCGCCCAAAAGACGACTCCCATCACCTTATACAAAACGGCAAGATTTAAACCGATGCTTTCTCAGATCAGGAGTAATGTTGAGGGCTGCCGCAGTGGTAACCGGAAAAGTTCAGGGAGTCGGGTACCGGCAGTTTGTCTCGGACCATGCCCACCGTCTCGGGCTGCATGGCTCGGTACAGAACATCCCGGACGGTTCGGTTCACATAATAGCGGAGGGGTCGCTTGCGGCACTGGAGGAATTTACCCGCCTCATGTGGGCTCGCGGGGTGCCTGAAATCCGGGTAGAGGGTGTGCAGGTTACACAGGGTGAATCTACAGGTGAGTTCAAGGGATTCTGGGTGAAGTGGTGAAGCAGGAAATCATCTATTCATTAATTCAACACGATGATACCACATTGGAGATTGCGGCACCCCTCCATAAACTCGTATAGTTTTCAACGAGTACTCTCAGCCGCATCGGTATAACTAGAGTTTCTAATCCCAGGAAACCATTCACTGCCAATACCTGTGCGGGATTTTAAAAAAACACCAACCGCATTCCGGTACGTCATTCGTAAAAATGTCGTATATCTGAAAAAATGATGATAAAAGTTACTGTAACCCGAACGACTTCAGGGTCACATCGTCGTTAACAGCACCGACGTGGTAGACGCTCCCGTCAGAGAGCTCGTTGATAATAACCTCGGCAGGAGAGAAGAGCGAGGTGTCGATCTTGTAGAAGTCGTACCCTGCTTCCTTGAAGATGTCGTTAAAAGGCTTGCCGTATCCCTTGGACTTGCTGCTCGGGATCTTCTCGAGATAGTCCTTGATCTCCGGTGCGTTCATGGTGAGCTGGATCTGGCCGTGGTAGATGGTTGCGTCGTTTGTCACGCCCATCGCACGCTTCGCCCCCCGTACCGGCGGGATCGGGGCAGTGCCAATGGCGGACATAATCTTCCGGGTGTCAAACCCGAGCTCGTTTAACTTGTAGATCGCTGTCTCCACGCAGCGTCCCGAGACCTGAATCGATCCGACAATCGAAGAGGTCGGCGCGACCACCGCACAGGTATTTGCCACATCGACATGGCATTCCTCGGCGATCTTCTCCATAACCTCACCGTTTGGCAGGTGATCGGATTCAAGGCACATCACGGCACAGTCGTAGTCATCCTCGTAGTCGATCACTTCGTAGGTGTGCTTGGGTTTGAGCGAGAGTGCCCGGGCAGGGCCGCTTCCCATCGCAAAGTAGTTCCCCACCTTGACCGTCCAGCCGGCCTTCTGGGCCCCGAGGCAGGCAATCGACGGGAAATCGGTATTGACGTCGATGAACGGCTGGGGGAATCCCTTTATCTGTCCCATCCGGAAGTTGACCTCGCCAAGACCGCCCATACAGATCTCGGTAAATGCCCTCCCTGCCGCGTACCCGCCTCTGGTACTTACACCACAATCGACAATGCGTGCGCCGTTATCCAGTTCATGGTACGCAGCGTTAAACTCCTCGGCCAGGTCGGCGAGGTTGTCGAATATTTCAAGTGCCAGTTCGTTAACACTTAACATAGAAAAACCCCTATCTCATAAGAAGAGGGTCGCTAAATAGATAAGATTTTTGAAAATATTTCAACGGTCTTATGAAAGGTAACCGAGAACCTTTTCCGGCTCGTAGCGGAGGGTGATCACCCGGGTCCTGCCCTTTCCCTTCCCGGTACTGGAGGTTAACAAGCCGCATCGCGTCCATTTTTTTAACAATCTCGTAGAACCGGGTGTAGCCAACCGGCACCTCTTCCTTGATCGTTTTGTAAACCTCACCGGCGTTCATCCCTGCTCCCGCTGCACTTGCCCTGGCAAGACACGAGAGGATTTTGCGCTCCTCATCCTTGAGCGTCCTGATCGTATATTCAAGGTGCAGGTACTTCGACACCTCATACGCCCCGCAGATATCCTCCCGATCGATGCTGCGCCGTGCGGCACGCTCCGCGTTGAGGGCGGCCCGTTTCAGGAGATCGATACCCACTCTCAGGTCGCCGCTTTTTAGGGTCTGCTCCACGACAAGGTCCAGCATCGCGTCGCTGATGACACCGTTAAAGAACCCCTGCATCACCCGGGCCTTCATGATCTCCTGCACTTCTGCATTTCCGTACGGGGGAAAGTAGATCTCGGTGGGCCGGAAGACCGAGGAGACCCGGACGTCCACCGCCCGCGAGAGATCAACATCCGGGTCGCTGATGATCACGATGACACCGATGCGGATGCCCTCGTAGGATTCATGTGCCCGGAGAAGGGTGTAGAGCACTTTGTTGAGTCTCGTTTTCGTAGAGGAGATAGTTCGCATCGTCGAGTGCGACGAGCAGCACGCATTCCTCTTTCTGGAGCAGACGGGCAACTGCATCGAAGACCTGCTTGAACGAGGTTCCCGATGAGGGGGGCAGGTGACCAGAGAGTTTCCGGTAGATCTGGGAGAGGATCGCAAACTTGGTATTATCGATCTGGCAGTTGATGTGGACCGGCACCAGTTTTTTTGTCGTCTCTTCGACTTCCTGGAAGAGTTTCTTGATACTGGTCGTTTTCCCGAACCGGGCAGGCCCTTGCAGATCGTATTGAGCGGCCTGCCGCCCGGAGTCCGGGCCGGATCTGGAACGCGAGTTCCTGCATCTGCGTATCGCGGAACTCGAACTGCTCGGGAAGATAATCGATCTCGAACACTTCGGGGTCGCGGAAGAGCGACTCGTCCCACATCAGCAGGTTCTTCTTCATCGTATAGTCCCTCCATCTACGTTGCAACGGATAACAGCTCTGATGGGAGGATTGGAAGTTATCGGGCTTAAATCATGTCAAAATTTTTACCAAACCCAGGATCGTTTTTCTTGTCAGGAGGAACACGGGTACCGGAACCTGCGCTCCGTCACGCCAGACATATATCCCCGTAAGTGAAACGGATGTGCAGGATGCGGCAGATGATGAAAGTTACCGTACAATATTAGTGGCAGATAATATGGATTATTCTATCTTCCGCGCGCCGGACAAATCTCGCCCCGTAACATTTTTATTTATTAATTATTTCCGGAAAGGTTCTGTCAAGTTATCGGCAGGTCTGAACATTACCCCTCCGAAGATAATTGACAACCTGCCGAAGACTAACAAGCCCCGATGCACAATCATTATGTACCGAAAAGCCAATTACCGGTAAACAGAGGATAAAACATGATTTCAAAAACCATGGAACAAGCCCTGAACAAGCAGGTCAACCGCGAGCTCTTCTCCGAGTACCTGTACCTTTCAATGTCTGCCTACTTCGAGACAATCTTCCTGAAAGGATTTGCGAAATGGATGCGGGTGCAGGCAAGGGAGGAACATGCGCATGCGATGAAGATCTATGACTACATCATCGCCCGCGGCGGGAAAGTTACCCTTGCTGCCATCGAGGCGCCAAAAAACAAGTGGGAATCCGCCGGCAAGGTATTCGAAGAGTCCTATGCCCATGAGCAGAAGGTCACCGGCATGATCGATGCTCTTGTCGATCTTGCCATCAAGGAAAAAGACCACGCAACGTTCGAGATGCTCCAGTGGTTTGTCAAAGAACAGGTTGAAGAGGAGATGAATGCGAGTGACATTCTCAACCAGATTGCCATTGTCGGGGACCGGCCGGGGCACCTCTTCGCGCTTGACCATCATCTCGGGAAGAGGGAATAGACAGCACCCGTTTTCAATCAACATTTTCTTCTTTTGAAGAATGACGAGGCGTGAGTCCCGGTTATCGGACTTCTGCCCTCACCCGTCTAAGTCTTAATAAACCGCGTAACCCCCATTTTCCATTGTAAACGAGGTTATGGCCAGGAAAGTCCCTGCCGTACACCAGGGGGTCCCGGTTTCGGACAACCAGGGCTTCCCTCGCAGCAGGGCAGCGTGGCCCGGCCTTTGTACCGTGGATAACCATCTGATCGAATGACAAGAGATGACGTTATGACTGACGACAGCAAGTGCCCGGTAACGGGCGGGATGCACCGGCAGGTCACCGGCGGGGGTACATCGAACCGGGACTGGTGGCCGAACCAGTTGAACCTGAAGGTTCTTCACCAGCACTCGTCCCTGTCCAACCCGATGGGCGAGGAGTTCAACTATGCGGAAGAATTCAAGAAACTCGATCTGGCGGCCGTGAAAAAGGATCTGCAGGCGCTGATGACCGGCTCGCAGGACTGGTGGCCGGCGGACTTCGGCCACTACGGCCCCCTGTTCATCCGCATGGCATGGCACAGCGCCGGCACGTACCGCACCGGTGACGGTCGCGGCGGCGCCGGTGCCGGCCAGCAGCGCTTCCCGCCCCTCAACAGCTGGCCCGACAACGTGAACCTCGACAAGGCGCGACGGCTGCTCTGGCCGATCAAGCAGAAGTACGGCAGGAAGATCTCATGGGCCGACCTCATGATCCTTGCCGGCAACGTTGCCCTGGAGTCGATGGGATTCAAAACCTTCGGCTTTCGCCGGCGGCCGTGCGGATGTCTGGGAGCCGGAAGAAGCCGTGTACTGGGGTTCCGAGAACAAGTGGCTGGATGACAAACGCTACTCCGGCGACCGGAACCTCGAAAACCCGCTCGCTGCCGTGCAGATGGGGCTGATCTACGTCAACCCGGAAGGCCCGAACGGTGTCCCGGATCCGGTCGCGGCGGCAAAGGATATCCGCGAGACGTTCGCCCGCATGGCCATGAACGATGAGGAGACGGTTGCGCTCATCGCCGGTGGTCACTCCTTTGGCAAAACCCACGGCGCCGGCCCTGCGACCCATGTGGGGCCTGAGCCCGAAGCGGCGGGCATCGAGGAGCAGGGCCTCGGCTGGAAGAGCAGTTTCGGCACCGGCAAAGGCGGGGATGCGATCGGCAGCGGCCTGGAGGTCACCTGGACCAACACGCCGACGAAGTGGAGCAACAACTTCTTCCGGGTCCTGTTCGAGAACGAATGGGAACTGACGAAGAGCCCGGCCGGTGCGCACCAGTGGAAGCCGAAGGGTGAGGCAGTCACCGGCACGGTGCCGGATGCCCACGACACATCGAAGCGTCGCCCGCCCGGCATGCTGACCACGGACCTCTCCCTGCGGTTCGACCCCGCCTACGAAAAGATTTCGCGGCGCTTCTACGAGCACCCGGACCAGCTTGCGGACGCGTTCGCCCGGGCATGGTTCAAACTGACCCACCGCGACATGGGCCCGCGGGCACGCTATCTCGGCCCGGAGGTTCCAGCAAGAAGAACTCATCTGGCAGGACCCCATCCCCGCCGTCAATCACAAACTGATCGATGCAAAGGACATCGCCTCCCTCAAGAAGAAGATCCTGGCTTCCGGCCTGTCCGTTTCCGGAGCTGGTCTCGACCGCCTGGGCCTCGGCGTCCACCTTCCGTGGCTCCGACAAGCGCGGCGGTGCCAACGGTGCCCGCATCCGCTTAGTCGCCGCAGAAGGACTGGGAAGTCAACCAGCCGGCCCGGCTGGCGAAGGTGCTCAAGGCGCTGGAGGGCATCCAGAGCGAGTTCAACACGGCGCAAAAAGGCGGCAAAAAGGTATCGCTCGCTGACCTGATTGTCCTGGCCGGCTGCGCCGGTATCGAGCAGGCAGCGAAGAATGCCGGCCATACGGTAAAGGTCCCCTTCACGCCGGGACGCATGGACGCCTCGCAGGAGCAGACCGATGTGGCATCCTTTGCCGTGCTCGAACCGAAGGCGGACGGCTTCCGCAACTACCTCGAGGGCAAATTATGCCGCATCGGCGGAGGAACTGCTGGTCGACAAGGCGCAGCTGCTGACCCTGACCGCACCCGAGATGACGGTGCTCGTTGGCGGCATGCGGGTGCTGAACACCAACTTCGGACAGACCCGGCACGGCGTTTTCACGAAGAAGCCCGGAGGCGCTGACCAACGACTTCTTCGTGAACCTGCTCGACATGGGCACGGAGTGGAAGCCGGTCATCGAAAGACGCTGACGTGTTTGAAGGGCGCGATCGCAGGACCGGCGAAGTCAGGTGGACCGGTACACGGGTCGATCTCATCTTCGGTTCGAACTCCCAGCTCCGGGCCCTGGCAGAAGTCTATGGAAGTGCGGACTCCCAGGAGAAGTTCCTGCACGACTTCGTGGCAGCCTGGACCAAAGTGATGAACCTTGATCGCTTCGATCTGGCAAAGGGACTGAAACATTGAACGGTGCAGTGAATGCACCGCGTATCATCTCGTGGAACATCACCCTCAGGTGCCCCCTGAAGTGTTCCCACTGTTACGTGGATGCAGGCGATACAGGAAGCAGACGGAGTGCTCTCCACGGAGGAGGCATTCGCGCGTCATCGACCAGATCCGGGCAACCGGCAAACCGGTCGTTGTGCTGAGCGGAGGCGAGCCCCTCCTCCGGGAGGACATCTATGACATTGCACGGTACGGCACGGAGCAGGGACTCCGGATGGTCATGGGTACCAGCGGGTATCTTATCGACCACGATACTGCGATAAAACTCAGGGAAGCGGGAATCCGGGCTGTGGCCATCAGCCTGGATTCGAAAGACCCGGCAACCCACGACTCGTTCCGGGGCCTTGACGGGGTATGGGAGAGGGCTGTGCAGGCCATCGGGCATTGCCGCGATGCAGGAATCGGCGTCCAGATCAATATGTCGGTGATGCGGTCTGCCATCAGCGATGTCGAAGATGTGATCGGACTTGGGACTTCCCTCGGGGTCCGCGATTACCAGCTCTTCTTCCCGATTCCCACCGGGAGGGCACGGCAGATCGAGCCCCGCAGCCCGGAGGAATACGAGGAGCTGATCCGGCAGATCCTTATCCGGTACCGGGACAGCGATCTCAATATCCGCCCGACCTGCGCCCCGCAGTTCCGCAGGATCGCGGACGAGCCTTGGCATCGCCAAACCTGCATGGGGACGCGGCTGCCTTGCCGGTATCACCTACTGCCGGATTTTTGCCAACGGCGATGTGACTCCCTGCCCCTACCTGCCGGTCAGTGCCGGCAATGTCCGGACTACGCCGTTTTCAGAGATCTGGAACAATTCCCCGCTCTTTGTCGCACTCCGTAATCCGGATCTCCTCACGGGAAAGTGCGGACGGTGCGATTTCAAAACAACCTGCGGCGGGTGCCGGGCCCGGGCATACCGGCGGGAAGATGCAGCCTCCCCGCTCTGGTGCGACGGTCTTGCAACGCCGGAGACGCTCGACGGGGAATGCTGTGGCGAAGATCCGTGGTGCCCGTACCAGCCCGGCGAGGTGACCTGATGAGCAGATCCATTCCCTTGACCGGACCAGACCGATCTGGCGATCCTCAATGCCCTGCAGGATGATCTCCCGCTCGTATCCCGGCCATGGAAAGCGATTGCTGAGCGGCTGGGAATTACCGGAGACTGGGATTCTCGGCCGGATGAAACGGCTGGAGGAGGCAGGAATTATCCGGGGCATATCCCCGGTTCTGGAATCCCGCCATCTCGGCCTGCATGCCGCGACCCTGGTTGCCCTCCGCGTTCCGGAAGAACGGGTTGACGAGATCGCGGCCATTATCAGCAGTTATCCGGAAGTGTCGCACAATTTCAGACGGGATCATTACTATTCCCTCTGGTTCACGATTGCTGCACAGAACGGGGAGGGGATCCAAAGAGTCCTGAATGAAATTCTGGACAGGACCGGAATTCCGGCCTCTGATGCACTTGATCTGCCGACCGTAAAAAAGATAAAAATCGATGTGCGGTTCTCCTTTTTGCCCGCACAATCCGGGGAGGTTCCTCATGGATCCGATTGATGTCCGGTTACTCAGGGAACTGGAACGGGGCCTCCCGTTCGTCCCGGCTCCCTTTGATGAGATCGGAAAACGACTGGGCCTCAGCGGCGACGAAGTGGTGGAAAGGATCCGGCTCCTGAAGGAAGCAGGGTATCATCCGGAAATTCCGGGCACGCATCGACCAGCGGAAAGTCGGGATCACGGCAAACGCTCTTGTTGCATGGAAACCGGCAGGAGCCGGCAAGGATGACCTGGGAAAACTTCTCGCAGCATTTCCCTCTGTTACCCATTGTTATGAACGCAGGCCGGTACCGGGTCGCTGGGAGTACACCCATTATACCGTCCACCACGGATACAGCAGAGACCAGGTGCTGGACGAAGTGAAGGCGGTTGCAGAGAAGATCGGCTGCCCGGATTATACGGTCCTCTTCAGCACCCGCGAGTTCAAGCGTGTGCCGAATGTACGGATGCGGGAGAACGGAGGAGGAGTCTCATGAACCGGATTACACAATGCATGCACGGGCGGGGAACGGTCAGCGGTGTGATGCGAGCACCGGCATAAACCGCAGGACTGATGTGCCGAGCGGCTATCTTGCCTTTTCCGGGATGTACCGGCCGGTGGTCTTCTGGAATATTACGGATCGCTGCAACCTTGAGCTGTACCCATTGTTACAGCAAATCAGGACCGGGACGCACAACTGAGGGAGAACTCACGACTGCCGAAGCGTTAGGGGTAATCGACGATCTTGCGGATATGGGTGTCCCGCTCATCCTGTTCACCGGCGGGGAACCCCTGATGCGTGCGGATATCTGGGAACTGGCACGTCATGCCGGGAGCCGTGGCCTCAAGATGGCGCTCAGCACAAACGGAACGCTGATCACTCCCGACATTGCCCGCAGGATCAAAGAATGCGGGATCGAATATGCCGGGATCTCGCTGGACGGTGCGATAGGCAGAGACTCATGACCGGTTCCGGAATTCCCCCGGTGCGTTTGATCAGACAATCAGGGCATTTGCTGCCTGTAAGGAGGCCGGGCTCCGGTGCGGGGTCCGGGTCACGCTCACGAAAGAGAACTGCCGGGAACTTGAAGCCCTGGTCGATCTCTCGCTCTCCCTCGGCGCCTCCCGGTTCTGCCTGTACTGGCTCGTGCCAACAGGACGGGGAAGCGAATCCTATGCCCGGTTGCAGCTGGACCGGGACGAGGTGATCGAAGCCCTCAGTCTCCTCTACCGGAAAGCAAAGGAGACAGATCCCGCTGCCATGGAGTTCCTGACGGTCGATGCCCCGCAGGACTGCATCCACCTGCTCGCTTCAATGGAGAAGGATGGATCGGAAGATCTTGCCGATGCCCGGGAGCTGCTGGAATCGTTGAAGGGCGGGTGCAGCGCCGGCACCCGGGTGGCCAATATCGATACCCAGGGAAACGTGTATCCCTGCCAGTTTGCCCGCTCGCCGGAATTTCTTGTCGGGAATGTCAGGGACCGGCCGTTCAGTGAGCTCTGGTCGGATGGCTCAAATCCGGTTCTTTCCCGGTTCCGGGAAAAGCAGGCCCGGTTCGGGGGACGGTGTGGAGATTGTGCCTATCGCGATCTCTGTGGCGGAGGATGCCGGGTCCGGGCACATGCGGTGGAGGGGAATTTTCTGGCGGAAGATCCGTTCTGTTATGTAACTGAAATGAATTCGGCGATCCGGAAATAGGCAAATTCTGTTAGGGGGATTTGTTAAAAATAATGCATTTGTAGATAAGTTTATATAATTAAGCGATAAACTATATTTAAATATTCTTCGGCAAATGATGAAAGTTACCGCGCAATATTAGTGGCGGATACTAGGGATTTGTTGCTCTTTTTATTGGCTTGGGGAAAACATGGACATATCGATCCTCGAAACAAGGGTTCTTTTCATGCACTGCCTAGTTTTTACCCATCCACGCGGAGATTTGCCCACAAAAACGCATTATAGGGCTCGCTATCGATATTATCGCGGATCCTGTCTCTGATGAATGCAGCCCTGAGTTCATTGTATGCCTTGTCGATCAACCCTCGGTAATACCCAAGATCAAACGAAACCACACACCAAGCCGGTTGCCACCCGGTACCGCCGGGCATCGGTCACGACATACTGGATCTTCATGCCGGGCGCGATCCCGATCCCGTGATCCCGGTATGCCTGTACCGCCGCGCCTTCGATGCACCGGTGGGCATACGTGAGCCGGCTGATCCGGCGGTTGATCACCATTAATTGGGGATCCGCTGATGGCAGGCTGTTTATTGTTTCCCGGAAAATCCCCGCGAGATCTTCCCGTGTCGCTTCGAGTTCCGCGATTGTTTTTGCACGCGCCATGACCGCGAGAATCCGGCGCTGCATCTCCCGCACGTACTCTGGCGTGTCATGCCTCCGCGCGGCAATGCCCCGAACCTTGATGCTCCCGTCCGGCTGCCGGCCATAATACCGGTTGTACGCACCAAAGCCGTCCGCGAGCGGAAGGAAAACGATCCAGTCGAAGTGTTCAATTTCAAGGAACAGCCCGGTCTCCCGCTCGACCCGTTCTTTGAGTGCCTCGACCGGTGATCCCTGCACCCAGAGACAGTCCACAATCCCGTGCAGCACATGAAAATCCATTGCCTCGGCAATATCCTTGGTCTGGATCAGAATGTCCCGGGACCGGCCCGTGATCCCTTCATGTACTTCGATCCGCCCGAACTTCGCATTCTTGTAACCGGTGTACCCGAAGCAGGTGACGAGCATCCACTTGAGGATCGCATCGGTGCCGGCGAACCGGGGGTCGGTCTTCTTGAGTTGCTTGGTCCTGATGCGCAGATCGAGCAGCGGCCTGAGCACGGCGGGGAGGAACCCCACACGCTCCGGATGTCCGACCGTTTCGGGAGAGAGGTTTGCCTGTACGATAATCGAGGGATACATGGACGTGAAATCGATCTCTTCGACATTCTCGTAGATCCCTGCCGTTGGCTGGAACATCATCCCGCCCCGGTCGGCGGCCTGGAGCGCGGAGAGCCGGCGGACCTGCTCCGGGTCGCTCTTGCGGAACGGCACCGCGATACCCTGCTTCACCGCTTCGCAGGTCTCGTAACTGCTGATGAGTGTCCCGGGTGTGAACCGTGACGCGAGGTTCGGTGAGAGCCCCGCGAGCCGGGCAGCCATGAACACCCCTTCAAGTCCGCCTTCCCGGTACACGAACGACTGTTCCGTGTCGATGAGAATACGCCCGTCCGGGATGAGTGCAGAGTCCTTGTGCTCCATCCGGCCGTAACTCCAGTACGAGCGTGAGTCCATCTGCCGGTATTTCCCGTTCCGCGAGAAGGGCATGATCATCGTCGTACTGCTGTACAAGGTCCCGGATCTTCGGCATCCAGGTGTCGGCATCCGGCATCAGGATCACGTCAGGGTCAACCGATTTGACGAGACCGAAGAGCGCCGTGAGCACTTCCCCGGTCAGGCCGGTGAGATGTTCGGTAATCCCGTGGATGACATCAATCTCCGTGAACTGTGGGGAGAGCGCCGGGTCGCCGTTGATGCGGATCTCCATCACGGAAAGATCGTGCGTGATCTCCGGGGAGAACCGGTCGTCACCTTCCCCGGCGCAGGGAAAAATCCCGCGTTCGGCCATGAAGCGCTGGTCGCGGCGCACGTCCACGTTGAAGAGGTCGACCCCGTACTGTGCCTGCCGCTCGATCGCCTCGGCCACGTCCCGGCCGGCAGCGACCGCGTAGCCCGGGAGATCGCCAAAGATGGTGCGGATGGTGCACTCCTCCGCACCGTACCGCTCTTCCAGTGCTTCGATCATCCCGTAATGGGCATGCGGGTCGTGGAAGTGGACAAAAAACGGCGGGTTGTACTCGTAGTGGACTTTTGTTACGGTCCTGTCCTTTGTCCAGAGATCGATACCGCCGTCGCGGTACGCGGAGTCAAGGATCCACATGTTTTTTCATGTCCGCTTCGAGTTTGTCCTGGCGCTTGAGGATCTCCACGAGCGCGGAGAAGACCACGCCTTCGAGCGGATCGTCGCAGGCAACAAACGCCTCGCTCGAATGCATCTTTGCCAGTTCCACGAGCAGTTCGCCGTACCGCTGGTCTTCTTTTTTGAGCGCCCGGGCCGAGCGGGCCCACCGGTCTGCCGTGCTGTTGACACCCTGCCGGACGCTGGGAAAGGTCCTGCCCATTTTAAGACACCTCCAGCGTCCGCTGCCCGGTGGGACGCTGGCCGTACTGCCGCATGGTACGGGTGGTGCGGATGGGACCCGTGTTTGCTTCGATGGGAATGAGCTCGATGTAGCGATCCGCCTTCCGTGCAAGCGCGGGAAACGTGCGGTCGGCAACCGGCGTATAGAGAATGACGAGCGACTCCCGGCCCGCATCCTTTAATGCGTCGGCAACGGGTTCGAGCATGGCTGTTGCCCCGTCAAAGAGCGAGGGGTCGTGCTCGACAAAGACGACCGTGTGGCCGGCCTCGCGGAGCGTGGTGAAGAGCTGGTGGGCGGTGAATGCCCGGCGGACATCGAAGTTCTTTGACTGCCGGTTGATGCCGGAGAGGACCCGGGAGTAGTTCCCCCCGATGTAGAGGAAGAGGAAACGCTGAAGATCCGTGTTGCTGTTGATGGCGGCGATTATCTCTTTTTCCGGGGCGACGACCGCGTTGAATGTTCCCGGCTGGAGCGTGATTCCCCTGCGGATCTCGATCTGCATAGCACCGGATCCCTGATGCACTGAGGGGGATAAAGGGCCGGCCACGCGGGGGGTGAAAGTGACCGGACGCCGGTGGCTGGCGGAAGGTTAAAAGTATGATCTGGTAGGAGTTCTTGGGTTCGAATGCTACCCCTCGCACATCATTACTGGGAGCGTTCTCGTTCGATCAAATCTTTTATTTCTGGAATTAAACTTCGTGCCTTTCTTACATTGTCAAAATAAGCCTTAATTTGGAAATACTTATAATTCGTTCCGGGTTGAAGTTCAAAATCTTCATTTCTGTGGATTACTTGGACAACATCGTAAAATTCGATCAACTTTCTTTGAAATTCAACACCGAATTGAGTCATTTCTCTTAAATATTGTGAATAAATAGGTGTGCTCTCAAAAGTCTGAGGGTTTCCCTGTTTCCATAACTCGACTGCGTACCTAATCATTCCAGAATTGTCCGTAATATCGGGCACTGAATTGAGATTGATCTCTATTCTGGAAATTTCAGATTCAAACAAACCTAATATCCTTTGATTCTCGACCCGATTATTTTCCGGAGTGTTTCTCGGATTAGTTACCACGGTATTATGAGTGCCTTGAACGTTGATTACATCCCCGCCCACATTTTCAGAATGATTGGATTGAGTATTTTGTGGGATAGATCTGTCGGGAAAAAGGGCTTTTTGTTGATTCTCTAATATCCGCATGGCAATTTGACCCATCGACATAGGACGGGCGAAGGCTGCGATCGAAATCAAAATGAAAATTATACCTATGGCGCCCTCGACCTCTCCGGTGAGATTTGAGAATCCGGTATTCGCCGCGACGATCGCCATGATGACACCGAAAGCACCGGTCCCGATGCCCCCATAAATCCCCCGCTCTCGCATCTTGTCCATGTGTGATCATCAGGAGTGGGAGCACTTAATATTTGTTTAAAAATAAAACGATTCATTATGTCGTTACTTGCAAGAATGGGAACAAGTCATTGGTTGAAGCCGGTCGTGGGACTTGCCGGGCTCCTATGGTTTGGGATCGCGATCGTGTTTCTGATTTTCTGTACCTTCGCGCTGATATATCCAGCGTCCTTCGACAAATTCTTAGCGAGCATGGCCTTTCTGGGGATCACCGCCGCGAGCCTCGCTATCGCTTTGTTTTTTCTCGACAAATATGATGTTCTTGAGAGAGAGCGGGTTCGGGATGAACGGTGGGAACGAATAGAGGCGATGGTCAAGAAGTGGGACTTTGATTAAGAAATATATAAATCGGGACAGGGGCAGGTTGTAATATGGCCTTTTACGATAGGTGTGGAGGCGATAGACGAGGCATCGCCAGCAAATATCTGAATTATAGAACGCTTCTTTTTCTCTTTGTCGCAATTCCCGTTGTAGTTCTTGCAATTCTCATGTCTTATGTGATGTACCTCGCCATCAGTAACAACTTAAATACCCTAATCACGATGATTACCCCCGGCTTGCTTCTGGTACTAACTTATGGGACTCTCGCAGTTGTTATTGTCGTTATCGTTATGCTCCTCTACGCAATCGTGAGATACGGAAAACATAATTTACGGTGAGGGGTCTCTCCTGCTCGTGGGCACGGCTCATACCCCATCTCTCGCATTATCTGTTTTAAGGGCTAAAATAAATTAGAGATATCTTACAGTTTGAGCATTCCCTTTTCTTTTAGATAATACCCAGGACCGGAAGTGCTG
The DNA here is from genome assembly GCA_963790005.1 of uncultured Methanoregulaceae archaeon. Classification (GTDB taxonomy): domain Archaea; phylum Halobacteriota; class Methanomicrobia; order Methanomicrobiales; family Methanospirillaceae; genus Methanoregula. The sequence continues at coordinate 18,099 of CAWBMY010000027.1, forward strand.
AACGATGCGGTCAAAATCTGCTCAAGCGACTTCTGAACTGGTTTGTTAGTATCAATCGCTTTTGCAAGATCCCAGAGACCTTCTTCAATCTTCTTGAAGGTCGTTTCATCCAGAGGGACTGCCGTTTCACCGGATCTAATCCGCTGGAATCGATCAAACAGGGATTGATAACTGGCGTTCAATACCAGATCTGCGAGTAAAACCTCACTTGAGAATGCGTACCTATATGATCGGCTTGTAATGCCATAACCGGCAGAGAAATAAAAAATCTTTTTCTCTAGATTTTTTTCTTTCTCCATTAGCCCTGCGATGTTTCGCAGCTCCGTGACAAGTTCTTTTTTGAAGAATTCTGCTTGTGTCGTCATTCTGCACCTTATGTGGAGGTTGGAACCTTTTTTGTCTTCGTGGAATCATCCATGTTCCATAAGCCCGGAACACGTTGAGCGCTTGCAGTTCCATCCAATGTCATTCTTGTCGATGGATTCGTCGGATAACCTTTCTGAACTTTCCAGTCGGTTGCACTTACCGGTTCTGGCCCCATTATCAACGTCGGCCGAGGTCTGTGGCTTTCGAGATAGTCGTGGATCTCATATAAAGTTTCATCGCCTAAAATGGACTCGATAGCCACGAGATTCAATCGCTGCGCGACTTCAACAAATGGCGAGTTCACATTTAGGGAGTAATACGTAACCGGACCTACCCGACGCCTTTTCAGAATTTTGTTCTCGACGAATTTTTTGACAATTCTTGTTACGGTAACCCTTGAAACATCTACCTCTTCAGATAATTCTGTCACGTTAAATTCGATGTCCTGCAAAGGTAATAGGAACTCCAGTAACCTCATTTCACTGGTGTTTCCAAAAACTCCTTCGAATGGTTGCTGCATATTCATCCCAACATACGCCATGCGTTAGAAAGGGCCACGCCTTTCTATCAAATTGATATTAATATTAAGATTATTAAAAGGTTTGTAAAGAGAATTGAACACCAGTGTAAATATTATTTGATAGGTCGTGTCTTACCCAAGGATGTATCAAATCCATGAAACGATAATGCCAATGTGGCTTGAGTTATATTTGAAATATAATACTTGATATCTTTCTTCCTTATTTGGGTGATATACCCCTCATTTAATAGGGTATGAATCGCATCATCAAAATCCTTTGAAAATTGTTTTTTTAAATAGATCTTTTTTATGAATTCGGAATTTTTCCCCCTTTTTGATGCCAGACATCGTCCCTGATATAGCATATTCAAGATAAAAAGTTCTTCTTCAGATAACTGGCAGCACACAGAGTTTTATTAAATTTTTTCAATTATATCTCTTTGGGTTTACGATAATATCTTGTTTGGCTACGGATTGTCCATTCCGCTTCAGAGTGGAGAATTGTCCACAGAAACGCATGGCGGACCGATTCCATAGAATCAAGGGACCCCCATGAACCTCTAAAAATTACTTGCAAATGGGTTTTATTGCCTCGGATCCAATACGTAATTGTTCCAGACGGTGAGCTGAACGAGGCAGAACGGGAAAACCGGGTAAACGATGGAGGATTAGGTATGTTAAAATCAAATTTTGAATGGGCTGGACTTGGAGTGGGTATCTTTCTTGGACTTGTTGGAATTTATTATCCCATTGTTTTAGATGTAGTAACCAATGGGCCATCCATTAAGGGCGAATTGGCTTTCGGTATTTCGATTGCCATATCCATAATGGGTTGTATCGTAATTTTGGTATTATTCTCACGCGCAGAAATGAAAGCATAATTTTTTGCTAATTAGCATCCGACCTTCCGACGAGACAAACCGCTAATCCATCTTTACCCTTGTAATATTTTGATCGCGCGTAAATGATGCACTTACAGACAGGCCCATCCCCGGGTCTCTTCTTTGAGGGCCTGCCGTTCCGCCGGGGTAAACGAGATATTAAAATAGTGCCTTAGTGCTGTCGTCTCCGTATGCCCCTGCGAGAGCGTGATATTGATAACTTTATCCGGGTATGATGCGAGCAACCACGATTCCCACGTCTTACGAGTTGTGCGGACTGTGATCCCGGTCGGGTTGTTGTCCTGTTCGTACCCGGGTAAGGCGGTTATGCGCGCCCGTTTCGCCCATCGAATAAGGTTCATCTGCCATGCGGTCGGGCTGTTCGGTACTGAGGGATTTTCCAGATATGCCAGAACTGCCTGTACCTGCCTTCGAACTAAGGCAGACATTCCGGCTGTGTTGTGATGCCTTCGCTTTACCGCTCCTGATCGTGATAGTGTGCCGCTCCTCATCGAATATCCCGGGGTTCTCTGCGAGCTGCTTAACTTCAGTAAGTCGGAGGCCCGTGTAGAGCATGAGGTTAAAGAGTGTCAAACTTGATGGTTTCGTTATGACTGCCCGTATACGCTGCGCCTCATCAGGTACGAGGATCCTGGATGAATTGCATGTTAGCGCGGTTGCCATGATTGTTGATAGGCCTTTGTAGTATTTAAAGGGTTAGACTTTTGTATAAAAGTCTAACTCAAATAACCCAGAATTGTCCCCGGATTGGTATTTTACATAATTTGTAATAAAAAGTATTACTCATGGTAAAAATTGTATTACCGGATACAACAGTTATACTTGACTAACTCTTGAAGGATTGTGATCCATGCCTATGTTCAAGTATGTAGTGAATTCCCGAAGTGCCTTAACCCTTTCATCCTACCGCTGTTTTAAGCCTCCGTTCGGGGTGGCTCCTTTAAAGTATCATCGTTTAACTGAGCAAGATCCTCTTTATGCCGTTCCTGCAACTTGAACTCAATATACTTAATCGGCTGCCAGGTTTCCTTCGGTTTGTCCGGGTTCATCGCCGCAATAAGCCCCGGGTTCGACATAACGATCCCTTCTTCTTTATACTGGATCACCTGTTGAGTGAAATTGAATAATTGTAGGGGTGTCAAGTTGGCTAGCATGGAATCCATTTGTTCAGGAGTTATGCTCTTCATACGCTTGAATATGCCCGTAAGCCAATAATTCGAGGTCGTGGTTTTTGATTCCTGATTTTTGATAATATCCTGTTCGGCTGCTCGAAGTCTCAATTCCTGAAGGTGCCGGTCATAATCCCATGCACGATCTACCCATGCGTAATCAGACGACCACCGTTTTAAAAGTGAGCAACTTTTAGCACACTTTTGGGCCACTTTCTGTATACTCCTTTCCAAACCCATGTCCCGGTACACTACGAACGCCGCGTAAGCCTTTGCGCTCTCGTTCGGCTCCCGATCCCAGGGATGTTTAGTCATGCCAAATCGCCGCCGTCCCAGAGAGGGATGCTATAGATGTATGCCCCACATTTTGTAAAGAGCCCAGATTACCAAAAGAAACCATGAGTAACCATAGTTTGATATTTCTAGAAAGTCTCCAAAAGGGCATTTTTTGGGAGGATTCCAGAAAAGATATTCTATGGTTTCTTATGGTTACATTTTCCAAAAGGAACACGATTTACTCGCCTCCCTTTTTGAACCTAATCCCAAGGTAAATCTTGCGTTTAGTTCTCGGATCTCTGTCCCGTTTGAAGCCATGATCGTTCATTTCGAACCCAAAAGATCGCTGTGATTTAATCTTCTCTCCCGGCGCCACCATTGAAGACCATGTAGTGTATGCATTATAGAGGTCGGTTGTTCCGATGGTACCCTGTGGTTCTCTAATACAGCCCTCAATAAGGAAATCTGCGAGCAGATCCTGATCCTCACGGTACTGTTGTGTCGCACCGCGCACCTCTTCAGGTTCTGCCAAGCCGTTCTGCTGGTACTCGCGAAGGCCGGTAACCATCCAGTTTAGGATCCCGGACGATTCCTTGAGCAGTTTTTCCGGTAACCGTGTATCCCTCTCGGATTCGGGAATAACCACAGAGAAAGGGATCATCTTCACCCGGGCCCATATGGAGTCCGTACTATCCGTGATCCGAGGCGCTGAATTGAACGCCCACCAGATTTTGCACTCAGGTCGGAACTCAAAAAACTCCTGAAACAGAAACCTAGCCTGTATCTTGTCGCTGCCCCCAGAGATCCGTTTTACCAAGTCTTCATCCAGTCGTTTCCCTTTCCCGGCCTCCGTTGCACTGACAAACCGAGCACCTTTCAGCGCTGCCAAGTCATTACGGACACCCTCGTTCCTGCTCACGCAAAAGGTGTTTGATTCTACCGATAGACCATACTCCCCGAGAACAGCCATAAGCGTGTTAAGGAACGTGCTTTTACCGTTGGCGCCGTTGCCATGACAGAGAAATATCGCCCGTTCGTCAGTATGTCCGGTAAGGGAATACCCAGCGGCCCGTTGAAGGAATTCGATCAGGTTTTTGTTCTCACCCATAATTTGATCGAGAAAACCCTCCCAGGTTGGGCAGTTTGCGGTAGGATCGGTAAGTACACCCGGTAATTTTTGTGATCAGATCCTCCCGGCGGGGCACTGAAAATTCAAATGTCGTAAGGTCAAGTGTACCGTTCTTGAAATTGATCTGATCCAGGTTTGTATCCAGTTTGTCCGGTGAAATTGCGTGGGCGCTTTGAGCGAGGTCGATCATGGCGTCGATCTTGCTACGAGCCTGAGAACTAATTGCCCATCGGTATAACTCACTCTGTTCGACGTTCCCAGTAGCCGTTCCCGCCTCGTCATAAATGCGGATCACGGTATCTTTTGCCAGTTCCCGGATAGTACCCAGATCGTCCCGTCGCCAGCGGCTCCCGTCCCAGATATACCAGCTCTTGAATGCCCGGATGTACAAGCAGTTAATGCCGTGCCTTAATGCGAACCGCTCACTATTACCTAAATCCGTCTTGAGGTGGTCCCGGCACAAGGGGTTTTTCCTTTCCTGCCGACTTTTTTCACGTTCAGGAAAGATAAGCCGGTGTGTGATCGGGTCGTGCCGCCACACTTCCGGCTCGAACGTTGGAATAGGTGTTACAGGTAATTCTGCGAGTCCCGGTTGATCTGCCATGTGTTCGGCCAAGGATCTATCTATGGCAGCGATCATGGATTCAGGAGTCTTCGTGTCTGTCTGGACGGCCCTGACCGGGCATGGTTTCCGCCATGCTTCATCCCCTCGCATTCTGGGCGTCATCAATTACCAATGCACCCGCCCTTTGCATAAACGATAGCGCGGTGTTATCGGAGATCCCGATAGACCGGGCCCATGCGATGACCGCTCCCTTATGGAATATAGGCCGTTCATCGTCGTTCAAGCCGTCACCTCATCACTTACGCGGGGAAAGATAAGCCGCTGTCCATCTTCGGTTACCCGCTCGGAGAGTTTACCGCGTGCAACAAGTTCTCCTATGCGGTTGCTGATGTGCTGCTGCCCGAGGTTTACCCCGGTTTTTTGCAACCTGCGTGCGATCTGCCTGCGCATGAACCCCGGGTTTTCAAGAACGAAAGCCAGAATCAGCGCTTCCAGTACAACATTCTTTTTCATTCATTTTTCCTTGGAAAATAGAATAATACTGGGGGGAAGGGTTTTATTGCACTAATGGCCACATTGTTGTGGGGTTTTACCTTCCGGAGAGTGTTCCACCACTCCCTGTATTATTATTCTCCACTGAATTATCCTAATCGAAATGACTTATAATTTCCTGTTAGGATGCATTTTGGCCTTAAATTTTAAAAATACGTCATAAAAATCGTTAGATTTGTTGTCTACACAGTATACAACATTTATACAAAACTTCAGACGATAAAATCAAGAAAAAAATATTCTATAATTGTTATTAAACAATAGGTTTATTCGCTTCACGTTCAAGTTCATCCGCAAGCATTCTTAGTTTATCGGGACTCTTTGCGAACCGCTTGACTTCGTCGATCTCGCTTTCCGCATCTGCTGTTAATGAACGTCCGCACCGGATACAGAATTGAGCCCCTGGCACATTGACGGTCAAACAGTGAGGGCATTGTACCGGCTTCATGCTCGGACCTTTCGGTCTCCCTACACGCTTAACCCCAGCCTTCCCTAGCAGGATATCATCAATCCGATCATTGGACAGATGAGTATAGGTTGCCATCATGGGCGTTGCGATGTTGCCCCATGCCTGTAATTTGATCACACTCTCAGGAATCTCTTGTGCAACCATAGCCGTTATCCGGCTATGTCTGAGGATGTACGGGAACACTCCTTTAAGGTTCACGGCCTCTGCTGCTGTACTTATGATTTTATCAAAATACTGACGGGACAGTATTTTACCCGTACCCGTGACGAATACCCTCGCGTTCATCTCAGGTATGCCCGGGTGGTAGTCCGCTTTCCATGCTGCAAGATATGGAGCATACTGGATAAACCGTATGTAACGGGGTTTGCCCGGTTTTCTTTGACGTATTGAAGATCGCGCCGTACTGGTCGAACTTTAACTGTTCCCATGTGGCCTCCCTTACTTCGATGGGTCTCAATGCCCCCTCATACATGAACGCGATGAGTGCCCTATCCCGGGGATTCCGACAGGATCGGATCATCTGGTCTATTTTTTCCTCCGGAATCATCTGGGATGCGGTCTTTGTAGCCTTGTCTGCCGAGGGGGGTTTGATGCTATCCAGTTTTTTAATGCTGATAGTTGTATTGTATTTTTCATTTAAGAGCCAATAACAGAACTCTTTGAGGTAATAGATCCTTAACCGCCGGGTGTTTTGTTTCCATAGAGGTTCCACGGCATTGATCGCTTTGATAATGTCTTGAGTCATACACTGTTTGAAGGGCCCGGTCAAGGGTGCAAACTTTGAGAGCCCCTTCGATGTAACCAGCGCGGTAGATTCGGTGATGTGCTTTGTGGCTTTCCGTTCTTCGCAAAACTCGCAGATGAGATCAGCATCCTCCCGACAGAGGATCCCGGCCTTTACCTGGTTATCCAGATATGTACCGGGATTGATGATCTTGTAAGGCATGAATGATTATTGGGAGTAAAAGAATACATAGTTACCCCCATTCAGATTCGGCAGATGATGAAAGTTACCCCCACTGAAACGATGATGATGCAGGGGACTGATGCCGCATCGTTCTTTTAAAAAAATTCAGTTGAAGAGGAACGACAGGAAGTCGGTTGCCTCTTTTGTCCCGAACATTCCAGACTGTGCTTCTTTCTCGGAGAACTGCGTGAGATTATCCGTTCCCTTCCCCGTCACCACGAACGGCACCGGCTCGCGGGAATGCGTCTTGATCCGGATCGGCGTCGGGTGATCCGGGAGGACGGCAACAACGCCGTCAAACTCTTTCTGTATCGCGCCCACCACCCGGTCCACGTTCTCGATCGCCCGCACCTTCTCCTTGATACTTCCCGCGTGCCCGGCCTCATCCGGGGCCTCGATGTGGACATAGACAAAGTCGAGGTGTTTGATCGCGTCGAGGGCATACCGCGCCTTTGCCATGTAATCCGTGTCGAAATATCCCGTGGCTCCGGGGACGGTGATGATCTCCATGCCGGCGCAGCGTGCGATCCCATTTAAGAGATCCACTGCGGAGATCATCCCTCCTTTCAGGCCATATTTCTGGTTAAAGGAGGGAAATGCCGGGTGCCGGCCCCCGCTCCACGGCCAGATCTGCGTGGCCGGGGGTTTTCCCGCTTTTATCCGCGCCACGTTCACCGGGTGATCGCGGAACACTTCGCGGCTCTTTGCCATGCAGGAAAGAAGGAGCGGCGCATCCCCGTTCCGGGGCAGGTATTCCGTGATGGGCTGGCCCACGATATCGTGAGGTGCGGTTGAGTCAGCCGCCGACCCGTGCGGGACAACAAGGAGGTTGCGGTAGCTGACCCCCGCCTTTACGGTGACCCCGGGCACATGGGGGGCAAGCGAGGTAAAGAGCGCTGCCCCTTCTGCACTTGTGATGTGACCGGCGGAAAAATCCGCCATCGTTTCATTGTTAACCGTTACGATATTGCACCGGTACGCGACATCGGTGGGGGCAAGGTCGATTCCCATGCTCATCGCTTCGAGCGGGCCCCGTCCAGTGTAGTACTTCTCAGGAGTATACCCGAGGATGGACATATTTGCGATATCGCTCCCCGGCTCGAACCCGTCGGGGATCGTATGCAGCAGTCCGCTGGCGCCTTCCCGTGCCATCCGGTCCATATTAGGGGTCTGTGCATATTCGAGAGGAGTCTTCCCTCCCAGCTGCGGGATCGGCTCGTCCGCCATGCCGTCCCCGAGAATCAGGATACACTTCATAAAAAAATCCCCTTATCACGATTTGAGGAGGTCACGGACCGCCAGTCTCACGCTCTCCCGTGAACCCAGTTCGGGCTTCCAGCGCCTGCTTTTGATCCGTTCAATGGATAACTGCATCTTTGGCACATCGCCAACCCATCCCCGCTCACCACCGGTGAACCGGAATTTTACCTCAGGCAGGTGCATCTCTTCGGCCACGATCTCGGCGATGCTCTTTACATCGATCCAGTCCTCGGAGCCGATATTGAAGATGTTGACCGTCTCCCTTGTGCGCAGGGCAAAGAGCATGGCGGCAACGCACTCATGTACTTCTAGATAGGACTTCACCTGTTTCCCGTCCCCGAGAATCTCAAGCTCGACCGGGTTCTCTTTGAGTTTCCGTATAAAATCCGTAATGACGCCGTGGCCGCTGCGATCGCCTACGATATTTGCAAACCGGTAGATCCAGGCCTTCATGCCAAACGAATAGCAGTACCAGGAGATCAGCGCCTCGCAGGCAAGCTTGCTCGCCCCGTAGACGGAAATCGGCAGGAGCGGGGCATAATCCTCCGGGGTAGGGATAACTTTTGCATCGCCATAGACCGTTGACGTGGACGTAAAGACCAGTTCCGGGATCTTATGCTGGCGCATCGCTTCGAGCACCCGGTACGTGGCCATGATATTGTTCTGCATTGTCGGGTCGGGGCTGATGGCACTCTGACGGACATCCGGGTCCGCGGCAAGGTGGAAAAGCCGGTCCGCCCCTTCGAGGTGTTCCTGCCAGCCGTCTCCCAGCAGATCGGCCTGGAGAAACCTGACCTTACAACCATCAATATGCCGGGCGATCGTTTCGCGGCGCCCTGCACAGAGGGAGTCGATGACAAGCACTTCGTTGCCCTGCGCAACGAGCGTGTCAACCAGATGGGAGCCGATGAACCCGGCCCCGCCTGTCACCACATCAAACATCAATACCTATTATGTAACCCATGCTATAGGATTACTGCTATGTTCATCGGGATTGACCACGGCACAACCGCCATGCGGTTTGCATCTGACACGGGCCGTTTCAAACTGACGCGCGAGGAAGCGACGGGATTTACTACAGCCGAACTTGGCCGGCTCTGCCCTCCCGATGAGATCGAGGGGATAGCCCTCTGTTATTCGATGGGTGACAATTTTTCAAAGATCACCGATATCAACAAGATAAAAAACCGCGGGGTTGTCAGCCGGGAGGGGGCAGGCAAGCACATCGGCGGGGGAACAAAGGTTTTTGACGAGATCAAAAAGAGCGGCATCCCCACCATCGTCATCCCCGGCCTGCACCGGGGTTCACCGACCGATCCCCGGTTCAAGGCCTACTCCCACCAGTCCAGCCCCGAGAAGATCGGGATCGCCTACGCAGTCTGCCACGATCTGGGGACGATGTCGTGGTCTCGGACGCAAGTTCCAACACGGTCACGCTCCTTGTCACAGGAGGAAAACTAGTCGGGGCCTTTGATGCCTGCATCTTTGCACCGGGCACCCGGCACGGTGCCCTCGATGTCGATGCCATCCGTAAGATTGACGCGGGCGAGTGCAGCGCAAACGAGGCTTTCCAGCGGGCCGGGGTGGATTACACCATGCCCGACGACAATAACCTCAGCATGAGAACCGTCGCCATGTTTGCGGCCATGGAGTGCGCCGCGCTCCTGCTCTTAAATTCCCGCGCGCGGGTTGCACTTGCCGGCTCGCTTGCGCCCCTTATCGCACCTGATGTGGAATCGCTTCTGGGGCAGGATGTGGCTGTATATGATGAATGGTGCGCATCCCAGGGGCTGTCTGCAATTGCCCGCGACGTTTTTTCAGGTGCCAGAGATATCCTCGGCATCGATGTAGATCTCTAGATTTATATCGATTTATCATGTAAGATTACTGGGGGATTTTTCCTTTGAGAGAATTGCGCATCCACGGCAGGGGCGGCCAGGGATCGGTCACCGCTGCGGAACTGATTGCTATTGCTGCATTTGAAGGCGGCGTTTTTTCACAGGCGTTTCCGGGATTTGGTGTCGAGAGGCGCGGCGCTCCGGTCCAGGCATTCGTACGGTTTGACGACCGGAAGGTCAGGCTCCGCAGCCAGGTCTACGAGCCGGACTATATCATCGTGCAGGACAGCACGCTCATCAAGGACGTGAATGTTTTTTCCGGTGTAAAGAAGGGCGGGATCGTCATCGTCAATACCGAGAAGGCACCGGACTACAAGGTGCCCGATGGCGTGAAACTGATCACGATCGATGCGACCTCCATTGCGCTTAAGGTAATCGGCCTTCCCATCACCAATACCTCACTGATGGGAGCCTTTGCCGCGGCGACCGGCGAGATAAAGTTTGATGCGCTCAAGAATGCGCTTTACCACCGGTTCCCAAAAGAACTGGCAGAGAAGAATATCGAAGCAGCCCGCCAGGCATTCGAGCATGTGAAGGGGAGGGAGGCATAATGGCGCTTGCTATTGGGTGTCGTGCCCGCCCGGGAAAGGGACGGGACAACAAAACCGGTTCGTGGCGGGTCTTCAAGCCGCTCTTCGATCACGAAAAGTGCTCCAAGTGCGGGACATGCCAGGTCATCTGTCCCGAAGGATGTATCACTGAGGACAAGGAGGGATTCTTCGATCCTGATTATGCATACTGCAAGGGATGCGGGCTGTGTGCAGAAGAGTGTCCCAAGGATGCGATCGCAATGAAACAGGAGGAGAAGTAGATGCTTGAAATTACCGAAGGCTCGATGGCTGTCGCCGAGGCGGTCCGGCTCTGCCGTCCGCAGGTCGTTGCCGCGTACCCGATAACGCCCCAGACACACATCGTCGAGGCGCTCGCCGAGATGGTGGCAAACGGGAAACTCGACGCGGACTACATCACGGTTGAAAGCGAATTCTCCGCGCTCTCCGCCTGCCTCGGGGCAAGCGCAGCAGGATCCCGTGACGTATTCCGCAACCACATCACAGGGACTTGCCCTGATGTTCGAGGTCTGTTTCAACGTTGCCGGTATGCGCCTGCCCATTATCATGACGATCGCCAACCGTGCGCTCGGGGCACCGCTCTCTATCTGGAACGACCAGCAGGACTCGATCTCCCTGCGTGACTCCGGCTGGCTCCAGTTCTATGCAGAGGACAACCAGGAGGCGACCGATCTCCACTATATCGCCTACCGGGTGGCAGAAAATCCCGCAGTCCAGCTTCCCGGCGTTTGTCTGCTTTGACGGGTTCATCCTCTCGCACACGTATGAGCCGGTGGATATGCTCACTCAGGCCGATGTCGACAGGTACCTGCCGAAGTTTGCGCCAACAGAGCGGCTCGATGCAGCCGACCCGGTCAGTTTCGGGATGTATGCAACTCCCGAATATTACCTCGAATTCCGGTACGAGACCGATAAAGCGCTTAAAGAAGCAAAAACTGCAATCCATGCCGCCGGAAAAGAGTTCGGAAAGATGTTCGGCCGGGACTACAGCGCGATGGTCGAAGGTTACCAGCTTGACGATGCGGAGACGGTCATCGTTGCGATGGGTTCCATCTGCGGCACGGTCAAGGATACCATTGACGACCTGCGGAAAGAAGGAAAGAAAGTGGGCTTACTCAAGATCCGTGTCTTCCGCCCGTTCCCGTCAGAAGATGTGGCAAAGGCACTCAAAGGCGCAAAGCATGTTGCGGTGCTCGACAAGAATATCTCGCTTGGTGCGAAAGGTGCCGTGGCGCTTGAAGTAAAGGATGCCCTTTACGGATCCTCTGTCCCTGTCTACGATTATATCATCGGCCTTGGGGGAAGGGACGTGCGGAAGAAGGATATCCGGGAAGTTGTCGCACTTGCCGAAAAAGGCAAAGGCGATCAGTTCATCGGCCTGCGCAAGGAGGTGCTCTAACCATGGCAGACAAAACCTGCGAGCTCTTCGACTGCGGGCACCGTGCCTGCGGCGGATGCGGGGCAGCACTCGCGGCCCGGCTCATGCTCAAGGCAGCGGGTACGAATTGTATTGTGGTCTCATCGACGGGCTGCATGGAAGTCTTCTCCACTCCCTATCCCGAGACCGCATGGAAAGTCCCGTGGATCCACTCGCTCTTTGAGAATGCATCGGCAGTCGCTTCCGGTATCGAGTCCTCGCTCAAGAAGCAGGGCAGGAAAGAGAAGGTTATTGTGATTGCCGGGGATGGTGCGACGTTCGATATCGGTATGCTCTGCATCAGCGGCGCGTTCGAACGCGGCCACGATATCACCTACATCTGCTACGATAACGAGGCCTACATGAACACCGGCATCCAGCGGTCCGGTGCGACCCCGTACGATGCGAGCACGACCACAAGCCCGGCCGGTTCGCAGTCGTTCGGGAACAAGCACCCGAAAAAGGACTTGCCCCGGATCCTTGCGGCTCACGGCGCCCCGTATGTCGCGACCGCGTCCATTGTGTACCCGAACGACCTGGTCCAGAAGGTGGAAAAGGCGATCAACACGGTCGGGCCGACCTACGTGCAGATCCATGCACCCTGCTGCACCGGCTGGGGTTTCGAGAGCGACCAGACGATGGCCATTGCAAAACTGGCGATCGAGACCGGCCTCTGGGTGAACTACGAGATGGTGGAAGGCGAGGTCACGAAGGCGAAGAAGGTTGTCAGGAAGCCGGTCGAGGAATACTTAAAGACCCAGAAACGGTTCCGGCACCTTTTCAAGCCAAAGAGACAGGACGCCGAGATTGCGGCGATCCAGGCGATTGCTGATAAGAATGCTGCAAAATACGGCATTGATATTAAACTTAAGAAGGAATAATTTCACTTTTTTACTCTAGGTAAAACGCACAAAATTCGATTGGATTCCGTCATTCTTTTGTTTGCATTACTTTATTCCTTATCTCAATGTTAATTCTGGTTATTTCTTTAATATCTCTGGCAATTTTGTTGTTGGGTTCGATATCTATAATTAAATTACATAATCTTATTATATCCTCATAATTTCCACATATATTCGAAATCCAACACAAGTTTAACAAACTCTCAATTTTCTTGGGATGCAATGAAAGAATCTCAGAAAATATCATTTTTGCTTTTGAGATTTTCCCAATCTTGCCTAAAGCAACACCCAGATTGTTCCACGCGTTTGCATCTTTTGAAAAAACCTTTAACCCGTTATCAAGGGCACTAATTGCTTCATCGTAATATCCCAAGTATCCATAGATAAAACTCTTATCAAAGAGCGTTTTTGCTTGGTCTTGTTTGGGGTTTGTTAATCCATAATTGGTCGAATCAGATCTGAGTAAACAACAATATTCCCATTCGATAATTTCCTCTTTCTGTGAAGGATCGTTTCGAACAGTTTTGTTGGTTTCAAAACGGTTTGCACACAATATGGGTATCCTATAGTCTTGCAGTATCCGGGGATTCACGATTGGGGGTTGATTGGTTTTTCTCTGTGTATAATTCATTTATTACCCCAAGTTGCCTTTTCAAATAATCTCTCTTTTCCAAAAGCTAAATCACGATATTTTTTGGCCTCATAATTTTCAGGGTTAAATTTTATTGCATTTCCTAAAGCATCAATTCCCTCATCAAAATCTAATAGTAATATTTGACATTTCCCGCGCAAATACCAAGCCTCTGAATTTTGAGGAGCAAAAGATAGCACATTTTTAAAAGATATATTCGCACTTTCGAAATCTCCGACTGCATAAAAGTCTTTGCCTTTATTAGTACGATGAGCGAGAATCGAGAATCTGAATTGCATGTTGTTTATTTTCATGAACCGTTTCATTATCAGATTCGATTGCTAATGCTTTATCGAATGATTCCAAGGCCATTGGAATTCTATCAAGTTTGAGTAAAGGAGTCCTCTATTATTCCAGATGTCGGCATTATTTGGATTAATGGATAGCGCCTTGTCATATGATGTAATGGCATCACAGTCTCGACTAAGTTCAGTTAAGATTTCTCCTCTCAATATCCAAACCTTAGGCAAAATTTGGATTGATTGCAATTGATTTATCCAAAGATTCAAGCGCTTCGCAATTCTTTTTTAGTTGAATCAACGCCATTCCACGACATACCCATGCATTTGATGCATTTGGATTAATGGCAATTGCTTTGTCAATTGAGGCAAGTGCATTAGCATTCTGACCGAGACATATTTGACATCAGCTCCGCGATTTACCCAAGCATCTGAATAATTTGGCTTGATACAAACTGCCCTATCAAAAGAGGTTATTGCTTCAGAATATTTCTTTGACTTTGCAATTCCAAGCCTTCATTGAAATATTGCTCTGCTTGGTCATCCATAATTTACAATCTAGGATCTAAATAATTACTATTATACACAGTTATCATTCGCTCTATAATTTTGTGAAAGCATCAGGCAGGGGGGACAAGCCGATAATTTTATGGTAAAATAAACAGAACAACCCTCTCATGCGAAGAAGACGGGTAATAATATATGAAGAAGATTACGTAAGAAGAAGATCATGTGGATCGAAATCTCCATCAAGTAATTCGGAACCCAAAAAAGGATCTCCGGCTTATTATAAAAAATATCCTTGGAAGATCCCTTTCGATGTTGATGTAAGTTAATCCCCAAATTAACCTTAAAACACTTTAATGAGAGACCTATTGGTTAATTTAATGATTGTAATTACTTGCGTGTGCGGTTTTGAAATTTTTCAATTAATTTCGGAGGGTTAGAACCCCTTAAATTTAGGCAAAGCGGTAATGTTTTTATAAACACATACAGACGGTTTTAATACATTCCAGTCTGACATTAGTAGGTTATCGGGCTCGTGGTCTAGCGGTATGACGTCGCCCTTACACGGCGAAGGTCACCGGTTCGAATCCGGTCGGGCCCATCTCCTTTTCTTTTTGTCCGTTTGCGCGGCAGCCCCCATCATCATGATTTCCCGGAACCCGCATGATCCGGAACCGGCCCGAGCGGACATTTTCAAAAATGTTTGTGAAGGCTGGTGACCGCTTTTAGAAAAAGTCCGGTCACGCTGCTGCAAATTTCCAAAAACTGGTGATTCGCGTTATCGAAATTTCAAAAAATAAGTTCGCGGAGGTTGCCGGACTTTTGTTGAGAAAATCCGGTCATGATCCGGGGATTACGGGAAAAATCCTGCCCTTACCGGGGGTGCTGGTCCGGCTGACCCCCAAATCATCCAGATCAGGGCTACACTCATCCGGGCCCAAATTGAGCCCGGATTGACCCTGGGCAGATCCAAACGGAACCCATTTCGGGCTCCGTTTAAAAATAAGCCCAAATAGGCGTTATTTTTGAAATCGGACGAAATAAAACGTTCACATAGACGCGTTTTACGGCCCGATCACGGGGGCAGATGGGTGTTTGCATGATCCCGGAAAAGAGGCTGCCGGAAGCGCGTCTGTGGGCCGATTATGGGCATTATATGGGGCTCAATTTTGGCGTATTTTTTGAAATAAATGGTTTTATGAGCCCCTTTTTGTTTCCAGTGGAATCGGACGATTTTACGGGCGTATTTTGTAAGAGACCTGATAACATCTTATTGCGATTCCTCCCCCTCCCAGCTCCGTAGGGAATCGCTCGGCCTTTTTGCCGGGACCTCGCTGGGCGAGTTACGGTTTTCTCCATCGTGCCCCACCGTGCCCCGCGAGGGGCCCTGAGGTGGGGAAGCATCGCACGCGGGGGTAATGGGGGCGGTAACCCCCATCGCACCATCTGAATCACCCGACCCTTGCCAAAGATTTCTGTAAAAATTCGGGTCACGTGCTGAGGATTCCGGAAAATGTACAGATCAGCTGCGAAGGATTTTCAAAAATGAACGGATCGGTTGCTGATGATTCCGGAAAATGTACGGATCAGCTGCTGAAGATTTTTAAAAATGATCGGATCGCAAGTTGATGATTCCGGAAAAAAACCGGGCGGGTTACTGAGAATGAATGAAAAAAAGTTTCAGGATGTTGCCGTTGCAGTGCTTCCGGCACTCGCCTTCTTGATGGAATCAATCCTGATATCAAACGTAAGGTTCTGGCCGGCAAGCGGGGAATTTGAATCTACAAATACCCCGGCACTGGTGCTGTTGACAACGACGACCGGGATCTCGTTGCCACTCACAGAACTCACGAAATAGAATTTTTCACCGGGAGTATATGGTCGTGTTTGCCGGGAACTTGCTTGTGGGGATCAGCTCGACAAGGCTCGGATCATAGGCACCGTAGGCCTTGTCGTAGGGAATCGTCACGGTCTTTTCCTCATTTACTTTCATTCCCCGTACCGCAGTATCAAAGCCGGAGATCATCTGGCCTGCCCCAACGGTAAAGGTCAGCGGCGTCCCGTTTACGTTCGTATCAAAAACGGTCTTGTTATCAAACATTCCGGTGTAGGTAACATTCACGGTATCCCCTACAGCGGCAACAACAGGATTTGAGAGAACAATATAGAGAATTGCGCAGATGACAACAACCGCTGCCACCGCCGCAACTCCCATCCACAGGTACTGCCGCTTGCGTGCAGCCACTTTCTCCTTGCCTTTGAGTTTCTCTGATTTCTTCATGATTTTCGTATCAAGGTTTTGCCGGTAAACAATATACCTTTGCCTCTCTGATAGGTAATCAAAAGAGCGGGCCAGAACGCATAAGCTTCATCCGGTCCCGCTGGTGGCTCACCGTGGAACAAAAGGATCCAAAAACGATCGCAGGCGCTCTTCATGCCCTGCACAAAACACTGGGGGCGGAGATCGCAGAGGAGCGTAAGCGCCAGCGGGGCCTGTATGCATCGGGCACACCGGGCCGGCTCACGATCGTTATCCTCGGTGCAGCAATCCTCGTAAATATCCTCTTCTTCCTCGAAAACCCCGTCTACCCGCTCCTCTTCATATGCGCCAGTTTTTTTTTGTTCATGTTCTATTTTGTCACCCTGCTCATCCCCCATAACCTGCAGCGTTCCTCCTTTCCCGAGGCCGATATCTCCCGGTATCTCACCGTATTTCAGGAAACCGGCATCATACGGGGAACAAAGAAGTTCACCCGCGTATTTCTCAATGCATTTTTCATCAACTGCCGTCCGCTCTTCTACGGGTTTACCCTGATCTTTACCATCGACATTGTTCTTGTCATTGCACTGCACCTCAACGGGAGGCTTTCAGCACCCCATGCCGGGATCATTCTCTTCCAGTCTGCCGCCATCATCCTCTTCTATTTCCTTGTCTGGAAACTGGAGCCCTATTCGACGGATTTTTTCACCGATGTCTCCGGCATGAGGGCGCACCTGATCAAAAGAAACATTCCTGAACCGGTGGTCTCCTTTCTGTTTCTTCTGGGAGCCGCAGTTGCGCTCATCTGTATTTTCTCGACCATTATCCTGCTCCCGGGCGTCACGGTCAACAACGTCCTCTCGGTCTCGGATTTCTGATAAACTCGGCAATTTGTTCATCGCAATTGGCGTGGTGCTGGTAACCCTGTATTTCATTTTCCGCTATCTCCACGGCATTACAAGCCGCGATCTGCTCGCCCGGTTCTCACAGAACAAGACCGAGTGCCTCCTTCACCAGATGGAGATCATCGGTGAAGCCGGCCCGTCACCGGCCCTGTCGGGCTCCCCGGATTCAGCCACGACCGATACTCTCTGCGAAGCAACCGAGCTCCTGCTCGAATCACGGCTGTACCAGGTCGAGAAAAAGACCATCTTCGGAGTGTTTCCGGTCTATATCGTAAATCTCGATTTTTCCCAGGTATTTCCCCGCAGGTTCCCACAGGATAAAGACACACACAACCGGTAATTCCCTCTCGGGCGTCTGTCGGGAGTTCACCTTGACCGGGCCGGCCAGACCAGGGAAACTACCCCGATTGAACTTTATTTATACCTGAAGAACGCATTTAAAAAGTAGAGCCTATGTCCGACGAAATAAAGATCGCAGAGGTGGCAGGGAAAAAAGTCCAGTGGGACCCTGAACAGATGCGAAAAATTCAGGAGCATCCCTGTTTTTCCGAGAAGGCATGCCATGCCTTCGGGCGCTGTCATATCCCCGTGGCGCCGAAGTGCAATATCCAGTGTAACTACTGTATCCGGGATTTTGACTGCGTCAACGAGAGCAGGCCCGGGGTGACCACCCGGATTCTTAATCCCGACCAGGCCATGGACATGGTAAAAAAAGTCGTCGAGAAATATGATTATATCAAGGTTGTCGGCATTGCAGGGCCCGGCGATCCGCTGGCAAACGAAGAGACTTTCGAGACGCTCCGCAGGCTTCACGAGGAGTACCCCGGGGTCATCAAGTGCATCAGTACAAACGGCCTCCTCCTGCCGGACAAGATCGACCTGCTCCAGAAGTATGACGTCGGCAATATCACGGTCACACTCAACGCGATCGACCCGGCAATCGGGGCGAAGATCTACCAGTTTGTCGATTACAAGGGCAAACGGTACACGGGGATCGAGGCAGCAAAACTGCTCCTCTCGCAGCAGTTAAAGGGCATCGAGATGGCTGTGGAACGGCACATGATCGTCAAGGTAAATACCGTCTATATCCCGGGCATCAACGAGGATCATATCGTGGATATCGCAAAGAAAGTCGGCGAGATGGGAGTCTATACGTTCAACCTCATCCCGCTGATCGCCCAGTACAAGTTCGCCGACATCACCCCCCCGACACCCGAGATGAAACGGAAAATGCAGGACGCCTGTTCGAAATACGTCAAACAGATGCGGCACTGCCAGCGCTGCCGCGCTGATGCCATCGGGAAACTCGGGCACGATGTGCAGTCGTGCATGTATAAACACGAATAATCTTTTTTTTATTAATGTAGCACACGGTCTGCACGGACACCGTCACTCGTAAAATTTTCGCGCAGGGATATCCCGCTCATTGCCCAATCTACGGATGTAATAAGGATACTTGATACAATAAAAGAGTACTCTCTGTTCTTTCAGAATTGCACGTGGTCTTTTCATTTCCGGATACAGATCACGAGACGCCAGACTATTACCGCGTGATCCCCAGCGTCGGATAGGCGGACTTCTGCGTGCCGGCGCTCTGGACGATCCGGTCCAGTTCATCGACCACCGTTTTAAGTGACGGGGGTATAGCGGTTTCCGCGGCAGTAACCGTCTTGCCATGATAACTGATCGTATACGTCATCAGGTCTGGAGTGCTGCGGGGAGCCGAATAGTTGGTCTGGAGCTGCGAGAACTCTGACTCGTTAAACAGCACAGACATGAGCGCCATGTCGGTCGAATTCAGGGATACTTCGGTACTGGCAGATGGCCCGGAGACGACGGCGATACCGTTGTCGAAGATCACGAGGCGGTCACTGACACCGTCAATGCCCCCCGTCCGGTGATAATCGACAAATACCGCCGGGGGTTCCGTCTTGTTGACCGGGAGGATCCTGGTACCGAGACAACCGGCACCTGCCAGTACAAGAACAAGGATAAAAACCGAAAGTATCGGCAGAAATTTTATACGCATCACCCCGAGGGTACCGTTATCTCCGCGTATCTTCCGGATTATAACTGCACAACATCCGCCTTTTTGGATTTTGATCCTGTTTTACGCTCGGGAAGGACTTCTTCGAGCGCTTTTAAGAGGCTGTCCATCTTGTCGCTGTTAAAGACCGCCCGGAATGCCGCAAGTTCGGCAGCGTTCATGATCATGATCCCTTTCTTTTTCATGGGAAGACCGTTTTCACCGAGCGGGTTGATATCGATCGCAAGGGAGGCAGGGCGGTTTTTTGTTGCCGGAAGCCGGATGATGGAGACACCGGCAAGCGTGGTTGCTTTTCGTTCCCAGTCCCCGCCTTCTTCGATAAATGCCTTGAGGGTTTCTGTTAATTCCATGAAAAGAACTGTTAATTTATATATTAAAAGACTATCCGTTCCGTTTTTTGGCCAGCATAAAAAAAGGGTTGCATGGTATCCAGAAAAAAGAGTCCGCACGGTGATCACATCAGGATCTCTGGCCATATTCTAAAAGGTTGAAACGCAGATATTTGATGAGGAAAAACGAGATAACCATGCCACGGATCGCCCTTCGCCCGGATCAGCCGTTCTCCCTTGACCAGACTCTGGGGTGCGGGCAGGTCTTCCGCTGGGATCGAGGAAGCGATGGCTGGTGGTGCGGGGTCGTAGGGAACAAGGTAATCCGGTGCCGGCAGGAGGGCGCGACCCTCATGTACGAGGGTGCAGACGAGAAAGATATCCGTCACTATTTCTCCCTCGATCTCGATCTTGGAGCGATCCTGGAAGCGATCGACCACGACCCGTTCATCCACACAGCGATCGAACAGTGCCGGGGCCTGCGCCTCGTGCGGCAGCCCGCGTGGGAGTGCCTCTGCTCGTATATCTGCGCAACGAACTCCAACATCCCCATGATCAGGCGCCGGATCGCGACCATCGCGCAGCAGTTCGGAGACGAGATCGTAGCCGGAGACACAGAAATTTTTTGCGTTTCCCGGGCCTGAAAAACTGTCCTGCACAGGCAAAGAGGCGACGCTTGCCGGTTGCAAACTTGGCTACCGCACGCCCTATGTGTTCAGCACGGCCTGCGAAGTTGCGGCCGAAAAAGACTGGGCAAAAACCATTGCAGCGCTGCCGTACGAAGAGGCCCGCCGGCAGATGATGAAGTTCTCCGGTATCGGCCCAAAGGCGGCTGACTGCGTCCTGCTCTTTGCATTCCAGAAGTACGAAGCGTTCCCGGTCGACGTCTGGATCCGGCGGATCATGCGGGAACATTACATCACGACGCTCACAAGCGACAGTGCGCTGACAGGCTGGGAATACGATACGATACGCAGGTTTGCCCGTCATCATTTCGGTGAATACTGCGGATACGCGCAGGAATATCTCTACGCGGCCCGGGACAGCTAAAACTCCCCGGGTCATCACAAGTATGAGAAAACCGGCCGGCGCTCCTCACATTCTCCGGACCACCCTGATATCCATGGACGGCATACACATCGGTAAACTGCCAAAATCAATCATCGCCTTAGCGTGCGCGACCGTGCTCTTCGGGACGGCGACACCGCTTCTGAAGATCCTCGTCGACGGGATGGCTCCCCTGCTCCTCATCGCTCTCCTTGCGATAGGATCGGGTGCCGGTATTCTCTGCTGGCGGGCGGTAAGCGGACCACGTTTTACGACAGGGCAGCCCTGTGCAGGCAGAAGGGAGAAGTACCTTCTGGCAGGAACGGTCGTTGTCGGAGGATTTGTGGCGCCCGTCGTGCAGTGCTTTGCCCTTACCGTTACTCCTGCCGCCACGGCATCGCTTCTCTTAAACTTCGAGATTGTCGCGACAGTCCTGCTCGCGTTTCTGGTTTTTCATGAACCGGCAGACAAAAAAACCGGTCTTGCCCTCATACTTATTTTCGCCGGCAGTATCCTTCTCGGGTGGAACGGGGAGAGCGCCCTTGGGTTTTCGCTTGGGGCCCTCGGGATCATTATCTCCGGTTTTTTCTGGGGCGTGGACAACAACTGTATGGCGCATATCTCCGCGTACCCTCCCGGTCTGATCGCCCTGTGCAAGGTGATCTTTGGCGGAACCATTGCGGGAGTGCTCGTGATCGCGCTCGGGGAGCCCCTGCCCGGTGCGGATCTGATCGTACTCGCCCTCCTCACCGGGTTCTTTTCCTACGGTCTTGGGCTCATCCTCTTTATCGTGGCCCTGCGGGACATGGGCGCGGCCCGCGCGGGAGCGGTGTATGCGGCTGCACCGTTTATCGGGTGCATTGCCTCGCTTGTCGTCTTTTCCGATCTTCCCGGTGGCCAGTTCTGGCTTGCCATCCCCTTCTTTGTCGCAGGTGCGTTGATCGTGATCTACGAACAATGGAAACGGGAATATTCCCCCGGATCAGAACCGATATCGACGAAGATTCCTTAAAAACCGGCCAGTGTGGCGACTGCACAGAGACTGAACCGAACTGGTATAAAAAAAGCAACGTTAAAGGGAAATTTATGTCCCGATATCCCAGCTGCACTGGTATTTTTTCTGGGCGGCACTCGAGCTCGTCAATGGAGAGCCCGAGTGACGCAAGTTTGAGACGGGCAACCTGCTCGTCGATCTCATTGGGAACTTCGTAGACCCCGCCCTTGAGGGAGGAGCCATGTTCCGCGATGTACCGGGTGCAGAGCGCCTGGAGCGCGAAGCTTAAGTCCATGACCTCGATGGGGTGACCCATGCCCTTTGGCGTCGCAAGGTTCACAAGCCGGCCTTCGGCGAGCACATGAACCGGTTTTCCCTTGAGGATATAGGTAACAATCCCGTCGCGCTCGACTGTCGAGTCCGCGTGTTTTTCAAGCCACGCGACGTCGATCTCCACGTTGAAGTGACCGGCGTTTGCAAGGATCGCGCCGGGTTTGAGTTTCCCGAACTGGTTCTTCCCGATCACGCTCGTGTTACCCGTTGTCGTGACAAAGATGTCGCCGATCTCTGCTGCCTGGTCCATGGTCATGACATGGTAGCCGTCCATGTGCGCCTCAAGGGCCCGCCGTGGGTCGACTTCGGTGACGACGACTTTTGCACCAAGACCGTGTGCCTTCTTTGCAAGGCCACGCCCGCAGAACCCGTACCCGGCAACGACGAAATACTTGCCGGCAATAAGGGCATTCGTGGTGATCATGATCGATGAGAGCACGCTCTCCCCGGTCCCGTGCACATTGTCAAAGAACCGCTTCATCGGGGTGTCGTTGACCGCAACGACCGGGAACTCAAGTTTTTTCTCGGCCGCCATCGCCCGGAGCCGGTGGATACCGGTCGTGGTCTCTTCGCAGCCGCCGATCACTTTCTTTAAGAGTTCGCGCCGTTTCGTGTGCAGGTAGTGGATAAGGTCCATCCCGTCATCGATGGTAATGGACGGTGCAGCATCGAGCACCTGCTCGATTGCCGCGTAATACTCTTCGACCGTGCACCCGCGTTTTGCAAAGCAGTGCACATTCTTGACATGGTTCAATGCTTCTGCCACATCGTCCTGCGTGGAGAGCGGGTTGCACCCGGTGATGTAGACCTTTGCGCCGCCGGCGGCAAGCGTCTGGACGAGGTTTGCGGTCTTTGCCTCGACATGGAGGGCCATGCCAATCGTCATGCCCTTGAATGGCTTGTCCTTCTCGAACTGCTTTTTAATCGAGGCAAGCACCGGCATGTACTGTGCCGCCCAGTCAATTTTCAGTTTCCCGGGTACTCATAAAAAACTCCTTTTTTACACCTGCCCGTGGCAGGTGTCAGTTTACTACGTACCCATTCATTAGGGCGACCAATGCACATAAACTTCCCCGCGTGGAGCGGCAGGAGTCAGTCAGATAGGTAAATAGCCTTTGCAGGAGAAAACAGGAATGAAATGGTGCTCACGCGACGGATCGTCCCCTGCCTCGACTTAAAGGATGGCAGGGTCGTAAAAGGGACAAATTTCCTGGGGCTCCGGGACGCCGGCGACCCGGTGGAACTGGCCGAGCGCTACAACGAACAGGGAGCAGATGAGGTCGTATTTCTGGATATCACCGCTTCAAAAGAGAAACGCGGCATCATCATCGACCTGATCCAGCGTGCGGCTGACCGGCTCTTCCTGCCGCTCACGGTCGGAGGCGGCCTGAAGTCACTCGAAGATATCCAGCAGATCCTACGGGCCGGTGCCGACAAGGTGAGCCTGAATACGAGCGCCGTGCACGACCCGACCCTGATCACGAAAGGCGCGGAGTCCTTCGGGACGCAGTGCATCGTGGTCGCGATGGACGTCCGCCGGAACTTCACGGAAAATGCAGCGGCGATCCCGGTCACCCTCGCTGATGGCCGGACCTGCTGGTACGAGGTCGTGATCTACGGGGGGAGCAAACCGACCGGGATCGACGCGGTGCGCTGGGCAAAAGATGCAGAGGAGCGCGGTGCCGGGGAGATCCTCTTAACGAGCATGGAGACCGACGGGACGAAAAACGGGTTTGACCTCGCGATCACCCGGGCGATCTCGGAATCGGCAAATATCCCGGTGATCGCAAGCGGGGGCGTCGGGACGCTCGAACATTTCTACGACGGGTTTACGAAAGGAAAAGCAGACGCCTGCCTTGCGGCAAGCGTCTTTCACTACGGCGAGTTTACTGTCCGAGACGTAAAAGAGTATCTTTCGAAGCGGGATATCCCGGTACGGCCTATGAGATCGAGCTCGAACGCAGCGACCGGGTGTTCCAGTTCAAACGCGGTAAGCACGGCGGGATGAATCTCGCCGAACACGCCGACTTTTTTCCCGTTAGACGATAATATCGGCTCTCCTGCCATCGATAAACGCGTCGTCCTTTGATTCTTCCACCGTGTAACTGATGCCAAGTTCCCGGAGCACCGCATCCGCATGGGCGTAGGCTTCCGAGAAATCCGCTGCCGGGTGGGTGCTTGCCGCTGCAAGCTGCTGCAGTGGTCTGGAGATCGGCCACAACATCACCGGTCGCAAAGATCCGCTGCGGCAGCTCGCGGTGCCGGTTGACCTGGAGCATCTCCAAAAGGAGCGGCAGGATATCGGTACGGACGACCGTGTACTCCTCGCTTATCGGGTGCATGAGGTGCAGCACGTGCGGCGAGCGGGGGCGCCGGAGGTAATCGGAGAGCACCCGTTCGTTTGTCAGCGTGAAGGGCATCATCTCCAGGTACCCGATCCCCGAGAGGATCGTGCGTGCCTGGCTGGCAACCGTGTTTGCTCCGTGTTCCTTTCCTATGGAGAAGGTCGGTGGGATCTGGACGTCGAAGTTCTCGTACCCGTAGGCAATGGCGACATCCTCGAAGAGGTCCCAGTCATGCATGATATCGGCCCGGAAACAGGGGACCTGCACTTTTACCCGGTCGTTCCCGACCGGCTGGGCGCCAAACCGCATCTTTTCCAGGAGCGCCGCCATCTGCGGGGCGGTCAGTTCGAGGCCGACAAGCTCGCAGCACTCGCGGACACTTACCGTGCGCTCCGTGGGAGCGAGGCTGGGAGTCGCGACGCCGTTTATCTCGACACTCTCGATGGTCGCACCGGCTTCTGCCATCGCGGTGCAGAGGATGTTTGCCGCGACATTGACCGCACGCTGGTCGGTACCGGTCACATCGAGGAGGATGTTTTTGGTCTTTGTCGTCACCCGGGTCCGCTCGCCGTTGATGATCGGCGGGAACGAGCAGACATGATCCTCGTCATCGGTGATCAGGGGAAAGAGCGGGAAGTCCTTTACGATCTTCGCATAGTCCTTTCCCTTCGGGTGCTCGGCAAGAATGCCATCGAGCGTGAGTTCTTTGGTGAAATCGAGCGGGACAAATTTCCTGCTCCGTCGGCGAGGCCGTGTAATGGAACGGCGGCGTTATCGTGTCGAGATCGTGAATGCCGATGGCGACCTTGCTCCGCCCCCTCCCGACAGCCCAGTGCAGCGCTTCCTGGAGCGCCATGACCGAGAGGATCGATTCGTCGTCAAAGGAGACGTTTCTGATGATTGCAGAACCAAGGCAGGGCCGGATATTGGCGAGTTTCGGGTCAATGGTGAATTTGATCCCGGAGGGTTTTACCGAGTACTTCGGGAGGCCGGTCTCGATCCCGAGAAATCCCCGCATCGCACGGGCAGCGCCTTCGACCGAGAAGAGATCGGGACGGTTGGGGAAGAACTCGACGTCCACGTGGTCCTCCTCGATGCGTTCGATCTCGGAGCCGATCATCGGGATACGCTTGAGGATCGTCTCCTTGTCGGTCCCGGTGAGCCGTTCGAGATACTTGTAGGAAAGGCTGATGATTGCCATGTTACGCTTTCCTCCCGACTTTTACCGGGGCATGGACCGGGCTGTTTCTGATCCATTCGAGGTCGCTCTGGTATAACTGGCGGAGATCTTTTAAGCCGAGCCTGAACATCGCGACCCGGCTCACGCCAAGACCCCATGCGAGCACAGGATACGTAACCCCCCACGGTGCGGTGACTTCCTGCCGGAAGACGCCGGCCCCGCCCATCTCGACCCAGCCAAGGCCGTCGACATAGATCTCGGGCTCGACCGAGGGCTCAGTGTACGGGAAGAACCCGGGCCGGAACCGCACATCCTCAAAGCCCATCCGCTGGTAGAACTCTTTTAAGAACCCGAGCAGGTGGCGGAACGTGACACCCTTGTCCATCACGATCCCTTCGAGCTGCTCGAACTCGGGCGTGTGGGTGGGGTCGATGGCTTCGCGGCGGTATACCCTGCCGATGCAGAACGCCTTGACCGGCGGCTCCGGGTGGTTGACAAGATACTGGATGGAAAGACTCGTCGTATGGGTCCGGAGCACGCACTGCTTTGCCTTATTGGGGTTCCACTTCCCGCCCCAGCCGGTGGAAGAGGTTTCCCCGCCGTGCTCGTGCATGTCGCGGAGGAGTTCCCAGCCTTTCGGCAGCGGCGCTTCCTCCTTGAGATAGAAGGTGTCCTGCATCTCCCGGGCCGGGTGGTCCTGGGGCTGGAAGAGGGCATCGAAGTTCCAGAACGCGCTCTGGACAATCCCGCCGTGCATCTCGGTAAAGCCCATCTCTAACAGGATCTGGCGCATCTCGTCGATGAGCCGCTGGTACGGGTGGGATTTCCCCGGGTAGACGGTCTTTGGCAGCTTGTGGATGTCGTACTTCCGCAGGTTCGCGGTCTTCCACGAGCCGGAGAGGATCTGGTCCCGGGTGAGGGTGCCGATCTCTTCTGTGAGGTCGAAACCCTGCGCTGCGAGGGCTGCACCGGCAGGAGTGAGCGCAACCGTGTAGCGGACGGACTCGGTTTCGGTGAGCAGTTTGCGCTTGATGAGTTCCTTTGCCCGGGCACCGGCTGCCCCGGGGTCTGCAAGCGCCGCTTCATCATCGGCGGTGGAGCTCCCGGCGCTTTTGTGACGGTGCCATCACTAACAGTGATCAGCCCTTTTTTCCTGAGCTGGCCAAACCGATCTTAAATGCCGGGTGCTTCTGGAGTTCCGCGAGAGGGATGCCGGCATCGCCGATTGCCCGGAGGAGTTGGGTCTCGGGAAGTCCTGCGGCCCGGTATGCCGACCCCTCTTCCGTATAGGCAAAGGATTTTTCGACAATGCGTTCGAGCTTCACGAGGCCGTTGTCCATCGCAAGGTGCGCCCACTGAACGACCGCCTCGGGGGTCGCGTCCATCGCATGCTGCGACCTGCGGGACCTCAACGGTCTTTGTTCCCGTCTTTTCAAGCGCGGCAAGCAGCCTCTTCTCGTTTAACGTCAGTTCCGCCATCTGCTCTCACACCTCGATTGTCTCTGCTGCCACGTCCATCTTCTCCTTGAAGTCCTTTAAGAACGACATGACCCGTTCTGCCGTCTCCTTCTTGCACTGGCCGCAGGTGATCTCTCCCGCCTTGCACTTCCGGTGGATCTCCGCCAGCTGTGCATCGTCGGTCACCATGTGGAACATGTTGAGGAGATAGAGCGTGCACTTCTCCGGTTCGCCGCCGAGCCTCTTCTGCTCCTCAAGCGTCATCCTGCCACCGGTGAGGGCGCTCATCACTTTCTTTCGTACCGCTGCCTCGGGCTCGTAGAACGAGATGAGACTCTCCGGGATGCTCGACGACATCTTGCCGCCGGTCAGTCCCGGGAGGAAGATATGGTAGGTAGAAGAGGGGGTGTAGAACCCGTATCCTCCGCAGGCCCGCTCGATCTCCCGCACCCGTGAACTCACATCGGCGCATTCGGCGCCCCTGATATCCACATGGCCCTCGTATTTTTTCGCGTGCGGGAATGCCTTTTTCACCGCTTCAAGCGCTTCCTCGGGGGCGTTCTTCGAGCGCACGCTGATGAGCCCCTCGCGCTCCTCGACCGTGAACATCCGGAACTTGTGGGCGATCCCCCGTGTAAGCCGGATATGGGGGTCCTGGTCGATCCCCACCGGCACAAGAGTCGGGGCCGGCTCCCGGTCGATCTGCGGGTACAGGATATCGGCCACCTGTGTGATCACGCTGTCCGCGTGGGCAAGCGCAGTCTCCGGGCCAAACCCGTAGATCGCCGAAAGTTCCGAGAAATTGACTTTTGTTGCCGCTTCAAACGCGAGATCCTTGAGCCGCTCGTTCTTGCTCTGGAAGTAGGTCTGCCCCTCAAACCCGAGGGCAAACAGGCAGGAGAGGTACTCCTTCCCGAACTCCCGGCACTTCTCCCATGACAGGCCCCGGACCGCGTGTGCCTCCCGGTCAGCAATCGTGATATACCCGTTTGCTCCCTGCTGCGTATGCCAGACCACTTCACGCATGAGCATCAGGTGCCCGAGGTGCGGGTGGCCGCTCGGCATGAACCCGGTCAGGAGATGAAACGGCGTGTGGTTCCTGATCGCCCGGGCGATCGGGAGGTAATCCCGCTGGCCGACCACGATTCCCCGGCGCATGAAATACGGGATCTCGGGGAGTTCTTTTAAGACCGGCGCTATCGGGTCGATGCCGAACTCGGCAAATGTCTTCTCGACGTCAAGGGAGGGGGTGCTTGACCAGGGATTGATCTGCGGTTCTGTCATGATGGAAACGCTCTAACTTATTATAACTTGATCCGCGCAAATTCGACGAACTGGATACCGGTAGTATGTACGCAGCCAAATAACATCTTCTTTTTGACGCTGTGCGCCATCCTGACCGACCGCGAGATCACGCTCATGGGCATGACCGCTTCTTTCTCAATTGCGTGTACCAGGAGGTCGGAGTGGACGTTCTTGCCGCAGTAGACACGGAAGTGGTGGCCGAACTTGTAGCCGGTCCGGGGGGTGAAGTTATGCTGCCGCAGCTCGGTGTAGACCTTATCTTTTTCCGCAAGCTCCTGATCCGATTGTGAAGCGTACTCGAAGTATTCGGCGGCAGAGACCGAGGCGCCGTCTTTTTTTGCCACAAGGATACCGGCCTCCATAAGGTAGAGGAGCTCGACCGGGGAAATCATGAGCCGTTCATCGTCAAGGCGTTTCCCGAATCCTGCACCTTCGAGATCCGATTGCGGGGGTACTCTCACCATGGCCGATCTCCCGGCAAGAAGCGCCTCTGCTTTAGGAATCGCCGGTGCGGCAACGCAGGCATCGGCAAGTTTCTGGAGCTTGATCTCGTAGTAGGTCAGCTCCTCCTCGTCATCAACAACCGCAAGCACGTACTGCTTGCGCATGTTCCGGGAGGTAACGACTTCTTCGATCAGCTTGGCAAACCGGATCGGGTCACGCTCCGAGAGAACGCGGACCAGGTAGAGCGACTCTCCCGTTCCCGGTTTCTCGCCGCGCCGGAAGACCCGGTAATCATGGGGGCCGGTCTGGACGACATACCCGCGCTCGCGCAGGTCGCGGTACACGAGAAAACTGCGCAGGAAGTTGCGCTGGTCGGCATACTCGGCGAGCAGCGTATCAAACGTGTAACCCGGGACATCGATCTTCTGGCGATGGAGAAGATAGAGGGCTTCCTGCGGCGCGAGCCGTATCCCTTCCCCTTCAGGACGCCCGTACCCGCTCTGGTCGTACAGCGTCCTCCCGTCCCTCCCGGTGAGCACCGAAGTGCCATCAAATATCGCCTTCACGTGAAGAAATTATAGGGAGTATAGGATAATAAGGGCGCGGGAGAAAGCCGGGCCGCGCGAACCGGCTCACGGGGAAGAGCTGGCCCGGGTAAAATCCCGGACAAATAAACGGTAATTCATAGGGATTCTACTTGTCCGGGACAATAGGTTTATGGTCCGGAAAAGCCAAAATTTCTCGCCACATTGTATTCTATACGTATGACCTTCGTGCACGTCCCCCGGATCAATACCCTTTCCGGAAGATGAAAGTGTTACGATAGAGATGCATTGGTCTCCCGTTTAGGGATCATACCCATACCTGTTTTTTTATGCCGCAAGTTCGCGCACTTTCCTGATATTGCCCCGGTCGTCACGCCGTTCGTCAACAGGAGTTTCACAGACCAGCGGAAGGCGTGCAAAGACCGGGTTATGGAGGATGCGCCGGAACCCGTCCTCGCCGATGAACCCCATGCCGATATGCTCGTGCCGGTCAAGCCCGCTCCCGAGATCGCCCTTGGTGTCGTTGAGGTGGATCACTTTGAGCCGTGAAAGCCCCACCTGTTCGTCGAACTGCGCGAGGGTTGCGGCAAGTCCCTCTTCGGTCCGCAGTTCGTCAGCCGGCGGCAAACGCATGGCAGGTATCAAAGCAGATGCCAATCCGTTCGGGCTGTGACAGCCCGGCAAGGATGGCCCCGATATGCTCGAAACTGCTGCCGACGCTGTTCTTCTCCCCGGCAGTATTTTCAAGGAGCAGCATGGTTTTTGCATCGGAGGATTCGAGCGCTATATTCACCGCTTTTATCACCCGGGCCCTGCCGCCTGCCATACCGTCCCCGAGGTGGTGGCCGAGATGGGTGACGAGATAGGGGATGCCGAGCCGGCCACACCGGTCGAGTTCGGCCGAGAGCGTCTGGACGGACTTCTCATAAATCTCGGGTTTTGGCGAGGCGAGGTTCGGGAGGTAGGGCATGTGGTCGACCGGGAGAAGGCCGGTGGTGGCGCACTTCTTTTTGTAGAGGGCACCGTCGTCATCGGAGAGCGGCTTGTATCCCCAGCCCCGGGGGTTGCGGGTAAACTGCTGGAAGACATCGCAGCCGGCGTCCTTTGCCCGGTCGACTGCGAGATCGAGCGAACCGGCGATCGAGACATGCACGCCGACTCTTACCTGTGCGATGGTTGATCACCATCCGGAACGGGAATCATGCTTGTATCAGGTAAGCATTGCGGCGAACCGGTACATGGAGATTGTGATCGTACCGGTCGGTTACTAAAAAAGAAGGTTAGTTCCTGCGCCGGTGCATGGCAAAGGCTGCGATGCCAAGGCCGAGGATACCGAGCGCGGCAAACGGCAGGGCTGCTTTCCGGGTTGTCGTGGCGGCTGCCGGGACAGATGCCGCCGCTCCTGCAGGAGAGGTGACCGCTGTTGTCTCGGATGTCGTTGTCACCTTCATCCCAATGGGGGAAACCACGTGGACAATATAATCGGAGACCGGCTGCACCCCGCCGATAAGACCGGCGTACTTGGGGCACGAATCCGACAATGCCTCACCTTTCACGAAACTGATATTGACGCTTGAGGCATCGTTCCTGCCGTTGAAAAAGAGCGACTGCCCGGGGAGGAGCGTTTTTTGTGCAACGGTCATCTTCCCGCTCGTGACAGTCACGTTCGAGGTTGTGGCCGTGCAGGTCGTCCCGGTGCAGGCAGAACAGTTCGGGAGCGGTGATGGCAGATACTGCATAGTCGCCGATGAGCGCGGTCGGAAGGCTCCCGATATCGCCGATCTCATCGGTCGCATCGTCTGCACTGGCACCGGAGCCGTACAGTTTCGCAAGCGAAATCCAGGTCCCGCCCGTGCCGCCAAGGCTCACCGCAACTGCCTGATCGCCTTTGGCAAAGACGGAGAGCGCGGCCGGATCCGGGAGAGTACCGGTAAGCGTTGAGGTGTTCAGCGGCGTCCACGAACAGACCGGGGCCGACGTGCCCGAGCCATAGTCGCAGCCGTACTGCGAGGGGCCTGAAAGGGTCAGGGTGTTATTCGCAGAAGATACATCTGCCACGGTTCCTCTGACCGTCACCTGCAGGATAACGGCGCTCGCCGGGATCGCACAGGCAAACAGGAAGAGCAGGGCGGCACACAGGGTTAGACACGGGACTTTTTTCATGGTTACCACTTCATATCGATGAGTTGTAATGGCTTCATCGACCCGGCGTCTTAAAAATCCTGCACATCCGAGTACGCCGCACGAAGAAGAACCGGTACCTGTACCTTGATGAGGAAAGAGTGCCAATCTCCGGGTATGCAGGTTACCTTCCTTGGGACAAACGGCTGGTACGATTCCTCCACGGGAAACACGGTCTCGGCGTTGATCTCGGCGCGGGACTACGATATCATCCTCGACGCAGGGAACGGTATTGCAAAGGCCGACCAGTATATCACGCAGGACAAGCCGGTCTTTCTGTTCCTCAGCCATTTCCACCTTGACCACACGGAAGGGCTCCACACGCTGGTGAAGTTCCGGTTCAGGAAGGGCCTGACCATCTGCGGGGGGATCGGTACCACGGCAAATCTCGCCGGGCTCGTCCGCGAGCCTTATACGGTGCCGCTCGATCAGGTACCCTTCGCGGTGACCGTGACCGAACTTGCGGACGGCCTTCACGAACTCCCCTTTAAGGTCACATGCCTGCCGCTTGTCCACCCGGTGCCCTGCATGGGCTACCGGTTCGAGATCGACGGGAAGGTAGTGACCTACTGCACGGATACGGGCATCTGCGAGAACGCGGTCACGCTCGCACGCGACGCCGACCTCCTCATCACGGAGTGCGGGTTAAAGCCCGGCGACAAGAGCCCGCTCTGGCCGCACATGAACCCGGAGGATGCAATCCAGTTGCGAAAAGCGGCAGAGGCAAGGCGTCTTGCGCTGATGCATTTCGGGGCGGAAGTTTACAAGACCATTGAGGAACGCCGGGCTTTAAAGGGGCAGTTTGAGGAGGAGTGCCCGGGGCTCGTAGTATCCGAAGATGGGATGACTATAGATGTATAAGGGAAGACTCCAGGGTGTATATTGCTCCAGAGAATTACCACGGGATCACATTCACATCCGGTTCATTACCCCGACTGTTTTCATTTTTTGAATTTCGACAGATGCGGGAATATCGCAGCAACTGCACCAATGCTTGCTGCAACGATCCCAAGTATGGATGCAACAATCGTTGGATTATCCAGCAGCCCTCCTGAAGATGTCGCAGTGGGTTGCACGGTAATTCCCGGAGCAGTTGTAGCGGTTGCCTGGGCGGTTGATCCCGATGATGACCCGGAAGAGGATGCACTTAAAGGCGGGAGCGTCCCGAATACATCTGTGATCTGACCGGGAACGACATAAACAGTTCCCTCATAATCGTAGTAACCGCTCAGAGTCAACCTGACAATATGATTTCCCGCTGAAATGCCGGTAAGATTCTCCGGAGTGTTCCCATAGAGGACCCCGTCAATGAGAATGCTTGCACCGAGCGGAGAAGATGCGACCGTAAGATTTCCGGTTGATGACGGGACAACCGAAGTGCCTGTGGGTACGGCGATCACTGTAGTTACATTTGACACCGCGCTGTTCGTTGTTATCTGTCCGGGGGTTGCATTTGTCTGAATCACCGTTGGGGTGGCAGTTATGGGATACGTCGTTGCCATTGTCAGATTGGTTTCCGCAAGTGTCGGGATGGTCGTTGAGTTTGTCGTATTCTGGCTGTCTGCAGCAACAGGGATTACGATCAACGCAATCATAACGAGAATGATGAACTGCGCACGCGTTTTCTTCACGGTAAAATCTCCTTTATAACAATTTTAGGAATTTCATTTTCCACCCCGGGACCGGAAATCCGGTAAAGGGTGTGATCTCATGTGCATTCCAGCCGGATCAAAGAAAGGGTTTCATCTCAAGGCCGGGTTTGTTTTCATGTGCAAATATGCTCCCATTGGAGGGAAGCAATCCGCAGAGATTATGATCATGAAAAAGAGTAAGGAGTGCCCGGTAAGCAGACCGCCCCGGACACCCCCTTCACTTCCCATGAACAAATGGGGTTCTACAGGAGTAAATAATAATTTACTGCTGTTTCTTGGAGAACGAATCGAGGACCTTGTCCATGATCGCCTCGCTGCGGTTCTTAAGCCCGAATCCGACGATGATCGCAATTGCGGCGCCAAGACCGATACCGATACCCCATGCAATCGGTGTCACAAATGTGTAGATGATAGTGAGATCAAGTTCCAGCTGTGAGAGGGCAAGAATAGCCGTTACAAAATACAAAAAGACCCGAACCAGAACCAGGACTGATGAGATGAACTGGACATCCTTCTGGAGTAGTACCGGTTGAGGAAATCGATAAACGCATCGATGAGGATGAAGCCCACAATGAAAATGATCACAAATGCCACAACATGCGGGATGTACTCGACAACCATCATCATCAGCTGGCTGAGATAGTCCATCTTCAGGATATCTACAGCGGCAAGAACAGCAATGAGGTACACAACGATACGGACAGCGATGTCACCGACATAACCAACCGTAAGCCCGGCGTTCTTGAACGATCCGCGGATTGACGCTACATCGGCACCTTCTTCCACGATATGCTGTTCACTGATCTTATCCAGTACGATCCGGACTGCCCTGCCAAGCAGACGGCCGACAATCCAGCCGATAATCAGAACAACAAGTGCACCCACGATACCGGGGACGTACATCATAAGCGTTTCATACCATCGATTTAACAGACTACCAAATACAGGATCCATACAATTTTCCTCTTTTCATCGATAAAAATTTACAAAATCAGATTGAACTTTTTTCTATATAGAAGTTTCCCTCATTTATTATACATGTTTGTGATTAACAACAATTATAAATGTAGATTTGGCCATATAATTCAACAGGAAACCCGCTTTATATGATGCTGAATTACCCGCAGGAACTTGCCAGCATAAAGAACCTTCTCAGGCAGAATCCGGAAGGGATGAGTGTTACCGACATAGCAAAGGCGCTCAAGAAGAACAAGAACACAACAGGTCGTTATCTGGATATTCTTCTTATCTCCGGGCAGGTTGACATGCGGACATACGGGATGGCAAAAGTCTTTACCCTCTCGCAGAGGGTTCCGCTCTCGGCGGTGCTCAGTTATTCAAAAGACCTGATCATGGTCCTTGACAAGGAGTCCCGTATTGCAGATATCAATGACAATTTCCTCAATCTCCTGAACCTCACACGGAAGGATGCGGTCGGAAAAAATATCACGTATCTCAAATCTCCCGGGGCTGATGTGCACGAGCTTGTCAATTCGCTTATAACAACACCATCAGAAGAGGGACGTAAGCACACTTTCATTCCAGGTAAAAGAGACCGGGGAGCGCATTTTCAAACAAAAATCAATCCCCACGGTGTTTGACGATGGGGCAAGAGGAGTTACGATCATCCTTTCCGATGTCACCGAAGATATCCTGCGGGAACGGGAACTTCGGGACCGGGAAGAGCGGTTCCGGATGATGGCGGAGAACATCCAGGATGGCCTGCTCATCCTTGAGAATGAAAAAAACACTTTTGTGAACAACCGTTTTGCGGAAATTACCGGGTATTCGTTTGAAGAATTATGGGCGATGGACCCTCTCGCCATCATCGCACCGGAAGACCGGGACATGTTGAAGCCAATCCTAGAACTCCGTAATAAACCCCAGCAGGGCCTTTTTGAGTTCCAGGCCAACGTCCGGAGAAAAGATGGCGTATACCGTCACGTGTATGTACGGATCACCAGTCTCCAGCACGAGAACATCATGTACACCTTCATCATCATGACCGATGTCACCGAACTTGTGTCAAAAGATGCGGCTCTTTTTGAAAGCGAGCAGAGATTCAGGATGATGGCGGAGAACATTCAGGATGTCCTTATGATCATCGAGAATGAGAAGGTTGTTTATTCCAACAGGCGCCTCATGGAGATCAGTGGTTATTCCGAAGAAGAACTGCGTGCGATGAATCCCAATGATATCATAGATCCTGAAGACCTTGCGAAGATGGAAGAACTCGCAAAGAAATCCATGACGTGCACAGGACCCCCGGTCGCATTCCAGAGCTGGATACGCTGCAAGAATGGCGAAAGGCGGTACATATATGGGCACATCAATTCAGTTCGGCATGAAGAGACCATCAGCACCTACATCACGATGACCGATGTGACAGAATTTGCACAGCGTGAACAGGAATTACTGGCCCGGATTAAGGCACTGGAAACCTCTGGAGCCTGCATTCAGCAATAAACGTTTCGCAATAATGGGGAATATACTTCCCCAACATGTGCGAGACCGTCCCTTTTATCAGATTTTTTAACGACATTTGAAAGATACGTTCTGATAGCATCAGTATGTTTTATTCCCTGACGTTGTAGAACCTGATTCCTAAATGAACGGCGTTTTATAGGAAGTATTAGAGGATAATGTAAAAATCCAGATTTTCTTAAAAATTGTCAAGACTCCAAGCCCCGGAGTTATTCCCGGTTTTTGTTTTTCGTATTGCAACATGGTGAATTTTTGAATTGTAGAGCGGACATATTTATAATAGTTATGTATGACCAATAAAGCGAATTTTTATATATTTAAAATTCTAACAGGTACAAGGTTTTGAAACATTATCGAGGATTTTCATGAAGAACAGTATTCCCAATAGATCTTTCAATGAACCGACAAATACCCCTGCCTGCACGATGAGGTGTGCCCACCCGAAACTCCTGCGGGCAGCAGGCTTGTTTTTTCTGGTGCTTGCGCTGCTCGCCGTTTCCCCGGTGATGGCCGGCACAAAATTCATGACCGGCAGCCCCGACCTGAGCGCGT
Organism: uncultured Methanoregulaceae archaeon; assembly: GCA_963790005.1. Taxonomy (GTDB): domain Archaea; phylum Halobacteriota; class Methanomicrobia; order Methanomicrobiales; family Methanospirillaceae; genus Methanoregula. The sequence continues at coordinate 54,558 of CAWBMY010000027.1, forward strand.
CTATCGCGGGGACCAACGAGTTTTCCCCGGGAGACGATGTCAACCTCCAGGTTGTCATCGGGAACACGGGACTCAACCAGTATAAGATCATCCAGTCCGGGATAATAGATCCAAGCGATCTCTCCAGCACGGCAAAACAGCTGACCGTTGCCCTCGGGGCATCCGATACCCCGATCGTCATCAAAGCCGACCCCCAGGTGGTCGGTGATCTCCTGGCAAGCACCACCGCCACCGCGACATTCCATATCAAGGTCAACCAGGATGCCCCGGCGGGGACCTACCAGGTCCCGGTCGTCCTGAACTACACGTACCTGTACCAGGCCGAGCAGGAAGGCACCGACACCCTGAATTACCAGTACAAGACGGTAAACGAGAGCATCACCCTCCCGATCAAGATAAAATCCGAAGTGCAGATCGCGGTTCCCGACGTTGACGCTGAGAACCTGAACGCGGGGAACGAGGGATACGTCAATGTAACGATTAAGAATATCGGGTATGAAGAAGGCCGGAATGCGGCAGTCCGGATCCAGCAGAATGACAACAGCCCGGTCACGCCCTCAGAGGGAAGCGTCTATATCGGGGATTTCCCGGTCGGCGCGGTGGTTACCTGCCAGTTCAGGGTGATGGTCGCAAGCGATGCCCAGCAGAAGACCTATCCGCTCGATGTGCTGGTGAACTATAAGAATTCCGAAGGGGATTATGTGGATTCCGCAATCGAGACGGTCGGGGTTCCCGTCGGAGAAAAAGTGGACTTTAACGTGACGCCGATAAGCACCTCCATTGCGCCGGGCGCGAAATCCGTGATCACGGTCCGGTACCAGAACACCGGCGGGGCTACGGCATATAATGCCCAGGCACGGATCAGCGCGGTCGACCCGTTCACGAGCAACGACGATACGGCCTTCCTGGGCACGATGGCGCCCGGGGATGTCCGTGATGCGGCGTTCGATGTCTCGGTCGATGCGGGCGCGACGGTGAAAGAATACGGGCTTGACTCCGAGGTTATCTACCGCGACTCGCTCAATAACCAGTTTACCTCCGACCCCATGAAGGTCAATGTCCAGGTCGTCCCGGCGAAGAAGATTACCGACCTGTTCAGCCTGCCGGTGATCATCGCCATTATCCTCGTGATCCTTGCCGCTGCTGGTTACCTGGTCTACACGAAACGCTTCAAACCCCAGTGATACCGTGAGAATCCTCATAATAGCACCAATTTACAGAAGAGGACAAGACTATGATCGATCAGATCTTCAGTACACTCGCACGGTTCGTCAACCACCGGCCCAAACTGGTGGTCGGCATCATCGGGGTGGTTTTTGTCATTGCCCTTGTCGGCATGACGATGATCACCATGCAGACCGGCAACGATACCTATCTGGACAAGAATTCACCGGAGGGTATCGCGAACAACCAGTACACCAATACCTTTGCCGCAGATTCCCTCATCCTGATCGTTGAGACAAATGACCCGCTGAACCCCCAGGTGCTCAACTACCTGGACCGGCTGGAAGGCGATATCCGGCAGCAGCAGAACATTGCCAGTGCCTCAAGCATCGTGGATATCCTCAAAAGTGAGAATAACGGTGTCCTGCCGCAGTCAAAAGGGCAGATCGACACCCTCGTCCAGCAGATCCCCGAAGCGACACGGCAGGTCGCTGTTCCCTCAAACGTCCTCACGCTCGTACAGATCCCGCTGGATGAAGGCCTCTCTGACGATACCAAAACTGCCACCCTCAGTAACATCCAGTCCCTTGTCGACAGTTCCCAGCCCCCGGCGGGTGTGAAGGTGACGGTCTCCGGCAGTCCGGCGTTCACCGCCCAGATGAAAGCGGCGATGGGCTCCCAGATGGGGATCCTGATCGGCGCCGCCATGATCCTGATGGTCATCGTCATGGGCCTGCTCTTCTCCTACGTGAGCTACCGGTTCCTGCCCGGTCGTTTTGTGGGCCTTGGCCTCAGCACGGCCCTTGGCCTGATGGGGCTTGCCGGTATCCAGCTCAACATGGCGGTGATGGGGGCGTTCCCGGTCATGATCGGCCTCGGGATCGATTACGCGATCCAGTTCCACGCCCGGCTGGACGAGGAGTCCCGGAAAGGGTCGCTGGACGATGCCGTGTTCATGACCATCACCCGGACCGGCCCGGCGGTGATGTACGCAATGCTGGCGACGTCGCTCGGGTTTTGCGCCATGTTCATCTCCACCGTCCCCATGATCCAGTCCTTCGGCCTCGTGGCCATGATCGGGATCATGAGCTGCTACTGTATCTCGCTGGTGGGCATACCGGCCATCGCCCTTGTTATTCACTACAAACCAAAACAGCAGGCCCCGCAGGTCTGCTACGCGGTGGGTGATAAGGCCTGTGATACCCTCCCGGCACCAAAAAAGAGCTCGTGGTCCTACGGCCAGTTCCTCACCAGCACTTCGGTCAAGATCGCAAAAAACCCGGTCCCGATCCTCCTTATTGCAGCGCTCATCGCCGTAATCGGGTTCCAGCTTGATCCCCTCATCGCCATCGAAGCAAACGAGAACAATTTCGTCCCAAGCGACATGCCCGGCAAAGATCCAGATGGACAAGGTCACACGGATCCTTGGGGCGACGAGTACCGCCGACTTCTACGTTGAGGGCGGCAGGGTCACAGACCTCGATACGATACAATGGATGAAATCGTTCCAGGATTTCGAACTGTCCAGACATTCGGAACTGACGTCATCGACCAGTATCGTGACATACATTCTCGCCTATAACGGCGGGGAGATGCCCCAGACCCAGAGCCAGCTCGACCGGGTGCTCGACAAAATACCCTCCAGCATAAAAGACCAGTATATCAGCGGGTCGATGCGGGGCGTTATTCACTTTAGAACTATTTCCCTCCAGATCCCCCAGGAAGAGGATCTCAAGAAAGTAGATGGTCAGTGATATCGCATTCCTCCAGCCCCCACCGGGGATCACCGTCCAGCCCGTGGGAAGCTTCGATATTATGACCACCCTCATCGGAGGGCTTTCATCCTCAAAGGATGACATGACCTATCTCGGCTTCGGGCTGATCTTTGTGTTCCTGGCCCTCGTGTACCGGCACATCCACGCAATCTCACCGCTCATCCCGATCGTTCTGGTCGTCGGATGGAACTCGGTGGCGATGTATATTCTGGGCATCTCGTCCTCCCCGCTGACGGCGACCCTCGGGTCGATGACCATCGGGGTGGCTGCGGAATATACGATCCTCGTGATGGAGAGGTACAGCGAGGAGGAGGAGCGCCTGCATGACCATATTGCCGCAATCAAGGAAAGCGTGAACAGGATCGGGACCGCCATCACGGTCTCGGGACTTGCCACATTCTTTGGGTTCTCGGCACTCTGCCTCGCCAGTTTCCCCATCATGAGTAACTTCGGCACCACGACCCTTATCGCCGTCGGGTTCTCGCTTATCGGCGCGATCTTCATTATGCCCGCGGTACTCTCCCTCATGGGCCAGTTCACCGAATGGCTGGAGAAAAGAAAGTTGCCTTCAGGAGTCAACTCCGGGGGACGTGACGAAGCAGAGACTCCAGACTAATCAAAAAATGCATTATAGAAGGTATATCTCATGAAAGTCTACAACGCAGTTGCCCTCCTGATCCTCGCAGCAGTCATCTGCTTCAGCACGCCCGCTCTGGGTGCGGACAAATATCTGGGGGGAACCCCGGAAATAACAGCATACCTCACCGGAGTAAACGAGTTCTCCCCGGGACAGGATGCCACGATAACGGTGGTCATAGAGAACAGCGGAACAAATGCTGCGGTATTTATCGATCAGAGTAAATTGACCCGAGACGATCTCCCCACCACGGCAAAACTCGTCACGGCAGGATTCTCGTCCGGGGGCGCTCCGATCAACATCACGACCAACCCGCAGAACCTTGGTGACATCCCCAGTCCGGGGATGACCACCGCGAGTTTTACCGCGAAGATCACCTCGGACGCGACGCTCGGCGAATACACTCTCCCCCTGACCGTCCAGTACAGGTACCTCGCGAACAGCCTTGCCAACCAGCCGACAAGTCAGATTATCCAGGACCAGTACACCCCGGTGACTGTGACGATCCCGCTCACGATCAAGATAAAACCGGTCGTCCAGATTGACGTGCAGAAAGCCGACGCGCCGAACCTTGTCGTGGGAATGGAAGGGTACGTCAACCTGACGATCAAGAACATCGGCTACGAAGACGGGAAACAGGCGACGGTCACGATCAAAAGACACGGTGACAGCGCCGTGATCCCGACCGACGATAATGTCTATATCGGGGATTTCAAAAGAGATGGAGTCATTACCTGCCTGTACAAGGTCGCCGTCTCCAGCGATGCGCAGCAGCAGTCCTATCCTATCGATGTGGACGTGACTTATACGAACGCTGAGGGCGACACGGTGATTTCGGCGATCGATACCGTCGGCGTGCCGGTGGAAAACAAACTCAGTTTTGTTGTTCTGTCACCTCCGGCGGTCGTTACGCAGGGAACATCCAGCGTGATCACCGTGGTCTACCGGAATACGGGATCGGTTACGGCACACCAGGCACAGGCCCGACTCTCGGCGGTTGATCCACTGTCAAGCTCGGACACCAATGCGTACCTTGGGGATATACCGCCCGGTGGGAACGTGACCGCTCAGTACGCAATAACCGCCGCAAGCGGGGCAGCGCCCGGGACCTATGCGCTCGATACTGAGGTCAGGTACCGTGATGCCCTCGATAACAGCCAGATCTCCGATACCTTTAAGGCACCGGTCACTGTTGTCACGCAACCAGAATCCGAGAGGCGATTGCAGATCCCCGCTGCACTTACTATTATCGTACTCATCCTGATCGGTACAGGGTACTACGTGCTTGTGATGCGAAAGAAACGATGATGAGGTAAAATAATGGCACATATGTTAACGGTTACAAAAATCTCTGACATGATGGTCCCGGTAGGCCGGCAGGGAGCAATACTCATCGTTCTCCTTGTTTGTCTGGTAACACCGGCGCTGGCCGGAACAAACTACCTGGATGGCACCCCGAACCTGACCGCGTATATATCTGGGACAAACGAGTACCAGGCCGGCGGCGACATCCAGGTAGCAGTCGTCATCGAAAACAACGGGATGAGCCTGGACAAGCAGGTAGCATCAAATATCATCGACCGGGACGATCCACCCACCACGGCAAAGTTTGTCACGGTCGCCATGTCGGCCGGTGATGCCCCGCTGGTCATAAAATCGGACCCCCGGATGATCGGCGATCTCGCCAGCCAGACCCGGAAAACCGTCGTCTTTGATGCGAAGATAAATGCGGATGCTCCCGCCGGCACGTATGCAGTTCCGCTGAATATCACGTATACCAGGATTGATTCTGTCGGCCAGTACCAGGTCGATTCGTTCCGGTATTACTACGTGCAGGACAACGTAACCGTTACGGTTCCACTGGTCATTAAACCGGAGGTGATCCCGGAGGTAGTCTCGGCAACATCCGACCAGCTGGTTGCGGGCGCGGACGGATACGTGAATGTAACGCTCAAAAATATCGGCACGCTGTACGGCACAAAGGCCACCGTGGAAATTCTCCAGGATGACAGCAGCCCGGTAACACCCGTTGACAGCAGCGTGTATATCGGCGACTTTCCGGCAGGCAGCACCGTCTCCTGCCAGTACAAGGTAACGGTGGGAAAGGACGCGGAGAATAAAACGTATCCGATTGACGTCGTCGTGGTCTACCGGAATAACGAAGGGGATTTCGTTACGTCCCGGACCGAGACCGTGGGCGTGACCGTGGGGAACAAAGTGGATTTTGTGATCCTTTCGCCCCCGGCCGAGATGAGCCCGGGCAGTAAGAAGATCATTGAGGTGGAATACAAAAATGTCGGGAACTCGACGATCAGGAGCGCTCAGGCTCGGCTCAGTGTGGTCGACCCGTTTACCGAGTACTGCCGATGTTGCTTATCTGGGAGATCTCGCGCCGGGGCAGTCCTCGGTGGCGTCGTTTCAGCTCAGTGCGGCAAGCGATGCGACCATCAAAGAATACGGGCTTGATTCGGAGATCCGGTACCTCGATGCTCTCGATGATACCTACATCTCCGACCCGATGAAAGTCTCGATCGATGTGAAAAACCTGACCGGCCTCGCTGGGATCGTATCCAACACGGTTTACCTTTCCCTTCTGGTCGCGGCGATTATTGGAATTGTCTATGCGATCCTGCACTTCAGGAAAAAGCAGAAATGAAGGCGTTGCTGCATTTGTGTTGGATTTTTTTACAAGTGGTACCGGAGAAGCCATCACCGCAAACGGGGTCCAGAACACGAGCTGGATCCACTCTTTTTTCCTTGCTGAACCACATCACCATCTCATTCAATCCGGGCTTGATTTTGCCCCCGATCGGTATTGGGCGACCCGAAAAGAAGCCCGTATTGGGACCCGTTTAAAATAAGCCCAAATAAGTCGTATTTTTGAAAACGGACAGATTAAAACGGACCCCATAACAGGGTTCTTTTGGCCGATCTCATGTCAAATTACCATTTACAAGGTCCGAAACCATTTACAAGGTCCGAAAAAAAGAGACCGCCAGAACGCGAATATGAGGCATTTGTGGGCATTATATAGAGCTCATTTCAGGAGTATTTTGGCGAACAGACTGATATAAAACCCTGAAATTTCAAACGGCGCAATCGCACGGTTTTACGGACGATCTTTTGTCAACGACCCTGATGGCAGCCTGGGTCTGATGAAGTATCCTTTGCCGCTGGTTCACCGGTCTTTGCGATCTCATAAACCTTTCATCGCCAACCAGTCTGCCATTGAAAAATCCTGTGCAGCAGATATCACGATCCACTGAATGAAAAAAATATTTCATTATCCACCATGGGATCCTACGCTGCCAGAAAAACGAAGCACCGGAATTGTCCGATGTTGCCCGGTGAAATTTTTTCAATTGCCGAAAATTTCATTAGATCAGCAGGGAATTACCAGATATCATGCGTGCCGGTTTTCTTTTCCCTGAAACTATGCTGGTATGCATACTGGTTTCAGTACTTGCCACAGGGTGCATGCAGATACCGGGCTTCCACTGGATTGGATCCTCACCGGATCCGGTGGTCGGCCAGTGGGTGGGAGGTGAACCACCCCAGACCGATTTCCACATGATTTTCTATGAGAACCAGACATACCTGTATTCCTCGTATTACCTGCAACGCGGAGAGCAGGTCGAACAGGGGAACTGGACAAAGACCGGCCAAGGGCAATATGTCGCAGAGTCCCGGACAGGAAATACCACGCTCTGGATCTACGATTCTTCAGATGACTCGCTGCACATCAACGGTATGCCACTCTTCCGGTACACCCGGTACAAAGGATAACGTTCTCCTTTCCGCGTTCGGCACCCTTATGACCTTTTTTTAGAGGATACCGGCAGGCAGCATACCGGCGGCGGGACCTGCCGGGTGCGTGGCGCGGGTGCAATAATTGTCAGGTTATTATTACAAAAAGGATTTTTTAACAAACATCACAATTGTCATTCATCTGACATGCATTTATACAATCACTTTTGAAGCGTCGTATACGCAACTACCGGTCTCGTGAAAAACCTTCGGACCGGGAAGCGTACGAGGCGGTCTTTATGACTACCATAGGATCCTCAATCCGAAAACAGGCAAAGCCTGCGGTAATGATCTTTTTCCTGCTCACCCTTATCGTGGGCATTCTTTACCCGCTCGTTGTCACAGGTATCGCACAGGTGGTCTTCCCGGTCCAGTCAAACGGGGATCTCCTCATACATAACGGGCAGGTCGCCGGCTCGTCCCAGATCGGACAGCCGTTCTCATCACCGCAGTATTTCTGGGGCCGGCTCTCCGCGACATCGCCGGTACCGTACAATGCCGGTGCATCGTCGGGATCCAATCTCGGGCCCAATAACCCGGCCCTTGTGGATCAGGTGAAGGCCCGGGTCGATGCCCTCCATGCCGTGGATCCTACCAACACAAAAGAGATTCCGGTCGATCTTGTCACTGCATCGGGAAGCGGCCTTGACCCGGACATTTCAGTTGCCGCCGCGTACTACCAGGTGCCCCGCGTTGCCCGGGAACGCAACCTGTCCGAATCTGACGTCTCCGCACTCGTTGCATCACAGATCGAGCCCCGCGAGTTCAGGATATTCGGAGAACCGCGGGTAAATGTCCTCTCTTTAAACCTCGCGCTTGATGACATGAGTGCCGGGAAAATCTCCGTGCCGCAGTCTACGGGATCAAACGCCAATTTCCATAACGGCCCCCTTGACCAAGTCTTTGGCATGAGGATCGCTGACTGGATCCAGATTCTTCTCTTTATCGGCCTCGTTGCGCTCCTTGTCGTGCCGCTTGGCTCATGGATGGCAAAGGTGTTTACCGGCAGACTTAATTTTTTCTCACCGGTCTTCGACCGGATCGAACATAAGATTCTTGCATGGAGCGGGGTATCTCCCGGGGATGAGATGAACTGGAAGCAGTTTGCCGTGGCAGTCATGGTCTTTACGATCCCCTGCATTACAGTCGTCTTTTTCCTCCAGCTTATCCAGCAGTTCCTGCCCCTTAACCCGGCCGGTCTCGGTGCCGTCCCCTGGGACCTCTCGCTCAACACCGCGGTCAGCTTTGCCACCAACACCAACTGGCAGGCGTACGTCCCCGAAGTCACGATGAGTTATTTCACCCAGATGGCCGGCCTAGCCGTCCAGAATTTCCTCTCGGCAGCAGTCGCACTTGCCGTGCTTGTCGCGCTCATCTGCGCATTCACCCGGAAATCCGGTACCACGATCGGCAACTTCTGGGTGCTGCTGGTAAAAAGCGTCATGATCCTGCTGCCCCTCTGCCTGATCTTTTCCCTGGTGCTCGTTTCGCAGGGAACACCCCAGACATTTTCCGGCGCGGTAACCGTCCCGCTCCTTGACCCGGTAAAGGACAGCACCGGGGCACTTGTCACCACCCAGACGATCCCGCTCGGACCCGTCGCATCCCAGATCGCGATCAAGCAGCTCGGCACGAACGGCGGCGGGTTCTACAACGCAAACTCTGCCCACCCGCTCGAAAATCCAACGCCATTCTCGAACTTTGCCGAGACATTTGCCATCATTATTATTCCCGCGGCGCTCTGCATGATGTTCGGGGTCATGATCGGATCCCGGCGGAAAGGGGTTGCACTCCTGATCGCCATGTCCCTTATCTTCCTGCCACTGGTCGGTCTTGCTATCTGGTCTGAGCAGGGTGGCAATCCTGCACTATCGTCGCTTGGAATCGACCAGACGCCCTCGCATCTCCAGTCCGGCGGGAACATGGAAGGAAAAGAGGTCAGGTTCGGGATCGTTCCTTCTGCCCTCTTTGCCGTGGTCACAACCGTGACCTCCTGCGGGGCAGTCAACGCCATGCACGATTCCTTCATGCCGGTGGCAGGCGGGGTTCTCCTCTTTGATATGCAGCTGGGTGAAGTGGTTTTTGGAGGGGTCGGCTCAGGCCTCTATGGGATGCTCGTTTTTGTCATCATCGCCATGTTCATTGCCGGCCTCATGGTCGGGCGGACACCGGAACTCTATGGTAAGAAGATCGAGCAGTACCAGATGAAGATGGCGACGATCATTATCCTCATCCCGATTATCCTGATCCTCATATTCACGTCTCTTGCCGTGCTCACCTCTGCCGGCCAGGCGGCGTCGCGAACCCGGGCCCGCACGGGTTCTCTGAGATCCTGTACGCGTTCACCTCTGCATCGCAGAACAACGGCAGCGCTTTTGCCGGGCTCTCAGCGAACAGCCTCTTCTACAACCTTACGACCGCGATCTGCATGTTTGTCGGGCGTTATGCAACGATCATTCTCACCCTTGCGCTTGCCGGATCCCTGGTCACAAAAAAGATCGTTCCCGCAGGAGAAGGAACCCTCCGCGATCACCGGCCGCTCTTCATCATATGGCTGGTTTTTGTCATCATTGTGATAGGGCACTCAGTTCCTCCCGGCACTCTCGCTCGGGCCCGTTGCGGAATATATGGGTATGGTTGCCGGGGGGCTGATCCATGTCTGATCTGGCAGATACCCGGACGGTCCCGAAGATACCGGGTCTGTACCGGCGGGCGGCCATCGAAGCGGTCAAAAAACTGGATCCGCGTACGCTTATCGGTAACCCGGTCATGTTTACCGTCGAGGTCGGAAGTGCGGTAACAACCATCCTGTATGTTCAGGCATTACTCGGGCACGGGGAAGCCCCGGCAGGGTTCATCGGTGCGATCTCTGCATGGCTCTGGTTTACCGTCCTCTTTGCGAACTTTGCCGAGGCGCTTGCGGAAGGCCGGGGCAAGGCACAGGCCGAATCCCTCAGAAAGATGCGGCAGGACACGACCGCAAAACGACTGTGTGACCGGTACCGGATCACAAAAGGATGCGAACCGCAGGACAAAGATATCACACTTGTATCCTCTTCAACGCTGCATAAGTCAGACCTGTTCTACGTAAAAGCCGGAGACACAATCCCGGTGGATGGCGAGATCCTCGAAGGCATCGCATCGATTAACGAAAGCGCGATAACCGGCGAGAGCGCCCCGGTCATCCGCGAAGCCGGCGGGGACCGTAGTGCAGTCACAGGTGGGACGGTCATCCTTTCCGACTGGCTGATCGTCCGCGTGAGTGCAAATCCAGGGGAAGGATTCCTCGACCACATGATCAGTCTCATCGAGGGGGCAAAGCGCCAGAAGACGCCAAACGAGATCGCGCTCAACATCCTTTTGCTCGGCCTGACCACGATCTTTATCGTTGTGGCTGCGGCGCTCTATGCGTTTTCTGCATACAGCGTCCAGGCCGCCGGGGCCGGGACAACGATCACCATCACGGTGCTCGTGGCGCTCTTTGTCTGCCTTGCACCGACAACGATCGGCGGGCTCCTCTCTGCTATCGGCATTCCCGGCATGGATCGGCTGATCCAGAGGAACGTGATCACGACATCGGGCCGTGCGATCGAGGCGGCCGGGGACGTGGATGTCCTCCTGCTCGACAAGACCGGCACCATCACGCTCGGGAACCGGCAGGCAGTTGAATTTATCCCGGTGGACGGGACCACGGTCGAGGACCTTGCCGGGATCGCCCAGCTGGCATCGCTTGCCGATGAAACCCCTGAGGGCCGCAGCATTGTGGTGCTTGCAAAAGAGAAGTACGGCCTCCGCGGCCGGACGGTCGGCGGCGCAGGACCTGAGCCGGGATGCAGTTTATCCCGTTCTCAAGCCAGACCCGGATGAGCGGTGTCAATCAGGGAGAACTCCAGATCAGGAAAGGCGCGGCCGATGCGCTGTTTAAGTATATCGAGTGCAGCGGAAACACCGTATCGGATGAACTCAGGCAGACTGTCGATACCATCTCGCGTACCGGCGGAACCCCGCTTGTCGTCGCACAGAACGGGAAGGCTCTGGGGGTCATCCACTTAAAAGATATTGTAAAAGGCGGGATCAAGGAACGGTTTGTCCAACTGCGAAAAATGGGCATCAAGACCGTCATGATCACCGGGGATAACCGGCTCACCGCAGCAACGATTGCCGCAGAAGCAGGTGTCGATGATTTCCTTGCCGAGGCAACGCCCGAGAGCAAACTTAAACTGATCCGGGAGTACCAGGCAGGCGGGCGGATGGTGGCGATGACCGGCGACGGGACAAACGATGCCCCGGCGCTTGCGCAGGCAGATGTCGCGGTTGCCATGAATACCGGCACCCAGCCGGCCCGGGAAGCGGCAAACATGATCGATCTCGACTCCAACCCGACAAAGCTCATCGAGATCGTGGAGATCGGAAAACGACTTCTTATGACCCGGGGGGCGCTGACCACGTTCTCCATCGCAAACGATATCGCCAAGTACTTCGCCATCATCCCGGTCGCATTTGCCTCCACGTACCCGTCGCTTTCCGCGCTCAACATCCTCGGGCCTCCACAACGGGATTCTTGCTGCTGTGATCTTCAACGCGCTTATCATCGTCGCGCTCATCCCGCTTGCCCTGCGGGGCGTGAGATACAAGGCGATGTCGGCAGAAGAGGCGCTCAGGAATAACATCCTGATCTACGGAGTCGGCGGGCTTATTGCCCCCTTCATCGGAATAAAGATCATCGATATGCTGCTTGTATTCCTTGGAGTGTGAACCAGACCTATGCCGGGTTCCCCAGATCATCGTCATGATCAGCGCCCTGATCCCGATGCACTTCTTGCCTGTGTACAAAAGAAGAACTGCAGAAGAAGCGGGGCAAACTCAAGATTTTTCTTGGTTACATCGCGGGAGTCGGGAAGACCTACGAGATGCTCAAGTCAGCGCATCTCAAAAAAGACGAGGGGATCGATGTCAGGATCGGGTACGTCGAGCCTCACAAGAGACGCGAGACCGAGGAGCTCATAGAAGGCCTCCCCGTTATTCCCGTGCAGCAGATCGAGTACCATGGGGTAAAATTTCCCGAGATGGATCTCGATGCCATTCTTGCCGCACACCCGCAGCTGGTCCTTGTCGACGAGCTCGCCCACACAAACGCCCCAGGTACCCGGCACCCGAAACGGTACCAGGATGTAGAAGAACTGCTTGCGGCTGGAATCGACGTTTATACCACCTTAAACGTCCAGCACATCGAGAGCCTCAACGATGTGGTGGCCCAGATCACCGGTGTCATCATGCAGGAGAAGATCCCTGACCGGGTGATTGACGAGGCATCCGAGATCGAGATCGTCGATCTTGCACCGCCCGAACTTCTCCAGCGCCTCCGTGAGGGAAAAGTGTACGTGCCTGACATGGCAGCCCGGGCGATCGAGCAGTTCTTTAACGAGGGCAATCTCTATGCCCTCCGTGAACTTGCACTGCGCCGGGCCGCAGAACGCGTCGACAACCAGATGCTTGCCTATATGCAGACGCGTTCGATCCCCGGTCCCTGGCCGGTCGGCGAATACCTGCTGGTCTGCATCGGCCCGGGCCCGCTTGCAGAAAGGCTGATCCGGACAGCCCGCCGGCAGGCTGACCGGATCAATGCACGCTGGTGCGCAATCTACGTTGAAACGCCGACTCATCATGGGCTCTCGCAGGAAGCAAAGGAACAGGTCGACCGCTCGCTCCAGCTTGCAGAAAAACTGGGCGCGACAACCGCAAGCGTATTCGGGCTCAACGTGGCAAACACGGTCCTCGAGTACGCACGGCAGCACAACGTGACCCGGATCATTATAGGAAAGACCCTGCGCCCCCGGTGGCAGGAATTTGTCTTTGGCTCGGTGGTCGACCAGCTCATCCATAACAGCGGGCCCATCGATGTGTACGTGATCAGCAGCGGGAAGGACATGCCAAAAACACCACCGGTAAATGCGGAACCCCTGCTGCCTGCGGCACCCCCCTGGGATTACGTGGACAGCCTGACACTTGTCGTTGCAGTCACCATCCTTGGATGGCTTTTCCACCCCATCATTTCCCCGGTCAACCAGCTGATGTTCTACCTGCTCGCCGTGGTCGTCATCGCGTTCAAGCGTGGCCTCAAGCCCGCAATTTTCACTTCAGTTATCGGAGTCCTCGCATTCGATTTCTTCTTTGTACCGCCGTACCTGACGTTCCGGATCTCCGACACCCAGTATCTCGTCACCTTTGCCGGCATGATAATTGTTGGTACGGTAATCAGTATGCTCGTTGCCCGGGCACGCCGGCATGCCGATGCAGCGCAGATCCGGGAAAAAGAAACCAGCACGCTCTACGCACTCTCGCAGGATCTCGCAGTCGCAACAGATACCGGTGCAATCACAACGGCCGTCTCGCAGCACATCCAGGAGATCTTCCAGTGGGAATGCGCATTTTTCATGCCCGAAAAAAACGGTCTTGTCGTGCAGGGAAAAAGCCCCGGACTGGTCCTCGATGCTGATGATCTCGCGGTAGCGACCTGGGCATTCCAGCATGGCGCAACCGCAGGCTACGACACCGATACGCTGCACGGGTCAAAGATCCGGTACATCCCGATCCAGAGTTCCCGGGGCGTGCTGGGAATCCTGGGGGTAAAACCTGCAGCACAAAGCGGCGGC
>CAWBMY010000028.1:0-59661 GCA_963790005.1 uncultured Methanoregulaceae archaeon
ATCCCCGCTTGCATCCCCGTAACGGTAAACGGGGGCCAGCCGGGATTTTTTTTACTATGGATCCGGTCCCTGGTCAGGGTGACCCGGATCGTTACCCGGCGAGCTGCACTCACCCGGGGCTCCTTGTCTAGGCATTCGGGATCTACGATGCGTACACCATTGCCCTCCGGATGAACAAGAAAGAGATCCCGTTTCTTCCCACAAATACCGGGCACGTGATCCACTTCATCCTCCTTGCACTCGTCATCGTGGTCGTGGCCGCAGTCATTGCAGCGCTGCTCGCGTTTGCCCTGTTCGTAAGCCGCCTTATCTATGCTCTGTGAGATCCATTGCCCCGGCATGTGCACCAAGAACTACCATCATAGCGACAACAACAAAGGACAGCATGAAGACTGCCCGGGTTCTGAATGCCTGCTTTACAACTACATCCATGTTTTTTCTTCCTGTCTTTGATTGATCCACACTCTGGAACCGGGGGGATATGAACCGCAGGGAACATGGGACTTCCCAACAGCCGGATACCGGTTACCATTACCACGGATCACAGACCCAGAAACACTGGCCGTACTCGTTGCACCAGTAGTGACAGGTACTTATCGGTGGTGATCTGGGCCGCTGAAAGATCCATTGCGCCGGCGTGCGTAACGAGGACTGCCATCATGGCGATAACAACAAAGGACAGCATGAAAACTGCTCGGGTTTTGAGTGCCTGCTTCACAAATTTATCCATGTTTTTTTCACCTCTCATTTGTTGATCTACACTCTGGACCCGGGGATATATGAACCACAGGAGTGTGGAAAATTTCCTGCGGTTTTTTTCTCACATGCCATAATCCGGGTTTGAACCTGCCCAGAGGAAGCCCTCCATACCCAAAAGATCACCTGATTAGACCGTCCCTCTTCCACGATCCTTTCTCCGACGGAGACTTCCCGGGCTGGTACTGGCTTCGGAAATCTCCACTGGAAATGGTGCCAATCCTCTCCACGATTATTGTTATAAACCGATATTTTGGGAAAATGGCTGATTTAATCAGGAAAAAACCGTGCAATTTAGCCGCGTTCCTTTGGTCGCGAAAAACCGGCAGTCTTGTTGGCCATCCAGGAACCTGCCCGTGCCTGGAGCCCCGCTATGGTCGAAAAATAAAGGGGGTTCCTTAACGGGGAAAAACGACCGGTTTTTCGGGGAAATTGTCAAAGATTTGCCACTCCTGCACCGAAATGAGGGATACATAAGCATCCGGTGGGAGGGATACAATAATTTTAATGAGTATTTACCGTCGGAGACAGGGAAACCCTCCGCTTGTGTAGGGTGAGGGCACCGACGCTCAAAAGGAAAATAAAAACAGGTGATAATCCGCGAATGCTCACTTGATCTTTTTCTCAAGTTTCTTGAGCTTCTTCGCCGCGTCTTTGCTTCCCGCAGCCGCCGCCTTTGAGCTCTTCTGCTTTTGCCTTCTTTACCTGGTTCAGCTTCGTCATCTGTTTCTTACTCGTTGGCATGTAAGGTACCTCGTTTAGCCTTTGGCTCATTCTGGTTAGTTTTTTTCCTTTTTAAAATATCCCTGTACCGTTGTTCCGGCGGGCAAAATGATTCGGATACCTGAAATGCAGACCGGTGATTCCCGCGATTTCCGGGAAACCCGTTCGGAATTCCCGTTCGTCCGGGGATGCATCACTCGGCCGGCAGGGATGTAATCAGATTGGTTTTTCAAACGATGACATTTTAGTTGTGCGTTGTTTAAAAAACCGAAAGACGCAACGCAAGAGTTTATTGCAGTTATTTTTGAAAGATTACCACATACGATGAGCAGGAAGATGCCGGACAATATGAACGTAAACGAGTGTGCGTGATGACCCGGTACCTGATCGATATCCGGCTGATGGGTTCGGTAAAGCGCCAGATCAGCGCGTTGAGCCACCAGCTGGAGGAAAAATTCAATCTCAAAAACGGGCTGGTGGTCCCGCATATCACGCTCGCCGGACCGTTCTCGACCGGGGATGAAGAAAGACTGGTGGCGGATTTCACCAGGATCTGTACTAGCCAAAACGGGATCCCGAAATATGAATCAGGGGGTTACGGGTTTTTTAGCGATACGAGGGTCGTGTATGTCACGATCACCCCGGACGAGGCCCTGCGACAGTTCCGGTACCAGCTTGCCCGTGCAATCTCTCCCTATTGCTCGTTACGGGACTATGATCTGGATTCGGCCGATGCCTTCAGGTTCCACGCAACGCTTGCGATGAAACTTGACTGGCTCACGTTCCAGAGAATAAAATGGTATTTCCGGAAGCAGGAAAAGGTCACCTACCGGCACCACCCGATCCGGGCAACACTGCTCAAAAATTCCAGGATCCTGTGCGAATATGATTTTGTCCAGGAGAGGATGCTCTCCCGGTCACAGGCACGAAGCAGGGCGACACAGAAACGCGATTTTGATATCCTCAAAATGTGGGAGGAGGAAAATGGGGACGGGTGACAGGCACAACCCAGGGAAACGCATGTTAAAATATCCCGGCACACCAACGAGATGTGGGACTGATTATGATGTCAACAAAAACCGAACAGGATAACGCGGTGCTGGACAAAATTATTGGAGAACGCCGGAAGCTGCCGGAAATTTACCCATGAGATCCCGGCAGATGAGCAGATAGAGAGCATCCTCCACGCCGGCCTCCATGCCCCGTTTGCCGCAGCAGCAATCGGCGACAACAAGAACTATTTCCGGAGGTTTGTGGTCGTCCGGAATGATTCAAAAGCGATGAAGGAACTCTCACCGTTTGTCTTTGAGAGCGTTCTTGCTATGGCCGTGGATCTCGAACAGGCAGCGGCGAAAAACGCACAGCTGCGGGAACAGGCCGCCGGGTTCATGTACCGGCTTGCCATGATCAAAACCATGGGCATGGTCCCCGGTGTCGGCACGGCTCCCTTCTATATCGTCGCCGCTGAAAAGAAAGGGTTCCCGCCCGTGGAAGCACAGTCCCTTGCCCACTGCATGGAGAACATGTGGCTCAAAGCAACGGCGCTTGGCCTCGGGTTCCAGATCGTATCCATCACGGCACAAATGGCAGATAATCCCGAATTCTGCCGGATCTCGGTCTTGAAACCGGGAAATGGGCACTCATGGGGTGTGCCGTGGGATACCCGGCAGAGAAACTATCTCCTTCGATCAGGCCATCGGTCAGGGAAGTTACCACGTGGCCTGAGTGAGACGAACGGGCGTCAGGGATTGGAAGTGGGTGTGTTACAGCAGCACACCCGGAACAATGCCCGGCATTTTTTAGCGGGTAAAAAAATTATTTGCTGCCTGTCACGGTCTTTGTGCCGCGTAAAATGGCAATCCTTCCGGTCCGGATCAGTTCCTTGATCCCAGACTGGCGCAAGCAGTTTTTCCATCGCGTTGATCTTGTCGGTGTCCCCGACCAACGGGAACACCACCGATTTTGCACCCACGTCCACGATCCGGGCGCGGAAGATCGTCGCCATAGGCCATGATCCCGGCCCGGGTCGATATCGCTGTGGAGGATCCCTGCATGCGGCGCGAAGTTGCCCGTGATCCGGTTGCCGGACCGGGCACGAAGGGCCGGTTATTTAAAACGACCATTCATCCCACATATCAGGACGTACCGGGATTTTTCTGTATATGTGCAAACCGGTACGCCGCCCTCGGCACTATGATCTCAAATTTGGCTCCCGCGCCATGTTCCCCCGTCTCCCTGATGGTGATGCCGGTGATTGACAGGATCTCCCGGGCAAGGAAAAGACCGAGACCGGTGTTCCTGCCAAAGCCCCGCTCGAAGATTCGCTCCTTCTCATCAGGAGGGATACCAACACCGTTGTCGGCAAACACAATGACCAGCTCGTCGCGTAACGGCCTGCACTCGATCGTAACGGTTGTCACTCCATTCCCATGCTTCACCGCATTGTCAAACAGATTGAAGAACACTTTTGCGATCATCGGATCGGCAAAGATCTCGCAGTCCTCGCAGGTACAGGTAAGGGAGATCTCCGGAGGCCTGGTGCTTCGGATCACATCACAAACCTGGAACCATGCCGGCACTTGTACGCCAAGGTCCTGATAGGTCCGGGTGAATTCGATCTGTGAGCGGATGGCCGTTGCAGCGGTTTCTGTTTTCTTTAAAATTTCGACCAGAGCGGGGTCTTTGAATTTTTTTTCTGCAAATTTAAGATTCCCGAGAACAATCGAGATCTTATTGAGGATGTCGTGCCGGGTGATACCGGTGAGCAGGTTGAGTCTGCGGTTCACGAGGTGGAGGGCATCTTCCGCCCGCTTAAGCTCGGAGATATCCCGGAAATACCACACCCTCCCGTAATAGATTTCATTTTCCCCGATTATCGGAGCCGAAAATCGTTCCAGTATCCGTCCATCCTTAAGAGTAATTTCTTCAAAACTTTTCTCGTTTTTATGATCATAGAGATATCGTACACGGGAAAGGAACGCTTCCGAATCAACAACCTGTTCTACGACGTACTGGAGCACTGGTTCATCTACCCGGGACTCTATAAACTCCGGGGGAATCCCCCAAATTTCGACAAATTTCTGATTAAAATTAAGGATCTTTCCCTGTTCATCCACGATAAGGATCCCATTAAGGGAGGTTTCCTGTTGCGTTGACAGGATGAGATTTTTAAATATTACCTCTTCTTCCGCCCGCCTGCGTTTGGTGATGTCTTCAAATATCGTTGCAAATCTGCCTTTGGCTGGACAATACGCAGATATTGAGAAATATTTATCCATGGGCGGGAAGTAGGTTTCAAAAACTTCCGGCATTCCGGTCAAGACAACACGTGCATAGGTTTCGAGATACGGTGCCTCGGATACACCATACGCATCCCTGCTTGTCTTCCCGATGACGGAGTCTCTGGAAATTCCAATGTGTTTCTCAAAAGCGGGATTTGTTTCAATAATGATGTAATCCACCGGAACGCCATGATCGTCATACGTGAGCTCATGAAGGGCTGCACCTTCAATCATATGCATGTAAAGGGCGTGGAACTTTTCCTCACTTTCCCGGATCTGCAGTTCATTCTGTGCCAGTTTGTTATACTGACTGCGCAGTTCTTCTTCGGATGCGGTAATTTGCTCGTATGCCTCCCGAAGTTCTGATTCTGCCTGCTTGCGCTCGGTGATATCATGTACAGATCCAATCAGGTGTGAACAAGTACCTGTCTCATCAAAGATTGGGGCGACACTGACGTCTCCGGTCAGCTCTGCCCTGTGGGATAATTGGATGTTTCCTCCCATTGAACGATGGTCTTTTCTTTTATGGCCTGTCGGTATTTTTCCAGAACCATGGTGAGAGATGGTTCGGGAACGATCTCGTTTACTTTCCTGCCAATAACGTGCTCAGCAGGCAACCCGGTGACCGGCTAAACGCCCGGTTAACTGAGGTAAATCGGTACTGCTCGTCAGGTTCGACGGTCAGTTGAAAGATGACGTCCCCGACAGTATTATAGATGGAAGAAAGGCGCTGTTCGCGTTCCTGCAATGCAATTTCAGTTGTTTTTTCTTCCGTAATATCCCGGCCCACGGCCTGGTATTCGGTAACCGTTCCGGAAGAATCGAAAATTGCCCGATCGCTCCACCACTGCCACCGCACTTCCCCTGATGGCATGATGATCCGGTGCTCGATGGTATCGATCGGGTGTTCCCGGGTCAGGGTTGCAAAGAACTGTTTCACGCGTTCCTGATCTTCGGGGGGGAGCCTTGGCCGGAACCGGTGCCCGATGATCTCGTCACGCTTCAGGCCGAAATACCGGCAGTAGGCCTCGTTCGCAAAGACATGCGTGCCATCCGGTAAGAACCGGGAGATGAATTCGGTCTGGTCCTCGACAACGTTCCTGTATTTCCTTTCGCTCTCTTTAATCAGATCCTGGCTTTTTGCCAGTTCATCGTAATTCTGCCGGAGTTCTTCTTCGGTCGCTGTCAGCTGCTCGTATGCTGCATGAAGATCCTCATTACGGCGGGCAATCTCCATCTCCGCTGTTTTACGCTCCGTTATATCAGAATACATTGCAAAGGCACCCATAAACGTGCCGTTTGGATCCATGAGCGGGGTCGTAGATGCCCACATCCACCGGATCTTCCCGTCTTTTGTAATAAGGCGACGTTCGTTACCGGCCACGCTTCCCCTGTTTGCGCTCCTCTATCCTGAAGTTGAGGTCTGGCACATCTTCTGTCACCATGAAAGAAGTTAAGTCCCGACCTATCATCTCTTCTGGGGTGTAACCGAGCATTTCCGCCATATGTCTGTTGACGTAGGTCGTTTTAGGTATTTGATTCTCGTCAGTCTGCCAGATACCCTCTTCCGCAGTCTCGACAATACGGCGGTATTTTTCCTCACTAACCTTCAGCGCATCTTCAGCCCGTTTCCGTTTCACGGCATGGACGATCTGGTGTGCAAGCTCGGTAAACTGAGATACCGGCTCCCCGCCTTTCTGGAGGTAGAAATCGGCCCCTTCGTTTAATGCCTGGATGACAATTTCTTCGCGGCCGCGACCGGTAAAAAGGATGAACGGGATGGTATTTCCCAAAGATCTTACCTTCTTTAAAAATTCGATGCCGTCCATCCCGGGCATCAGGTAATCCGAGATAACGGCATCATAGGTTTTTGTATCAAGCAGGGCTAGTGCGGCGGATGCAGAAGTAACGGTATCGACAATAAACTGCCCATCATCCTCAAGGAAGAGTTTGCCTATCTCAAGCAGGCCGGACTCATCATCAACGTAGAGAACAGTATACATGGGGCATCCGTGAATAGCAATAGTTCTTGTCTTTCTGTGACATTATTAAAGCGTGCTCCCATTTTTAATCACCGAATATACTGTTTTTATCGGCAGATTTTGGAACTCACTTATAGATTATAGCGTCATTGTGAATGTTTCATAAGGGGGATAGCGGTATGTGCCTAAGCCCAAGGTAGTGGAAAAGTGAGTCTCTGATAATTTACCATGCAATTTCCACTGTTTTTTCTTTATGCGCAAATCTTTGAATAAGTCACGTCACTTCGTGAAGGAGGTTTAATGAGGTTATACCCTGGCTGCAAAACGTGAACATACAAGAATTGTCTCATTCTTCAATAAGCCGGTACACACCTATCGAAACCGTCATCTCAAATCGGGCACCTTTTCCCGGTTTTCCGGTTTCCCAGATTGTGATGCCGGTTATTGACAGGATCTCACGGGAGAGGAAGAGACCGAGGCCAGTGGTTTTACCAAATCCCCGTTCGAAGATCTTCTCCTTTTCATCGTGGGGGATGCCAATACCGTCATCCTCGCAGAAGACAATAAAGTCACCGTTCCTGTTTTCAGAAAAGAACCGGATAGTTGTGATTTTCCCGCCATACCGGACAGCGTTATCCATGAGGTTATAGAAGACCTTAATAATCAGCGGGTCGGCATACACCTCGGTTCCGAGAGGAAGATCATTTTTCACCACGATCTGTCCAAACGGGATTTGCATTGCCGCGGTCTCAACGATCGTGCGGCAGTTTTGCCAGACCGGGGCATTACCACCAATTTCTTCGTATTCTTTCGTGAACTGGATCATCGACAGGATATACTGTGCAGAAGTGTTGATCTTTTTAAAATGCTCGCTGAATGAAATATCCGGCTGTTTCTTTTGGAGTAATGCAAGATGGCTCTTCATTATAGTGAGCTGGTTGGTAATGTCGTGGCGGGTGATGCCTGATAAGAAGTTTAGATTTTTATTGGCCTGGAAAAGTGCTTTTTCTGCCCGCTTACGTTCGGTGATATCCTCATACGTTCCAAGAATGCCGATAATGATCCCGCTGGGATCCCGCAGAGGGACTTTGCTGGTCCGAAGCCAGATGCGGTTTCCATCCGTTGCAGTCTGGGGCTCCTCATATCCGATTTTCGGGATGCCGGTGTCGATAACCTTCCGGTCGTCGGCACGGTACAGTTCAGCCTGCTCCCTCCACCCCATATCGAGATCTGCCTTCCCGATCAGGTCAGAGGGTGCAGAGAAACCGGTATCACGGGCGAAGGGTTCATTGCATCCGAGGTACCGAAGGTTCATATCCTTCCAGAATACCCGGACCGGAACGGTATTAAGCACCTGACTAAGCATCTGTTGCGATTCGGCGGTCCGCTGCTGCAGGGCGACCATCTCGTCATACTGTCCGCGGAGTTCTTCTTCCTGCGCGGTGATCTGCTCGTACGCGGCCCGTAGTTCATCCTCCACCCGTTTCCGTTCGGTGACGTCCCGCATGGAGATGAGATCGGCAGGCTTCTCGTCATAACAAACGATTTTCCCGATGCATTCCACGCAGATTTTTTTCCCTTTTGCCGAAATCACGTTGTACTGCGCAAGACTTGCATCATGACCATCAGATATCTGAATAAAATCCCTGATAATATCCTCCCGCGACTCCGGCGCAATGAATTCCATTACATTACTCCCGATAAATCCGGTATCACTCCCGGCTTCGGCCAGGTTGAGCACCGCATTGTTCGCAAACAGGATATTTCCCTGCAGATCGAGGATGAGTATTGCTTCAAGGCCATACTCCACAAGAGACCTGAACTTCTCCTCACTTTCCCGGATCAACCGTTCGCCCAGTGCCAGACTCGTTATACTGGCTGCGCAGCTCTTCTTCGGCAGCAGTGAGATGTTCGTGGGCCGCACGGAGTTCTGTCTCTGACCGCTTGCGTTCGGTAATGTCCCGGATGGACTCAATCGCGCCAGTAATGTTCCCGTCCTGATCAAAAAGACGGCTGGCTTTTCCCCAGATATTGACATGTGTTCCATCCGGTTTTTCAATGGTGGACTCAGCCGTCAGATCCGTGCTGTCGCGGAGGGTATAGAGATACCTGTCTTTCTCAAACTGATCGTCAGGGGCCAGGATGAGGTCGATGAGCATCGGGCGGCGTTCGTGATAAAGTGCAACAGCATATTCATAATTGCCTTTCTCGAGGATCTCCGAGGGTTTGATCCCGGTCATCTTTTCCATGGCATGGTTCCATGAAATGACGGTTCCCTTCTTGTCGATGGCAAAGGTTGCATCAGGCAGGAAGTTGAGGATCTCTGCTTCATGTCGCTCATGGTCACGGATGCTTGCCTCTGCCCTTCTTTGCTGGACCGCCTGTCGGATTTTGTGTGCGAGCTCAGTGAACTGGGATACTGGTTCCCCGCCTTTCTGGAGATAAAAATCGGCCCCTTCGTTCAAGGCCTGTATGACCACTTCCTCCCGGCCCCGGCCAGTAAATAAGATAAACGGGAGGGTCTTTCCCGACGTCCTTACATTCTTTAAAAATTCGATGCCATCCATCCCCGGCATCTGGTAATCGGAGATGATGGCATCATAGGTCTTCGTTTTCAGAATGGTAAGCGCGGCTGGTGCAGAAGTAATAATGTCAACACTGAACTGCCCATTCTGCTCAAGGAAGAGCTTGCCGATCTCAAGCAGGGCAGGCTCATCATCAACGTAGAGAACCGAAATCATGATGCGGATCTCCCCCGTGTCGGGGAATGCAGATCCTTGTGCCGGTGTATCTCCCCCGGGTGAGACACCGTAACTATTGACCGGATCGTCCTTTCGAGTTCATTAAAGTTCGAGCCAAAGTCGAGCAGTTTCGGGACAAACGCGACCCTGCCATACCGCGTGGCTTCCTGTTCCATGCCAAGGTTTTGCTCCAGGGTGAAGAAAATAAAGGGTGTCATAATTCCCTTCTGTCGTGTCTGCCGGAGGAGATCAATACCGGTCGATTCCTTGGAATTGTAATCCGTGACAATGACATCAAATGAGATGTAGTCCAGTTTCCGCAACGCATCTTCGATTGAGTACCGATGTTTCAACCACAATATCTCCTTTTTTCTCCAGGATACGACCGATGGTATCGAGTAATGGCAACCAGTCATCCACATAGAGTACGGAAATCATAAACAAAGCCTATCCTTACGTGCCAGACCTGTTTGGGTGAAAAAAGGGAGGAGTATTCATCCTCCCCTTTTTGATGATCATATCTCGGGATTTCCGGATGACTCCACAAAGCCGGAGGATTATGAATTCAGGCCGATGTATCAATATCCACGAGCAGCTGCTTGATATCGATCCAGATGATCAGTTCGTTCTTCTCCTTGTCCTTGACCTTCACTTTTCGTTTGATGATGCCAATGATTGCCGTATCCTCCTTGCTCACGGAGGCAGAGGTATAGTCGACCTGTTTTGCCTCAAAGGTCGAAACCGAGGTCACATCGTCGACAAGGATCCCGATCTTGGTGCCGGTGATCTTGTCGTCGAGCACGATGATCCGTGAGGATTCGGCTGCAACCTGGCTGCCCTCGGTAATGTTAAGCCGGTGTTTGAGATCGATGATGGTTGTAATCTCGCCCCGGAGATCGATGATCCCCTTCACATATGCCGGCACGTTGGGAAGTTTGGTGATTGTCGTATATTCCACGACTTCCTTCACATCGAAGAGGTCGATGGCAAAGCGTTCTTTGCCCAGGACAAACTCTACGATCTGGATGCTGCTTTGCCGTCTCCTGGCAATTTCTTCCGTGTTCCGGGCCTGCGTTTCTTCTGGCTCACTTACTTTTGCCGCCATCGTAACGCACCCCCTTTAATCCACCTTGAATTTTTTGTTTGCTTCCATTGCCTCGATCGCAATTTTATCTACGGTCTCCATCATCCGGGTGATCTCATCAAGAGCTGCTGAAGATTCTTCAGTCGCTGCTGCCGCATCGCCGGCTTCCTTTGCGGTCTGTTCCACCAGATGTGAAACTTCGCTGACACTTGCCGTAATCTCTTCTGTTGTTGCCGCCTGCTCTTCGGTTGCTGCCGCGACCTCAGTCGCGCTTGCTGCTACTTTCTCAACGGCAGCCGCAATCTTGTTGAAGGACTGCACCGTCTCGGTCACCATCTTTGAACCCTGCTCGACAAGTCCTTTTGATTCGTTCATCGCGGCGGAGGCGTCCTGGGTGCTCTTTTTCAAGGTTGCGATCATATCCTCGATCCGCTCGGCAGAATTACGGGATTCCTGGGCCAGCGATTTCACTTCTGTTGCAACGACAGCAAAACCGCGCCCTGCATCGCCGGCACGTGCAGCTTCAATAGCAGCATTGAGTGCCAGCAGGTTTGTCTGGTTGGCCAGCTCGCGGATGAGTACAACGATCTTGGAGATCTCGCCCATCTGCTTCTCCACATCAGACACGATCTCATAGACTTTAGATGAGGATGCGGAGATCTCGCCCATGCTCTTCTCCGTCTTGCCCGCGAGCTCCGCACCGGACTTGGAAAGGTCATTGGTCTGTTTGGAGAGGTTCGAGACCGACTCCATGCTTGAGGTGATCTCTTCTACCGCAGCACTCATATCCTGCATGGCTTTTGAAATCTGCTCAACACCCTGTGATGCTTTTTCGGCGTTGCTGCTGACTTTACCCGCGTTCTGCGCGATCTGCTGTATCCCTTTGGAACCTTCTTCGATGCTGCGGGTCGCATTGTCTGCGGTGGTGGTCAGATTCTCCATCTTTTTGTTGACGTCTTTGATGTTGTTTTCAAGGTTGACGACGATCCCTCGAACCGCGTCCCGGAGCACGATGATTGTGTCATGGATCTCTTTAGTATCATCATCAGGCCGGGTCAGTTCATACCTGACCGTGAGATCGCCTTTTGCCATCGCATCGTAGCGCCGGGCCATCTCCCCGATTTCATGGAGCATGTATGTGCGCTGTTTTTTCTGCAGGGTAATATCATGGTAGGTGATATAGACCTCGGCAACCGCGCCGGTCTGGTCGAAGATGGGGATATTTGCCCGCTGGATAAAGTGCGTGCCGGACGGTCCTTCTATGGTGGACTCTCCAAACGTCCGTTTCTTTGTGCTGATGGCGTCGAGGTACGTCTTACCGGCATCGCCGGAATATTTCAGGAGACCCCGTGATTTAAGATCGGTGATCTTCAGGCTGAGCAGAAGGTCATCGGGGTACCCGGTCAGTTTGCAGAAGGCCGGGTTTGTCTTGACAATCCTCGTATCACGGTCGATAATAACCTGTGCAAGTGGATTGTATCTGAACATCATATCGTAATCGTTGAGGTTGATCATGAGGTGTGCTCCCCGGAGAATCGCTTCCGGTTTTTAATTATTTTTTAATGCCATGTGAATTTTTACAGGTTTGTTCCACGTTTGGTATATACCTGCATTTTCCAGCAAAATGTGAATATACTGACTCCTGTCCGAATCAGGGAACCCTAGGAAATTTTTCCCGGGTGCTCCAGGGGTGTCACAGGCACATGCAATGTGAGACAGGTATCGGATTTTTCTTTTTTGAAACTGACATTCTGTAGCATTTTTAAGAATAACTCCTGGTAATTTTTCTGTGAGATAAGTGAGTTTGTTCTATAGTGTGCCCCTGCCTATTTATTGTTTTAATCCATAAAATAAATAGATATCTAAAATTCTATAGTTTTTGATCCGGTACAGAATATTGTATCAGAACAGGTTACCCGCTGTTTTTTCCCGATGCGCATCAAAAAAAATCCGGCGCCCATGAAAAAAATTCGCAATCATCCACATTCGGTCGTCTGACCTGGATTCCCGGGAAGTTCCCGAACTTTGAACAGTGGATTTATACTTGTGGATGCATACAATAACAAATTACTAAAAAGAATCATAAATCTCACATTTTGACATACGGTTGTTTCATTTCCGGAACAACCGCAGGAACACATAATATCCAGCCAAAACCGGGAAAACAGGAAGAATCTGATGGCAGCAGATTTTGAACCAGGGAAAAAAAATCCGCCAAAACCCCGTGCGGCGTTAACCTCTAAAACAAAGAACCGGATCCGGGAACTGATCGGTAAATGCGAGTATTGTGATCGTGAAACATCCCCGGATCAGCTCAACGTTTACCAGTTGAGTCCGCTTGCACAACCCGATTACAGGAAGGAGACTTCCCCGGTGAATGCGGTTATCGTCCTGTGCGAGGTGCATTATAACCAGGTTCTGGGAGGACAGATCTCCAAATCCACGTTAAAGGCAAGGATAGCACAACGTTCCGACAAAAAGAAAAAAGAATTGCGGTCCGTTTTACAGAAACAGGAGAGGACCTCTCTTGAGTTCGATATAACAAAATCACGCGATCCTTCCCTTTTTACGGTCTTCCCGCCAGACAAACCTGTCAGACCCCGGTAACCTGATTACTAGTGCCCGGTATCCTGGCGGGCTAGTCGGCCGGGTAACTCTGTCTCCGTATTTTCGGATTCTTCATTTGTCACTTAAGCAGCATCTCTGTTGTTGATCATCTGCATCCTCATAATGAGACCTTGCGGAACAGGTATGCCCCAATCACCGTCATCGCGACCGCGAACCCGG
The DNA here is from genome assembly GCA_963790005.1 of uncultured Methanoregulaceae archaeon. Lineage (GTDB taxonomy): Archaea > Halobacteriota > Methanomicrobia > Methanomicrobiales > Methanospirillaceae > Methanoregula. Next base: position 13,355 of record CAWBMY010000028.1, read on the forward strand.
CAATCACCGCGGCGCTGATGACGGGGTTGATCTGCGAAACCCCGGTCAGGCCGTACCGGATGCCTTCTACCCCGTACGTGAGCGGGTCGATCAGGGTGATCGGCTCAAGCCATCCGGGAAGGGAGCTGATGGGAAAAAGTGCGCCCGAGAGCCCGAAGAGCGGGAAGACGACAAAGTTCATGATCAGCTGGAAGCCGGTCATATCCTCCATTCTCGAGGCAATCGCAATCCCGAATGCCGTAAATGCGATCCCGACTAGGACCATGAAGCCGAGCGCGATAAAAAACCCGGCCGGGTTGCTGATCCGCAGGCCGAGCAGCACGGCAAGGACCATGAGGATGATCCCCTGGATCACCGCCGTCGTCGCTCCCCCGACCGTCTGGCCGAACATGATCTCAAGCCTTGATACCGGTGCAATAAGGGTCTCTTTTAAAAAGCCGAACTGCTTGTCCCAGATGATCTGGATGCCAGAGAAGACCGAGGTAAAGAGCACGCTCATCGCGACCATGCCCGGTACGAGAAACATCACGTACTGCTGCCCGAGCGACGTGGTGCTGACCACTGAGTTGAGGCCAAAGCCTAGAAAGACGAGCAGGAAGAGGGGCATCGCGATACTCCCGACTATCCTGCTCTTTGACCGGACATAGCGTTTCATGCTCCGCAGCCAGATGGTGTAGACGATATCCATGATTTAGTGCCTCATCATTCTGAAATGCATCCGCATCGAATCCCTTCTGTTCATATCCTGCTCCCGGATGGTTTTCCCGGTAAACGAGAGGAAGACATCTTCAAGCGTCGGCTTATGGACCGAGATGGAGGTGATGGGGATCTTTTCTTCGTTTAAGCGTGTCACGATCGTGCTGAGGTGCTGCTCGGCATTCTTAAGGTTGAGGATCACCTCGGCGTCGTGCGTCTCCATCCGGTTGATCCAGGGTGCCGCAAGCACCGTCGCGATCTCGTGCCGTATCCGGTGACTGGATGGTCACCACGTCGCCGCCGATCGAGTCTTTGAGCCGGGTAGGTGTGTCAAGTGCGATGATCTTCCCATGGTCGATGATCGCGATCCGGTTGCAGAGCCGGTCAGCCTCTTCCATGTAGTGCGTCGTGAGGATGATCGTGATGTTCTTTTCCCTTGCAAGGGTCTCGATGTACATGCCAGAGGTGGTTTCTTGTCTGCGGGTCGAGGCCGAGCGTGGGCTCGTCAAGGAAAAGGACGGATGGGTGGTGCAGGAGTCCCCGTGCGATTTCGAGGCGCCGGCGCATTCCCCCGGAGAACGTCTTGACGATATCGTTCCTGCGGTCAAAGAGTTCGACAAGATTAAGGAGTTCGTCGATCCGCTGCTCCCGGATCTCCTTTGATATACGGTAGAGCCGGCCGTGGAAGTCCATGTTCTCCCACGCGGTCAGTTCCTCGTCGAGGCTCTGGTCCTGGAAGACGATCCCGATGGCTTTTCGGACGCCGTCCTGATCTTTTGTGATATCGATACCCATGATCGGTGGCGGTACCGGAAGTGGGTTCGAGCATGGTCGAGAGCATGGAGAGCGTGGTGGTCTTCCCGGCGCCGTTCGGGCCGAGGAGGCCGAAGATCTCGCCCAGTTCGATATCGAAACTGATGCTGGTCCACGGCCACGAGGTCGCCGAATCGTTTGGTCAGGTCTTCTACGTGGATTGCGGTACAGTCATATCAGGTCACACTTTTTGAGGTCATCGCGGCAGTGCCGGAGGATCCTTACCATTTCCGGATCCTTTTCTTTGGGCATGTCGTCCACAAGGGATTTTATTTCAAAGAGGACATCCATTCCCGGGCTCCTGAATTCCCCGAAGATCGCGGTGATGAGATGCCGGTACTGATCCATTTTTTTGTGGTGCTCTTTGCTGTGGGCCCTGATCTTTTTGAGCGTGTCCCGCCCGGTACGGGTGAGCATAAACCCGGTACGGGCCCGGGAGCCTTCTTTTTCCGGGGCGGGGACAATGAGCCCTTCGGTTTTAAGCTGGCTGAGCAGGGGATAGAGCGTTCCTTTGCTCGGGACCCAGGCGCCGCTCGTGAGTTTTTCGATCTCCCTCATGATATCATACCCGGATTTCTCGCTTTTGTCAAGCGAGTGGAGCACATAGAGCGCAAGCAGGCTGCGTGCCCTCCCGCTTTTCGATGCAAACTGTAAGAGGCTGGTCATAGGTATGGTTCGGTTCCGATATAGTTCGGTTTCGGACTATCTGGGTTGGACTCAGCCAGATATAAATATTGGGATCTGCCGAAATCGTTGAGTTTATTATTCGGCGCTCTTGGGGGCTACGGCATTTTATGCCTCCGCCCCCCGCTTGAGGCATCCCCTAATTGCGATGATGCTGTATTACCTGTATACAAAATCGCAGAGATTTTTTCAGGCAATGCCGAGGCATCATACTGTGCCCCATCCCCCTCGGGGGATTGGTGGCGCAAGAGGGGGGCTTCGTTTCTCAAAAACTGTTTTCAACAGAGTGAAAATATGGAATCTACCGGAGGGGGGGGGTGCCTGTACCTTATGAACCTGTACAGGCAAATGATAAAGCAGAACCCGCCGCTATAAAAGGCAGGATAATGCCATGAACCAGATCTACTGCTTCGGCCACCGCCAGCCCGACACGGACAGCATCGCGAGCGCGATCGGGTACGCGGATTTCAAGAACCGGTCCGAGCCGGGCCGGTATGTCCCGGCCCGGTGCGGGGACCTCAATGGCGAGTCCCGGTTCATGCTCGAACGGTTCGGCATTCCCGGGCCGGTCTTTATGCCCTCGGTCGAGCCGACGCTTCCGATATCGCGTACAAGCCGGTCTTTGCGCTGCCGCAGGACGTCCCGACCGTGGATGTCGCCGTCCTCATGGCACACGAAGGGATCAGGAACGTCGTCATCACGGATGCGGCCGGAAAACCAGTCGGGATGATCGGCGAGCACGCGCTTGCAAATGCGTATATCGGGACCCTTCACCTTGCCGAGCTCGCGGTGACACCGGTCCCGATCGGGACGCTTGCCCGCGTCCTGAGCGCGGAGATCATCGTTTCGGCTCATACCATCCTTGAAGGACGGGTCTACATTGCGATCGACGCGCTGCACGTTACGCTCGCGAAGATGACCGCAAAGGATATCGCGGTCGTTGGCGACAACGAGCCGGCCCAGCTCGCGCTCGTCTCGGCCGGGATCGCGGCCCTTATCATCGCGGAAGGGGCACCGGTCGGCGACCGGGTCATTGCCGCTGCACAGCAGCGCGGGGTCTCCGTGCTCTCCACAAAACTGGATGCATTCGGGGTCGGGAAGATGATCAACCTCTCGCTTCCTGCCCGCGAGCTCGATGGAGACCAATGTCCCGGTCCTTACGTTCTCGGATACCCTCGCCCATGCCCGGCAGGTCGTGGCCGGTTCGAAGTTCCGGGCCGCATGCGTTGTCACGGGCGACGGGACACTTGCCGGTGTCCTTACAAGGACGACGCTGCTTGACGATGTCCGGCGGTCTGTCGTCCTGCTCGATCACAACGAGGCCTCGCAGGCAGTCCCCGGGATCGAGGAAGCAGACGTGGTCGAGATCATCGACCACCACCGGCTCGGGGCGATCACGACCTTAAAGCCGATCCGGTTCTTCAACGATCCGGTGGGGGCGACCTCGACGATTATCGCCATGAAATTCATGGAGTCCGGCCTCTCTCCCACAAAGGGAGTTGCCGGTGTCCTCCTCTGCGGCATCCTCTCCGATACCCTCTCCTTACGGATGTCGACGACGACCCACCTGGACAAGCAGGCAGTGAAGTACCTTGCCCCCCTCGCAGGCGAAGACCCGGAGAAACTTGGCATCGCGCTTCTCGAACGGGGCATGGATCTCTCGGGCATGTCGCTCGATGCGCTCCTTTCCCGGGACACCAAGATGTTTACCCTCTCGGAAAAAACGGTGCAGATCGCGCAGGTGATGGTGCCTTCGTTTGCGTGGAACCGGGAGCGGGACGCTGCGATCGCGGCAGGACTTGAAAAAAGCCGGGCCGGATCCAGCGCCGATCTTTCGCTTGCGCTTTTCACCAATGTTCTTGAAAATGCAAGCGACCTCTACGGGGCCGGTGACGCGGCGCTCCTGCGCTGATCTCTTTGGCGCGGATCTCCCGCCGGCTCCCTGGCGTTATGTCGCGGAAAAAGGATTTCCTCCCGTGGCTTGGGGAGAAACTCCGGAAACAGGGCCGGGCGTAAAGGCACCCTCTCCCTGTTTTACCCTTCAGCGTCCTTCCGAAAACAATTCCGTGCACCCGCACAAAACCTGTCATTTTTATCTGTCATGGGAGAAAATGTGTAAAATATAAAAGGTGTCTTCCATACCGATCTTTCCTACCGCTCCTGACCCCGGGAGTCTTACCGGCCAGCGCATCATTGTAGCCACGGTGTCCCTCGCATCCCTGATGGGGGCACTTGACATGAGCATTGTCAATATCACCATTCCCATCGATCATCAAGGCGTGGCAGATCCCGATCGGTGAGGGGTCGCTTGTTATCATCTCCTACATGCTCACCATCACCGCCCTCATCCTTTTTATGGGAAAACTGGGCGACCGGTACGGTTTTCGGTCACTTTTCCTCATCGGTCTTGCGCTCTTTGGCCTGGGCTCGTTTTTGTGCGGTGTGGCCCCGGACATTACCAGCCTTATCGTGTTCCGGGTTCTCCAGGGTGCCGGTGCGGCGATGTTCTCTGCCATCGGGCCGGCGGTCATCACGACTTACCTGCCGCTCGTCGGTCCGGGGAAAGTCGCTTGGTTTTCTCATCGCCATGTCTGCCGTTGGTTATGCAGCTCGGCCCCGGGCTTGGCGGTTTTATCTCGCAGTTTGCCGGCTGGCGCTGGGTATTTTTCATCAACCTTCCGATCGTCATCGCCGCGCTTTTTATGAGCTGGTACTCTATTCCCTCTGCCACGGGGACGACCGAACAAAAACCCCTGAACTTTGTCGGGCCGTCACTCTTTGTCATCTCCCTTGTCCTCCTTCTTGCTGCATTCTCGTTCTACCAGGTGGCGGGCACACCGGATATTGACCTGCTGCTGCTCCTTGTGTCCGGGCTCGTTATCGGGGCGATCTTTGTCCTGCGGGAACACAACAACCCGGATCCCCTGATCAGCCCGGCCCTTATACGGAACCGGGATTTCCAGTTCGGCATCATCACCTGCCTGATTATAACGACGCTCTTTTCCGGGGTCACCTACCTGATGCCCCTGTACCTGATCAATTCGCGTCATCTCGACCCGTTCCTTGCAGGACTGATCATGACGGTGCCTGCGCTGCTCTCGATCGTTGTCGCTCCCGCAGCCGGCAGCCTTGCCGACCGGCACGGGAGTCTTACCATCTCGATTATTGCCGTGGGTCTCGCAGCGGCCGGGTTTTTGATCTTTTTTACGTTCAATCCCATGACGCTCGTTATCGTTATCGTTGCCGGGATGATTGTCACCCGGGTCTCCACGGCCGCCTTTTTCGGCCCGAACGCCCGGTTGATCATGGGCCACTGTCCTCCGGATGCAGTCGGGGACGGGTCGGGTGTCATGATGACGGTGCGGCACGTCGGGATGGTCGTCGGGATAGCGTTTTTCCAGAGCGTTTTTGCGATCCGGATGTACATGGCGGGCATTCCCCGGGACGGGACGCCGCTTGTGTCGAAGCTGACGCCCGCGCTCTCCGTGCTCGGGTACCAGGCGGTTTACCTGACCTCGTTTGTACTCTGCATCATTGTCATCATCCTTATCCGGAGGACGCATGATGTACCAACTCCTGAAGGAGGTGCGGAGCCGGAAGGACTGCTGGTTGACACGCCTGGGTAGTCGCTGGAATGTAACTATACCCGATTTATTTTTTTAATTCCACACGTCGCGAGCTGGCAGTTCCAAAAAAAGATCGATCACGTTGCTTGAGGATTTGTAAAAAGGATCGCATCGCGAGCTGAAGATTTTGAAAAAAGTTTGAATCAGCAGCTGAGGATTTTCAAAAAAGATCGGATCGTGAGCTGAGAATTCCGGAAAAAGAACGACCCGGCAATTTTCAAAAAAGATCAGCTCCCTCTGCCTCCCGCTTTACGTTCCGCAAAAAATAAAGCCGGATCCCCCCTTGGTTTTCTCCGTCGTAGAATATCCTCTCCGAATATTTGTCCATTGGTAAATCCGGGCCAGAAATATCGCCCGATTCACCTGCCCGAAATTTCGTGCCCGTATATGTCCTCATTTGTCAAAATACGCCCAAATTTTGCCCCATATAATGCCCCCCACAGCCCCGTATTCGCGTTCCGGCAGCGGTTATTTTCTTCATCAACAGAAAACACGATCGGGTCAGGAAAATGGCCGTCAAAACGCGATTACGAGGACCTTTTATTTCGTCCGTTTGCGAAAAATAAGGCTAATTTGGGCTTATTTTTAAACGGAGCCCGATACGGGCTTCTTTTTGATCTGAAAATGGGTAATCGGAGGCCAGATTGGGCCCGGATTAGATGCGGTCCTGGGGAAGGTTTCAAGGGGTTAAATCCGTATCCGGGATGATTGAGATCGATGCTACATTATCTGTAAAGTGAAAATGATTGTCTCTCCGGCGCTCTAGGAAGAGATCATCTGCCGGTTTTTCCAGTACATGAGTATCTCAAAACCGGCATACACAAGGATCGTGACGATCCCGGCAATGACCAGCGCCGGGATGAGTGTGGATGATTCAGTGAGCGGGACCGCTGTGCCCTGCTGGACGAGAGCCGGAGAGCGGACTAACCGGTACATACGATACCAAGGCAAATGGCTGGACCAGGATCGCGGCACAGGTTACGACAAAAAGGCCGCAGAGCGTTGCGTATTTTAACAGGACTGCGCGGAGATCGGAGCCGGAGTTCATTTTCGGCGCGACAATAAACACCTGGTTTTTGAGCCGGTAAACTTTCATCTTCTTGCCTTTGACGCTGTACCGGGTATTCGAAATCTCGATGAGCCCAGCATTCCTGAGATTTTCCACATGGTACTTTGCGGCATTGGTAGACAGGCCCATCCGTGAAGCAATGTCCGATAGTTTCATCGGACCTGCTGTTGAGAGCAGCTGCATAAGCTCCCCGGCATTCTGGTGCGATATGGCCTTTACGATATTCTGTGCTTTTTCCTGGCCGGGTTCAAGGAGGATAATCTCCTCCTCGACAGCGACCGGCCCCTGTGTGATATCTGTTGCAGACTCCCCATCCATTCTATCCCTTCTTTTGTTCCCGCTAAAGACCATTTGCGGGTCCGGTGCAGGCATGGATAACCACACCTGGCCCGGGGTTCACTCTTATTATATCCCGGTGGTCTATTTCATGCTATAAACGCATGCATAACTGAAAAAATTATTTCACTAAAAAATAAGGGGCGATCATTCATTTTCGTCCGTTGTGGTGCCAGGTAAAAACTCCCCACGATCTATCTCCCGGTGCACGGGGGCAGGCGATCATTGAGAGGAAAGAATGGAGCGCTTTTGTTTTTAAGCGATACGATGGTGTGCGACAGAAGAGGCTGGTTTTTTTCATACCGAAAGAAAAATGCCGGTTATTGAAACCTGGGGTAGTATCAATAGTGATACAGGCATTTTTTCCGGGAGAGTGATCCGAACATGCATTGTCTGAGACCGGCCGCTTTGTTTTTTTAGCGCTCCATTCTGATGGTTGGTGTGCAGAGGTTTTCTCTTTAAAGGTGCCAGATCATGGCACATGGTTAACTAGTCTCACGCGCTTTTTATAGACCCCGTTAACTGAAATTATTTTTTCACTGTTCCCCCGGCCTCTTCGAACCGTTCCCGGACCCCCTGGTCGGACCTGTTTTTTATTCTCCAAGGGATGCGTGCGATCACTATCAAAGGAATAAACATCCCGGACGCGTACGTGATCTATAGGATTGACTGATACACAAAGTGCCTGTACGTTCAAGAGTACGCGAACGGAGCCAGGTACCGATATCCGGTGGCGATGCGAATGGACCTGATCCTCTGTGCGGCATATCTTCTCCCGTTCCTGTTTCTCGTGATCTTTATCGGGAGGATCGACACACGGTTCATCCTTTTTATCATATGGGGTTTTATCGCGGCAATCCCGGTCTATTTTCTCGAACCCGTCCTGTTCCAGGCAGCACAAAATGAGATCCCGAAAGCGCTTGCCGCCATCACCATCTCCCCGATCGTCGAGGAATTTTTTAAAGCCCTGCCCCTCCTTATTCTTGCCATATACGGGAGCCGGCAGCAGGACCGGGATATCTTCCTGTACACCCTGGCCTCGGGAATCGGATTTTCCATCATCGAAACCGGCCTGCTGCCCACGCAGGATCTTGTCGTCATTCTCACCCACTCGTTCTCAACTGCCCTGATGCACGGGTGCACGTGCGGTATCATCGGGTACGGGATCGTCATCGCCGGGCATTTCGACCGCCGGGCATTCCCCTCCCTCATATTAGGGTTTTTCACGCTCGCCGTCACGATCCATGCGATCTACAATATGCTGGGCAGCTCATTCTTCGGTCTTGCCGGGATCTGTATCGATCTTGTCTTCCCGGTCTTCCTCTTCTTTGCCCTGCTCATGTGCTACCACATCGATCTCCCGTCCCTGTTCCGCAGTCATGCAGGTGCGTGAGGGCAAGGACCGCACCGGGTGTGAGCAAAACCGCTTTTCACCCGGCGTATCAGGCAGGCTGCGCGGTTGTTTTCTGTTGTACAAGGTAATCGAGCAGGCCAAGGGTGAGGAGCGCGATAGAGGCAATGATGATCGGGCCGACGATACTGGAGAGATCATAGAGAGAGAAGGTCTTTTCTGCGAGTGGCAGGGTGATGGTCCAGGACGGGTAGTACAAAAAGAGCGTCTCCCGAAGGCCGTACAGCATCGAGAACATGCATTGCGCACAGATGCCGGCCCAGAGCAGGGGATACCGGAAAAAACCGTGGCTGATCGTCACGATAATGAGCTGTCCGGCAACAACAAACTGGACAAGCAGCATCACCGTCCGGAGCGTGATGCCATACGCGTCGATCATTATCAGCGGGATGATTAAAAACAGCGCAAACAGGAGCCACGAGTACACGGCAGGAACCGGTTCTTTTTTTCCCTCGATCTGGAACCCTGCAATAAAAAAGAGCATGAACCCCAGAAACGAGAGTTCGGCGACCGTGGTAAAGACAAACGGACGGCCGAGCGAAGCCGTCAGCGGCAACAGGGTGTAGAGATACCAGAAGATCGTCGCGAGCCCGTATTCCCCGAACGCAAACGCTGCAAGTAACAGGATCACGCGGCCGGACCAGTGGCGGTACACGTACAGGCAGATGCACATGCAGACAAAGGCGGCCCCGGCTTCAAAACTGTTGCCGATGAGGCGGTACAGCGGCAGCGGGATAACTACAATGAGTGCAGCAAAAATCACGGATAAAACGAAGATCCCCCGGAGCAGGTACTTTACCGCGCCGGGCAGGTGGGTCGCAGGCGCGGGCCGGACGGGATCGGAGTCATCGTTCATCGTTGTACCGGTTCTGTTCATGGAGTATATAGGATGCGGTTACCTGAAGAGCCGGTGGCACCAATGGGCAGGCGGCGCGGTGTTTACGAGCCCTGCTGTTCTTTCAGGGATGCCGGGGGTGTGTCGGGCACCAGGAACTCCGGGCCAGTGACCGGTGCGGGGATGCCGGGAGTGCCGGGCTGCACACCGGTATCGCACGTGATTGTTCCTTCGCGTCGTGCGCTTTTGTGCATGCCGTAGAGTGCGTAGAACGCGATGCCGATGCACAGCCAGAGGACAAACATGAGGTGGGCGAGATAATTGAGGTGGAAGATCAGAAACGCGCAGGAGCCGACGCAGAGCAGGGGAACGACCGGGACACACGGGCAGGAGAACGGACGGACAAGATCCGGCCGCTGGACCCGGAGGAGGAGGATGCCGACTGCAACGATCGCAAAGGCCACAAGCGTGCCCATATTGACCAGCTCGGCAACGATCGCGAGGGGGAAAAAGCCGGCGACGCATGCCGTGAACACGCCGGTGACGACAATCACTTTTGCCGGGGTCTGGGTCTTTTTGCTGATCTCCGAGAAGAATGCCGGTAACAGGCCGTCCCGGGACATGGCAAAGAAGATCCGGCTCTGCCCGAAGAGCATGACGAGGATCACCGAGGTCATGCCGCAGAGCGCACCCACAGAGACGATTGCCGCACCCCACGATATGCCGATCCGCCCGAGGGCAAAGGCGATCGGGGCGTTGATCGCGTCCGGCCCGGCAAGTTCCGCAAACGGCACGATGCCGGTCAGGATCACGCCGAGCACGATATAGAGGACGATGCAGATGGCAAGCGAGCCGATAAGCCCGAGAGGGAGGCTCTTTTTGGGATCTTTTGTCTCCTCGGCGGCCGTGACCACGGCATCAAACCCGGTAAAGGCAAAAAATATGATCGCCGCACCCGAGAAGACCCCGAGCCATCCTGCAGGCGGCATAAAGGGCGTCCAGTTCGCCGGGTTGATGGAGAAGAGGCCGAGCACGATAAAGAGGATGATGACCCCGATCTTGATAGCGACGATGGCTGCATTGGTCCGTGCACTTTTTTTTGTCCCCGGATCAAGAAGCAGCGAAAGGCACAGGACAATGCCCATGGCCGGCAGGTTGACCATCCCCCCGTCCGTGCCCGGCGGGGCGGAAAGGGCGGGAGGGAGGATGATCCCGGTGGATCGGAGAAGTGCATTGAGATACCCGGACCAGCCGATTGCCACCGCGGAGACTGCAAGGCCGTATTCGAGGATGAGGTCCCAGCCGATGATCCATGCCCAGATCTCGCCGAGCGTGATGTAGCAGTACGTATAGGCGCTTCCCGCGATCGGGATCATGGCGGAAAATTCTGCATAACAGAGAGCAGCAAAAAGGCAGGCGACACCGGCGATGAGAAACGAGAGCCACAGTGCGTTACCGGCATGCAGCCCGGCGACAATGCCGGACAGGACAAAGATCCCCATGCCGATGATCCCCCCGATCCCGAGCATGACAAGGTCGAACGTGGAGAGGGTACGTCTGAGGAAGTGGGCGTCGTTTGTATCGGATTCCCGGGTTATGGGCTTTTTTTTGAAAATGGCATGATCAAGAAGTGATCCCTTATTCATGTACGGCCTCGTCTGTGCAATTTTTACCTGCATGCCGGTACAAGACTGCCCGGGTAAACTGTCACTTCCGTTCCGGCTTTTTATAAAGAAACTGATAAATGAAAAAATTATTTCACTTATAATTGCCTGATTTTGAAAAATAAGGCTGGAATGGGTGCAAATAGTATTTCACTTATCGCCGCGTTTATGCGGTACCCGGACTGAACGGATCTCCTATGCAGGAGTATAACAGGCGGCAGGTACCGGTGCCGGGTGCGAAGACATGCCGGTGGCCGCATACGACACAGGACGAGCGGGGCCGGTACCGGGTGCCGGCGGGATGGATGCCCTATGATCGGCGGATACCCGGTTGATGCATCCGTCGCCGTCAACCTGCTCCTGAGTATCGGTATCGTCCTTGTCAGTATCTGGGGCTATCATAAGATCAAAAAACTCACGCCGCTGTATTTCGGGTTTGCCTATACCCTGTTTGCCATCTCCCACTACATCCTCCTCACCGGGGGAAACGAAATTCCCGGGCCGGTATTTTTTATCCTGCGGACCGGCGGGTATGCGTTTGTCACGATTGGCCTCTTTGCGATCTTAAACGATATCATCCACCGGCAGGCAGGCAGAAAGGGAACTGCGCGAGAGCAGGAAACGGCTGTCGGCAACCTTTGACCAGGCCGCGGTCGGGATCGCCGAGATCCTTCCCGGCGGGCGCATCGCACAGGTCAACCGGCGGTTCTGCGATATCCTGGGATACTCGGATCCCGATCTCCGGAATGTTGCCCTCCAGACCCTGATCGCTGCGGATGACCGCCGGGATACCTGTCATGCAATCTCCGGCGTCATGCGGGGGGATATCCCCGGGTATACCGGTGAAGTGCGGTGCATACGAAAGGACGGCTCTTCGGTCTGGGCCGGGATTTTTATCTCGCTTGTACGGGGTACGGCGGAAACGCCGTGTTACTGCATCCTTGTCCTTGAGGATATTTCTGCACGAAAAAATGCGGAGGCAGAACTTGCCCGGCTTAACGGCCGGCTGGAGGAACGCGTCCTTGAACGGACGGCCGCGCTTGCACAGGCAAACGAGGCGCTTATTGCCGAGGTCTGCCAGCGCACCATTGCGGAGGAACGGCTCCGCTTGTCCCTGCACGAAAAGGAGGTGCTCATAAAAGAGATCCACCACCGGGTGAAAAACAATCTCCAGGTTATTGTCAGCCTCCTGTACCTCCAGTCCCGTAAGACAAGCGATCCTGCCTGCAGTGCCGCCCTCACTGGACAGCCAGACCCGGATCAAATCCATGGCGCTCATCCACGAGAACCTGTACCAGTCGGGCGACCTGATGTCTATCGATTTTGACCGGTACCTCAGGAACCTGGCCGGCAACCTCATGGTGGCCTACGGTGTCGACCGCTCCGGTGTTCATGTCGTCACCGATGCGCGTGACCTTGTCGTCAATGTCACGACTGCCATTCCCCTTGGCCTGATTGCAAACGAACTGATCTCAAACGCGCTCAAGTACGCGTTTACCGGAAGGGACGGCGGGGAGATCACGCTGACCGGAAAGCGGGAACCCTCGCGGATAACGCTTGTCATCAGGGATAACGGGCGGGGGATCCCGGAAGAGTTCGACTGGGAGCACGCGGATTCCCTCGGGTTTAACCTTGTCCGGATGCTGGTGCGGCAACTGAAAGGGACGATCACGCTGGTGCGCACCAGCGGGACGGAATTTGTCATTACTCATCCCGTATGAGGGGTGACCTGCATGGACGAAACAACGCCGAAGATACTGATTGTCGAGGATGAACTGATCGTTGCAGAGAACCTGCGTCTCGTGCTCGCCGGGCATGGGGTACGAGGTTCCCGAACCTGCCGCGAGCTCCGGGGAGGCACTGGAACGGGCCGCCGAGATCCACCCGGATTTGATCCTGATGGATATCGTGCTTGAAGGTTCCCCGATGGATGGTGATAGAGACCGCAAAAAAGATCGGGCAGTGCATGGATGTCCCGGTGATCTTTGTCACCGCGTACTCGGATAAGAAAACCCTCATGCGGGTGAAGGGCACGGGCCCGTATGCTTACATCCTCAAACCCTTCAACGAGCGGGAACTCTCGTTTGCCATCGAACTCGCACTCCACCGGTACCGTCTCGACCAGGAGATAAAAAAGCGCGACACCCTCCTCATGGCGATCAGTTTTGCCATCGAGTGGTTCCTGCGCAGGCACGCGACAATCCCGGCCAATGATCCCCGGTACGAGAAGAACCTGAAGAACGGGATCATGGAGATCCTCGAACACATCGGGTTTGCCGTGTATGCTGCAAGCGTCTGTATCTTCCGCATGAACCCGGGACGCGAGGGAAGGGACGGCGCGACCGTGCAGTACCTGTGGGTCGATCCCGGTACTGCGGGAAGCGGGAGGGTATCGCTTGCGGACACGGAGTCGCTCACGTTTACGACCCTCCTGTGGAGTTCGCTTCTCGGGAGCGGTAACAGCATCGCCGGCGACGTGAAAAAGTTACCTGATGGCGAGCGACGGTTCTTTGAGGACCGGGGGATCAAATCGATCGCGGTGCTCCCGCTCTTCAAGAACGACTCCCTCTGGGGTTTCGTGGGTTTTTCCGACACCGTTCACCGGGACTGGGCGGACAGCGAGATGGAGGCGCTCCAGATCGCCGGGAACCTGATCGGCGCTGTGCTTGAGTAAGGCCGGTGCAAAAAAGATCTTTATTTAACATTTATACTGTTGGCTGCATCACCATGGCAAGGAACAAACGACCCGGTTCCCCCCGTTGTTCCCGTAGTTCAGCACTCGTGATGCAGTTCCCCCGGTGAGGTGATCTGATCCGTTCATGGTGACCGGTGGCCGAGCATCTCCTGCATCAGCCTGATGAAATCCGCATCAACCGGTTTTTTCCCGGCTGATACTTCTGCGAGGGGGACGGGAACAATGGAATTTTTCTGCAGCGCCACCATCGACCCGGGCTCCTCGGAAAGAACCTGTCCGACCGCTGCCACGCCAAATCTCGTTCCCAGCACCCGGTCGAATGCCGTAGGAGTCCCTCCCCGCTGGACATACCCGGGCACGGTCACCCGGGTCTCGATACCGGTACGGCGTTCGAGTTCCTTGCCCAGCAGGTTTCCGACCCCGACGAACTTTTCATGCCCGCATTCGTCCCGGTCGCAGGAAGCCACCGGCGTTTGCACAATATCCTCATGGCGCACACCTTCGGCAACAACGACAATGGAAAATCTTTTTCCGGCATCGTACCGGGCTTTGAGGTTCCGGCAGACAGCGTCCATGGCAAACGGCACTTCGGGGATCAGGATCTCATCTGCCCCTCCTGCGATCCCGGCATACGCAGCGATCCAACCGGTGCGGCGTCCCATCACTTCGACGACCATGATCCGGTGATGGGATTCGGCGGTCGTCCGCAGCCGGTCGATCCCTTCCGTGACTGTCGAGACCGCTGTATCGAACCCGATGGCATATTCTGTACCAAAAACATCGTTATCGATAGTCTTTGGTATACCGGTCAGAGGAAATGCCCTCACGGGATAATTCACTGGCCGCCCGGAGGGTCCCGTCGCCACCGATAACGACAAGGCCCGTCATCGCATTTTTTTCAAGTGTATCCCGGATTTTATTGAGATGATCCGGCTGGTGCATCGGGTCTGTGCGCGATGTCCCGAGCATGGTTCCCCCGCGTTCGATCATGCCGGAGACCGTATCAGGAGAGAGTGGCAGGGTATCGTTTTCCATGAGGCCCTGCCAGCCGTTCTTTATCCCGAGGACCCGTGCCCCTCTGCCGTTTCCTGCCCTGGCCACTGCCCGTATTGCCGCATTCAGCCCCGGACAATCACCTCCCCCGGTGAGGACCCCGATGGTTGTTTTCATAGCCGCCTCCGATACATGTCCATCTCGTTACGCTCCTCTTTCCGCATCCGGATATCGGGCCTGATACATAATGATGTTTGCACCGTGGCATGTCCGGATATTCTCATCTCCCTATATAAGGGTGCACGGTTGTCTCACGGTATTTCTCTTCACCGGAAAACCGCAAAAATATTTTCACTTACCACAAGCCCTTTCCTGTTCCGGCAGCAACCCGTTGGGATGCATACGGCATATGCGCTTCCTTCGGCATCCCGTACAAAATTCCGCGATATTCCTGTCGATCTCCTCCGGGGGATCGCGATTGCACTGATGGTCGGTGCAAACACTATCCCGTATCTCCTCGCCCCGCCAGTACCCTTCTCGGTCCGGGTTCTTGCCTCCCTTGCCGCCCCGCTCTTTATCCTGCTCTCGGGCATGATGGTCGCGCTGTCGCGGACAAGAAAGCAGTACGATCTCCGGTATTTCCTGATCCGGGGCGGGCTTGTGCTCCTCATTGCCGCTGGCCTTGAAGCAGTTGTCTGGGGGATCTTCCCGTTCATCGATATGGATGTCCTCTTCCTGATCGGGATCTCGCTCCCGCTCGCGTACCTCTTCCTCGCGCTTGACCGCCGGGTCCGGTGGGGACTCATCCTCGCACTCTTCTGCGCTGCCCCGGTACTCCAGCTCGTGTTCGGGTACCCGGTCCTTCCGGTCCAGATCCCCATTGCCGGTGGTGCAGGCGGGATTGTCGGGCTGTCGCTCCCCGTGGTGGCCGGGCACTGGATCATCGGCGGATGGTTCCCGGTCTTTCCGTGGCTCGGACTCGCGCTCCTGGGTGCAGAACTCGGTTCAATTCGCTGGGCCGGTGCCGGGATCAGATCGTTTGCGACACGACGGTTTGCCGCGGTGGGACTGGGGATGCTGGCGACCGGGATCACGCTCTGGGCGTTTTTTCCCGGCCCGCAGCTGGTAAGGTACGGGTATGTCGAGCTCTTCTACCCACCGGTCCCGGGATTCTGTCTTGCTGCCAGTGGAGCGATCCTCTGCATGTTCGTGATCGCCGATATGTTCCCGCCGGCTTCTCTTCCTGATCCGCTCCGGGCAATGGGTGAATGCTCACTTGCGATCTATATCCTCCATTCGGTCATCATCGCGTGGTGCATCCAGCCTCTCGGTCTCCTGCTCCCGCTCCCGCTCCCGCAGTTCCTCCTGTGCGTCATTGCGTTCATCGGGGGGATGTGCGCGTTTGCGTACCTCCTCCGGCGTCTCCGCCCTGCAGCGGCGGGACGGTCGTTTGTTGTCCGGTTCCTCAGTAGGGGGATGACCGGCTGATCATGGTACAATCAGAAGAAGAGATTTGTAGGTAAAACGGGAAATTTGTATATAAGACGGGTAATAACCAGATCCTTATCTGCGGTGCAGGTCTCGCCCCCGCCACGATATACCGGTGCTTTATGGATATCCAGTTCTCCCCTGTACTCATTCTGTTTGTTCTGTCTGTTTGCATCACGGGGACACTGGCAGTCCTCAGCTGGCGGAACTATAAGACGGACATTGCCCCGTATTTTACCCTCCTTATGGCGGCAGCCACCCTCTGGACCCTGGGAAGTATCGGGGAGATCATGAGCACCGGACTTGCTGCAAAATACTTTTTTACCTGTATTGAATACCCGGGCATTGTCCCGGTCCCGGTCGCATGGTTCTTCATTGTCATGCACTACACGGGAGGTTCCCGGTACCTGACGAAAAAAACCATTCCCCTCTTCTTTGTGATCCCGGCACTTTCCGTCATTCTCGTATTCACCAATCCCCTGCACCATCTCTATTATTCCGGTTTTGTTCTGGCAATTGAAAACGGACTGTTTATCGGAATCTTTTCCTACGGGCCGCTTTTCTGGATCCATGTCGGGTATTCATACGCGCTGTCGATGCTCGGCCTCGTCCTTGTACTTATCCGGCTCTTCACGGTGTACGCTCTCTACCGTCGCCAGATGTTCATGCTCCTTCTTGCCTGTGCCATCCCGGTGATGGCAAACATCATGTATGTATTTTCCCTCGGGCCCCTCCCCGGCCAGGATTTAACACCCCTGATGTTTTCCCTGTCGGGGCTCATCGTCGCGTTTGGTATCCTCCGGTACCGGCTCTCTCTCTTACACCGGTCGCCTATTCCCGGGTTTTCCGGACCATTACAGATGGTGTCGTGGTTACTGACAGCGAAGGCCGGATCGTAGATGTAAATCCTGCGGTTGAACCAATTTTTGCATCCCCGGCGTCCGTCCTTGTTGCACGGTCCGTGGACGAGTTCCTGCCACCCGGTACCCCGTTCTCTTTTTTCCGTGAGAAAAAATTGGATGCAGGTCCTGTTGAGGTAACTTTCCAGAGAAACGACCGATCGCTGTATTACGATACGTACTGCGTACCGCTCGATCCCGGTGCCCGGGAAAGCGGCTACCTGCTTATCCTGCGGGATGTCACCCGAAGAAAACAAGCCGAGAATGCACTCGAAAATGCCCACCGGAAACTCAACCTTATGGCAAGCATCACCCGGCATGATATCCTCAACCAGATCACGGCCCTGAACTATTTTCTTGAAATCAGTGCTACAATAGCAACCACCCGTGAGCAGACAGAGTACGTGGAGAAGGAAAACCAGATCATTGGAAAACTCCAGCAGCAGATCGAATTTGCCCGGGAATACCAGGATCTTGGCGCCGAGATCCCGCGATGGCAGGATGTGTCCGCGGTTCTCTCGCGGGTCACGTCAGAAACCGATGCAGGATCGGTACAGATTATGGTCAGGATGCCACCCTGCGAGGTGTATGCCGACCCCATGCTTGAAAAAGTTTTTTCCAATCTGATCAGTAACGCACTGAACTATGGGGAGACACTCTCACGGATAACGATCACCGGTGAAAAAGAGGGAGAAAATTTCCGTATCACCTGCGAGGATGACGGGATCGGGATATCCGCGGAGGATAAAACCCGCCTGTTCACCCGGGGTTTTGGCAAAAATACCGGCCTTTGGCTTGTTTCTCTCCCGCGAGATTTTATCGATCACCGGCCTCTCCATCACCGAAAACGGGGAGCCGGGTAATTGGCGCCCGGTTTGTGATTCTCGTCACCTGCGGGGGCATGGAGAGTTCCGTTATCTTAAATAAATGGTTTCTTTTCGATCGCTTGTCACCCGGGAGGACAAAAGGTCCCAGGGAATAATGCCGGGCCACAGCCTGTTTTTAGTAAATTGCGAGCGTTTTTTTATAAAATTATGGCATTTTCTGCCGCCGGGATCAGGTGGCGAATCACATTTTTTTAAGGCTGTCTTCTTTTGATTTTACAGTTTTTCATTTTTCATCTCGCCATCGTTGGATAATGGATAACCTGGTATTAAATAATTCATACGGTTGTTGAAATTTTGTTCCGTGGCCCTTGTTTTTACCGTATTCCCCTTTACCCGCATTCAGCAGGTGGCCACAGGATACCTGTCCTCTTCCCCCATTGATCATCCTATAACGATCGAAAGGAAGAGCAGGAAGTACAGCGAGATCGAGAGCGCCGGAATGATCCGGATCGACCAGCGGTTGACCTGTTCCACCCGTTTTGTAGTTTTTATCCTCGGTAAATTTCAGGATAAGGATACCGGAGACGAGCACCATGACGAGCGTCGCATAGGTTATGATCATAAAGAAATCAAGGAATGTCGCGTAGGCAACAAGCGGGATTGCATCGGCGATACGCCAGTGGATGAGCACTGCGGCAAGGAACATCGATCCGTTCAGTCCCAGCCGGGACGAGACTTTCATTAAGAGCGATGCGAGGGACACGATAATGATGAGCGAGATCGGCAGGAAAAATTTCAGGATGGTTGATGCAACATCCCTCTCGATCCCGTAACTGAACACTGCCCGGGAATAGGGGACCTCATCAGCCACGTAGGTCTGGTTTGTTATCACGGGCATCCGTCCCGGTCAATTCCCACCCCGGGAGGTTTGCTTCCGTGTCAAGGCCGGTGTTGTTGTCGTCAATGACGAAGATCATATCCTTCTCGGTGAAGACCTTGGGTTCGATAATGATGGGAAGCGTGTGCTTGTCGAAGGGGTAGAGGCGGAGATCGGGATCTGCCGTCATCACCGCAAAGATCCGGTAATTTTTTTCATGGGGTGTATCAGTGATGGTATCGATGGATGTTATATGCCCGTTCATGATCTCGAAGTCGTCGATCGAGACATTGGAATCCGACACGAGATTCAAGTAAAAATTGGTTGTATACGTCCCCTCTTCGACGCTGAAATCTTTGAGATCCACAACATAGACGCCGATGTGCACGACTGCCGGGGTGATTGCAGGGGACGGGGCAGACGAGTTCATCCCGTTTCCGGCAGATGCCGGGATTGTGAGGAGGGCGAGAATGAGGCAGGAGAGGATGATCCCCCGGAGTACTCCGGGTGACAGGAGGTCATATGGCCTCTTTGCAGCCCGTTCCGGTATACACTTCACGTTCTGTGGGCAGGTCATGATCGTTCCACGTTAACCACACGTGCGGTCTTTGAATATTAATGGGTTATGAAGCCGATCCTGGTTTTCTCTCTTTGAACGTTTTTATTCATGGCAGCCGGGCTGGTGACGGGAGACACGTAAGCCACCCGAGGGAACTGTGCCAAGGTTCCCCCGGTTTCTGCAGTGCCCGTTTTATTTTTTATCGTGGCCGGGAGGGGTCGGGCTGCCGGGATAATAACCGCAAAAATAATTTCATCCAACGCCAGGATTATGCCTCGCGGGAAGGAGAGAGAAGTACCGACAATCCCCATGAATCACATCAAAGGGTATGAACTTGTCCTTGGCGCAGTGCTGATAATCTCCCTTATTATCGGGGGATACGATGCGATCTGGTATTCGCCGGAAAATTTTCTCCCCCGCGAGAAAATCTGCATCGCTCCGTACATCCATGAGGGAGGACTGGCTGGTTACTGGGA
Source organism: uncultured Methanoregulaceae archaeon (assembly GCA_963790005.1). Taxonomy (GTDB): domain Archaea; phylum Halobacteriota; class Methanomicrobia; order Methanomicrobiales; family Methanospirillaceae; genus Methanoregula. The sequence continues at coordinate 33,303 of CAWBMY010000028.1, forward strand.
TGCCGTCATTGACAAAACCGGCATCGATGTCAGTACCGCCCGTCTCACCCGGTTAAAAACCGGGATCCGTCCTGACGGCGCTATCGAAACAATTGACCTTGAGTTCCTGGCAGACAGGGATGGGAAGGGCCGGCTCTATACGCTCTGGTATCGCAGCGATACCGGTTCATGCGGCTGGTCGGATGGGCTTTCATATCCGGAACAATCCGGGGAGATGCCTGCAACCCTTCCGGCAAACCCCGGGCCGGTCCTTTCAGAACTCGGGCAGATCCGGTTTGCCGACCTGAACCTTTCAGGCCGGTACCTGGTCCTTGAGACGGTGACCCCCCCGGCGCTTACGTCCGCTGCAGATGCCCTGTCGCCCCATGCTGTATTTTTCTTCTCGAACGGCACCCTCGTCTCCTCTCACCACCCGGGGCCGGATACCCGCACGCCACTCCCTGTTTCCCTGCTTATCTCAGAGAAGGTCTGCACCACCCGGCATACCGGGGATCTGCAGTGCAGCAACACTCCTGTTGCGTGGGTATTTTTTTAAATCTCACTCTTTTTTAGTGAAGATTTTTAGCGGGCGTACAACTCCTTGATTCATCAGATCCTCGTGGGGATTGTAATGGATATTACGATTTTTATAGACGGCCCGAATTCCGGTTCAGGGCCGGTGCACCGGAATCTTTTGGGTGTACCACAGTTACATAACACTTAAAAAAAACGAAAAATACGGTTTTTACCCGAGCCTGACCGGACTTGTTTTATCAGTCTCTTTTTCAACAACAACTGCTGTCCCATACGCGAGCAGTTCGGTCATGTAGCCAATCTCCGACGAATCGAACTGCACGCCTATAACTGCATTTGCACCCAGCTCTTTTGCATGATCCCTGAGCCGGCCGAGCGCCTGTTCGCGTGACTGGTTCAACAGTTCGGTATATTCGTGGATCTCTCCACCTGCAAGAGACCTGAGGCCTGCAGTTATGTTCCTGCCGAGCCCGCGACTCCTCACAATAAGTCCCCAGGTAAACCCGATGGTTTTTGTGATCCTGTAGCCCGGAAGATACGGTGTGCTTACTGTCATAATTTCATCTGCCATTGGTATCACCTCAAAATCGGGGATTCATTCCCCTGTAATGATATTGGTGCTGATAGGCTGGCGATCGATAAAAAATTATTTCCGGGATGAAAAACAGGGGTGTTGTTTGTTCTCATCTTTGTTTTCGTTTCAGGGCGTACCATGCTCCAAAGCCGATGGCTGCTATCATGATGATCACGATCGCAAGCATTTCATGACTGAAAGAAAAACCGATCGTCCGCGGGACGGCGGCCATCTCTCCTTTCGGGCTATCGATGGCCGTGTCGTTCGTGCTGATCCCGACCTGGATGAGCGAGGGGGTCACTTGGTATTGTGCAGGAATCGTTGCGTTTGCAAGGGATGCATTCGTCACGTTGAGAGCCGCAGTCGTTACGAGTGCATCTGCCTGCCCGTCGCTTGCGGGAACCGCCGCACTGGTCGGGGGCATGCAAAGACCAAAGACGGCAAGTGAACACAGGACAAATACCATAAACACCGGTCTGCTTTTCATAAGAATCACCCGATAATACTATGCTGGTACCTGACTGTCCATCAGGTTTGTGGTTGGATGTCACACAGGGTAAACGGTATCCCGAGGTTACGGAGTGCAAACGGGAAGTACCTCTGTTCCGGGCGTCGGGTGGATCCCGGGATGTGCCGGTTTTCCCACTCCTCATGGTAGTATGATAACAGAGTAATGAGATACCTGATAGATGAGAGTGTTCACTGGAGCCTATGATACAGCGCACCACATGTGTTTCCGGGGCACGGCCCTTCCTGAAATGGGCCGGGGGAAAATCACAGTTACTTGGTGAGTTTGGCAAGCGTCTGCCGGTTGATGAATTAAAAAACAGAACGATAACGCACTATGTCGAGCCTTTTATTGGAGGCGGCGCCGTGTTCTTTTATCTCAAAAAGAGATTTTCTTTTGGCCAGTGCACGATTGCCGATGTCAATGAAGAACTGATCCTGACCTACCAGGTCATCCGGATATCCACCAATGCCCTGATCGGCGAACTTGCAAAACTGGAATCCGCATACCGTTCCAGGAACGAGCGGCAGCGTGAAGCGTATTATTACGAGATCCGGGATGCGTTCAACCGGGATCGGCAGTCAGTTGATCTCCGGCACTATAACGCCCGGTGGATCGGGCGGGCTGCGCAGATCATTTTCCTCAACCATACCTGTTACAACGGCCTGTTCCGCGGTCAACCGGAAAGGCAGGTTTTAATGTCCCGTTCGGGAAGTACAAAAACCCGGAGATCCTCAATCCGGACAACCTCCTGGACGGGGCGGCCCGTGCTTAAAAAACACCCGGATTCTCCGGGGCGATTTTACCCGGTGCAGGAAGTACGTGGACGACCAGACCTTCGTGTACTCGATCCACCCGTACCGCCCGCTGAATGCGACCTCCTCCTTTACTTCCTATTCCCGGAACGGATTTTACGAAAAGGACCAGGAGCGGCTTGCAAAATTTTTCCGGGAACTGGACCGGAAAGGTGCACGGATTATGCTGAGCAATTCCGATCCCGTAAACGAGAAGCCCGGGGACTCATTTTTTGACGATCTTTATGCCGGGTACACCATCGAACGTGTCCCGGCAAAAAGGATGATCAACTGCAACGGTGCCCGGCGCGGAACAGTAAGCGAGCTGGTCATCACAAATTACGGGATGACAAAAGCGTAACGCCGGTCGTGTGAGCCCCGCATCTTCATTAAGAGGGATGCGGGCGACAACAGATAATTTTAATCTAAAAGACCCTGCAATATATCCGTACGTCCCATGTCCCGAACAAACGAGCATAAGGCATTGTATCCGGGTACTTGCCGTCGTTTTTCTTTCCATGCTCGTTATCATGTTCCTGTTTGAACTTACAAAACAGGTTCTCAATCCTACGATTTCGATCTGGACGTCCCACACCGTCACGATTGTTGTTACCAGCATCATGGCGGTTATTATTGTCTATTTTCCGCTCCGGTCCTCCTATCGTGAGCAGCAGATGACAAAAGAGGCGCTCAGGCTCCAGAGGGAAGCCGAGGAGAACCTGCGCACATCCGAAATGCAGTACCGCTCGTTTGTCGAATCGGTTGAAGACTCAATTTACACGGTCGACTGCGATACCCGGTATCTCCTGATCAACGCCCGGCACCTTGCCCGCAGGGGCCTCTCGCCGCGGGCCTACGTCGGGAAAAAATACGAGGATTTCCATTCTCCCGCCGAGACACGTGTCTTTGAAGGAGAGATAAAAAAAGTCCTTGCGACAAAGGGCCCGGTGCAGGATGAATACGAGACAGCCGGGAGGTATTTCCTGCGGAAACTCAACCCGGTGATCGACCCGGTGAAAAACGAGGTAGTTGCTGTCACGGTAATCTCATCTGATATTACCGGGCAAAAACGTGCTGAAAGAAACCTTGCGATTATCAACCGGAAACTCAACCTGATGAATGACATCACCAGTCATGATATACTCAACCAGTTGACCGTTGTACATTCCCTGCTCTCCCTTGCCGGTGAACAATCTGCCGAGCCGCTGACAAAAAAATACCTGATCAAAAGCGAATCTGCGATCGATACCATCCATGCCCAGATCCTCTTTTCCCGGGATTACCAGACGATCGGAGTGGGATCGCCGCAATGGCAGAATATTTCCCTGACGATCCAACGGGCCGTTACGCAGCTGAAAATCCCGTCAGTCACCCTCGATGATACCTGTAACGATCTGGAGATCTATGCAGATCCATTGTTTGAGAAAGTGATATACAATCTTCTGGAAAATGCCATACGGTATGCCGGCCAGACTCCGGAAATCCGTTTTTCTGCACAGGAAGAACCGGGGCGGCTCCTCTTAATCTGCGAAGATAACGGACCCGGTGTTACTGATGAGGACAAGGAAAAGATCTTCATGAGGGGGTTTGGGAAGAACACCGGTCTTGGCCTGTTCCTGCTCCGGGAAATCCTTGCCATAACCGGGATCTCGATCCGCGAGAACGGTACCGCAGGAAAGGGATGCCGGTTTGAGATCGCTGTGCCCCGGGACGCATACCGGCATGGGCAAAGAGCGGTATAATACTGATGTGATTTGCCGGAGGCCGAACCGGGCTGGGGGCATGGAGTTACGGGATCTTTTTTTAGTTTACCCTTGCCCGCTGCTCAACGAGCTTTTTACGGTTGAGCGCCCGGGGATCGCCGGGCTGTATGGCAAGCGCACGGAGAAAAGCCTCGCGGGCCTGATCGTACTGCTTCTGGTCGAGGCAGATGAGCCCGAGGTTGTACCAGCCGTTGAAGTATGCCGGGTCGATTGCGATGGCTTTCCGGAACGCAGCAATGGCAGTATCTGCCTGCCCCAGCCGCCTGTGGAGGAGCCCCTTGTTATTCCAGACCGCCGTGTTGAGGGGATCGATGGCGATTGCGTGTCCATACGCTTCAAGCGCGAGCGCGTACCTGCCAAGGCGGGTATATGCCTGAGCGAGATAATTCCAGCTTCTGGTGCTCTCCGGGTTGAGGGCGAGCACCCGGCGGAATGCGGCGATCGCCGCATCATTTTTCTGGCTGCGGTACAGGTCAGTCCCGGTCCGGTACCAGATAAGGCACGGATCCTGTGGGGAGCGGACTTTCCTGTCGAGCCGGCGTGCGTAGATCCGGCTCTTTTTTGAGATAAAGATCGCCCCGCCATAAACGCGTTGCATAAGCGAGAGGTTGCCAGCCAGCTCGAGTTGCCCGGATAAATGCTTTCTTCCCCCTGTTCGTTATCCCGAGGTTAATGAGGACAAGGCTTTCACAGAACCACGCGAGCACGTGCCGGGGGTTCAGGGAGAGCACGAGGTCAAATGCCTGAAGTGCGAGCCCGTACGAACCGTCCCGGCTGTGCAGGACTGCCTTGTTGAACCATGCGGCTGCAAGCCCCGGGTCTATGGCAACGGCCCGCTCAAACGAGGCGAGTGCATCCCGGTTACGGTTCATTTTCTGGAGAACCACGCCACGATTGTGCCATGCATCTGTCAGGTTTGGATCCCGCTCGATCACCGCATCGTAGGCTGCGAGTTCTTCCTCGAAGAGATACATCCGGGAGTACGTAAGGGCCTTTGCCATCCAGACCGGGGCCGAACCGGTGTCCAGTGCTGCTGCACGATCGAACGAGGCAATCGCGGCTTTGTACAGCCCGAGGTCGTTTTCTGCGAGTCCCCGGTTGAACCATGCCGCGGTCATACCGGGATCGATGTTAATCGCATTGGAGTAGGACGTGATCGCCTCCAGGTGCCGTCCCAGCGCATCGAGTGCCGTACCCCGGTTATACCAGAGGAGTGCGGACGGACGGTCCTGTCCAATCTCCTCATCATATGCCCGTACTGCATCCTCAAAGTGCTCAGATCGCAGCAGGTCAAACGCCCGGGTTTTGTATTCCTTAACGGTGTCCGGGTTGACCGGGGACATCCGTGACACGCTGTGGATGCGGCTTTCCAGCTGGCAGGCAAACCGGAACACCGGGCCCTTCTGAATACCATGCGGCAGCACAGTCCGGGTTGAGCGCAAGTGCCTGGTCAAATGCCTGCATCGCCACATCATGCCGGTCTAACTTGCCAAGGACCATACCTCTGCCTATCCAGGCATCCGGCAGGGCGGGATCGAGATCGAGGGCCTGTTTAAAGAGTCGGAGTGCCTCCGGGAAATGGCCAAGTTCGCATAATGTCGCTGCCTTGCCGGAGATCGCAGGAGCAAAATTTTTGTCGGCTGCAAGGGCGCGGTCGAAGACGGCAATCGCCTGATCGTATTCCTTCTGTTCAACCGATGCGGTACCGAGCATGGTGAGCGCGACAAGGTGTGCAGGTTCGATCGTGAGGATCTTCTGGCAGTACTCTGCTGCCTGTGGGTAATCCGCAAGTTCGAACGCGACCATGCCGATACCAAGCAAAGCTGCCACCGACTCCGGTTTGTGCAGGAGAGCTGTCTCGTAGGCCTCGCGTGCACCTGTGTACTGCTCCAGCGTACGCAGGGAGTCACCCTTCCCAATCCAGACGAGATGATTCTTTCCATCGATGGCGAGTGCCCGGTTGTACGACTGGATGGCTTCTTCTTCCTGCCCGAGAAAATGGAGTGCGAGGCCGCGGCTGTACCAGACAAACGGGTTCTGGTCTCCAAGGGCGAGCGCCCGGTCAAATGACTGGATTGCTTCCTGGTACTCTCCGAGCCGGGCAAGGGCCATCCCCTTTCCCACCCATGCACCCGTATTTCCCGGATCGATCAAAAGCGACTGCTCGAATGCATGGAGTGCTTCCTGATGTCGGTCCTGCTGCTGAAAGGTCATGCCCGAGAAGTACCAGTTCACCGCATCAGCCATATGGACGCTTATTGCTGCTGGTGTGATGAACTTTTCTCTTGCCGGGCAATGCCGGTCATGAGGGCGTGACAAAAATATATCGGCAATTATGGTTTGGGTGCTGGCAGAATCGTCAAAAGAAAATTCCCTGGAAGTTGAGGTACCGAAAGATGAGTCCCGCAAGATCTACGGTTGGATCTTCGGCCCCAACAGTGCACAGACCCCCGCAATCGGATACGTTCAGGTAAAAAGGGGGCTGAACCGATCTCCTGCACTGGTTTGTTCCCGTTCATGAACGACACGCCTTGCCCCGTTTTTCCCGGGTGTGGGGGACCCACTGTCCCCACACCTCCGGCAGTTTTTCCCGTGTTTTTAGATGTTTGGCACCGGGACAAAACTGTTCCCGGCCTGCGCCGCCACGGCCCGGGGCAGCTCGATCGCGAGCGCCTCCTTTAAAACCTCCTCAACGGTCCCGACCGGCACAAAGACCAGTTCGCTGCGGACCTCTTCGGGCACATCTTCGAGGTCCCGTTCGTTCTCCTTTGGCAGGATCACTTTTTTGATCCCCGCCCGGTGTGCGGCGAGGATCTTTTCCTTGATCCCGCCGACCGGGAGCACTGCACCGCTCAGGGTGATCTCACCGGTCATCGCAAGTTCCGGGTCAACGGTTTTCCCGGTGATGAGCGATGCAAGCGCCGAGAAGATCGTTACGCCGGCGGACGGGCCGTCTTTCGGGGTCGCCCCCGAGGGCACGTGGATATGGATGTCGCTCGTGATGAAGTTGAACCCGTTCTGCGTGCCTGCGAGCCGGGACCGGATGAGGCTTGACGAGATCGTTGCCGATTCCTTCATCACGTCGCCGAGCTGGCCGGTGAGGGTGAGTTTCCCGGTCCCGGGCATGAACGTCACCCTCGATAAAGAGGATCTCGCCACCGACCGGTGTCCATGCAAGGCCGGTGACGACACCGGGGACCGGTTCTTTTCTGGCCACTTCCTGGCGGATCACTTCCTTTCCGAGGATCGCTGAAAGGTTCTCCGGTGTCACCACGAATGGCAGTTCCAGCGGTACCGGAGACAATCTTCTCGGATACGTGCCGGGCGATCTTTGCCATCTGCTTCTTGAGCCAGCGCACACCTGCCTCCCGAGTGTACTTTTCGATGATCATCTTCAGGGCCTCGTCTTCGATACGGAGTTTGTCCGCATCGAGGCCGTGCTCTGTTAAGATCTCGGGCATCAGGTGGTCTTTTGCGATGGCAAACTTCTCGTTCTTCGTGTAGCCCGAGATCTCGATCATCTCCATCCGGTCGAGCAGCGGTGGCGGGATCGTCGCAAGGGAGTTGGCGGTAGCGATGAAGAGCACATCGGAGAGGTCGTACGGTACTTCGAGGTAGTGGTCCGAGAACGTGCTGTTCTGCTCCGGGTCGAGGACTTCGAGGAGCGCACTTGCCGGGTCTCCCGCGTACGAGGTGGCAAGTTTGTCGATCTCGTCAAGGATGAAGACCGGGTTTTTCGTGCCTGCCTTCTGGATGCCCTGGATGATCCTCCCGGGCAGGGCCCCGACATACGTCCTCCGGTGCCCCCGGATCTCGGCCTCGTCCCGGACGCCGCCAAGGCTGACCCGGACGTACTTCCGCCCGAGGGCTTCCGCGATGCTTTTCCCGAGGCTCGTCTTCCCGGTCCCGGGCGGGCCGGCAAAGAGGAGGATCGAGCCCTGTTTTTCCTGCCGGAGTTTCATGACCGCAAGGTGCTGGACGATCCGTTCTTTGACTTTCTCGAGCCCGTTGTGGTGGCTTTCGAGCACCCGGCGGGCCTGTTCGATATCGATGTTCTTTTTCTCTTCGGTTACCCAGGGGAGGTCGAGCAGGAGGTCAAGGTAATTCCGGATGACGGAGCTCTCATGGTTCTGGCTGCCACCGGTCTCGAGTTTTTTTACCTCGACAAGGGCTTTTTTGCGCACATCGTCCGGCATCTTCGATTTCTCGATGCGTTCCCGGTAGCCGTCATCACCGGGCGTGCCTTCGCTCGCGTTGAGTTCTTCCTGGATCACCCGGAGCTGTTCCCGTAACATCGCTTCACGGTTCGACTTGCTCACCCGGTCCGAGACTTTTTCTGCCATCTCGATCCGGAGATTGATGTTTTCCCGGGTTTTTACGAGCGTCTCAAGGAAGGTGATGTACCGCTGCCGGACAGAATCGATCTCAAGGAGCGCCTGCTTCTCGGCAAGGTTGACCGGCAGGAAGGGCATGACAAATCCCATGATCCGGTCGACGGAGTCCATATGGTCGATCGGCCGGGTGAACTGTTCGGACCCGGAAAAGCGGCTGCTGATCTCGTGGATGGTGCTTTTGACGTCCGCGAGGATCCGGGCCTTCAGGTCATCGTCAAGATCCTGAATATCGGGGACCGGTTTATATGCTGCAAAGAAGTGCCCGTCCTCCTCTGACAGTGAGATCGCTTTTACCCGCTTTACGACGTCTGCACAGATCAGGTAGCCGCCATCGGCCGTCTGCACGTGCGTGATCCGGAACAGGTTTCCGGTTTTGTACAGCGACTCTTCGGTCAGTTCCGGGAAACGGGTACCGCTTTTTACCGTAAGGCCGATCGCATGTTCTTCGCTCGCGTCACTCATTGCAGCGAGCAGGAGTTCTCCGGTGGCCCGGTCGACCGGGAATTTTGTCCGGCTGTCCGGGTAGGCGACAACCTCGAAGAGAGGTATGACAATTTTTTTTGCGGTATTTTTTGTTTCTTCCGTCTGCATGGTCACTCCATGTATTTAGTTCGAATTTACCTAACTAAAGTGCAGGATAAAAAAAATTACCTGACTTTCTGCAGGATCCCAAGGAGGAGATCCAGTTCGTCTTCGTCCAGCGAATCGATCATTTTTTCAATCACTTTTTGCATGGCGGCCTGTTCGGCCTGTGCAATCTTTTTTCCTTTCCCGGTCAGGCAGATGTACTGGCACCTCCCGTCATCGGGACAGGCTTGACGGTACACGCACTCCATACGGACAAATTTGTTGATCATTTCGGTGATTGTGGGTTTCGAGTTTTTTGTGATCTCGGCAAGCCTGGAAAAGGTGATTTCACCCTGTTCATCGATGACTTTTAAGTAGGCTATCTGCCTGACCGTCATATCCGAGAGGCCGCATTCGGAGAAGATCTTAACAGGAGCATTCGTTTTTGATCCTGAAGAGTTTTTCAAACTCCAAAAGCAACTGCTCCTCCCTGTCCATCATACACCGATCTCTCGTTAGTTAGGATTTACCTAATTATAAAGGTGGCGATCGGGGTAGTCCCGCATGGGTGCCCCGGGTGGATAACGAGGAGAGAATTTTTTTCCGGCTCCCGACCGGGAACCCGGGAAACAGGAACAACGCGATGGAGTCCGGGGAACAGCCGGAGTGCTGCCCCGCCCGGTCCCGGCAACCAAAAAATCCCGGGAGACCCCCCGGATAACCGTGCTTTATATCATTTGTTTGATAATATGCTCATATGGACGCCAGTGCCATCCTGAAAAACTATCAAAGAATTATTTATTTTATCCTCATCCTCCTCTTTGCGGTCATTGTCGCATTCTCGGTCGGTGAACTCGCGTACATCGTCTACCTGAATCTTTTTGTGAACACCCCGCTTCTTCTTGAAAACCAGGAACTGCTGGGCATATTCGGGTATTTCCTTCTCGTCCTGATCGGTGTCGAGCTCCTGTCAACGGTGGCAGCCTATGTCACTGAAAAAGTGGTCCATGTCGAGGTTGTAATGCTGATTGCGATCATATCCGTTGTCAGAGGGGTAATACTGGTTGATCCCGGTAAATTAGACGGTCTGGAACTCATCGGGGTAGCCACTATCATCATTACGCTCTGCGCAGGATATTATTTCTTAAAAAAAGGAGGCCTCGGGGGACCGTCGGAACGATATAATTCCCGTAACTATCACAAGGGACGATCCAGCTTCCTGTCTAATTCTTTGCAGGGCCGGCAGGAAATCCGAAAAAGATGAAATGACCCCGGTCTCCCCTGCCGCTTTTTTATGCAGCCGGTCCACGTTTACAGTTCTGCCAACAGATATCCCGTCTCGCAGGCAGGGGGAGGAACTGGAAAATAACGGTCCGGTTCCACATTCCGGCATACAGCCCCGGATCCCATAAGAGGCGATATCGGCAATTATTATCCCGATGACGGCAAAACCCGTAGAAGGAAGATCCCATGGACACCAAAATACCCGACGACGAACCCTGCGATCAGTGCGGGCTCTGCTGCCGGATCTTCGGCCCCGGGATAGCGCCGACTACGGCAAACGTGTACGTCTGGATGGAGCAGGGAAGGACCGATATTCTGCGCTGGTTTGTTGCGTTTCTGGAAAATGGCAGCACACCGGTCAACTGTGCCGATCTCAAACCTGAAGACCTCGGGAACGTTGTCGTATTTGAGATGCGCAACCCGGACACCGGGGACTATGTCACGGTCTGCCCGTTCCTCGTCCGGGTCGCAAAAGAGCGGTACCTCTGCGGGATCCACTTATTAAAACCCGAGATGTGCTGGAACTACCAGCCGTGGATCTGGGGCGAGACCTACTTCAACAAGTGCAAAGGACTCACCAGATGTAAAAACCCCAAGGGACTCTTTAATCCGGGTCACCGCACATAACCGCAATTCTTTTTTCACTTAACGCCAGTCATATTATCGAAAACGCCGGATTCTGGTACATGGAAGCAGTCTGTGGGAACGACCCCTGTTTACTCCCGTTCATTGCAATTACGATCATTATCCTTGCGGTTATCGGATATTTCGCATGGAAACATAAAGCCGGGAATAAAGCATAATCCCGCGGTTGAGGAGATATCTCCACAAAACCTGCCGGTTTATCCGGAGATTCTCGTGTTCTCTGCCCGGACGGCACATCCTCACGTATACCCTGAACGATCAGTGACAAAACCCGACAGGATGCCTGTAATTTTTATTACCTGAAAAAACCAGGTATCCCGGCGTACCTGTTTGAAGGGCTCACCTGGGACAGATCTGGCGTCTTAATATATTTTCCCGGATATGGTTACGATACTATTCATTAGCAGGATCGAAAAGGATCATCCGGAGCGGGACCGTGGGTTATGGAATCACAAGTACCCGGAAGAGGTGGCATCTCCGAGAGAAAAGACTCCTGTGAGGATCCGGCTGGACCAGTTTTTTGCACAGGCCCCCCTGAAGATCTGCCTCATCTATTTTGTCTTCGGTATCCTCTGGATCATTTTTTCAGACCAGCTGTTTCTCTCTTTTGCCATGCCGCAGGAGGATCTCATCCTCATTTCCTCGATCAAGGGTACCCTTTTTATTGTCGTCACCACGGTTCTTTTGTTCCTGCTCATCCGGCACTTTACCCACAGACTGCAGGAGAAAAACATGGAACTGGGGGCTTCCTGTGAAAAGCTCGCGGCCCGGGAAGATGAACTACGGACACAGTACGACGCCCTTGCCATCAGCCATGCCGAATGGGAAGCAACCTACAATGCAATACATGACTGGATCTCCCTGATCTCTCCGGATGGCCGGATCCTCCGGACGAACGGGGCCGTCGAATCAATGTTCGGAATACCTCCCGATCAGGCGATCGGCAGGAACTGTTTTGACATTGTTCATGGCATAGCGTGCCCGATTGAAGGGTGCCCGCGGATGCGCATGCTCGCGAGCAGGAAACGGGAGAGCGTCGAGATCCCGATGAGAGATAAAATGGGCTGGCTTCTTATCACCGTGGATCCTGTCATCGACGGTGCCGGAAAAATCGTGAGTGCTGTCCATATCGTCCGGGATATCTCCGAACGCACCCGGGAACAAAAGGCCCTGGAGCAGGCAAAGAAGAAACTGAACCTCCTGAACTATGTGACGTTCAACGATATCCAGAACCTGATATTTTCCCTCTGGGGATACCAGCAGCTGGCTAAAGGGAAGACAACAGAGAGCGCCGTGATTGCAGTTATCAAAAAAGAGGAGGAACTTCTGCAGAAGATCTCAAATTCCCTGAAATTTGCACAGGCATATCAGGATCTCGGGCTCAAACCCCCGGCATGGCAGGACGTCCGTCAGGTCTTCCTCCTCGCGATTTCCCACCTGGATGCCCTTAAAATAACGCACCGTATCGAGCTCGACGGTCTTACAATATTTGCCGATCCCCTGCTGGAACAGGTCCTGCAGATCCTTACGGATAATGCCATTCTGCACGGAAAAACGGCAACACAGATAACATTACAGTACCTCGAAGGGCAGGAGTCCGTAACCTTGTTCTTCGAAGACGATGGTGTGGGAATTTCCGGGGATCTTAAGGCCCAGATCTTTTCACCGGACTTCCAGAAGACAAAAGCGGTCGGACTTTTCCTTGCACGGGAAATTCTTGAGATCACCGGCATCTCCATCCAGGAGACCGGAACGCCCGGGAAGGGTGCCCGCTTCGAAATTATCGTGCCAAAAGAGGCATACCGGTTTTCGTGCCGGGAAAAATAACCGGCCCGGGAGTGAAACCCGATGCCTGCCCTGAGTGACAACCACTCCGAACAAATACCCTGCGACGGGGATATTGATGAGATCGTCCTCGACCGGAAAGTCTGGTGGCACATCATCCCGTTTGTCGTCGTCCTGCTTGTGATCTGTATCCTTGACCGGGTCAATATCGGCTACGCAGCGCTCGCCATGAACGCGGATCTCGGCATCGATCCCGCGTTTTTTGGCTTTCTCTCGGGCATATTTTTTATCAGTTATGTGCTCTTCGAGGTGCCAAGCAACCAGTTCCTTGTCAGGACCGGGGCCCGTATCTGGCTTTTCCGGATCATGATAAGCTGGGGAATCATCACGGTCCTCATCGCGTTTGTCCAGACACCGGTCGAACTCGCGATCCTTCGTTTCCTTTTAGGCGCAGCGGAAGCAGGGTTCACGCCCGGCATCATGCTGTACCTCACGTTCTGGTTCCGGAAGAACCGGATCTCGCAGGCGCTCTCTGTCTTCTTTGTCGCCATTCCCCTGGCGATGGTGATCGCATCGCCGGTCTCCACCTTCATCCTCTCCCACGCAGCCTGGTCCGATCTTGCGGCGTGGCGCTGGCTTTTCGTGCTCGAAGGTGTCCCGGCGATCGTTTTTGGGGCCCTGATCCTTGTGTACCTGCAGGACTCCCCGAAAGATGCGGCCTGGCTCCGGGGGCCTGAACGTGCGTGGCTCACATCCCGGCTTGACGAGGCACGGGTGCAGGACGAGACCCCACGTGCCATCCCGTTCCGGCAGCTCGTTACCACGCCCGGGATCCTGCTGCTCTGCACAACCAGTTTTCTTGTCGGGCTGTTCCTGACAAGCCTCCTCTTCTGGATCCCCCAGATCGTAAACTCGTCCGGCCTCTCCGGTTCGATTATGGAGACGGGCATGCTTGTGATGCTCCCGTATGCCCTTTCCGTTGTTGTGATGTACCTCTGGGCGCGACGCTCCGACCGGCTCTCTGAACGCCGGTGGCACGTGGCAGTTCCCCTGACCGTGGCAGCGATCTTTCTTGTCCTGCTCTCCGTTCCCCACACTGCCGTTACCGGGTTTATTCTCCTGTCGGGCGCGATCGCGGCATCGTATGCCGCCTATGCCCCGTTCTTTGTCCTTGTTATGGAAACGTTGTCGCCCGGCCTCCGCGCTTCCGGTGTGGCCATGGTCAACGCCATCGCGTCCATCGGCTCCTTTGCCGGGCCGGTGCTCCTTGGCCTTGCCGGGGGGAACATCGGCAGTCCGGGGACAGTCGTGTTGTTCCTCTTCCTTGGGATTGCCATCATCGCGTGTGCAGTCCTGCTGGTCAGAAAAGATCCGGCTGCATGGGTGAGCGGGGGATAGGGAATTACCGGCCTGGTGACGGGGCGGGACACACCTCTTCTCCGGATTCCGTATCGGGAGCCGGCTTGGTCTCTTGGGCAGTTGTGGCGGGTTTGGGCACGGGTTCATGGGATATGCATCGTTGTGCCTGACGCTTCGACCCGTCTGCCGTGAACCATCACCAGACATATATACTTCGGCAGAAACCCTCTAGTATCACTCGGAAAGACGGGTTTTGGAGGAAATAAAATGGATTCATTCACCCTCATGGTTGCCGGATTAATTTTAATCGTGGTTATTGTGCTTCTTACCATGGCGATCAAGATTGCCAACCAGTGGGAACGGGCAGTGGTCCTGTTTCTCGGGAGGTTTGTCGGGATCAAAGGGCCGGGACTTTTTCTCATTGTCCCGTTCCTGAGCCGTGTTGCATACTGGATCGATCTCCGGGTGATCACCACATCGTTTAACGCTGAACAGACCCTGACAAAGGATACCGTGCCGGTCAATGTTGATGCGGTATTGTTCTGGCAGGTTGTCGATGTTGAGAAAGCCGCGCTCGAAGTCAAGGATTACCGGGATTCGATCTCCCTTGCCTCGCAGACTGCGCTCCGGGATGTGATCGGCAAAACCATTCTCTCGGATATGCTCACCGGGAGGGAGGCAATCGATGAGGAACTCCAGCGGCTGATCGGGAACCGGGTAAACGGGTGGGGGATCAAGATCCTGTCCGTTGAGATTCGCGACGTGATTATTCCCGGGCCCCTGCAGGATGCAATGTCGATGCAGGCTCAGGCGGAGCGCGAGCGGCAGGCCCGGGTCATCCTCGGGGATTCCGAGCGGCAGATAGCCGAGAAGTTCGAGCAGGCCGCAAAGAGTTACGAGAACAATCCCACGGCCCTGCACCTGCGGGCGATGAACATGCTGTATGAAGGGCTCAAAGGCGGACAATCGACCATCGTTATTGTCCCGTCAAGCGCTCTCGAAACCATGTCACTCGGGGACACGACCGGCATGGTTGCACTTGCAAAAACGATTGCAAAAGAAAAGAAAGAGTTCCCGGGTCACGAGCAGC
The DNA here is from genome assembly GCA_963790005.1 of uncultured Methanoregulaceae archaeon. Classification (GTDB taxonomy): domain Archaea; phylum Halobacteriota; class Methanomicrobia; order Methanomicrobiales; family Methanospirillaceae; genus Methanoregula. Next base: position 48,579 of record CAWBMY010000028.1, read on the forward strand.
CACCGCAGTAATCAGGATATATGCGGGGACGTCCCGGCATACTGTCCTGGCATGTCCATTCTGGCCCTCACATTTTTCCCTGAATTTTCAATCCATTGTATGTCCGGTATTTGCAAACTGTCCGGCGGTCAACGGGAGAACCGGATATGGCCGGGTCGGGGAAGTATCCACAGGGATGCCGGGTTGAAGGATACGCATACCTCAATGAATCGTTCTTACCTGCCACCCTGCTCTCGTGTATGATCATATTTTTTCTTCAGATGTCCCGGGTACCAGATCGTAAAGATAATCCCGGCAATGAGGACAAGATACGTGAGTGGCGGGGTAATCCCCCCGGTAGAGTGTGGGTATGCGAACGCGAGATAGTCCAGGAAGAAATTGATCACAAAGATACCGCCCCAGACCCCCGTCATCAGGACATTTACCCGGATAAAAACCGGATTCTCCCAGAGCATCCGGTCCACCATGTCCCGTGCATATTGCAGGGTGAACGGGATTTTTGCAAGGATAGATCCGAACGTGACTGCGGCGAGTGCCGCATAGATCAGCATTCCCATAACGGGGAGGAGCCCGGTCATGCCAAGGATGCCGACTGCGATAAGCAGGGAGCAGAACAGCACCATGGTTTGCCCACGTCAGGATCATGCCTTTTCTGAGATCAGAAAAACCGATAATGATGGTGATGATCACTGCGGCACCCAGTGCGACAATGACGCTCGCGACAGAACTTCCTGCAAGTAAGCCATAGATGATCAGGGGGACAAAACCCTGCAGGATATTCACGCTCTTCATGGTATTCTCCTGACCTCAGGCATCCCTGAGCACCGGTTTGAAGGGCTCTATCATGTGGTGTTTCATATCGGCGAATACTTTTTTCCGGAAACCGGGGATCCTTGTTAACGGGATGAGGATTGCATTTAACAGCCGGGTCTTCAGGTCAGACTGCGGGAAATCGAACAATCCGTGCTTCACATAATACCGGTAATCTGCCTGGAACACAAACCTCATTCCCCCGTAGATACTGTCCCGGAATATCTTGTGGCCGCCGACCGCGTAGAAGGTATGCGGCGGGATGTAGCCGGTTTCTGCTGCCTGCACGAGACGTGCTGCCAGGGCATCGAGCAGGGCATCAAGCTCGCCGGAACTCATAACCTCATCCGTGACAAACTGTGCATGACACCCGCCATTGTCTGCCCATGCGGTGAGTGCCTCTTTGAGGCACGGGATCTGCTGGAGGGGCCCTGCGATCACAAAGCCGATCTGTTTTCCTTTAAGGCCGGGGGTATGCCCTTTGAAAAAACTCCGGTCGAAGAACTGTTTCCATGCCGATGAGAGATACCGGTCGTGCACCGGGCCTGCCATGATGATGATATCCGCAGGTACCAGTTTGTTTTTATAAAAGTCAACGTACCCGTCGGTATATACACAGGTATTGTCATAGGCGCACTGGCAGCACCCGAGACAACCTCCCTTAATATTCACATCATGGAGATTGATCAACTCAACAGAACCGGAAAAATTCTTTTTGAGCCGGTCGGTCATTACCGCGAGATTGGGTGAACTGCCATCGTCATCAGTGAGGATGACAATCTTTTTTGTACCGGTGCCAATGGGTTTTTGTTCTTTACCCGGAACATATGCGAGTGACGGCCAGACAAGCGGGGCGTTCTCCCGCTGGACCGGCATCTTTTCCTGTACTGCGGTGACAAGAAGGAGTACAAATTTCTCCAGGCGCTTCCGTTCTTCCCCGGATAAGAGATCCTTCATGTCCGCGGAATAAAACCCGAGGTATTTCATGCCGAGATCGTCGCTTATGGCATGGATGTAGGCATGGGCGGTCTGGTCGAAGAAATGGATCGATGTTGAGAGCGATGCCGCGTAGGTCCCGGCAAATGCATCCTCTGCTTTCCTCTCGAAGATGAGTTCGATAAAGCGTTTGTACTGGGAGCAGACGACCATGACATAGAGCGGAAATGCCCAGAGGACAATATCTGCGGATCTGATACTCTCAATGGTTTTATTCCAGAGTCCGGTATCGTTCTCGATCTTTCTTATTTCATGGGCCACATTGAGAATTTCATACGTATGTTCCGGGAATTTCTTCCGGATATACGCAACATACTGCATCGTGACACTGATATCGCCTTTCGGGCTGCCGTTCAGTACCAACAATTTTCATTCGGATGTCCCCCACTGAGCACTTATTCGTCCGGCTTACTTGTGCTGTCGAGGATCTTCCGGGCGAATTCCTGGATGGCATCTGCTTTCACGAGTGCTATGCCGCGTTCCGTATCGCCAAGCACCAGCAGGATATCCCCCTGCCTGATGCCAAAAATCTCCCTTGCCCCTTTCGGGATCACGATCTGCCCGCGTTCGCCGACCTTCACACTGCCAAAGAGGTGCTTGTCTTCTCCCTTTCTGGTGCGATCATCTCGTCTACCAGATTCTCTGTCTCACAATTCTTCTTTTTCATACTATATCATATTTGTATGATTAATCATATTTATCATTTTTTGTATGGACGGGCCTGATAAACAGCGCCGTTCGTCATGGGCACGCGTGGATCCGGAACATCTAAACTCATAAATATGTCGCCGATATACTACTGCCCATGAGTGAAGAAAAGGCCCGGGTGCGGGATATCCTGCGTAAGCGAAAGGATGCAATGGTGCCGGAAGACCGGCTCAGGTTCAGCACCGGCATCACCCGCCATCTTATGAACATTATCAAACCCGGTGAGACGGTCATGGTCTTTACCTCCAAGGAAAAAGAGGTCAATACAAAATCGCTGATCCTTGCCCTGTTCGAGAAAGGGAATCCGGTGGTTGTCCCGATTATCGTAAAAGAGGATGTCAGCCTCCGGCTCTCCTACCTGCGGGATTTTTCCGCGCTCGTCCCGAGCACGTTTGGCGTCCCGGAACCTATCGGGAGCGAGATCCCGGCCGATGCAAAGGATATCGATACGATCATCCTCCCGATGCTCGGGTTTGACCGGGCCGGGGGACGGATCGGGTACGGGGCCGGGTATTACGACCGGTTCCTCTCCAAAAACCCGAACCTGCAAAAGATCGGGATCGCGTTTGCCTGCCAGGAATTTGACGGCCTGCCGGTCGATGAGAACGATATCCGGATGGACTACATCATCACCGAGGATGGTATTGTCTATACGGGATAAAGGAGGATAGAGATGGAGATCAACGGTACCGAAATACTTGACACCTTTGCCGAGGCATTCCCGACCTGGATCTCACGGGTCATCATCACAGCAGCAACACCGGAATGGGCGTACCGTGCCGCCGTTGAAGCAACGGGGTTTGCAACCTCCAAGATCGGCTGTCCCTGCGAGGCCGGGATCGAGCGTCCCCTTTCCCCAGAAGAGACCCCGGATGGCAGGGCCGGGATTTCGATTTTGATCTGTGCTGAAAAGAAGAACATGAAAGTCCAATGTCGCGACAAGGATCGCCCAGTGTATCCTCCCGGCACCGACCGCATCTGCCTTCGACGGTTTTCCCGATGCGGACGCCCGGTTTTACACAAAGATGCATTATTTCGGGGACCGGTACGAGGAGCAGTGTGTTGTCGGCGGCAGGAAGTGCTGGAAGATCCCGGTGATGGAAGGCGAGTACGTGGGAGAGGAACGCTTCGGGACCAGAAAAGGGAATAGCCGGCGGGAACTTCCTTGTGATGGGAAAAGACCGGCAGTCGGCCACTTGCCGGCGCCGAGGCGGCAATGGAAAAAATTACCGGGACAAACGGTGTTATCACCAGTTTTGCGGGGGGGATTGTCGGGAGCGGTTCGAAGGTCGGGTGCAGAAATTATCGGTTCCCGATCCCGGCCAGCACCAGCCACCGCTGGTGCCCGACATTAAAGGGCCATATCAGCGATTCGCTCGTCCCTGACGGTGTGGCGTCCGTGTACGAGATTGTCTTAAACGGCGTCGATGAAGCCACCATCAAGGCTGCGATGAAAGCCGGTATCCTTGCAGCGACCAAGACCGGGACCGTCACGCACATCGGGGCGTCGAATTTTGACGGGAAACTCGGGCAGTACCGGATCTCCCTCCACGATTTGTTCCGGTAATTTGCTTCCCTGCGATCGTAATCATGTTCACCCTTCACGTTTTTTATACAGCAGGGCCGGGCCCACAATACCACTTTTATCGTAAAGATGCCCGGGAATTTTCCCGGTCCGCCTGCCCTCTGCAACCTGCAAAACGGGAAACAGTGCTGCTCTCCGGGAACTGCCATTCCGGTAAAGAGTGAGATTCATGTGGCCGGAAGGATGAGTACAAAAGGGAATGAAACTCGGCGTTCTCTGTTCCGGGGGGAAAGACTCATGGTGTGCCTGCCATCTCGCGATGCAGAAAGAGGAGGTCGCCTGCCTCATCTCGGTCCGGTCCCGGAACGAAGAGAGCTACATGTTTCATACCCCCAATATCCACCTCGTGCCGCTGCAGGCAGAGGCTGCGGGGCTGCCACTTGTCATGGTCGAAACCGAGGGGATCGAGGAGGCCGAGCTCGGAGACCTTTCGCGTGCCATCAGCATCGCCGTGGAACAGTATGGCATCGAAGGCGTGGTGACCGGCGCCCTCCTTTCCGTGTACCAGGCCACCCGGGTCCAGCGCATCTGCCGGGATCTCGGCCTCTGGTGTTTCAACCCGCTCTGGTACACGGACCCGGAGGTCTACATGGAGCAGCTCCTCTCAACCGGTTTCCGGGCGATCATCACCGGCGTATTTGCCGCACCATTCTCAGCGGACTGGCTGGGAAGGGAGATTGATGAGGGAGCGATCAAGGACTTACAGCAGTACGTGCGATCGGACCGCATCACCCTCACCGGTGAAGGCGGGGAGTACGAGACGCTCGTTCTGGACGCTCCAATCTTTCATAAAAAGATCGTGATCCTGGAGGCTGAAAAAGAGTATGCGAATTTCCGGGGCATCCTGCGCGTCCGGCGTGCCGTGCTGGAGGCGAAATGATCCTTCTTGTGGATCTCTCGTGGAAGGCCGGCTCCCTTTCCCGGGACGAGTTCGTGGGCCCGGTAGCACGGATCGTCTCCCGGGCCGGGCAGGAATGGCACGAGGCGCATTTTTCCGTTATATCCGAAGACGATATCCGGGGCTACGGCGGGATCATCCTCTGCGGGACCGCGTTACAGGACAACCTTTTTGCCGGAAAGGTGCAGGAGTTTTCGTGGCTCAAAGATGTCCGCGTCCCCGTCCTTGGGATCTGCGCCGGCATGCAGGCCCTCTGCCTCGTGTACGGGGGCACCATCCGGCCGGCCTCTGAGATCGGGATGACCACCGTCCGTGTCACCGGGGCGGACCCGATCCTTCCTGACGGTCCGGCATTTGAGGTGTATGAACTGCACTCCTTTGCCTGCGACCCGCCGCCCGGCTGGGAAGTAATGGCAGTCTCGGACCGGTGCGTACAGGCCGTCCGCGACCCGGGCCGGCCTCTCTATGGAGTTATGTTCCACCCCGAGGTGAGAAACGATCTGGTGGTGGAACGGTTCTGTTCCCTCTGCCGGGAATTACAGGGCCGGGCGTGACAGGTACCGGGCGAGCCGGGATCTTCCCTGTACCAGCAAAAAACAAAAGTGCTAATATTTATCATCACCAAACTCTATTTCGCATGTTTGAATCCGGCAAACCTCCTGTTGTAGAAAACACTGAAGAGAACCGGGCGATCTGCAGGAAATACTGCACCATCTGCCAGAACTACAAGCGGCATTCGCTTGAAAAACACCAGCCGACCGAGCTCTTCTGTGGCTGCGGGACCTCGAATGCCCAGGACATGAAAGAGATCGGCTGCTTCTGCCCGGCCTGCCCGCTCTTCATGAAGTACCATCTCCGCGGCGGATACTACTGCGTGAGAAGGTAGATTTACTTTTTTCCTAATAGTCGTCCTGGGGTTTTGCAGTGACGACATCCTCTACTTCGGGCTGGAGGAGTGCAAGCGCTTCCCGGACCTTTTCCTGGATCGCGGGGTTTTTGTTATCCTGCATCGTATCGAGGCTGGCAATCACTCCTTCATCGATAAGCGGTTCTGCCTCCCCGGATGCTGCAATAGCGATGATAATTTCCAGGGCTGAAAGGACAATGTGCAGGTTTTTTTCCTCGAGCAGGTTCATGATGATCTTTATCCCGCCCTGCTTTATCGAGCTCATCCGGCCTCCAGTCATCGTCTTCTGTACTCACTGCCAGGGCTTCCAGTGCGGCCTCCCTGCCTTTTTTCCCTTGTGTGGAGAGGCGGACGAGCAGGTCCTCCATGAGATCCTGTTCAATGCGCAGATTTTCAACCATTTTTCCCCTCTGTCCCGGTCGACCACTCTAAAACAATGTCTGGATCCGGTGAATGATACCTGAACCTCAAAGATAAAAAACCCATTGACCCTGACAAAACGCCACCCGGTGCGAAAAACCAAAAGACAGGTCTTTTGTGAAAAGCCTGATCTGTAATACTATAGAGGGGGAATACTGCCGGGGCTTGAGGGGGTTTCCCTGCGGGCAAAAAACCGGGTAAATGCTGCACCCGGTAAATAATCAGGGCTCCATACCCGGGGGTCTGCCCGGGCTTAACGATTGCCCGGACAGGCCTTGAGCCGGGGCAGACAATACCTTTATTCCCCATTCTCCCTATATCCCGTTATCAAGGGATCCGCCTCCGTTCATGAAATGCAAAAAAACGGTACAGGCTGTGCAGCATTATCATGGGGGCGACCCATGACTGACGTTATGATCCACCACCCATGAGTGTCCTCTGGAAGTACCTTAAAGCCGCAGAGATGGCTGATCGTTGTCGCACTCATACTGGCGGGTATCAGTGAGCTCCTAAATCTTGTCGATCCGCTGATTTTCGGGAAAATTATTGATGATTATGCCTTAAACCCGGGGAACAGCCCGGAAGAACTCCTCATTAAAGGGGTGCTGTTCTGGCTGAGTGTGGCAGTCTCTGTCGCGGTGCTTGCCCAGGTTACAACAACGTTCCAGGATTATTTCACCCGGCTTGCTGTGCAGAAGTTTGGGATGCAGATCTTCAATGACGGGTTACAGCAGACGCTCCGCTTGTCCTATAATGAGTACGAGGAACAGCGGAGCGGTGAGGCGTTAGCCGTATTGCAGAATGTGAGGGCTGATACCCAGACCTTCATCAACCTGTTCATCAACGTTGTCTTCTCGTCTGTCGTCGGGATCTGTTTTCTTATCGTGTATTCGATCACGATGAACTGGATGTTACTTCCGGTTTTTGTGATCGGGATTGTCGTGCTGGGAACGCTTACCGGGTTACTGAGTAAAGAGATCAAGGTGACGCAACGGTCGATCAACCTCCAGACCTACAAGATTTCGGGGGCGATCACCGAATCCCTCAGGAATATCGAACTCGTAAAAAGTCTTGGCCTGACCTATCCCGAGATACGGAGGATCTGGGACCAGAACCTGAAGATCTTCAACCTGGAGATGACGAAAGTAAAAAGGATCCGGCTTTTGACGTTCCTGCAGGGAACGACGCTTGCCGTCCTCAAGCAGTCGATCCTGTTTATCCTTCTCTGGCTGATTTTCCATAAAGACCTCAGCACCGGGGAATTGATCTCGATGCAGTTCATCTCCACGATCATTTTCGGACCGTTGCAGGATCTCGGGAGTATCATCATCAGTTATAACGAGGTTGAGGCATCGGTGAAATATTTCGATGAACTGATGCAGAAGCCCATCGAACAGAACGTGGAACATCCTGTTGAGATCGACGAACTTTCGGATATCCGTTTTGAGAATGTCGTTTTTCGTCACAAGACAGCCCATTATAATGCCGTTGACGGGATCTCGTTTGAGGTAAAAACCGGCGAAACGATCGCCTTTGTGGGGCCTTCGGGTGCCGGCAAGTCAACGCTGGTGAAGCTCCTGCTCGGCTTATACAGCCCGGTGAGTGGTGAGATCTGGTTCAACGGGCATGCATCTTCACAGATCCGGTATAACCCGTTACGGCGGCAGATTGGTTTTGTTGCGCAGGATGCCCAGTTATTCGCAGGAACAATCCGGGAGAATCTCCAGTTTGTCCGAGCCGGATGCGACGGACGAGCAGATCATGGATGCCCTGCACAAGGCCGCGTGTGATAACCTGCTCGCCAGTTCTGCTCTTGGTATCGATACGGTTATCGGTGAGGGCGGTATGAACCTGTCGGGTGGCGAGAAGCAGCGTATTTCCATTGCGAGGGCCCTGTTGCGTCATCCCCGGCTGTTGATCTTTGATGAGGCGACGTCTGCGCTGGATTCGCTGACCGAGGAGGATATCACCAATACCATCCGGGATATTTCCACGAGCCGGGACCAGATCTCCTTACTGATTGCCCACCGTTTGTCCACGATCATGCACGCGGATGTGATCTATGTACTGGAGCAGGGGAAGATTGTCGAGACCGGTTCTCACGCGAGTCTCCTCGACCAGAAGGGCCTGTATTATGCAATGTGGCGCCAGCAGGTGGGTGAACGCAGGAACCCGGCGCCTGTGGCGTAATACCGGGCCCCGCCGGTGTCCATAGTGCAGCCGACGCTCATGAAAAAAAATCCACAGGAAACCTATTATTCTTATCCTACGATCCCTTCCTTATGAAATCAGGTGAAATTAAAGTCGAGGATACGGAAGAGAACCGGCAGATCTGCCTGAAGTACTGCGGATCATGCCCGACCTATAAGCACAACTCCCTGGGGAAATCCGAGCCCGGTGTCCTCTTCTGCGCACGCGGGAAATCCTGTGCCGCCTCGGTAAAAGAGGTCAACTGCTACTGCCCGGCCTGCGAGATCTTTGACAAGAACAACCTCGCCATCGGGCGCTTCTGCGACAGGAGTTAGGCGACGCAAGCGTCACCGGCATGGTGCTTTGCCCGGGAGATCCCCGGATCATGTATGTGCCCGACGCCCTCATGTGATGAACTCCACTCACGTCACCTCTTTTTTGGAGACCTTCACCGGGTGGGTATCCCGATCTTCCGGGTAGGTCATAATTCCCGAAAATGAGGGACTCACTAACAGAGATTTGATGGTTTTTTTATGGTGCCGGTCGATCCGGTGGGGGAGAATCCGGATCAACCGGCTTTTTCTACAGGTTCACCCAGAAATGGGAGCACCGTTCGCGAATGTGTGAAGGAAAAACGCGGGAGCGTGGAGACACTCACGTTACCCAGTGCAGTTCGTTTCTTATCACGGACCAGCGGGGTTCGGTTGCCCCCGGGACTTCGCCAAGCACCCAGTAATTGTACTTCTCATCGAGCATCCCGTAGTCCTTCTCCATCCGGACCCAGTAGTCAAGCGCGAGGAGATAGGATTCGCTGCTGTCCTTTGCTACCGGGTACGCATACATCATCCGGTAGGAATCGTAGGGCTGGATGATGGCCACATCGTAAAACGGGTACTGGAGGGTTAAGGTATATCCTTCCTCGGCAGGGATCATGAGCGCATCTGCGTTCTTTCCCACAAAGAATTCTTCTTTCGAGTCGATCGGGACAATTGTGGCGTTCGGGAGCAGCTGGTGGGCGACCGCAACAAGCGCCGTATTGTTGTACACTGCCACCCTGAGTCCGTCCATCTTTTTTACGGAATCAAGTTCCGTGAACTCATTCTTTCCGCCGTTCGGTACCGACGAATGCCAGGTGGACGGTGACGGTGGGGTCGGTGAATTTCATTACATCGAGTCTGTCAGCGTTGACCACGACCGCCGACATCACGATATCACAGTACCCGCTGTCGAGCGATTCGGCAAGGGTGGTTCCCGTGATAGGGACAAACTCGATCCTTGAGACGTTTAAGGTCCGGGCGAGGTCATAGGCCATCTCCACATCGTAACCCACCAGTTCGCCCTTGCCGTTAAAAAATGCGAACGGGACATTGTTACTGTTGTACCCGACACGGAGCACTCCCCTCTCCCGGATCTGCCGGATCTCGTCTCTTGGGCCCGTTGCCGGGGGAGGTACGGGCGGGACATCTTCCTTGTGCAGGTAAACGGTCGTATTCACCGCCTGGTCCAGCCGGTTCCCAGACGGATCCAACGGCAGCTCGATTTTGGAGATCTGGTCTCCCCCATGATAGGATCCGGCCAGCATCTGGGTAAAGCCCATGTGCAGCCCGGCGATTATGAGGGCTGCGAGCACGATGACACAGACAAGCGACACAATCGCACGCTTCCACCGGAACCGGACCTGGTTTCTCGTGACGGCAACGGTGATGGCGGAGAACGAGAAGATCGAGATGACACTCAACGGTGCCACGAACGCCTGCCGCATTATCCCCGAGCTGATGTACAGGTTGTATGCGTCGGCCGGGAGGTGCATCAGGGCAAGGAGCGATACCACCGAGAGTTTGGACGAGCCAAAGAAACTGGGGATCCCGACAGCGATGAGCTTGAGTCTGTTCTATGATCCTCAGCGGATCCTGGTACAGCCACGCCACAAAGAGGATAAAGAGGAAGGGGACGAGCCCGCCAAGGAGCGGGAAGGTATAGGCAACCGGCACCAGGATCTCGCTCAACGACCGGACATCCCCCCTTTCCGGGTTCTGTTCCTTGTCTCCGGCAGGGATCTGCCCGGGTTTATCGGCCTGGTCCGTCTGCTGCCCGTTACCGGCACCGGAGGTGTGGTCGCCGGCCGGGGCGGTCCCGATCCCCGTGTCGGTATCGGGTTCATTGACCCGCCCCTGGAAGAGTTTCTCCACCCCGTCCGTGATGAGCGGGAGGGTGATGAACTCCGTTCCGGTCGAGAAGGCAAGGAGCATGGCCCGCGAAGAAGCGGCAAGGATATCCCGGTACCGGAAACTGGTAAAACAGGTAACGAGGAGCGGCATGACAACGAGGCCGAGAAGGATGGCGGCGCAGGCAAGGGTGATGAGGAATACCTGGAGATCGAGGAACCCCTCGAACGTCAGGGTTCCGGCCATCACCGCGGTGATAACAAAGATGCCAGCCGGGAAGGTCCAGGAAATGATATGCGTCATGCGGTCGAGTGCCCGCAAAAGGGACCTGAGGATGTTTAAGATCGGCCCGTTCCCGTCATCCAGCAGCAGGGCAAAGCCCAAGAAGAGGCAGAAGAGCACGG
>CAWBMY010000029.1:0-8769 GCA_963790005.1 uncultured Methanoregulaceae archaeon
CGTCCCAGATCGGACAGCCGTTCTCATCACCGCAGTATTTCTGGGGGGCTCTCCGCGACATCGCCGGTACCGTACAATGCCGGTGCATCGTCGGGATCCAATCTCGGGCCAAATAACCCGGCCCTTGTGGATCAGGTGAAGGCCCGGGTCGATGCCCTCCATGCCGTGGATCCTGAGCAACACAAAGATATCTCGTTCGATCTTGTCACTGCATCGGGAAGCGGCCTTGACCCGGACATTTCGGTTGCCGCCACGTATCCAGGTGCCCCGCGTTGCCCGGGAACGCAACCTGTCCGAATCTGACGTCTCCGCACTCGTTGCATCACAGATCGAGCCCCGCCAGTTCAGGATATTCGGAGAACCCGGGTAAATGTCCTCTCTTTAAACCTCGCGCTCGATGACATGAGTGCCGGGAAAATCTCCGTGCCGAGTCTACGGGATCAACCGACAATTTCATAACGGGCCCCTGACCAAGTCTTTGGCATGAGGATCGCTGACTGGATCCAGATTCTTCTCTTTATCGGCCTCGTTGCGCTCCTTGTCGTGCCGCTTGGCTCATGGATGGCAAAGGTGTTTACCGGCAGACTTAAATTCTTCTCACCGGTCTTCGACCGGACCGAACATAAGATTCTTGCATGGAGCGGGGTATCTCCGGGGATGAGATGAACTGGAAGCAGTTTGCCGTGGCAGTCATGGTCTTTACGATCCCCTGCATTACAGTCGTCTTTTTCCTCCAGCTTATCCAGCAGTTCCTGCCCCTTAACCCGGCCGGTCTCGGTGCCGTCCCCTGGGACCTCTCGCTCAACACCGCGGTCAGCTCTGCCACCAACACCAACTGGCAGGCGTACGCCCCCGAAGTCACGATGAGTTATTTCACCCAGATGGCCGGCCTAGCCGTCCAGAATTTCCTCTCGGCAGCAGTCGCACTTGCCGTGCTTGTCGCGCTCATCTGCGCATTCACCCGGAAATCCGGTACCACGATCGGAAACTTCTGGGCGCTGCTGGTAAAAAGCGTCATGATCCTGCTGCCCCTCTGCCTGATCTTTTCCCTGGTGCTTGTTTCGCAGGGAACACCCCAGACATTTTCCGGCGCGGTAACCGTCCCACTCCTGACCCGGTAAAGGACAGCACCGGGGCACTTGTCACCACCCAGACAATCCCGCTCGGACCCGTCGCATCCCAGATCGCGATCAAGCAGCTCGGCACGAACGGCGGCGGGTTCTACAATGCAAACTCTGCCCACCCGCTCGAAAATCCAACGCCATTCTCGAACTTTGCCGAGACATTTGCCATCATTATTATTCCCGCGGCGCTCTGCATGATGTTCGGGGTCATGATCGGATCCGGCGGAAAGGGGTTGCACTCCTGATCGCCATGTCCCTTATCTTCCTGCCACTGGTCGGTCTTGCTATCTGGTCTGAGGAGGGTGGCAATCCTGCACTATCGTCGCTTGGAATCGACCAGACGCCCTCGCATCTCCAGTCCGGCGGGAACATGGAAGGAAAAGAGGTCAGGTTCGGGATCGTTCCTTCTGCCCTCTTTGCCGTGGTCACAACCGTGACCTCCTGCGGGGCAGTCAACGCCATGCACGATTCCTTCATGCCGGTGGCAGGCGGGGTTCTCCTCTTTGATATGCAGCTGGGTGAAGTGGTTTTTGGAGGGGTCGGCTCAGGCCTCTATGGGATGCTCGTTTTTGTCATCATCGCCATGTTCATTGCCGGCCTCATGGTCGGGCGGACACCGGAACTCTATGGTAAGAAGATCGAGCAGTACCAGATGAAGATGGCGACGATCATTATCCTCATCCCGATTATCCTGATCCTCATATTCACGTCTCTTGCCGTGCTCACCTCTGCCGGCCAGGCCGGCGTCGCGAACCCGGGCCCGCACGGGTTCTCTGAGATCCTGTACGCGTTCACCTCTGCATCGCAGAACAACGGCAGCGCTTTTGCCGGGCTCTCAGCGAACAGCCTCTTCTACAACCTTACGACCGCGATCTGTATGTTTGTCGGGCGTTATGCAACGATCATTCTCACCCTTGCGCTTGCCGGATCCCTGGTCACAAAAAAGATCGTTCCCGCAGGAGAAGGAACCCTCCGCGATCACCGGCCGCTCTTCATCATATGGCTGGTTTTTGTCATCATTGTGATAGGGGCACTCAGTTTCCTCCCGGCACTCTCGCTCGGGCCCGTTGCGGAATATATGGGTATGGTTGCCGGGGGGCTGATCCATGTCTGATCTGGCAGATACCCGGACGGTCCCGAAGATCCGGGTCTGTACCGGCGGGCGGCCATCGAAGCGGTCAAAAAACTGGATCCGCGTACGCTTATCGGTAACCCGGTCATGTTTACCGTCGAGGTCGGAAGTGCGGTAACAACCATCCTGTATGTTCAGGCATTACTCGGGCACGGGGAAGCCCCGGCAGGGTTCATCGGTGCGATCTCTGCATGGCTCTGGTTTACCGTCCTCTTTGCGAACTTTGCCGAGGCGCTTGCGGAAGGCCGGGGCAAGGCACAGGCCGAATCCCTCAGAAAGATGCGGCAGGACACGACCGCAAAACGACTGTGTGACCGGTACCGGATCACAAAAGGATGCGAACCGCAGGACAAAGATATCACACTTGTATCCTCTTCAACGCTGCATAAGTTAGACCTGTTCTACGTAAAAGCCGGAGACACAATCCCGGTGGATGGCGAGATCCTCGAAGGCATCGCATCGATTAACGAAAGCGCGATAACCGGCGAGAGCGCCCCGGTCATCCGCGAAGCAGGCGGGGACCGTAGTGCAGTCACAGGTGGGACGGTCATCCTTTCCGACTGGCTGATCGTCCGCGTGAGTGCAAATCCAGGGGAAGGATTCCTCGACCACATGATCAGTCTCATCGAGGGGGCAAAGCGCCAGAAGACGCCAAACGAGATCGCGCTCAACATCCTTTTGCTCGGCCTGACCACGATCTTTATCGTTGTGGCTGCGGCGCTCTATGCGTTTTCTGCATACAGCGTCCAGGCCGCCGGGGCCGGGACAACGATCACCATCACGGTGCTCGTGGCGCTCTTTGTCTGCCTCGCACCGACAACAATTGGCGGGCTCCTCTCTGCTATCGGCATTGCCGGCATGGATCGGCTGATCCAGAGGAACGTGATCACGACATCGGGCCGTGCGATCGAGGCGGCCGGGGACGTGGATGTCCTCCTGCTCGACAAGACCGGCACCATCACGCTCGGGAACCGGCAGGCAGTTGATTTTATCCCGGTGGATGGGACCACGGTCGAGGACCTTGCCGGGATCGCCCAGCTGGCATCGCTTGCCGATGAAACCCCTGAGGGCCGCAGCATTGTGGTGCTTGCAAAAGAGAAGTACGGCCTCCGCGGCCGGACGGTCGGCGGCGCAGGACCTGAAGCAGGGATGCAGTTTATCCCGTTCTCAAGCCAGACCAGGATGAGCGGTGTCAATCAGGGCGAACTACAGATCAGGAAAGGCGCGGCCGATGCGCTGTTTAAGTATATCGAGTGCAGCGGCAACACCGTATCTGATGAACTCATACAGACTGTTGATACCATCTCGCGTGCCGGAGGGACCCCGCTTGTCGTCGCACGGAACGGGAAGGCTCTGGGGGTCATCCACTTAAAAGATATTGTAAAAGGCGGGATCAAGGAACGGTTTGTCCAGCTGCGAAAGATGGGCATCAAGACCGTCATGATCACCGGGGATAACCGGCTCACCGCAGCGACGATTGCCGCAGAAGCCGGTGTCGATGATTTCCTTGCCGAGGCAACGCCCGAGAGCAAACTTAAACTGATCCGGGAGTACCAGGCAGGCGGGCGGATGGTGGCGATGACCGGCGACGGGACAAACGATGCCCCGGCGCTTGCGCAGGCAGATGTCGCGGTCGCGATGAATACCGGCACCCAGCCTGCCCGGGAAGCGGCAAACATGATCGATCTCGACTCCAACCCGACAAAGCTCATTGAGATCGTGGAGATCGGAAAACGGCTTCTTATGACCCGGGGGGCGCTGACCACGTTCTCCATCGCAAACGATATCGCCAAGTACTTTGCCATCATCCCGGTCGCGTTTGCCTCCACGTATCCCTCGCTTTCGGCGTTAAACATCCTCGGGCTCCATGACGGCATTCTGTCTGCTGTCATCTTCAACGCGCTCATCATCGTGGCTCTCATCCCGCTCGCGCTTCGGGGCGTGAAGTACCAGGCGATGTCGGCAGAAGAGGCGCTCAGGAATAACATCCTGATCTATGGAGTCGGCGGGCTTATTGCCCCCTTCATCGGAATAAAGATCATCGATATGCTGCTTGTATTCCTTGGAGTGTGAACCCGACCTATGCCGGCTTCCCCAGACAGTCATCATGATCAGCGCCCTGATCCCGATGCACTTCTTGCCTGTGTACAAAAAGAAGAGTTGCAGAAGCACCGGGGCAAACTCAAGATTTTTCTTGGATATATCGCGGGAGTCGGGAAAACCTACGAGATGCTCAAGTCAGCACATCTCAAAAAAGACGAAGGCATCGATGTCAGGATCGGGTACGTCGAGCATCATGGGAGACCTGAAACCGAAGTGCTCATGGAAGGATTTCCTGTCATTCCCACCCGGCAGATTGAGTACCATGGGGTAAATCTTTCAGAGATGGATCTCGATGCAATTCTTGCCGCACACCCGCAGCTGGTTCTTGTAGACGAGCTCGCCCACACAAACGCCCCAGGTAACCGGCACCCGAAACGGTACCAGGATGTAGAAGAACTGCTTGCGGCTGGAATCGACGTTTATACCACATTAAACGTCCAGCACATCGAGAGCCTCAACGATGTGGTGGCCCAGATCACCGGTGTCATCATGCAGGAGAAGATCCCTGACCGGGTGATTGACGAGGCATCCGAGATCGAGATCGTCGATCTTGCACCGCCCGAACTTCTCCAGCGCCTCCGCGAGGGAAAAGTGTACGTGCCCGACATGGCAGCCCGGGCGATCGAACAGTTCTTTAACGAGGGCAATCTCTATGCCCTCCGTGAACTTGCACTGCGCCGGGCAGCAGAACGCGTCGACAACCAGATGCTTGCCTATATGAAGACGCGTTCGATCCCCGGTCCCTGGCCGGTCGGTGAATACCTGCTGGTCTGCATCGGCCCGGGCCCGCTTGCAGAAAGGCTGATCCGGACCGCCCGCCGGCAGGCTGACCGTATCAATGCACGCTGGTGCGCAATCTACGTTGAAACGCCGACTCATCACGGGCTATCGCAGGAGGCAAAAGAACAGGTCGACCAGTCACTCCAGCTTGCAGAAAAACTGGGCGCGACAACCGCAAGCGTATTCGGGATCAACGTGGCAAACACGGTCCTCGAGTACGCACGGCAGCACAACGTGACCCGGATCATTATAGGAAAGACCCTGCGCCCCCGGTGGCAGGAATTTGTCTTTGGCTCGGTAGTCGACCAGCTCATCCATAACAGCGGACCTATTGATGTGTACGTGATCAGCAGCGGGAAGGATATGCCAAAAACACCACCGGTAAATGTGGAACCCCTGCTGCCTGCGGCACCCCCCTGGGATTACGTGGACAGCCTGACACTTGTCGTTGCAGTCACCATCCTTGGATGGCTTTTCCACCCCATCATTTCCCCGGTCAACCAGCTGATGTTCTACCTGCTCGCCGTGGTCGTCATCGCGTTCAAGCGTGGCCTCAAACCCGCAATTTTCACTTCAGTTATCGGAGTCCTCGCATTCGATTTTTTCTTTGTACCGCCGTACCTGACGTTCCGGATCTCCGATACCCAGTATCTCGTCACCTTTGCCGGCATGATAATTGTTGGTACGGTAATCAGCATGCTCGTTGCCCGGGCACGCCGGCATGCCGATGCAGCGCAGATCCGGGAAAAAGAGACCAGCACGCTCTACGCACTCTCGCAGGATCTCGCAGTCGCAACAGATACCGATGCAATCACGATAGCCGTCTCGCAGCACATCCAGGAGATCTTCCAGTGGGAATGCGCATTTTTCATGCCCGAAAAAAACGGTCTTGTTGTGCAGGGAAAAAGCCCCGGACTAGTCCTCGATGCTGACGATCTCGCGGTAGCGACCTGGGCATTCCAGCATGGTGCAACCGCAGGCTACGATACCGATACACTGCACGGGTCAAAGATCCGGTACATCCCGATCCAGAGTTCCCGGGGCGTGCTGGGAATCCTGGGAGTAAAACCTGCAGCACAAAGCGGCGGCATCACCTACGATCAGTCCCGGATCCTCACCGCATTTGCAAACCAGGCTGCTCTCGCCCTTGAACGGGTGCATGCAGTAAATGAAACTGATACGGGCGGCGCACTCGACTAATGGGATGCATAACAACCAGCATCTGATTACACCTTATTACTCTCATGTTCATCAGCATTCCCAGAGTATTTGCCCCTAAAAAAATACAAAAATATTATTTCTTCAGTTTTTTCATCACCCATGCCATGTTCTCGCCCAGCACCTTCATCGTGGCAAGGCCTTCCTCGTCCTTTTCCACATCGCCCGGCGCAAGCCCTATCCCCACATTCCAGTAATTCGAGCCCGGCACCACCATCTGGCTGATAAAAAATAAATGGTTGATCGTATCGAAGGTGTGGATCGCCCCGCCCCGGCGCACCGCAACAACTGCCGCCCCGACCTTGCGCCGGAACATGTAGTCGTTTGCCATGGCGACAAAACCCGAACGGTCGATCAGTGCCTTCATCTCCGAGGTCACGTCAGAGAAGTACGTCGGCGACGCGAGGATGATCCCGTCTGCCTCGTCCATCTTTTCGATGCATTCGTTCGCAAAATCGGCAATAATACAGCGCCGATCTTTCTTCTCCTGGCACTTCCCGCAGCCCAGGCACCCGTGCATCTTTTTCCCGGCCAGTTGTACAGCTCAGTCTCGATGTCTGCCTTCTCAAGTTCCTTAAACAGTGTCCGAACAAGGATCGCGGTGTTCCCGTCCTTGCGTGCGCTCCCGTTGAATGCGACGACTTTCATGGTGTTCCCTTGTGAATAATCCCCGTTAGTATCGCTCCTGCAATAATACTGCCAGTAGACCCGGGGATACCATGGGTGCGCGCAGACATCCGGGTGAGATAACCGGGCAGTACCCGGAAAGACATCATGGGAGAGTCCGGATCCGGTAAAACTCGGGTACCATCTTATGAACCTGCGCGCCAAATAGTCGTGCGATATGAACTCAAGGTTGCAGTTTTCGGATCTCTCACTCTCAAAAGAGATCACGAAAGCCATAGAAAATATGGGCTTTGAAGAGCCCACCCCTATCCAGGCACTTGCCATCCCCCTCATCCAGTCCGGCCGGGACGTGACCGCACAGGCACAAACCGGCACCGGTAAGACATCCGCATTTGGCATCCCCGTTATTGAAAAAATTGATGCATCGCAACGGGTCGTACAGGCCATCGTCCTGTGCCCCACCCGGGAACTCGCCATCCAGATTGCCGAGGAATTCTCCCATCTCCTCGCCAACCTTTCAAGAATTTCAGTCCTCCCGGTCTACGGCGGCCAGCCAATTGAACGCCAACTCAAGGCGCTTGCCCACGGCGTCCACATCGTGATCGGCACCCCCGGCCGGGTGATGGACCACCTCAAACGCCGCACCCTCCTGCTTGACAACGTCTCGATGGTGGTACTCGATGAAGCCGACCAGATGCTCGACATGGGTTTCCGGGACGACATTGAGCGCATCCTGAAACGCGTCCCGCAGAACAGGCAGACGCTCCTTTTCTCCGCGACGATGCCCCAGCCCATCATAGAAATCTCAAAACGGTTCCAGAACAAGCCCGAATTTGTCCGGGTCCAGTACCAGGAACTCACCGTCCCTGCCACAGAACAGTCCTATGTCGAGGTCAGGGATCGTGACAAACTCGAGTCCCTCTGCCGGGTGATCGATGTCGTCGACCCGCATCTTGCGATCATCTTCTGCAATACGAAGAGAGGCGCGGAAGATCTCGCCGGCCGTGTCCGGGCACGCGGCTACCGCGCGGAAGAACTCCACGGCGACATGAAGCAGACCCAGCGTGATCGGGTCATGGGCGGATTCCGGAAAGGCTCCATCGAAATCCTGATTGCAACTGATGTGGCGGCACGCGGGATCGACGTCGACGATGTGGACCTTGTAATCAACTACGATGTCCCGCAGGACGTCGAGTACTATGTCCACCGTATCGGGCGGACGGGACGGGCAGGGAAAAGCGGCAGAGCGATCACCCTTGTCACACCCCGGGACCTCACCAGACTCCGCGAGATCCAGAAATACATAAAAGTCCAGATCCCAAAAATACCCCTCCCGACTGCAATCGATGTGGTTGAGTCAAAGACGAAAATGATCCTCGAAGAAGTGCGCGAGTCGATCAGGCAGGGCGGCATCGAGCCGTACTCCCGTATGGTCGAGCGCGAAAGCGAAGGGGATCTCACCACACTGGAGATCGCCGCCGCGCTCCTGAAAATGCGCATGGAACCGGGCACGGACTCTAAAAAGGAGCACGCAACACCGACGGATTTCGGAGATACCGGGGCAGAGGCCGGTATGGTAAGGTTCTTCTTGGGCCTTGGCCGCGACCATAATGTCGCACCAAAGGACATCGTCGGTGCCATCGCAAATGAGACCGGGATCGCCGGGAAATCCATCGGGGCGATCCGGATTCTCGACACCTACTCCTTTGTCGAGGTCCCGCGCGACTGTGCAGACGAAGTCTACACGATCATGAAGGAGCGCACGATCCGCGGTCAACCTACCGG
>CAWBMY010000030.1:0-22642 GCA_963790005.1 uncultured Methanoregulaceae archaeon
CCGATCTCGCCGGTACTCCGGCAATGTGTCCCGGCGCAGGCCTCGATATCCCGGCGACTTTTACCACCCGGATATCCTTTCCCTGCGGGACCCCTCCCTGGTACAGGGAGAACCCGTAATCCTGCTCGGCTTTCGTCCGGTACTCAAGGAAGATCTCGACCTGTTGGTTTGCCATCACCATCCGGTTTGCCGCGATCTCGATCTTGCGAGTTCCTCGGGGTGATATGCTTGAAATGCCTGATATCGATACGCGAGCCCTCGGCCCCTTTCTGTGCACCTGACTGGTGGATATGGGCGCCGAGCACCTCTTTTGAGGCATGAAGGAGGATATGGGTGGCCGTGTGGTGGCGCATTAGGGAGAAGCGCCGTTCCTCGTCGACCATCCCCTTGACCCGCTCGCCGCGCTGGAGGAACCGCCGCTGATATGGTGGAGGATAACATCCCCGACTTTAACCACATCGTCAACGCGTGCCATGCTCTCCGAACCCACAAGGCTGCCGGGATCTGCCGGCGGCCGCCCCCTTCCGGGTAAAAGAGCGTCTGGTCGAGCACCGCATATCCTTCGAAGAAATCGATGACGACTGCTTCAAACTCGAAGTCCTCGGGCTGCTCGTAATAGAGTTTCTTTGTCGCGGGAAGGCCCTGGACCCGTTCGGCATATTTCGAGGTCTTGTCCAGAACAGCCTCCTTCTTTGACTCGGAGTGCATGTCGGCGATCTGGGAGTAGAAATTGTCCGGGAGATCGATGACCGCGCCTTCCTTTGTGGCGATATCCTTGATCATCTCGGGAGGGATGCCGTGGGAATCGTAAAGGGTGATGATCTCGGAGAGCGCACACGCTCGCTCTTTGCCTTGTACGTCTTTGCAACTTTCTGGACGATCCGGATTCCGCGGTCGAGCGTGTCGGCATATTTCACAACTTCACGGTCGACAATCTCACGGACGATGGCAATATCCTGCTGGAATTTTTTCATCCCGATGATCTTCATCTGTTCTTCGATGAGATCGGCAAGGGAGTCCTGCATCTTAAACTCGTTCATCATCCGCAGGGTACGGCGGAGGACCAGCCGGGCAAGGTAGCCTTCGCGGACGTTTGAGGGCACGATGCAGTCCCCGAGCATGTACGCGAGGCACCGGGTGTGGTCGACAATCGCGTACACCTTCTCGACAGGGGTAATCATCTTGTCGAGTTTCTCGGGCGAGATGTCGATGGCTGCCGCCACTTTCTTCCGGAGGTTAAAGAGGTTGGAGCCGGAGATGTCCATGAGCCCGGCGAACTTCGCATTTAAGGCCAGAATCTTTGTGTAGTCCTTGTTTTCGAGCAGGTGCGAGATACCGGCGAACTCATGACACGGCTGACCATCTCCGGGAAAACGGCATCGTAGATGGTCGGCGAGCCTTTCGAAGCCCAGACCAGCCGTTCCAGGCCGTACCCGGTATCGACAATCCGGAGTTTTATCGGGTAGTACATCTCGCCATTGAGATCGTAGCCGGGGTGGTTTGTCTTCTGCCGGCCAAGGCTCATGAAGACAAGGGTCGCGACTTCGAGGCCGCCGATCATGACCTCGACGCTCGGGCCTGCGTTCCCGCCACCGATCCACGGGTGCTCCTTGTACGTGACCTTGGTGAGGTCGCCGCCGATGGATGCGAGGAACTGGTCGCAGAGCTCGACGGTGCGGTCTTTCCAGTAGATCTCCTCCTCGGGAGAGTTGAACGCGTGGTGGGCGAGCATCTCGAACGTCGTCAGGTGCCGCCCGGATTTCCCGACCGAGTCGAGGTCGTTTAACCGGATACAGGGCTGGGAGATGGTGAGCGGGTTTGCAGGCGGAGGGACAATGCCACTGGTCACAAACGGCTGGAAGTCGGCGATGGATGCGATGGTGAGATAGATATCGTCCCGCCAGCGTGCGGCCACCGGGTAGCGCTCGATGCGGGTGTGTCCGTTCTTTTCAAAAAATGAGAGAAATGCCTCGCGCATCTCGTCGATCGTATGAGGGGTAAAGACGGGATTCCCGATGAACGTATAGGGTTCGCAGGCCGCGTCGCCGCAGTTATCCCGGGAACTGTCGCGCGTCCAGAAAGGAGAACCGCACGATTTGCAGATCTTCCGTGTAAACCCCTGATTCTTGAAATATTCGAGCTGGTATTCTTCTTCGAACATGAAAAACCACGTACTGCCTGTATAGTTAAGGGTACCAGGATAGTTATTGTCTTTGGCTGCACTTATTTTTTCCAGTTTTCCTGGTACCATGCATCGATGGACTCAAACATCCCGGTCGCTTCCGCAATCCGGACGGCAATGAGGTGCCAGCAGGGTTTTTGCCGGAAGGCGAAATCCCGGCAGGTGCAGACGTTTTCAGAGACCACGTGTTCGCCGGTCGACCCGGTGACGACAAAGAAATCGAGATATTTTTTTACGAGCTGATGGTCGATCGCATCAAGTGCCTTTGTGCCCCTCGTCCCGAACTCAGCGACAATACCGGCGCGGAGCGCGTCATCCAGTGCTTTTTTTTCGCGCAGCTGCTGCCAGAGATCGTTCATGGGCATAAGGAAAGGAGCGGTGGATCATTGATATACTGCCAGCCCCGCTGGGCCGCAAGGCGTTTCATGGCCGGCGCTTCGAGTGCATAATGGGTCGATTCGATACAGGGTAGCGGAGCGGCCCGGGCGACCGAGTGTTTCATCTCGGCCGAGAGAAACGCATCGGCCCCGAGCTGCTGTGCTTCGGCCATAAGGGCCGGATCAAACCCGCTGCCGGCTACGATTGCGAGCCTGCGGCACGATGAGATGGTTCCCCAGATCCGGAGGTTCCCGCCCAGCCTTCGGGAGATTTCCGGCGAGCGGGAGCGTGCAGGTGCCGACCGCGCCAAGGGACATCGGCTCGCAGTCTGAGAGCCCGAGAAGTTCCGCAAGGGCATCGTTGACACCACCGGTCGCGTGATCGAAGTTCGTGTGCATCACGTACACGTTCAGGCCACCGGCAAGGATCTCCCGCATAAGGGTGGCGGTGGGCCCGGTGATCGCGGTGAGCGGTGTCCAGATCGGCGTGTGGTGGATGACGAGCATGTCAGCACCGGAGGCGACTGCCTTCCGGACCACCGCGGGTGTTGCATCCAGCGCGCAGCAGACTCTCCCGATCTCCGGTCTTCCTTCCACCACGAGCCCGATCCTTCCGGCATCGAACTCTTCGGCAAGGGCCGGGGCAAGTGCTTCCATCTCTTCTGCAAAGGCACGCATGTGCATATACAAGGAGTATCGCTGGACGGGGATATATATCATTTATTACTTCGGGTAATAGCAGTGAGTTTTAATATTCATAAAACGATATTTCCAGCCATGCACAAGTCCATCGAACAGATCAACGAGCGCATCCGTGACGGCAGTGCCCGTGTCGTCACCGCAGAGGAGATGCCCGGCCTCGTTGACGAGTTGGGTGAAGAAGGCGCGCTTAAAGAGGTCGATGTTGTTACCACCGGGACGTTCGGTGCGATGTGTTCCTCGGGTGCGTTCTTGAATTTCGGGCACTCGGAACCGCCGATCCGGATGGAGCGGATCTGGCTCAACGATGTCGAAGCCTACGGGGGTCTTGCCGCAGTCGATACCTATATCGGCGCGACCCAGCAGTCGGATACGCTCGAAGAGCAGTACGGCGGCGCACACGTCCTCGAAGATCTGGTCTCGGGAAAATCGGTAGAACTGCGGGCAACCTCCCGGGGCACCGACTGTTACCCGCGCAGGACGATCACGACCGAACTGCTCCTTGAAAATCTCAACCAGGCGATCATGTGCAACCCGCGGAATGCGTACCAGCGGTATAACGCGGCGACAAACACGACCGACCGGCTCCTGCACACCTACATGGGGATGCTCCTCCCGAACTCCGGGAATATCACCTACTCGGGAGCGGGCGTGTTAAACCCGATCTCAAACGACCCGAAACTCCGGCTGATTGGAAGCGGCGTACCGATCTTTTTGTGCGGTGCAAAGGGTATGGTCATCGGAGAAGGAACACAGCACTCACCGGGCGGTGGCTTTGGGACGCTGATGGTAACAGGGAACTTAAAAGAGATGTCGTCCGAATACCTCCGCGCTGCGACCATGACCGGGTACGGCGTCACGCTCTACGTGGGGCTCGGGGTACCGCTGCCGGTGCTCGACATCGATGTGGTCCGGGCAACGGCAGTCCGTGATAAGGATATTTCGGTCGACCTGATCGATTATGGTGTGCCGAGCCGCAACCGGCCCCTTGTCCGGAGCGTGACCTACGAGGAACTGCGATCGGGATCGGTCGAGATCAACGGCGAGCAGGTGCGGACCTCGTCGCTGTCGAGCTATCGCAGGGCGCGCCAGGTTGCCGGGGAACTCAAAGACTGGATCGGGAAGGGCGCCATGCAGCTCGCCCTGCCCACCCGGCCCATCGACAGTCCAAAGAAAGTCCACCCGATGCACGAGACCAGAAAAGGCCCCCGCGTGATGGACATCATGGACCGGCAGGTCGTGAGCATCGGGGAGTCTGAAGAGATCCGTGCAGCAGCGCAAAAACTTCTCAAAGGGGAGACCAACCACCTGCCGGTCATCGGGAGGGACGGGAGACTCGTGGGTATCGTGACCACGTTCGATGTCTCAAAGGCGGTCGCAAACCCGGGGAAGGCGTGCACCGTAAGCGACATCATGAAAAAGAAAGTGGTGACGACCACGACCGATGAGGCAGTCGATATCGCAGTCAGGAAACTTGAACAGAATAACATCAGCGCACTGCCGGTTGTCGATAAGGATCGCCACGTGATAGGCATGCTCACGGCGATCAATCTCGGGAAACTCTTCGGCGGGAGGTGGCTGAAATGAAACTGCTCGTGAACTTTTCCCGGGGGAAGGGAAACGCCCCGATCATCGCGCAGGTGGTAAAAGATACCGGTGTCCTCATCAATGTCGAACGTGCCGTGATCGATTCATCTGAGGGCGAAGCGCTCATCGAAGTGCCGGACGACCAGTGCCAGCTGATCCGGGCAACCATGACCCGGCTCGGCGCGACCGTGCGACTGCTCGAACACGGGATTAACTTAAACACGAGCGAGTGCGTGGACTGCGGCGCCTGTATCTCGATCTGCCCCCGCGAAGTCTTCTCGTTTGATCCCGAGTGGAAACTCGCGATTGTCGAAGACCGGTGCGTGCTCTGCGGTAAATGCGTGGATGCATGCCCGCACAAGGCGCTGTCATTGCCGTTATGATCCGCGAGCCGTTCCGGTTCCGCGAGACCTTTGCGGCGATCCTCGCAGAGACCCCCGCTCACGCGGCAGCAGCAAAAGAGGGCATGATCGCAGCCCGTCAGGTGCTCGAGGGCTATATCGCCAGCGACCCTTTTTTTGCAAGCACGTTTTCCCCCTACGCGCCGGATACGGACGAGCCCCTGATCCTGCACATGGCCGCCGCTGCATCCGCCGCTGGTGTCGGGCCCATGGCGACCGTGGCAGGCGCTATTGCTGCCGCCGGGATCGATGCCATGATTGACGCAGGTGCCCGGTTCGGGGTGATCGATAACGGCGGGGATATTGCTCTTGTCAGCGACCGGGACGTGAGGGTGGGCGTGCATGCCGGGACTGCGCCGCTCTCGGACAGGATCGCCTTTGTCGTCCCGCCGCACAACGAACCGTTTGGGATCTGCACCTCGTCTGCCACGGTTGGCCCATCAATTTCATTTGGTATCGCAGACGCGGTCACGATCTTCGCACCCGACCCCCTGCTCGCCGATGCGTGGGCAACCGCGGTCTGCAACCAGATCCGCCCGGACGACCGGAGTGTCCTTGAACAGATTGACCCTGACAGTGTGGAGGGCGTCTTTGCGATAATGGGAGAAACGGTGATAAAATGGGGCCACGTCCCGCCGGTTGTCCCGGCCCGGGTAGACGAACAGCTGATAAGCGCCGGCGACCGGTTATAACGTCGATTCGATATAGGTCTGGCTGTCGGCAACCGCACTCGCGCCGGAAAATGTTTTTAAGGGGTCTTTCCCGTCGGTCACAAGAATCTCGGGCCTGCTGTTTTTGACCCGGAATACTCTGCGTCAGCAGCTCGATCTCATCAATCTCTACCCCATCGACAAGCGACGATGCAGGTTCGAGTTCGAGACGCTCCCGCACCAGTTCATCCGGCACGGTGCGGAAGAAATAATAGAATACCTGCCACGCGTTCAGGAGATCTGATACAAGGAGTTCACTCCTCACCGGCGCGGGAATGGTCTCCAGCCGGCGCATGAGCGCATCCTCATCCTCGCCGCTCTCATCGAGCAGGCAGTCCGCGATCCTGACCAGTTCGGGAAATGACGGCGCGGGAGTTTCTGTATCCATGGGATCAGAGTTGGCGGGAGAGAACAAAAAGAGTGCAGTAGAGGCCGGTAAAAAACCCACCGGCAATAAACTATAATCGGGCCGGGCGGGAATGATTACAGGTGAAAGAAGAGGACGCCGACTGGCTGATCTACCATCTCATCGCGCAGAAGAGTACGGTTACTGCGGAAGAACTGGTACAAGAGAGCGGCCTTGACGCAGCAGTTGTTGACGCGTCGCTTACCCGGCTCGAACATAATCTCCTCATCAACCGGACCGGTTCAGAGATCCGGGTGCTCTCTATCGGGGAGTCTCTCATAAAATGCCAGGCAAAATACGATAATGAACTGCCGTACGTTATCGAAGATGGCGTGATAAAAGCAAGGAGGAAGTAACTATGACGGGAAAGGAAGTTGCAATACTCCGGATCGGGCACCGGCCCGAGCGAGACCAGCGGGTAACCACTCACGTCGCGCTGACCGGCCGGGCGCTCGGGGCTTCGGGCATGTTTCTTGCTGCAAGCGACAAGGGCGTGGTGGAGAGTGTCAATGATGTGGCAGACCGGTGGGGCGGGAAATTTTTCTGCGAGGATAACATCAAGTGGCGTGCCTGCATCAAGGACTGGAAGGCTGCCGGAGGGAAAGTCGTCCATCTCACGATGTACGGGATCAACCTGCCCGATATCATCGACGAGATCCGGCCGTGCGAGAAACTCCTCATCGTTGTCGGGGCGGAGAAGGTGCCCGGCGAGATGTACGGCCTTGCGGACTACAATGTCGCCGTGACCGGCCAGCCCCATTCAGAGATCTCAAGCCTCGCGCTCTTTTTGGATCATCTCTATGAAGGAACTGAATTCTCCCACCAGTTCCCCGACGCAAAGATCCGGATTGTCCCCTCAAAGGCAGGGAAGCAGACGGAGGAGTTGTGAGAGGCCGGGTCCTCGTTGCCGGTTTTTCCACGCGCCATGTGGTGCAGTCGGCGGCACGGGCCGGTTATGAGGTCTGTGCGGTCGACCATTTCTGCGACCAGGACCTGTTCTGGTACACCCGGGACCGGATGAAGTTTGAGGACCTTGTCGATCTTCCTGAGACCGTGGACCGGATGTGCCGCAACTATTCATTCGATCTTGTGATTGCAACATCAGGGGCCGAAGACCTGACGTTTCCTGTCCCGCTGTGCGGTACTCCCCGGGACAAGGTGGGCCGGTTCCTTGACAAACTGGATATGCAGCACTTTTTTGAGGATCTTAAGGTCCCGGTTCCCCGTATTGCTGCTGACGGCGAATACCCGGTGATGGCAAAACCGCGCCGGGGTGCGGGCGGGTGGCGGAACGCGGTAATCCGGGATGCCAAAGAGGAAAAACAGTGGGCATCCCTGTACCGGATATTCCCTACATCCGCCAGCAGGTTGTGGAAGGGATCCCCGCAAGTGTCTGCTGCGTGGCAAACGGCCATGAGGCCCGGGCGATTGCCGTGAACGAACAATTGCTCCGGGGAGACGGTGAATCCGCGTTCGGGTTCTGCGGGTCGGTGACGCCCTTTGACCACCCCATGGCCGGGCAGATGATTGCCCTTGCCGAGAAGATCGCCGCATCGAGCGGATGCACGGGGACGCTCGGTATCGATTTTGTTGTCGGACGCGACACACCGTGGGTAATCGAAGTGAACCCCCGGTTCCAGGGGACGGTCGACACCGTGGAGATGGCCTGCGGGTGCAGCCTGTTCCAGTACCATGTCAATGCCTGCGCGGGGACGCTGCCGGAAGCTCCCGAGATGCAGGAATATGCAGCGCGGCGCATCCTTTTTGCCGACCGGGACCTGACCCTGAAAGCAGATCTCAAGGATCTCGCACCGATCGTCTCCGACATCCCGTGGCCGGGAACTTTTTTTGAAGAAGAACAGGCAATCGTGAGCGTTTCCGGGACCGGGAAAACACGCGATGAGGCACTTTCCATGCTGGATAAAAATATTAGCACTGTCCGACAATATATTGCACTAATGGATCCTGTGGAAGAAGTGCTCAATAATCCGGCAATGCGGTCTTACATACACCGGCTGATTGGTGACGAGGGGCTCAACCTTCTGGAAAAATTCCCCAAAGAAGGCGAGCACAGTGATGAAGATCTGGCCGCAAGTACCGGGATTAACCTAAACTCCGTGCGGCACACGCTCTATACCTTATATGAGAGACGGCTTGCCGAATATCACAGGATCAAGAACAACGAGACCGGCTGGCTCACGTATCTCTGGCAGCTGCGGATCGATCACATCCACGACGCCATCCGCGATGATATGGAAGTGGTGCTGGACAAACTCGAGCACCGGGTGCAGTTCGAAGAGGAGAACGATTTTTTCATCTGCAAGGACTGCCACGATATCTTTACCTTTACGCAGGCAATAGGCGGCGACTTCAAGTGCCCGAACTGCGAGCAGCCGCTCTCTCATTTCGATAATGACATGCTCGTAAAAGCGCTCCGGGAGCGTATCGACGCCATGAAAAAAGCGCTCGGCCATGCCTGAAACACGGGAACACTGCATCGGGCTCTTAAAAAATGCCGGGTGCAGCCCGAAGGTGATCGCCCATTGCGAGGCGGTCTGCGACTGTGCGATGGAGTACGCACGAGAGTGCGCACTTGCCGATCAGGATCTCGTCATGACGGGAGCGATGCTCCACGATATCGGCCGGGGGGTCACGCACGGGATCGACCATGCGCAGAAGGGTGCAGATCTCCTGCGTAAATGGGATTTCCCGAGAACGTTGCACGGATCGTGGAGTGCCACACCGGCGCCGGGATGACCGCGGACGAATGCGTGGCCCTCGGGCTTGCCCCCCGGGACTGCATGCCCCAAACGATCGAGGAGAAGATCGTTACCCATGCGGACAACCTGCTCGCCGGGACAAAACGGGTGACGATCGATGAAAGCATCGCGTCGGCAAGCCACCTGCCAAAAAAGATCCAAAAACGGATGCGCCGGCTTTCCGATGAAGTAGAAGAGCTTACGCAGCAGGCAAAAAAGGACGTTTTTTGTTTTATATGATGACCTGCCGCACCTGCGGGAGGGCGCGGATCTCGTCCACCACACCGGCAGGCAGCGGGTCTTCCACGATGATGACCAGTTTCGGGTCCTCGGAGAACTGGGGGTCGGTGACAAAAATCTGCCGGATAGAGAGCGAATGGTTGGAGAGCACCCGGACAGCCTGCCCCTACGATACCTTTCTCGTTTGCGTCTTTTGGCATGACGGTGATGACCAAGAGCCCGAGGGACTCTGCCACCCGGCTCAGGTCAGGAGTTGCCCGCATGTTTAAGAAGATCCCGCGCAGGAACGGGCGTTCGAGGATGCGCCGGGCGGTGGCATCCACGACGCGGCGGTCCGAACCGATCGCTTTTGCAATGGCGGTTGCCGGGATATCGATGCCGTTACTGCAGATCTTCCCGTCAGTGTTGACCCCGAACCCGTTTTCGAGGAGGAACCGCACCACGCGACCCTGCGATGGCGAGTCGGCAAATTCGTGGATGATATCAGACCACATACACGCACCGGGTAAAACGTATGAAAATATACATGTATGCTTCCTGCATGTCATCAGCGTCTATAAAAAAGAGTCCGGGCGTACCGGGAACGAACGTTTGGGCTATGCAGGTCAGATGAGGCCGGTCCATCCCGGACTGGGCGGGCGCCCGGGCCCTGGCAGAATTGGGCAAAAGGCCCCATGTTCTGACGTGGCCTGCCTGAAATATGCCATAACATTCTTTTAGATAGACAACCTCTTTGTTATGGCACAAAAGAGAGGTACGCCGGGGTTCCGGTGTTCGCTGGTGCAATTCTATTCGGGCGAGGGTAGCCAAGCCAGGTCAAAGGCGCTAGGTTGAGGGCCTAGTCTCGTAGGAGTTCTTGGGTTCGAATCCCATCCCTCGCATTTCCCCCGCAAGGTCAAATCTCTTCTCGATCTATTAAAAATTCCCTGATAAATTTTAAGAATCCCATTGCAGCTGAATCTGATGTGTTCAGCGGTACAGGCTCAGGTGCACCAACCCCGGAACCAGTTCAGTTTCACGACATCAAACCGGAGTACGCGACTCGCCCTCTTGAGGAGGCACTCAAGAAAGGTCAGATTACGGAAGACGACCGCACTCTTATCCAAAACTCTTCTGTTGCGTTGTCGGGACTTAACGAAAATGTCATCGGTGTGACTCATCAATGTTGACTGTTTAAACGTCCCGACAATGTACCAGAACCCACGGGTCCGCCCGGTCCTTCCCCGGAGAAACCCTAGAAAGTCCACCGGATAATCATCCTTCCCGGTCAGGAGAAAAACGGTTCTAGAGATTCAGAAATTTCGCCCCTGGAAGGCGGATACCTGATGAATAGGTATTTCACCATGATCAGGACAGCAGGATATTTTTTTCTTCCTGCTTATGCCCGAAATGTGGAAAACAGGATGAAGAGGGCCCGGAGAGGGCATCGGGGTTTTTCACTCTTTGACCGGTATCCCCCGGATTTTCCTGTTACCGCATACCTTTGTTGAGCATGGTCATCGCACCACATCACAGGTAACCGCCCGCTCTTCGAGCGTTTGTTACCGGGTCTGGCGTTCCAGAATCTGTTTTTTTTGTGTCTTCATCGGTGATCTTTCATGCCTATTCCCCCGCTTCGGATTACCTGATAGATTCCATCATTTCACCGGAGGTTATTGCGGTCGGGCACTCATGGGGAATGGTCCCCTTCACAGAGGCGTGGGCCGGAAACCATCCGTCCCTGGGGGTCTTCCCCAGGAACCGGCTTGTCCATGTATACCTGCGGAAGTATTGCACTGCGTTCGTTAGCACAGACACGTAATTTCTTCATCATCTGCATCTTGGCACAGGTCTCGTTCTTTTTCTGCTCTTCAATACTATTGAAGATCTCCGAAAGGGGTTTTGCGAGCCGGAAGGTTTTCGTCGGCCGCCCTGTTTTCTTTCCTCTGACCTCATTACATACCATCCATTTTTTATCTTTCAGGTATGCTGTGGCAAGACTGACTTCCGGCTGGCGGAGATCCGTGCCTCTCTCAATATCATGTGTCGTGGATTCCGGGTTGGAAGAGAGATAAATCATTACCTTTGCAACCCTTCTCTTGAATCCCAGATTCATGAGGAGGTTGGCGACTTCCTCTTCCTTTTCTGTGAAATAGGTAACTTTTTTTACTTCCATTCAGGCACCCCCTCCGGGGTATCACTGACCTTCATGAGTCATCCCGGTACATCTCCTGCCGGTTATAGGACGGTGTCATTGTCCAGCCACCTGTTTTAGTATGGCTGACTCTTCCCTACTCCATCTGTCCAGTCGTAAAAGGTATACACGCGCCCAAGTAAAGGCAAACAGTCCTCCTACAAGTTCACCTGCTACTATGCCCCACCAGATCCCGGTCTCACCCATTCCGACAATGAAGGTAAACACGTATGCAAAAAGAATAGCAAATACCAGACTTCGCATGATAGTCAGGAAAAGCGAGGTCGGCCCTTTTCCGACTCCCTGAAAGACCGATGATGAGAGAAGACCCAGCGGTACAAACGGGTAAAACACGCACATGACTCGGATAAATGCAGCAATTGTCGGGTAGAGTTGTGCGCCTTCACTTGAGTACGAGAAGATTGCGGCGATCTGATAGGCAAACACCCAGGTTATGGCGCTGACACAGAGTGCAATGAGGATCCCAAACAGGATCGCAAACGTGTGGGCAACCCGTAGTTTCTCATAGTGTCTGGCCCCGTACGCGGCACCGACAACGGAGACGACCGCTGTCCCGGTTGCAACGATCGGGACGATCCCAAACGATACGACCCGGAACCCGACCGAAAAGACTGCAACTGCATCGGTATTTGCTACAGAAACCAGCATCAGATTAAGTGACAATCATTAAGATCGACATCGCAAGATACTCGACACTGGCTGGAATCCCGACCGTCAGGATATCTTCTGCCACACTC
The DNA here is from genome assembly GCA_963790005.1 of uncultured Methanoregulaceae archaeon. GTDB lineage: Archaea > Halobacteriota > Methanomicrobia > Methanomicrobiales > Methanospirillaceae > Methanoregula. The sequence continues at coordinate 12,293 of CAWBMY010000030.1, forward strand.
CGGCACGGTGCAAAGATTCGCCACGACAGGCAGACATAGAGGTTTCTTTTGACAAAGAACCAGTACAGGAGCACCGCTGTAACCGCAGCAAGGGAGATGAGCGTGCCCCAGGCAGCTCCTGCAATCCCCAGACCAAGGCCGTAAATGAGGATCGGGTCAAGGATCATATTCAGGATGGACGCTGCCACCATAGCATACATCGTCCTTTTGGCATCCCCCTCAGCACGCAGTATCCCATACGCCGCATTGACAAAGATGATAAAAAACGTACCGCCAAAGATAACCTGTCCGTACGACGCAGCTAAGACCCGCGGTTGTGCCGGCGCCAAACAGGATCGCGAGGGGCTCTGAAAAAATAACGAGCGGAATCGTGAGGACCAGGGAGATAATGGTGGCAATCACAAGGGTGTGAAGGGCAGCGTTACTCGCACCATTCCGATCACCGGCGCCGATTTTCCGCGCAACCGCCGAAGTTGCACCTGCACCAATGCCACAGCCCAGACCCATGATGATCATATAAATGGGGCTTATGAACCCTATTGCTGCAAGAGCATCGGATCCAAGCCCGGCGACCCAGATCGCATTTACCACGTTGTAACTGGCCATCAGGAGCATGGCAATGATCATCGGCCCCGACAGGTCCAGGATCGCTTTTTTCGGGTTGCCGGTCAGGAGTGCGACTCCCTCAGTCGTATCTGTGCGACACCCGGTCACAGAGTTTTTGAGTTCAGGGTGAGAAAAGAGGGAGCGCATATATCTCTCACTCGTGCCGGAGCGCATCGATCGGGTTGAGGTTTGCCGCCTGCCACGCCGGATACATTCCGCAGAGGATACAGATGAGGATCCCAAAGCTTACGCCCTCGACCACGGACATCATACTCGCCATGGTGAAGAGATACTTGGTGGTGCCGAGCATCAGGGCGCTTATCACGTACCCGGCAAGGAGACAGAGAAGCCCCCCAATGAGGCTTCCGATTACACCAATGATGGCAGCCTCGTAGATGAACATGCTCATCACTTCCTTTTTCTGGGTGCCGATGCTGCGCATGATCCCAATCTCCTTGATCCGCTCGTTCACCGACATCATCATGATATTGAAGATGGAGACCCCGGCAACAATCATCGAGATGCCTCCGATGGCCGTGACAAAGGTCGTGACCGTACTAAAGGTCGAGTAGATGGTAGAAAGCGTTGCCTTGCTGTCTGTCACGGATACGGTCTTTTCCTTGATGTTCCGGTTGAGCTGCTTTTCTATGATTGTTTTTACACTTGCCGTGTCGCCGCTCGTGACCTTCACGACCACTTCGCTGTATTGATCCTTATCATTGTAGGTGTTTTCAAACCAGTCCTGTGTCACGACAATGGCACTATCGGTACTGATATCAAAGCTCATCCCCCTTTCCGCGATAATACCGGTCACCCTGAGCGTGCCGTATTGCCCGCCGGTCCCGATGGAAATCCGCGAACCAACCTTGATGTTGTGATCCGATGCAAAGGTCGAGCCTACCAGACATCCGGAGTTTGCATTGTTGTAACCCCCTGCCTGGAGATTGGGTAAGAGATCGGATTCATCGTTCGTCGGGATTCCATAAATGGTCGCCACAATGTCATCGCTGCCAACCCCGACTTTCATGTGTTCCGATGTCGAATGAACAGGAATCGCCACGTTCGGGGCAACTGCCCGTTTGATCTGCTGGTAATTCTGGTCGGTCAGCACCAGGTTTGCAGAGCTTGAACCACCACCACCGCCCATGCCTCCCCCCCTCCGCTGTATGGGGTGACAATCACGCTGTCTCCTACAGAGGAGAGACTCGCACTAATCTCTTGAGTCATGCTGTTCCCGAGGATACCCATGGCACCGATGGCGACGACACCGATGATGATCCCGAGCATAGCAAGGCTCGAGCGCAGCATGTGGATCCGGATGTTCCTTTTTGAGATCTCCCAGAATATGGCACTCATGCTGCAATTCTCCCGTCCACGATCCGGATGATCCGATCGGTATATTCAGCGACATGGGGATCGTGAGTAACAATGATGATAGTCGAACCCTTCCTGTTTAGTTCCGTCATGAGTTCCATGATGCTTGCCCCGGTCTTTGAATCGAGGTTGCCGGTCGGTTCATCGCAGAGCAGGATATCCGGATCGTTGATAAGCGCCCGTGCGACAGCAACCCGCTGCTGCTGGCCTCCCGAAAGTTCGAGAGGGGTATGGGGGTAAAGATGTTCGTCCAGCTGGACGGCACGGAGCACTTCCCGGGCCCTGTCCTCATTTACCCCTTTGCCGGACTTGAGCATCTGGGGAAAACTCACGTTTTCGATAACATTCAACAGCGGAAAGAGGTTGAAATACTGGAAGATAAACCCGATACGATCCCGTCGCAGGTTCGTGAGTTCGACATCGGTCATATCGCGCACGCCGACCCCGCTCATGTAGATATTCCCTGTCGTAGGTGTGTCAAGGCACCCCATCAGGTTCAGCAGTGTTGATTTGCCGGAACCCGAGGGGCCCATGATCGAGATGAACTCCCCGCGTTCCACCTCAAATGAGATGTGGTTAAGGGCGGTCACATCTCCGGCCCTGAGCGGATAGACTTTAACCACATCGGAAAACTGGATGACCGGCTGCATGATGCACCGTCTCCCTCACTGGTTCTTCCGCTTCTTCATGTAGAGATACCCGCCCACGCCAAGTACAATGATAACGATGACGGCCAGTATCGGGAGCATGCTCGGCTGTGTGTTTGTCTGTGATGTAGCCTGGGTCAGATCGATATTCTGGACGGAGGTGATCACATTGCCGTTACTGTCCTTATACGATAACTGGAGGGGGATGCTTGATATGCCAGCCGGGGCGGTAAAGGTGACCTCGAAACTGCCGAAGTCGTCAGGTTTGAGGGTGCCGATCACGTAATTCATTTCCGGGTCATGCGGCACAGCCGGAGAAAGCGATGTGACGGTGACACCATTTGCATTCGCGAGGCCGGCATTGGTCACGTCTCCGGTGACATCGTAGGTCCCGTTGTTGAGCGCGATAACAATATTGCTCATCACCGGGTCGGCCTGCAGCTTGTCAGTTGTAAACTGGATGGGCAGGGTCGTGTTGATGCTATGGGAATTGTCCCCGTTATCGTAATCGACATGCATGAAGAGTGATGTGGGGGAGTCAGGTGTGACGGTGAAATTAACCATAGTACTGGTTCCGGCAGCCAGATGCCCGATATAGGTCTTCGAAGGCGTAAGGGTAACATCATTACCGGTGGCTTCAAAGATGACATTTTTTACATCGTTGTCGCGGGGGTTGGAGATCTGTACACTGATAGTTTCCTTTACGCCCTGCGTAAATGAATCCGGCTTATTGGCAATGGTCATGACAATGGGTGTATTGTCCACCTTGACCGGAGTCCGGTAATACAAGCCGTTCCCGGCGCTGAAGCTTACGGAGAATGATGGATAATAGGTGCCTTCAGGCCTGGCGGTCCCGATGGAGAAGACGAACGACCGGGTCTGGGAAGGCCCGATATTGACATTGGTATTGTACGAGCCACTGGTGAGCAGGATATCATTATCCCCAAAGGTCGCGTGGTTGACCATGACACTCTGGTTTGAATTCCCGTTGGTGACGTAATACGTTGCCGTGGCGGTATCCCCGGCAAAGAGGACTGCCGGATTTAGTGTATAGTTGGAGACGTACACGTTGTTTGCAGCCTGGATAGTATCAAGTGTGCTGTCACCACATACCGGAAGAACCAGAACTCCTATGGTTATGATAAGGAACAGGAAAACCATGTACGCGGGACGCGGGATCCCGGGTGAAGATCGTTTCCTTGTTCCTGGATGAGTCGGTTTGTGGTCTGCTGAAAAATCCTGAGTATCAGGATATGCTGAAGGGTGTGCCACTCTGAACATTCGTAATTCCTCAATGGAGTAGTAAATTTTTTTACTACAACCGTTCCACTAGGATCTTACCTGGGACTTAATAAAAGTATGTTTCCGAGTAGTAAAATATTTAACAACTTCGTGATTATTATACATTATATGGAGAGCATACCCGCATCTCTCGTAAAATCGCTCAATGATCTCGGATTATCCAATAATGAAGCGAATGTCTACGCCGCGCTGGTTCTGTATGACAATGCAGAAGCAAAAGATCTTGTCGAATATCTCTCTATCTCAAAGCCAAGCGTGTATGAGGCGCTGGATCACCTGGCGGAAAAGGGACTGGTCGTGAAAAGGATCTCAAAACCGGCACGCTATAGCGCGTTTTCTCCTCGGATGGCCATTGGCCTGCTCATGGGTAACCATCAGAAGGCGGCCGATCTGGCACTGGTGGCACTGGAAAAACTGGAAACTGAAAAGGTGCCAACCGAGAAAGAGGAGGCCCTCTGGACCATTTATGGCGATAAGAGTATCGAGTATAAGATCCGTGACCTTTTCGGGAAGGCAAAAAGCCATATCCGGTGTATGATCGGAGAGCGATACCTTCCATTCATTAATGACATACGGATTAAAGATATTTCCCTGCTGCTTCTCGTGATATCCGACACACCGGGTCTTGAGAAAAAACTGCGGGCACAGTTTCCGGGTAAGAACGCCGATATCCATGTGATCTCCTCGGAAAAATTCGCAGTCCCTCCACCCTTTGCCCCCCCGGAATTTGAGGAGATCCATAAACTGATGAGAGTCGAAAATACGCTCGAACTGATCATTGATGACGAGGAACTCCTCATGATACCGCCGTTTTTCTCCAGTACGGTTTCAGTCCTCAATACCCGGAACAAGGGTGCGGTTCTTCATATGAAACTCTTTCCAGTTCAACTGGAAGCGATTAATCGATGGTGAAGATTTCCCATTTCCCCCACCTTTTCACAAGAAAAAGCCGGCATGATCCATCAGTAAGACAGCGGGGGTATAGATATATGAAACCGGGATCTGTTGCGTTTCATGGTTGGTAACCAATATTCCACCTTGTTAACCTTTCCAAATCAACCACCAATACGGTTGAATCCATAATCTGAATCCGGTTTTCAGGTCGGATTTTTCCGATGATTTTCCGGGCAGGGAACTCTCTCAAATGTTGGAGTTTGCGTTGTTCGTTTAATAGGAATAAAAGGAAATTGAGTGTATTTTTTTCGTTCCGTAAAGATGGCGAGATGTAGAATCTATATCAGAGGTATGTAAGAATTTAGAAGATCCTGACAACTTGGCAGAACCATGTCGGCATTGAGGTTTACCGTTGGTGGAAGACTAATAAATCGATATAAAAACAGGAAAAATGGAATAAGGACTTGAACTCAATTAGCATTAAGCCGCGGTGGGAATTGAACCCTCGACCTGCTGATTACGAATCAGCCGCTATGCCGCTAAGCCACGGCGGCGCACTGCCTCACAATATCGACCCGTACGCTAATAAAATCTGTGTTTGGATGGTGGGGTTTATGAATACCCGCGAAGAGTCGTCACGCTCTCGGCGGGGTGCGCTTCCTTTGCCGGGGAGATCGTGCCGAACTTGCCTTCATAGTCGGCGATGGTTTTCTGGAGGACGCCAAGCAGGTTCTTTGCGTGCGCCGGCGTGATCGAGACGATTGCCTTTGCCCGCGCCTGGTTGACCTGCGGGAGCTGGTGGAGGAACATGAACGTGAACTCGTCGTCCTTGTACGCGATCTGGATCATGTTGCTGTAGACGGGGTCAAGCGTCGGGGGGATATTGACGGATATTTCCTGTCCGGTCATACTGATTTGTTTGCCGTTTCTGGTATGAATAGTTGGTCACAGGCCTTTCGCGCGAAGCCCTGCGAAGAGCATTCCCAAAAGTATAAGTGGCCGGTTTTCCTCGATTAGAAGAGAGGAATTATTCTGGCGGGCGAGGACGGGCATGTCACGATCTCGGAACTGGTGCGGGTGCAGGCCTGCCCGGTCCGGTTTTACTACGAGAAGAACGAGCCCGTTATCGAGTCGGACCGGTACGCGATCTGCAAGCAGCTCTCGTACCATCTCGGCCAGCCCCTTGAGGCAGATGCCATCTGGGACGAGGTGCTCATCGTCCGCCCCAAAACCGACCCGGCGCTCCGGGAGTTCATGGACATCTGCATCGCGTCCTGCAAAAAGTCCGCAGTGGAAGCCGGCGGCCCAGACCGATGTGACGGTGGTCTCAAAGAAGCACGGCATCGCCGGCGATGATCGACCGGGTGGCAGAGGACGGGACGTTCTCGATCGTGCGGGCGGCAGGCGCGATGCCCTTTGGCACCTACGCGGCAGACCGGCTCCGGATCGCGGGCATCGCGTTCTGCCTTGAGGAGATGACGGGAAAAGAGGTCGCGGGCGGCCACGTGGAGTATATCCCGGACGGGATCTCGCGGTACCATACCGTCCAGCCCCGGGACCGGCGCCAGCTCCTCACGACCCTGCACAAGCTCCGGGCGATCCACCGGGGCGAAGCGCCCGTCCACCCTTTGAATGCTCCCTGTAACCGGTGCAAATATAAGGAGCGGTGCGAGGAGAGCGGGGGGCACCGGCTGAGTGAGCTGTTGTAAAGTGGGGAGTGTTTTTTTTTAGTTCACACATTTTAACGTGTATTTTTTCGATAATGCGCGATCCGTTTCCGAAGGTCAGAGATCTGGGTGACGAGAGGGTATCCATCTTATTATACCGGGCTTTGTCTTTTGGGTCGGCGAAGTTGATGGAGCGGAAGGGGCAGGGAACAAACTGTACGTTGCCAGAGAAAAACAGGAGGACTGTTCATGGCGGGACTTTTTTTCTTCGTGCCATGATGCTTTTGATAATTTTATCCGGATCATCTTCAAGGATCTTTTCCCGGTCTTTTGTCCAGTCACCGCTGCGTGTTTGATAGATCCGGAGGAAAAGGATCGTATCGTCAGGGCCGAGGGCTTTTAAGAGCGCGGCCATGCCTTCTGTATGAATTTCATGGAGGGTTTTCATTTTCATGCCGAGGATACCGTTGGAAGTGTAATCCCTTTCCTGATCGTGCCTGCAATCAGGGATTTTTGATCCTGGTATTCTTGCGGGGTTAACGTGATGACATCAAGAGGCACTTTGAATTTTTTCACCGTATGCATCTCTGCATCTTTTGTGAGAAGTGCCCGATCAAAAATATCCCGGTTTGTAAAATCCTCGGAGATTATTGCGATATCGATATCACTTCCCGTTGTTGCGGTGCCCGTGCTCGATGAACCGAACAGGATAAGGTTGTTGATGCGGACTCCGTTATTCCGGAGTTGTGTGCCAAAAAAATTTACCGTTTCGAGGACTTTTGCATCAACCATGTCAGAATCTCCTTTGTTTCGGATATGATTATTTGTGTCTTTGCTTTGGTATATTGTTCAAGGACTTCTTCAAGGTTATGGGGATATCGTCCGGTCACCCCGATACGGTTGATAACAAACAGCGAGTCAATATAGTGTTGCGGTAGTTCCAGTTCAAGAAGTTCAACCAGATAAATAAGGCTGTGGGTCTTTTCCGGATTGTCATTGAATTTTTCTATATATAACGCTTTTAAGGCTTTTTCCAATGCAAGATGGGTAAAGAATATCACCGGGGGATATCGTCCTGCGGAGACAAGGGATTCGGCAGTACCGAGATCATACTGCGCCTGCCGGAACCATTCGCAGGAATCAGTTGTCATTAAAAAATATCCCCTTTTTAGTATTGTCTATCTTGCGTATGTTGTCAGATGAATATATTGTTTCATTTCCCGCTTCTTCCACAATCGCAATCTCCTCCTTTAGTCAGCCCCGGGACCGGCGCCAGCTCCTCACGACCCTGCACAAGCTCCGGGCGATCCACCGGGGCGAGGCGCCCGCCCACCCTTTGAATGCTCCCTGTAACCGGTGCAAGTATAAGGAGCGGTGCGAGGAGAGCGGGGGGCACCGGCCAGCGAGCTGTTGTGAGGGGGGGTTTAATTACACCTTTCCCGCGTGTATTTTTACGATACTATGTGCGATCCGTTTCCGAAGGGGTTCGCGGGTTCAAATCCATCCCCGATATCTGTTTGGGGTAATAGGTATCTAAAAAAAAATGCAACCCCCTCATTCAATTTTTGTTTTCGTCGTGAATGAGGAAGTCTACAGAGCCGAAATCCGGGTAATATTGACCGATAACAACTTGCGATCATCATACCCATCTAACCTTCATGAGCAAAAAAAAATCTCAGTTTCCTAAGGTTGAGAACATTGTTGATTCAGAACCTGTCTCCGATGCCATTGATATCGAGGTAATTTCCACGAAAATCTTTAAGGGAGAACCGGCAGTCAACACCGTGTCCTCACTCCTGGTATACCGACAGGATCTCAAACTTACCTCTGAATCTAAGGATTACGCTGCTCTGGTGATAACATCCATTGACGTGAAAGAAGATGGATCGATCTCGGTTAATCCCCTCGCTCTTGCCGCTACATCAATGGATCATGTCAGTCAGTTTTCCGGGATTCTTGAGTGGATCCCCCTCTGAAATCCTTGCTCTGCCAGGTGCATGTGCCGGTCCCTGAAAAATGGTAAAGGCGGATGAGATATTTTTGTTGATCTGATTCCGGGAACGTCTCCGAGAGGAGATTCTAACGTCGTATTGAACGTTTTATTCTCCCCACGTGAGAATTTATTAACCCGGTAAGATTTTGGAACAATTGACCGATAACAACTTGCGATCATCATACCCATCTAACCTTCATGAGTGAAGAAAAATTGCAGTCACCTAAAATCGAGAACATCGTTGCTTCGGGATCTATTGCTGATTCTATCGATCTTGTTGAACTTTCAGAAAAGGTTGAGAACTGCGAACTCAACAAGAAACGATTTCCTGGTGCAGTATTACGACTTCAAGACCCCAAAATCACGGTACTTGTTTTCTCTTCCGGGAAGGTGGTAATTACTGGCATTAAAAGTGATGATGATTTTGTCCGTGGTCTGGATAATCTCATTTTGAAAATGAAAGAGGCCGGAGTAATCTGTCATGATACGCCCGATGTGGCCGTTACAAATATGGTCTGTTCGTATGACCTCGGAAAGTACATTAACTTAAATAAGGTAGTTATCACGCTGAACCTGGAAAATATCGAGTATGAACCGGAACAGTTTCCCGGGTTAGTATATCGTATGTCAGATCCAAAAGTCGTTGCTCTTCTCTTTTCCTCGGGAAAAATAATCCTGACGGGGGGTAAAACTATGGAAGATGTTGAGAGAGGAGTTGTATTCCTTGAACAAATGTTAGGTAACATTTAATCATACAATTTGGAATAAAATCTTCCTTCCCTTCGCTTTCTCACTCAGTCAATTGACCGGAATTCCTTTTTGGAATCTATGGCTCTGTGGAAATCCTTTTTCTTAAAGTAAATTTTCCAAAAAATCCCGGCCCGGCCAGAGTACTTAACCCTACAGACCGGCTGTAAAGTTACAGACCGTCTGTAACATTACAGACGCCTTCACGTCAGAGAGGGGGTGAAAAATAGAGCGCAAACGCGAACTCGCCATCGGGCGTGATCGTGTACAACCGGATCGATTCCCGACCCGGCATCACGTTTTCTGCGATCAGGCCCCAGCGTACGAGCGTGGCAAGGAACTGGCCAAAGTTGCCCCGGGTCATCTGCGGACGGGCCGCCCGGCCCTGCCAGCGTCCGGACCGGGACATACATATCTGCCATCGCCCGGAACAGCTCGTCCCGGGGGACCCCCGAGATCACGCCCGGCACCGCCGGCTTCTTGTGCAGCAGGGTCAGGATCGCCTCGTAGTTCGGGTTCGCTGCAAGGGCGCTGGCCGGCATCTTCGGGACCGTCAGTTTCTGGAGGACGGCCTTTCGCGACGCAAAATACACGTCGCCGTCAAGCCACGCCGCCATCCGGAAGAGGCCGAGCGCGAGCGGGGCGGTGCCCCCGGAGAGGACAAACGAGAACCGGGCGCCCGGGTGGCGTGCTGCAATATCCATCACCTGGCTGCATACCGAATCGACGGTTATGGGATCGAGCGTCCGGTGCTCGGCCGGAATACCCAGCGAGAGCGCAAGGTCGTGCGCCCGTGTCATCCCGTTCCGTACAGCCGCCTTTGCGGCCCGCTCCTGCGTTGTCTCGCCGGTCCGGTCGGTGACAAGCGGCCCTTCGGCAAGGACAACGGTGTGCGTGACTTCCCCCGGGTCTGTAAGGGCCGACGCTAAGATGGCGGGGAGGTCGGTTCCCGGGCTGATGACAAGGACATGTTCGCGGCTGGCCGGGGGAGTCATGATCAGCATTTCGGGGAATATAATAAAATCCTGTTTATCTGATGCGCAGCGGGGGAATTTCGGGAGGAAAAAAATCCCAGCCTAATATTCGCTAGTAGATTTCACTTTTCTCATATTCGTGCTTG
>CAWBMY010000031.1:0-73726 GCA_963790005.1 uncultured Methanoregulaceae archaeon
GTGGCCGGGATGATCCCGTCGGACAATGACAGGAAAGGATTCGACGGTATGAACTGGTCGATGAGATCAAGATCGGGCGTTGGAGCAAGGTCGTTGGTACTGAAAAATGAGGCCTCCATCCTGGGCGGGAATGCGAGCTGGAACGAGAAATATCCTACAACGCAGATCACCCAGAAGAGCAGGATGATCAGGATCGCTTTGACCGCGATCTGTCGTGCCGTGTCCCGCTTCAGGCTCCCGATACCGACAATGAGGGAGAGGGCGACGGAAGGCAGGATCGTGATCTGCCAGATCTTGATGAATGCGTCGCTCGCCGGTTGCATGACGGACGCAAGGTCGCCAAAGAAGAGTCCGGTGAGTATCCCGAGGATGAATCCCACCAGTATCCAGCTTGTGAGGTTAAGGCGGGGCAGTTTCATGGTCCTTATTATCTCCCTTCCCGGGGCCGCGTGTGCACGATCGATCCCGGATTGCCGTTTTCCCCGCGACTGCAAAAACGCCGGAAAGAGAGCCGGGTTCATGCACACGGGCACGATCCGGTACCTGCTGCGGCCGGGCGTCAGGCAATAAGCGATTATTACATCCGTCATTATTTAACAGTTGCCGGGTGAGACTGCCATTCCCGCATCGGGGGTCCGAGAAGTTCGCCGGTTTTCCCTGCTCTTTTGAGATCTGTATCGCCGTGTGCGTCAGCATCATACCAGGGATATTCGCTAAAACTCGGCTCCGCACATTATTTCCGTTTTCCCTTCCCACAATCAGGTTACTGTATGGCCGGTGAAAAACGCGATTTTAATGCAGCAGCGGCGACATGGGACGAAAACCCGGGCCGGGTAAAGATGGCGCACGATGTGGCGCAGGCAATTATCGGGACATCCGGCCGGGGCCGGCATATGGACGTGCTGGACTTCGGGTGCGGGACGGGCCTTCTCTCCCTCGCACTCCAGCCCCATGTCCGCTCGATCACGGCGGTCGACAACTCGCAGGGCATGCTCGATGTCCTTGACGCGAAGGTAAAAGCGCAGGACATAAAAAACGTCCGGACCCGGCGCGTTGACCTGGAAGAAGGGGACGAACTCCCGGGACTGTTCGACCTTGCGGTGAGCAGCATGACCTTCCACCACATCCGGGACACCGGCATGCTCCTCGACCGGATCGCCGGTGTCCTCAAACCCGCAGGAAAAATTGCCATCGCCGACCTCGATTTGGATGAGGGAAAATTCCACGACTCAAACGAGGGCGTGTTCCATTTCGGCTTCGACCGGCACATGATGAAGAAATCATTTGAAGCCGCCGGTTTTGTTTCGGTGCGGAACCGGACCGCCGCGATCATGCAGAAGCCCGGGCCGGACGGGAAGGTGCGGACGTTTACCGTGTTCCTGATGACCGGGGAGAAAGGGGAGTAACGACCCGGGAGAGTGTTTACACTCCCCGGTATGCAATACGCCGTGCCGCCACCCGGACGTCCGGGCATGGTGTGATGAACTTTTCCATTGCAGTGCGATCCATGAAGCAGATCTCCGCACCTTTGCCTGAAGAATCCCCGGGACCGGCCCGGTGCTACCGGGAGTTTCTCGATGCGTCCATATCCGATGCCCTCGTGCAGGCCCTCCGGATCATTGCATCCGATCCGGCGCTGGTGTTTACTGGCACACGGATCCTCGCGTGGCAGAAGAAGGCGGCAGCCCTCCGCGGGGCACAGGAGAAGGAGGGACTGCTGGTCCCGCCGGCCCTGTTCGTGAGCGTGACATCGCAGTGCAACCTTGCCTGCCGCGGGTGCTACCAGCGGGGCACCCATGCCGGTCCGGCCCGGGAACTGGATCCCGAACGGCTCTCCTCGCTTGTCCGTGAGGCATCAGAACTTGGCGTCTCGATCATTGTCCTTGCCGGGGGAGAGCCCCTGATCCGGAGAGCGGAGATCGCCGGCCTGGCACGCTCGTACCCCCGGATCCTCTTCCCGGTTTTCTCAAACGGCCTTTTGATCGATGACGCAGCCGCAGCAGGAACTTGCCAGAACAAAAAACATCATCCCCATGATCAGCTTCGAAGGGTTCCGGGACGAGACCGATGCTCGCCGGGGTGCCGGGGTGTACGACCGGTTGCTTTGTGTCTGTGCACGGCTGAAACAAAACGGTATCTTCTTTGGCTGTTCGGTGACGGTCACCCGCACCAATGCCGGGCTTGTGACCTCCGACCGGTTTGTCCGGGAGATGCTCGCCGCCGGGGCCCGGGTCTTTGTGTTTGTCGAGTACATGCCCATCGAGCCGGGCACGGAGGCACTGGTGCTCGATGACGGCCGGCGCACGGCGCTGTACGCGAGCATCGATCGCTTCAACAAAAACTATCCTGCACTCTTTATCGGTTTTCCCGGCGACGAGGATGCCTACGGGGGCTGCCTTGCGGCCGGCCGGGGATTTATCCATGTCAGCGCTTCGGGCGATCTTGAAGCCTGTCCGGCAGCGCCGTTCTCGGATACGAACCTCGCCCGGGTCTCCCTCAGCGAAGCCCTCAGGTCCCCGCTGCTCTCCCGGATCCGGTCGCACCACCATCTTCTCACCGAGACAAAAGGCGGGTGCGCACTCTGGACGAACCGGGCATGGGTCGAGGGACTCGTGGATAAGGGGCGGACGGGCGGCGAGTGAAGATACCAAAAAAAACATAGTATTATTGTTCTGCAGCCCAAGATTCACAAAAAGTTCTCCGGTACGGGTGAATGATGGAGCAACTGGGTTTGGTGAAAATCTGCCCATCTTCGCGAATACCCGGATCTTTTTACAGGAAACGAGGGGATGCAATCGTATGCAAACGCGTAAACTGACAAGTTATGTTCTGGTCATCTGCCTGCTCCTCACCGGATTTTTGTTCCTTGCAGGATGTACCCAGAAGGAACCGGTATCCGGTGTTGTGAAGACGGATGCCGGCGTATGTTTCAGGAATACAACCAGGACGGCCTGCGGGTCTATCTCGGCATCCCGTTTGCGGCTCCCCCGACCGGCGATCTGCGGTGGAGACCTCCTGCACCGGTACAGCCCTGGGACGGCATAAAGGAAACAAAACAGTATTCAGCCACCTGTCCCCAGCCGGGATCTACGGCTCCGCTCGCCATGAGCGAGGACTGCCTGTACCTCAATGTCTGGACCCCGGCACAGAGTGCTGACGAAAAACTGCCGGTCATGGTCTTTTTCTATGGCGGGGGATTCAAGAGTGTGGCCTCCTCCATGCCGGCGTATAACGGGACCACCCTTGCACAGAAAGGGGTCATCGTTGTCACGCCGAACTACCGGCTCGGCGCTCTCGGGTTCCTTGCCCACCCGGCGCTGGACAACGAGTCGGCGCACAATGTCTCGGGCAATTACGGGATCCTCGACCAGCAGGCGGCCCTCGCGTGGGTCCGGAAGAACATCGGGGCATTCGGCGGCGACCCGTCCCGGGTGACCATCTTCGGGCAGTCGGCGGGAGGAGAGAGCGTCCTCATCCACGTGGCAAGCCCGGAGAGCAAAGGGCTCTACCAGCAGGCAATTGTCGAGAGCGGTCCCTTCTGGGCGGACGGGGCGATCATCAACGCCACCCATCCAAAAGCGGATGCGGAACAGTTCGGCGTGGCATATGCAGAAAGTCTCGGCTGCTCCGGACCGGATGCGATTGCCTGTATGCGCACCATGAGTCCCGAAGCCCTGATCAATGCCACGCCTTCACCGTCGTCCGGGTTCTGGACCACCCACACCGTCCAGTTCGAGCCAACGATCGACGGGTGGATCCTCCCCGATACCCTGGACAACCTGTACCGTTCCCACCGGGAGAACCCGGTTCCCTTCATGATCGGGAACAACGCCAATGACGGGACCACGCTCTCGGCGAACGCGAACATGACCGTCCCGGAGTACGTGACCTTCATCCGGGGCCGGTTCGGGACGGATGCCGGTGCAGTCCTTGCAAAATATCCTGCGAACTCGACTGCCGAAGTCCAGCTCCGGCTTAGCGCAGATCATGACGGACTATGATTTTTCCGATTCGGTGAAGTTTGCCGCGGGCTCGATGGGAGACATCAGCCCGGACACGTACCTGTACCGGTACTGCTATGTCATGCCCGGGCAGCCCTACGGGAGCATTCCATGGCAGCGAGACGCTCTTGTTGTTCGGAGTGCCCGGGATAAAATCGGATCCGGCGGTTGCCGACAAACGTCGTGGATCTCTGGACCCGGTTTGCAAAGACCGGGAACCCGAACGGCGGGATGAAGGTGACCTGGCCGAATTATACCCGGGAGAAGGGCCAGTATCTCGATATCAATAATACCCCGACGGTGTTCGAGCGGGGATTAAACCGCACTTTTTTACTCTGGAAAACGAGAAGGGAAGATCGCGGTTTCCCGGTGTCTGGCATTATGTAATGGTGCATCATCCGGCAGGAACATGAGCGGGGCTCTCCCCCAGTGCGGATACAGGATATACAGACCGTGGTGGCAACAGAGAACCGGGAGTAACTCCCCCGGGCGCCCCGGTTTACCATGGGATCCTTTGGGCGCACGAGTGCGAGGTGGCCGGACTCACGCGAGAGTAAAATGGCTGGCCGTTTACCGAAAATACGACATGAAGAGACCCGGTCTGACTTCCGGGCCCCGCATCAGCTCGCCTGAGCAACTCAATCATTAAATGATCATATACCAATAGTCCGATACGATGACTCCCGATTCCCGGCGGGCCAGGATCCCGATCAAGCTGCAGATCCTCGTTGGATTCTGCGTTCTCTGTGTTTTTATACTGGCAACAGTTTTCCTTTCCGGATGTCTTTATCGAGCCTGTCCCGGCACCGCATGCAAACGCAACAGTTCATGTAAAAATTCTTGCGGTAAACGATTTCCATGGGCACATGGCCACGGGACAGACCCTGAACAACCGGCCTGTCGGGGGTGCGCCGGTCCTTGCTTCCTATCTCAAATCGGCGATGGCATCCGGGAATGCCGATGGCACCATCATTGCCCTGCCCGGGGACGTGGTCGGGTCATCGCCGCCCGTATCCGGGCTGCTCCTTGACGAGCCGTCCATGCTGTTTTTCAACAGCTTTGCAAACCAGTACTGTACCATCGGATCAGACTCCCCGAATGTTTCCTGTAACATGGTTGCAACGCTGGGTAACCAGGAGTTCAATAACGGGATAGCGGAACTGCATAAGAAAGATAAACGGGGGGAACGGGGCAACAAATATCACCCACATCGTTGATCCCTACCCCGGTGCGAAATTCGATTATGTCTGCGCAAATGTGGTCTGGACCGCCAACAACACGCCGATCCTTCCACCCTATACCGTGCGGAATGTCAGCGGGGTGCCTGTTGCGTTCATCGGTGCAGATGACAAAACCACCCCCGATCTTACGAATGCTGCCAATGTCGAAGGTGTGAGCTTCCTGGACGAAGCCGATTCCATAAACCGGTATATCCCGGAGATCCAGGAAAAAGGTATACATGCGATCGTTGTCCTTCTTCACGATGGCGGGAACCAGACGCCGTATGACGGCCCCACGCAAGAGAACGAAACCGTGAACAGCGGGGCGGTGACCGGGATTATTTCCCGGCTCGACCCGGATGTTGACGTAGTACTGTCCGCCCATACCCATGAGTTTACCAACGCCTACCTGCCCAATGCCGGGGGAAATCCCGTGCTCGTCACGCAGGCGTATATGTACAGCAGGGGGTATGCCGATGTCGATCTCACCATTAACAGGACGAGCGAGGAGATCGTGGAGAAATCCGCACAGATTGTCCCGGCCTATGCAGATCAGCCTCCCGGCACCAGCCCGGATCCTGCTGCCACTGCGCTCCTTGCAACGGCCCAGAATGCTGTTGCCCCGGTGGAGAACCGGATGATTGGCATGGCAGCCCAAAATATTACCCGGGGCGAGAACCGTGCCGGGGAATCAGCGATGGGCGATCTGGTTGCGGACGGGGAGCGGGCCGCGATGAAAACCGATGTGGGATTTGAGACCTCCGGTGACCTCCAGGCAGACCTGTCAGAGGGAACCATCACCTGGAACGACCTGTATGCGGTCCAGCCGGCTGCCGGGACGGTCATGTCGATGACCCTGTCGGGAGTCCAGATCCGGCAGGCCCTTGAACAGCAGTGGCAGGAACCGCTCCCCAAAAACAATCTCATGGTCTCGGGACTTGTCTATACGTATGATGCCGCACAACCCGCTGGCAGCAAAGTGACTTCGGTGACGATACACGGAGTCCCGTTAAACTTGGGCACGAACTACTCTGTTTCTACGGTCGGCTACCTTGCCATGGGCGGGGACGGGTACACGACATTTATGGAAGGACAGAACATGACCTACGGGCCGTCCGATGTCGATGCACTTGTTTCCTATGTGGGGTCATTACCGCAACCGGTGAACGTGACGGTCGACGGGAGGATACAGAGGATCAATTAAAAAGCCGGGCCGGCCTTGCTGCCCGCTTAAGGGGCCGGGGCGCTGGTGCATGCCGGATTTGAGGGCTGTTCAGGATCTATCGGATACCCCCTGATACAAAAGTGTTAACATACCGCAGCCTAATGTTCACAAAGTTCGGGGGCATTATTTTTTAGCAGCTGGATACAGCCGGTTTCCCCGGCACGAAAAAATCCCCGTAACTTTTTTTAGGGTCCACCCAAAAAGAGATCATCGGGTTTTTTCTCCTGATTCATCGATTACGGGGATTTTGGTATGAATAAGACACAGTATTTCATTCTGGCACTCGTTATCACCACCTGCTTCCTTGCGGCAGCAGGATGTACCAATACTTCAGTCATGGGATCATCTACACCTGCAGACACCCGACAACCGCCGGCCGTTTCGTTCACCGCGACGCCGGTCCAGCATGTACAGGTAAACGGCGTCACGCTCGGGTACCGTGAATTCGGTGCCGGCGAACCTCTCCTGATGATTACGGGATTTGGCAATACGATGACTGACTGGAACGAGACCTTCATAGGTATCCTTGCCACAAAATACCATGTCTATATCTACGATCACCGGGGGATGGGAAACAGTACGGACAATAATGCGACGCCGTCAATTGCCCTGTACGCAGACGATGCTGCCGCACTGATGCCTGCTCTCGGGTATGACAGCATGAATGTTTACGGGATTTCCATGGGATCCTCGATCTCCCAGCAACTGGCAATCGATCATCCCGACCGCGTCCGGAAACTGATCCTCGATTCTTCAGCGTGCAGCGTCCGGCTCCCTGAAACCCAGAAACTGCTCGGTATCATTGAATCAGCAGCGGCCGATCCGGGCCAGCCCGCCGGCATCCGCGAAGAGGCACAGGCAAATCTCGCGTGGAACGGAACCTGCACCAATCTTTCCGGCATCCACAAGGATGTCATGCTCGTTGTCGGGACCGCAGATGTCCTGACACCGGACCCGGTCTCGGTGCAGATGGCCGGGCAGATCAACGGGTCGTGGCTCGTGCGGTTCAAGGGTCTCCCGCATGTCGGGTCCCATTATGCACCGGTCGAGTACGGGGAGAATGCTCTCGCGTTCCTTGGAACGGATGAGTCGCCGCTGAATACCAAAAATTAAGGATCAGGGGAGAGAATCCCTCGCCTTTTTTCTGATTCATTAAAAACGCACCCTTATTTTCCCATCGGTTCTCCGGAGGGATCTTCTCATACCGGAGCACCGGGTCCTCTGCAGAACGGGGACTATCTCTTTAAAAAAAATGCGGGAAACCCATTATTCTTATCTGGGGCAACCGGTCAGGTTTGTTGTTTTTCATGGGTTCCCGCTACACATTGTCGTACGTTTGCTCATTTGTGAGGATCTCATATTTTTTTTAGAAGATATCCTTATCAGGGCCCGCTTCCGTACCCTCTCATACGGAGAGGCAGTGTCGCAGGACCAAAGACCCCGGGGAGATCCCGTATTTAGCGCACTCCAATGCAGATGGTAATCCCCCGCCCACAAAAAAAACTCTGGCTCGTCTTTTTTTTTGTTATCCTTGTCGCGGTCGGAGTATATGGCGGGTACACGATTTGCCACACCCATGAGCCAGTCCGGATCGGCGTCCTCCTTCCCATGACCGGCGATGTCGAGCTCAAAAAGCCCCTCGAATGGGCACAGGAGAACATCAACAGCCAGGGCGGCATAAGCGGCCCGCCGGTTGAACTGGTGTACAAAGACACAAGTACCGGCAACACTACGCAGATGGCCGGGGAACTCCTCAACGATACTTCAATACAGATCGTGATTGGTCCGCCAACAAGCGACGACGTGTACACGCTTGCGCCGGAGTTTATTAAAAAGCACAAGATCCTTATCAGCCCGCTTACTACCTCCGGGGATATCAGCCGGGCTTTTGCAGGGAACGGGTACTTCTGGCGGACGGCCCAGGGTGATGTAGACTCAGGTAAAAGTAATCGTCTCCCTTACCAAAGAGAACGGTGCCCGACGGGTTGCCCTCCTTTCAGAGAACACCACGTACGGGCAGACATTCTATGACTGGACCGGGTTCTTTGCTACAGAGTCCGGTCTCGATCTTGTCTCGGTACAGCAATTCGACCCGGGCAACGGCTCGCTTGATGCCGACGTTGCAACGGCCCTCGGGGAAAATCCCGATTACCTCATTGCTGCGTGCGGGCCCGATGATGCAGCAACGATAAAAAAAGCGATCGATCGATCCGGAAAAAAGACAAAACTCATGCTTGCCGATGCAGCGGCAACACCTGTCCTTATAAACTCCCTGGGTCCTGCTGCCGAAGGTATCGAAGGGACATCCCCCACGGCCGACCCGGCGACAGGTTTCACTCTGGCGTACGAGGAAAAATTCGGCCACGCCCCTACGGATTACGCTGCTCCGGCGTACGATGCCATTCTTCTTGCCGCGTATGTATCGGCCCGGCAGGACGCGACCCTGTCAGAGTCCCCGGAGGATTCGATCCGTCATGTGGTGAACGGAAACGGGACTCCGGAAAGCTGGAATGCAACCGGGATGCATAATGCCATCCTTGCGATACAGAAAGGGGAGTCTCCCAGGATCAGTGGTGCAAGCGGACCGCTCATCTATGACCCGGAGGCAGGTGTCGACCCGCTCGTCATGTATTACTCGCACTGGGTTGTCGAAAACGGGAGTTTCCGGACAATCGCTGCCTTTGGGTCGGCAAAGCCCGGTACGACCGGGACACCGGTTGCCTGGAGCAGGGCTTCAGATACCTTCCTGTCACCGGCATCATCTGTGACGGAATCAGGTAGTTCCGGACCGGTAAAAAAGGATTTTTGGGCCGTCATTGTCGGGCCGTCACAGGGCTGGAGCAACTACCGGCACGAGGCTGATGCACTGACCATGTACACCATGCTCCGCGCAAACGGTGTCCCCGACGATCATATCATCCTCATGCTGTACGATGATATCCCGACAAATGTCCAGAATCCCCTTAAAGGGAATGTCCACAGTCTCCCGAAAGGAGAAAATATCCGGGCCGGGGCTGAGGTGGATTACACCGGTTCCCAGGTGACCGCTGCCGCATTTACAAATGTCCTGATCGGCACAAAGACCGGATCGACACCGGTAGTGCTGGAGAGCAACGCAAGTACCGATGTATTTGTATATGTCGCGAGCCACGGCGATCCGGGCGCTGTCCTCTTTCCGGGAAACGACAGGTTCACAACGGCTGATTTTACCAATGTGACAAGTACGATGAACCGGGAACAAAAATACCGGCAGATGGTTTTTATGGTCGACACCTGTTTTGGCAAGAGCATTGCATCAAACGCAACGGCCCCGGGGATCCTCTATCTCACGGGCGCTTCCAGCAGCGAGCCATCGCTTGGAGATGTCTACGATATGGACATCAGGCAGTGGCTCTCTGACGAATTCACGCACGAGGCCGTGGGTCTTATCCGGGCAAACCCGGATATCACCTTCCGGGAACTCTACATCGGGACCTATGATCGGGTTACCGGCTCGCATGTCAGCATGGTCACAACGGAAAATGTGAGTACGCTTCAGGAACCGGTCAGGACGTTTTTTAGTCCCTGAACCAAAAAAAATCCTGTACCTCATCCGTATTTTCACGAAACATTACCGTTCCGCAAAAACCAGTGCCCGGTCTTCGGGGTCCGGGGTTTGACATCTCCGACGGTAAAATCCCGCCCAGAATCGCCGTTTTCCCGCCAAAATACCCCCCTAAAACTGCCGGATTCCGACCCCGCTCAGGAAACGGCCGCTATCGCGTTACAGCGGCAGATCTCTTATTGATCAGGCCCACGTAGGCCGGAAATGAAAACTCACCCAGATCTTGAGGGTCGGAATCGGGGGATAAATACGCGATATTTTTGCAAAATAACCCTGTATATCTGACTTCCGGATAACCCCAAAATCCGGGCGTTTTGCAGGGTTTTCCGGAGCGGGTTGTGGGGAATCCGGGGCCGTATCGGGCGTATTTTTGGGGTGAAAAAGTACCGATCCGGGCCCGGGTTGGGGCAGGATTCGACACGAGGTAATGGAGTTATCAAGGTAAAGCATCATGGCCGGGCTACATCTGGTGGTATCCGGATGGGCTGGTGAAAGCCAATATCACTCCAAAAAAAATGCAAAATTATTTCCTTCCCGTCTCCAACAGAACCCTATGGCTGATCTGGATCCTTTCTTTTTCAAAATCAATTCCTGGTCCTTCACCAAACACCGGGTCTGGAACCGGTGCCAGCGGCAATACTATTACGAGTACATTGCCCTGTACGTCAAATCCAATCCGATAGTAAATCCGGAAAAAATCCGGTATCTCAAGAACTTCACCTCCAAGTTTGTCGTCCAGGGCCAGCTCATCCACGATATCATCGACCAGCAGATCCAACTTGCCTGCGACAAAAAACCCATGGACCTTTTCGAGGCATTGAATGTATTCATGAAAAAAGTCTCGCTCTTCCGGGGCGTGGGCGGCGAGACGTTTACCGAGTACCACAATGGTGAGAAGATCCCGGATTCATTTTTTTCCTACATCGAAGAGAACGGGAAGACCTGCCTCCACACCTTCTTTGCAAAATGGCCGGAGTATTCAACACGCGAATGCCTGCGCCACGAACAGTTCGATCATTTCAGCATCCGGGACGCGGAGGTGACGGTCAAGGTGGATTTTGCCGGGAAGATGCCGGACGGCACGATTGTCCTCTCCGACTGGAAGACCGGGAAAGACGATGACGAGTACGAGTCGGAACTCCAGATGGCGGCCTACGTGCTCTGGGCAACGGAATTCTACAACAGGAGTGCCGACGAGATCAGCACCGAGCTTGTGTTCCTCAGGACCGGCGCGACAAAATCGTATGCGTTCTATGAGGAGCAGTTATGGGATGTGCGGGAGCAGATTGCGAGAGAGTTTGCGGCGATGAACGTCTCGTACGAATACGGGGATTTCCCGGCCCGGCCGGCGCAGAGAGAGTGCCTGAGTTGTAAGTTTGCGGAAGTGTGCCCGGAGGCGGCGGTTGGGAGGAACCGATGAGGATTTTTCAAATTTTGATACGGCACGGATTTTTCAATTTCGAGAAATCCCTGTCAAATGTTGCGATCTGCGGGATGGCGTGTTCAATACAGGTCGCGGCAATCAGTGCGTCGTTGGGAAGGAGGGCATAGGCCCGGGCAGTCTTTTCGATAAGTGTGAGGTTCGACGTGTCCGGCACGATCACAAGCCCCGAAAAAATTTCGTTTAGGTTGCGGATAAATTCATCAGCAAACCCGTAGCCGTTTTCCCGGATATGTTTCTTGAGGTCCGCGGTCCCGGTAACCCCGAATTCATCTTCTGCAATGAGCCGGAGTCCGACAAAGAAGGTTTCTTCATACACCGACATGCTTGCAGCACAGGCACCCGGAAACGATGAGAAAAAATCCCGGGCCTTCTCGTGTTGTATCGGTCTCAATAATCAGCGGGATAATAAAAGAAGTGTCTAGGAAGAGGTCCATGACTCATCCTTGAGAGTCACTGATGCGATCCGATGAAACTTTCTTCTTGAGACGGATAGGCTCGAAGTCAGCTTCTTCTCGATGGTCACCCGGATCCGCTCACCTTCTTTGAGTTGGATCTTTCCCACCGGTTTGAGAACATTGTCCTCATAGATGCATTCGATTGCCCTGACCATTCCGGTTCACCTTTAGTATACGTGGATCTTGGTCGCGAATTATAATAGGGTTTGTGTACAGGAGCGGAAAGGTTTCCCGGTACCGGTGAAGCCATTCCCACTACACTAATCCTGCCCGATAATCCCCCTCTTCCTCAATTCAAAATAACATCTCGCACACGCTTCCACATCGGCGCCGGCATTATGGCTGTCCGTGAATTCTTCCTGGAACCGCTGGAGGTGCAGCTCGTTTAAGGTCGGCCACTTGTATCCATACCCGGAGGCCTTGGGAATTTTGCACCAGGAGACAACCTGCGGGGTTTTCATGGTGCAGAAGTATTGTTTTTCCCGAAGACCGGTCTCAAGACTGCACCGCAGGAATTCCGTTGTGACAATCGGCAGGTCAAAATCGAGATTATGGGCAACGACCGTTTGGACTTTCTCCACATCGGCATTGAACTGCGGGAGCACCTTATAGAGCGACACGCCCTCGGCTTTTGCCCGCTCGGTCGTGATCCCGTGAATCCGGGCAGAGTCCGCCGGGATGGAAAAGTCCGTCGGGTAAATGATGAAACTGTTCCGGCTTTCCCGCTGTCCCTCACTGTCGTATAAGGACCATGCGAGCTGGACGACCCGGGGCCATTTTTCGACGGGGTCGTTTGTTGCGGAGTATCTGGGGAGGCCGGTGGTTTCGGTGTCGAGGAAGAGGAACATTGAGGTTAATTCGGACAGATTCATATTTGCTTTTTTCTGCATGATGTTTCAGGAGATCTTATTTGCCGGCGATTCTCCATATTGTCTGACATGTGTCACGGGAGGGGACAACCACTCTTTTGAGACATGCATTCCGGGAGGATCACTTCTCCGTCGGAGACCTCGTTCGTGAAGGTGTAAATCCTCACCAAAAACAAGTCAGTTTCGCAAAAAACCAAGTCAGTTTTTGATTAATTTCGTGTTTTTCTATAGAATTTACGACGGAGAAACAGGAATTCCGGACAAGCGTATTTAGGCTTGTTTGGAGGCCCGATCTTGTTATGAGCTGGGCTGGGGGACGCGGGAATGAAAGGAAGGCCCATTTGGGGGTCGGCCGGATCCAATGGTTCTCCCGTCAGACATCGGAATAATGACGGGTACCGGATCCGAAACCATAATAGATACTCAGGAACAAGTCATTGTATCATGACTGCGCAAGCCGCATCCCGGGTGACAAAGAGCCATCTCGCTAAAAAAACGGTGAAGTCGTCCGCGGGAGTCGAGGACACCGCAAAGGATGCCCTGTACGCAGTAGAGGAATATTCGCTCTCGGGTTTTCTTGAGAACGAACCGGATCTCTCTACGGTTGCCGATATCAAAGTGCGATACCGATGAAAGGTTCCATTATCCTGATCCATTTTCCCTTCAAGGACCTTAAGCGGATTAAAACTTCGGCCTGCGCTTGTTATCCATGAAAGCGACCAGGATGTTATTGTGGCATTTATTTCGTCACGGATTCCGAAACACCGGTCGGACGCCGATCTTCTCATCTCCTCAGATCATCCCTCGTTTGCCGGCACCGGGCTCAAGCGATCATCCGTGATACGATTCGATAAGGTTGCCACAATTTCACAGGATCTTATCGAAGGCGGAATAGGGGAGATCGATGAAGAGCTTGCCCGTGAATGAAAATGCCGTGATGAGCCGGGTCTTTACGGTCTGAGTCGGTTGTGGAATGAGTGGGGTGGGGGGTGATCACCCTACCTTCCCCATCATCTTTTTTCCCGGAGGGGGCCACCCCCCCTCCCTCATTTTTTCTAAACGGGGATCACCCTCCCCCCTTCTTGTACGGGGGGGGGTAGGGGTACCCCCTTCAGGGCCCGGCGCAATAATCCGGCATTTTGTGTGGAGCCTCAGACGGAGCGTGCGTGCCGGAAACGATCGCGTGGCGGGAGGTGGGTGAGGGGTACCCCTCCCCCATGGAGACCGGAAACGGGGACCACCCCCCACCCGGATTTTTTATAAATTGCGGGCACCCCCGGGCTCAGGTTCCTGACGCTTTTCCTGCATAATCCGGATGAGCGATTTTTTCCATCCGCGGGATTGTTAAAAAAAAGGCCGGGCAGAAATATCCCTGCGGTTCGCCGTGAAGAACAACTATCGAGGAGTTTTGATGAGCCGGTCCATGCGGTCGATAAATTTTTGGGCATCTGATACGGCCTGCCGTACCTCATCCCGGCCCGGGCGTGCATCCAGGCTGTACTGATCGTCCTGCCGAAGACCCCGCATGTGATCGAACTGTAGTACCCATTCATCTTCCAAGTGTCCTGCTTTTTGGTAAGATTCGAGATACACGCCAATGCAGTAATGGCTTTTCTCCCGGATCCCGTCACGGATGAGAACCGCTCGGGCCGCGTGGAAATATCCCATGTATGCCGCCATGAGGGCAGACCGTACCGCGCCGGCGTCACAGTCATACCCGGCCTCCGTTACCCACTCGCGGGCCTGTGCTATGGACTGCAGTGCTTTCTCATTTGAGGGTGCAACCTTCCGCAGGAGCCCGCGTTCGTAACATTCATCAAGACGGGTCAGGGAACTCACCTTCGAGCGTGATTGCCTGTTGTACAAACGACCGGTAAAACGGTTCATCGGCATCTTTCAGGTGGGAAATTTTCTCTTTTGTCAGGACAAGGAGATGAGCTTCGGCAGAAACTGCACGCGACACCTTCCGCTCAAGCTCTGCGACCATCACACCTTTTGGCAGGGTCTTTACGTACACCCAGAGATCGATATCGCTCTCCTCCGTATTTGTCCCCAGAGCCCAGCTCCCGTAGATGCCAATGCCCAAAGCCCATGCAGGTTTTTGGAATACGGAAGCGACAAGATCGGTGTTGAGCAATCGTTTTACCGCGACTGTCACCGGTGAAAATGCCAGCCGGTACATGCGGTCGGTCTGTTCCGAGCAGCCCTTCGCGTTCGAGCAGGGAAAGATATGGCGAGACGAGTCCTTTCGACAACCCGGTCTTTGTGGCGATCTGCTGCACGGTGCAGGCCGGTACAAGCAGGGTGGCACGGAGCAGGGCGACACGTTCTCTGGTCCGGAAGAGTGCGGAGAGATCATGCAGTTTTTTGTTCATAGTCCCTGAACCAATAGTTCACGCTTCATGAACAAAATGTTTGCGATCCGTGAACAAAAGTTTGCCCACGATATCCCGCTCGCGATCATGGGGGAGGGGGGTGATCCCCCTACCCCCCCATCATCTTTTTTCCCGGAGGGGGCCACCCCCCCACCCATTATTTTTTAAAAGGGGGATCACCCCCCTCCCCTTGTGTGCGTGAAGGTGGGGGGTACCCCCCTACGGTTCCAGCGCCACAATCCTGCATTTCGCGTGGAGTCCCTGACGGAGCGTGCGTGCCGGAGACGGCCGGAGGGGGGAGGGGGGTGAGGGGGTACCCCCTCCCCCACTTTGGCCTGACAGGGGGGATCACCCCCCCACCCATTATTTTTTTAAAAGGGGGGCACCCCTCCTCCCTTTGTGTGCGTAAAGGTGGGGGGTACCCTCCCCCCTTGTTGGCTGGGAGGGGTTGTGGATGATTCCGGGATCCGGGCCTTACGGAATTTTTGGCCCGGCCGGCGCAAGAGGGAATGTGTGAGTTGTAAGTTTGCAGAGGTTAATCCGGACTCTACAATTCGCAAATAATTATGGAAAATAGATCCCTACTTTTTTATAGATAATCTTTTTAGATTAAAGTTTGAATATACCATAAATGCTCAAAGCCAAAGATCTAATTCAATACGGATATTTCCCTGCAGAACTACCTCCTCCTTTTCAAGCAACATCACTCGGAAAATTTGTTGGGAATACCAAAAAGGGAAAATTTGAAAGATGGCTTAATGAGTGGGTTAATAAAAATAGATTGAAAGGAAAAGATGATGAGCTGAATAGACCTGAAAGTAAATGCGTATATTACTCGGTCCCTCGTGTAAAGAATTTAAGAAGAGTTTTGAGCATTCCCAATCCGTTCTACCAAATTATTTTGTCCAATATTATTGAAAAGAATTGGACTGAAATAGAAAAACACATTCAAAAATCTCCGATTTCAATATCACGACCGGTTATCCCAATCCAAAGGAAGAGAAAAGACAGTCGTTCTTTTGATCAAATAAAACATACCATAAACAATGAGCAAGAAATAGCATTAATTTCAACAGAATTTAGTTTTGCATTAAAGACTGATATCTCTCGATATTATCCAACCCTTTACACACATAGTATTGCGTGGGCTCTTCATGGTAAGAATAACGCAAAAAAGAAGAGAAAACCCTCGGAATTATTGGGTAATGAATTAGATCGAGCCGTGAGCAGTCACTAAGGATGGACAAACATTAGGAATTCCAATAGGTCCCGATACATCGTTAATTATAGCGGAAATCCTAACAACAACGATAGATTTAGAACTGGAACGCAGGATTGGAAAACTTTCTGGATTGCGAGTAATTGATGATTATCTTTTATTCTTCAAAGAAAAGCAGGAATGTGAAAAGGCGTTAGAGGAATTAACAGATCTTTTTAAAGAATATGAATTAGAGATGAATCCAATTAAAATTCAAATTTTGGAATTACCCTATGTTTTAGAACCTGCTTGGATACCCGAAATACGACAATTTCATTTTAGAGTACCGGAAGTAAATCCCTTAAATAAATATTCCATGCAAAGGTATGATTTAATCAATTATTTTAGTCGAGTTAATGATTATTGCGTACAATTTCCAGATTCTTACATTTTAAAATACAGCATTAAAAGAATACATAATTTATCAGTATATGAAGATAATCTGCCATTATTTGAATCTTTACTCCTTAAATCAACATTGACTCAAAGTTCATGTTTGTCTGAAGTTGCAGGGATCCTAATAGATAATAAAGAAAAGAAATACGCTGGTAAAATTGAAAGGATAGAAAAATCATTATCGGAATTAATTCGGATTCATGCAAAATATTCAAATCATTATGAAGTCTCATGGGCCCTTTGGCTGGCAAAAGAATTTGAAATAAAATTAAATAAAGATCTAGATTCACTTCTTTCAAAGATGGATAATCCCATTATTGTCTTGTTAGTTCTTGATTTACGAGAGAGGGGTTTAATCTCCACATCAATAAATGACGAGAGGTGGAAAAATTACATGGCTAAAGAACAATTGTATGATGATCATTGGCTTTTAGCATATGAAGCAGTAATAAAAGAATGGATAAAACCTTCCAAAGATTATCTCGAAGAAGATCCTTTTTTTAAGGCCCTTAAAGATAATAAAGTTTCATTTTATGATGGCGCTAAATCAGAGATCGTATCAACTCCGGAATTATCAACCTCAGGGGTTTAACAAAATAAATCGTGATGAAATGTGTAATCAAACAAATTTTTTAACTGCCCGAATTACCGGAATCTTTTTCGCTCTTCCTGTCGAATGGGAAATATACGAGCACCCCCCATGAAACTCACCGATAACGAAATCCGGGACATCAACCGGTACCTCGAATCCGGAAAACCCCTCCCGGATTCCTACCGATTCCTCCTCTTTGGCGACAAGCGCGAAGTCGAACTTGTCTGGAACGGAAAAACAAACGAAGTCTGCAACGTTGTCCTCCCTTTCCAAATCATCGAGCAGGTGGACGAACCCCGAAAGGAAACGGACACAAAGATCCAGCAGACCTTATTTGATGTCGATGACCGGGGCAGGCAGCTCAAAGGCTGGACGAACAAGCTGATCTGGGGCGACAACAAGCTCATCCTCTCCAGCCTGAAAAACGGCCCGCTCCGGGAAGAGATCGAGAAGCAGGGCGGCATAAAACTGATCTATATCGACCCGCCGTTCGATGTTGGGGCGGATTTCTCGATGAACATCGAGATCGGGGACGAGACGCTCACAAAGCAGCCGGGGATTCTGGAAGAGATCGCATATCGGGACACTTGGGGGAGAGGGGCGGACAGTTTCATCTCGATGATCTATGAGCGGCTGGTGCTGATGCGGGATCTGCTTGCGGAGGATGGCTGCATCTATGTTCATTGTGATTGGCGTGTAAATGTCTATATCCGTTTAATACTTGACGAAGTTTTTGGGAAAAATAATTTTTTAAATCATGTAATTTGGAAGAGGCAAACCTCAAGTGGATTTAAAGGAAAGAATGCCATGGGTAAAAACCATGATGATATTTTGATATATTCGAAAAATACTTCCTTCCTCTATAATGTAGAATACATACCTTATTCCGATGAATATATCAAACAAAGATTTTGCCATATTGATGAAAAAACTGGACGAAGATTTAAGGATGCATTCCTTGGAACCGCCACAACCAAAGAGACAATTGAAAAATTAAAAATTGACGGTAAAATCTACTACACAAATACTGGGGGGATGCGATTAAAAATATATCAAGATGAAATTCCGGGTATCCCATTAGATGATATTTGGTCTGATATCAATTTCATTAATTCAATGTCTGATGAACGAACCGCATATGCAACCCAAAAACCCGAAGCCCTTCTTGAACGTATTATCAAAGCCTCTTCCAACGAAAGTGATCTCGTCGCCGACTTCTTCTGCGGCTCCGGCACCACCCTTGCTGTTGCAGAGAAACTCGGGCGGAAATGGATCGGCTCCGATCTCGGAAAGTTCGCGATCCACACGACCCGCAAGCGGATGATTGGTGTCCAGCGTGAGATGAAGAACGCGGGAAAAGACTTCCGTGCCTTCGAAATTCTCAACCTCGGTAAGTATGAGCGCCAGCATTACATCGGCATCAACGAGAGCCTCCGCGATGAAGAGAAGAGAAAACAACTCGAAAAGAAAGAGCAGGCGTTTGTCGATCTCATCCTCCGCGCCTACCGTGCAGAACCGGTGAAAAATTTCGAGACCTTCAGCGGCAAAAAATTAAACCGGCTCGTGGCGGTTGGCCCGGTCAACTTTCCGGTAACAAGGCTTTTTGTCGAAGAAGTGATCAGCGAATGCCGGCAAAAGTACATCACCAAGGTTGATATCCTCGGCTTCGAGTTCGAGATGGGGCTCTTCCCCGCCGTGCAGGAAGAAGCAAAGGCAAAAGGAATTGATCTCGCACTCAAATGCATCCCCCGCGAGGTCTTCGACAAACGGGCAGTCGAGAAGAACCAGGTAGTCTTCCATGATGTTGCATACATCGAAGTCACCCCGCACTACAAAGGAAATTCAATAGCAATCGAACTCTCGGATTTCTCCGTCCATTATCAGCAGGATACCTGCAAGAAAGCCGCAGCCGAGATCAAGGATGGTACTAACAAAATCGTGGTCGAGAACGGTCAGATCATCAAGGTGATCAAAGAGAAGAGCGGCATCGTGCGAAATGTTCCGCTCACGCAGTCATGGACGGACTGGATCGATTACTGGTCGGTGGACTTCGACTTCGAAAGCAAACGGGAGATCATCCGGATCAAGAACCCGGACGGGGAAATTGAAGAGCACTGGACCGGCGATTACATCTTTGAGAACGAGTGGCAGTCATTCCGTACCAAGAAAGACCGGAGCCTTGAACTTACAAGCATCTTCCGGGAATGCCCGCCCGGCCGAAGGAAGATCGCCGTCAAAGTCGTTGATATCTTCGGCAACGATACCATGAAGATCCTCGATGTGAATATCGGGGGTAAATGATGGCAAAGATCAATGTCCTCAACAAGGAAGTGGCAGTGTATGTCCAGAACGATGAGGACTATATTTGTATTACCGACATTGCACGCTACAAAGATCCCGACAGGACAGATTACCTGATCCAGAACTGGCTACGGAACCGTAACACCATTGAGTTTATCGGCATCTGGGAGCAGCTCAACAACCCGGATTTTAATCCCATCGAATTCGATGGGATTAGAAAACAAGCCGGGCTCAACAGTTTCATCCTTACGGCGAAGCAATGGATCGAAAAGACCCATGCCATCGGGCTTATCTCAAAAACCGGGACGGTATGGCGGTACGTTCGCCCACAAGGATATTGCATTCGAGTTCGCCTCGTGGATCTCCGTAGAATTCAAACTCTACCTCATCAAGGAATTCCAGCGCCTCAAGGATGAGGAACATAAACAACTCGGCTGGGACATCCGGCGTAACCTCGTGAAGATCAACTACCGGATTCACACGGATGCGATCAAAGAGAACCTGATCCCGGCAGAACTCAAAAAATCGCAGATCAACCGGGTGTACGCATCAGAAGCCGATCTTCTCAACATGGCGCTTTTCGGGCTCACCGCAAAGGAATGGCGGGATAACAACCCGGACAAAAAGGGAAACATCCGGGATTTTGCCGACATCTCGCAGTCTGTCTGCCTCTCCAACCTTGAAAACCTCAACGCCCATTTCATCGGCGAGAAACTTCCGCAGGCAGAACGGCTGGAAAAACTTAACGCCATCGCCATCCACCAGATGACCCTGCTTACACAGGACAAAAATGTCAAACTGATCAGCGGGGGAAAATAACATGGCACTCCATCCCGGTTTCCCTGCCGATCCCTATGTCGTGCTCGACCCGGCAATCCGGTGGTTTCCCTGCCGATGAAACCTTGCGGGCGCAGGGGGCGGAAAAACTTCTTCCGCCGCTCGTTGCCGAACTCAGGAAGAAAGTCAAGACCTGGCGGGACAGCGGGTATGACGGTGCGAGTGCGACAAGTGCCGCGCTCCTTAACTGGTGGTTTGCAACCGATCACTACGAAGAGCAGGCCGATGGAACCTTAATCCAGTTCCGGTATTACTTCGCGCAGCGAGAAGCCGTTGAGACAATCATCTACCTCTATGAGATCGCACAGATCAAGGACAAGTACGATCTTCTCCGGTACGACAGTTCCGGGGCAGTCTCGGCAGGCATGTTCAATGAGACATGAACCGGTACGTCATCAAGATGGCAACCGGCAGCGGCAAGACCAAAGTACTGGGTCTCCTCCTTGCGTGGAGTTTTTTTCACAAAACCTACGAAGAGGATTCAACCCTTGCCCGGAACTTCCTTCTCATCACTCCCAACATCATTGTGCTTGACCGGATACGGGCCGATTTCGACGGCCTGAAAATTTTTCTTCAAAGATCCTGTCCTCCCGGAGAACGGCTATGCCGGGCAGGACTGGAGAAACGACTTCCAGCTCACGCTCCACATCCAGGACGATGTCCACATCACCCGGAAAACCGGTAATATCTTCCTGACGAACATTCACCGGGTTTATGATAGCAACAACAAGGAATCCTCGTCCGAGGATGAGGACACGATGGATTATTTCCTTGGGAAAAAACCGGTCGGCGCAACGACCGATTCAAAACTCGATCTCGGCGATATTGTCCGGGACATCGACGAATTGCTGATCATGAACGATGAGGCGCACCATGTTCATGACGAGAAACTTGCGTGGTTCAAGTCCATTCAGGACATCCACAACCGGCTCCTCCAGAAAGACAGCAGGCTTGCAATGCAGATCGATGTCACCGCAACGCCGCGCCATACGAACGGGGCGATCTTCGTCCAGACCGTATCGGATTACCCGCTGGTCGAAGCAATCTCCCAGAATATCGTCAAGCACCCGGTCCTTCCCTGATGCTGCGAGCAGGGCAAAACTAGCGAAAGAAGAGCTCGAAATATTCCGAGAAGTACGAAGACTATATCCACCTTGGCTATCTCGAATGGAAGAAAGTCTACGATGTGCACCAGAAATTCGGGAAGAAAGCAGTCCTCTTCGTAATGACCGATGACACCAAGAACTGTGATGAAGTCGCACCAATATCTGGAAAACCGGTATCCGGAGCTGAACGGGGCCGTCCTCGTCATCCATACAAAGAATAATGGGTGAGATATCCGAGATCAAGTTCCGGTAAGAAGAATGAGGAACTCAAAAAACTCCGGAAAGCCGCCAATGAAGTAGACTTATCCGATAACCGGTACAAGGCAATCGTATCCGTTCTCGTCCTGAAGGAAGGCTGGGACGTGAAAAATGTCACAACCATCGTGGGACTGAGGGCATACAGTTCAAAAAGTAATATTTTGCCGGAGCAGACATTGGGCCGGGGCCTGAGGCGGATGTACCGTGGTCAGGAACGAGATTGAGGAAATGGTGAGTGTCATCGGTACCGATGCGTTCATGGACTTCGTGGAGTCCATCAAGAACGAAGGTGTCGAACTTGACAAGCGAAAGATGGGAGAAGGGACCGCACCAAAAGCCCCGCTCGTGATTGAAGTTGACCGGGAAAACTCCAGAAAAGATATCGATCAGTCTGGATATACAGATCCCTGTTCTCTCCCCGAGAATAGTTCGGGAATACAAGAATTTCTCCGATCTTGATATCACACGGTTTGGCAACAAAAAATTCCCGGTAATAAGAATTTAGTGAAGAGCAGCAGCGGGAGATCATTTTCAGGGACATCACCACGGAAAAAATTACCCATAAGACCATACTCGACAGCACCATTGTCGCAAACTATCAGAGCGTTGTCGGCTATTTCTCGCAGGTCATCATGAGAGAACTCCGTCTGGTGAGCGGATACGATATCCTGTATGGGAAAGTCAAGACATTCATCCGAACCCAACTCTTCGATCACGAAGTCTGATATCGAGAATCTCAACCTCTTCGTAACCTCTCGGAAATTGAGGTCACGAAAACGATTATTGAAACATTTAAGAAAGAAAATCAATGAACTCACCGTCACTGAGAAAGGGGAGGCAGAGATCAGGGATTACATAAAGATCAGCCAGTGTCGGCCATTCGTTACAAAAGATCAAGGATATCTGCTGCCGAAGAAGAGCGTGTTCAATAAAATAATTGGGGATAGTCGATTTAGAACTGGAATTTGCCGGTTTCCTTGAGAACTGCGACGATATTATTTCCTATGCCAAGAATTATTTCGCGGTCAACCTGAAGATAGATTACCAGAATCACCAAGGAGATATCACGAAATTATTATCCGGATTTTATCGTCAAAAAGTCCGAAAAGGAAATTTTCGTTATTGAGACAAAGGGGCTCGAAGATTTAGATGTTGAACCCAAAATTGCCCGGTTAGACCAATGGTGTAAGGATATCAACAAAATCCAATCTCCGGTTACCTATCGATGGTTATTAGTCCGTGAAGAGGAATTCAGGAAATATACTCCGAAGAATTTTGAAGGGCTGATAAAATCATTTGGCTCTCAACAGGATTTGAAGGCGTAAAAAATTCCCCTTCTTTTTTAAGCAAGGTCCCGCATCCCGACCCGGTGAGTCTCGGAGCCAATAGCGCCCTTTTTAGCCCCTCCCATATACAATAACCCCTCCGGAAAACCGTGGCCCGTACAGGCCCGCTGTAGTGCAGGTTTAAGTGGCCTTCTTTTTACCCGGTTTTTGAAAATAAATCTGGAATGCCCTTTCTTCCGTGGGCGTGGGCATCATTTCCTGTGGAACCGGAAAACGGGATCGCCGGATCGCCAATCCGGGATACGGTATTTTCGGATGGTGGGTTCTGGTTTTTCCGATCACTCGCAGGAAAATACCCTCAAATCCGGCCCGGTACGGCCCCGGATTACTCCTCCGGACCCCATTTTCCGGAAGTTTGTGCAAAAACAGGCGCACTTTTACACACTTTTTCAGGAATCGCCTGATACTCCCGATTTAGGGCAAACCGGGCATTTTGCGCGGACTGTACAAAACGCTTTTGTACGCTTTTGGGAGGCAGATTCTCAGGGTCAGCTGGGTTCCAGCACGTGGCAAAGAAAAGAAGGGCTGTTTTGGGGGTTGAAAATCACCGATGTTTCTCCCAAAAAATCGTCGGTGTTCCCAACCCAGTCGGGGAACCCGGCAGGTTACCGCGATCCGCGATCCATCTTTTTAAGGAGGGCCGCAACCTTTGGCTCGATCCCAGGAGCTCTGTCTGATCACATTCCAGACAATCGAATAATAATCCGGAAATACCCGTGGATAACCCGGTCGCGGAGCGCCGCCATCTCCTTCCACGGGATCTCCGGGCTTTCGGATTTAATCCGGTCCGGCACATTCTTTGTCGCTTCACCAATGACTTCGATCGCACTCCGTACGGCATGCGCAAAATAATCATCATTGATCAGACTCTCCATACAGCGGCCCGTGCAGATTCTTTTAAGGAATGCAATCTCGTCAAGGATATGCCGAAGGTAGACCCGGTCATCCTTCAACCCAGATCACCTCAGCCTCGATATGCGGCCGATGTACCCGGTCAAGCCCTTCCCGGGTGGACAGATCGACTTTGCGTTTGAAGAGCGCTTCAAGATGATCCGCAAGACCGACAAAATTCCTGAGTGTCGCATGCCCTGCCGTAAACTCCACAAGCACATCGATATCGCTTCCGGGTCTCTGCTCGCCCCGGGCAAACGACCCGAAGATGCCGATCCGTTCCACGCCATACCGTAAACAAAGTGCCGGGGCTGCTGCTGCGAGTTTTTTTACGACCGGATTTTTACGGGATCGCGGTACGGCAAGTTCGGGCATGCAGATCGGCTCCTGTTAGTAAGGTGTTGGAGATTCTGCTACAATAAGGATATGGGTAAGGGAAAACCCGAAATTTTAATCCCATCGAATTCGATGGGTTTAGAAAAAACAAACCAAATTATTTCAGGGCCTCATCGGCAAAAATTCCCCGGTTTCCGTGAAATACAAATAAGCGGCAACCTCCTTTTCGGGCACCAGTTGCCTCGCCGCCTCACAATAGATCTCCATCGACTTCCGGGTACTCCTCCGCGAGCACCGCATACCCTACCGGCCCGGCCGCCTTGCTCTTGTAATCGATCACGGCCCACGAGCCATCGTCACGTTCCAGGAGCCGGTCGATTTTCCCGGTCACGGACTGTCCCTCCCGCGTGATCACGAACGGCACTTCGCAATATGACCGCTTCACCCGCTTCATGAGATCGGACGAAAGGAACCGGTAACGGATCTCGTTGCAGTGCCGGACATGCTCCTCCGAAAATTGCCCGTACTCTTTGAGCACGGTCGCCGCATCCCGGCCCCGCAGGACTTCGTGGATGATCGTGCCTTTCGTTGTGCCTTCAACGCCCGGCAGGTATTCGATGCCACCGGTTCCCGGGCCAGCGCCGATCCTACCGCTGTTCCCCGCTCCAGCTCCGAAACGGAAACAACATTTTCCCGCGCCGGCCCGGTCATGTACACCGGCTCCGCCCGGGTCCCGGCTTTTCCTGCACATTCATCCGGGACAACAATCAGGGAGGGCTCAACCCGCCCGGTCTCTGGCGGGGACCGCCGCCGGGTCAGAGATAATCGAAAGCCGGACACCGTCCGGCAGCGTAAGGCAGCCCGCCAGAATCGCATCCCCGGTCACGCCAAGCGCCGTGAAGATCCACTCGATCCGGGACCGGGCGAGATCGGACCAGAGCCCGGCATCCCCGGCGCCGTCCCGCACATGAAGAGATGATCGCGGGCCCGGGTCAGGGCAACGTAGAGCAGCCGTTTCCTCTCGGCCCGCTCCTTCTGGCGCTGCTGCTCGCGCAGGGTAAGGAGCACGGCGCTCTCGGTCATGGCAAAATTGTCCGCAGGATTCGGGACCTTCACGCCCACCACCAGCGGGTTCTCGCCGATCATGATCGGGGGATAGGTCTCGCGGAAGGACGCGCCCATGTCCGGCACGAAAACCATCGGGAACTCCAGGCCCTTTGCCGCATGCACAGTCATGATGTTGACCGCGTTCTTGGCAAGCGCATCGAGCTGCGCCTCGCCTTCGCGCTCGTCCTCATCCATCGCCTCCGGATGTCCGCGGTAAAATCGGCAAGGGCGTACGGCCCGGCCTCCTCGCGGCTCCGGGCCAGAGTCACGAGCTTCTCGATATTTGCGAGGACCTGTTCCCCGGCCGGGAGCGCAGCATACACGGTGCAGACCCCGGAACTCTGTACAGGATCCGGCGGAGCAGTGCGACAAGCCCGACATGGCCGGGTACTGCTGCCACGAAACGAGCAGGTCGCGTGCGTATGTTGCCGGCCCTCCAGTTTCAGCGTATTTCCCGAGCTTGTCCCAGAGCGTATTCCCGCGTTCCTGTGCAATCCAGAAGAGTTCCGTATCCGGGAGCCCGAAGTACGGCGACCGCAGGATCCGGCAAGGCTCACATTGTCGTGCCGGTGTTCAAGGAACGAAAGGATGTTTGCGAGATCATACACTTCCTGCCCGGTGGTAGAAC
Organism: uncultured Methanoregulaceae archaeon; assembly: GCA_963790005.1. Classification (GTDB taxonomy): domain Archaea; phylum Halobacteriota; class Methanomicrobia; order Methanomicrobiales; family Methanospirillaceae; genus Methanoregula. Next base: position 26,250 of record CAWBMY010000031.1, read on the forward strand.
CCGGTTCCGCCGTGGACATAGAACGGGATCCCGTACTCGCCGAGAGCCGCAAGGTAATACGAGAGGTTCGTCCGCTGCTTCGAGCAGAATCGCGATATCGCCGTACCGGGCCGGGCGGTGAGACAAACGAATGGTCGGGCAGTTCTTCGTACACAGAAAGCGGCTGCGCATTTGCGATGCTGTGAATCCGCCGGGCCACCATGCCGGCCTCGCTCCGTTTGGTTCCGGCCGCATCGCTCCCCTTGGGCGGGAGAAGCAGTTCCACCGAGCCGGTATGACCGGCCCGGTTATCGGCAATCCCGACCGGCTCATACCCGAACTCCCACGGCTTCTCTGCCGAGGCAAGCAGCCGGGAGAAGATAATGTTTGCAAGGCCGATCACTTCCTTTGTGCTCCGGAAGTTCGGTGTCAAGCGTTCACCATCCGGCCCCTGCACGCAGTCGTGATCACCTCCTGGGCCTCCTTAAAGCGCGTCACGTCTGCGTCGCGGAAGAGATAGATCGACTGCTTGGGGTCGCCGACAATAAAGAGGCAGTCGGTTTCTGGCGACGGTGTCCCGACAATCGCCCGGATGATATCGGCCTGCGACAGGTCCGTGTCCTGGAACTCATCGACAAGGATGTACCGGAACCGGGGCATGAAGTGCGTTGCAACAAGGTCGCCCTGTTCGAGGAATAATGTTCGTGCATGGAGGATCAGGTCGGCAAAGTCAAGGCCGCCAAGTGCCGCCTTCCCGCTGCCGACCAATTCTGCATACCGGGAGAAGACAAGCGACAGCGCCTTGAGGAACTGCACCGAGCCGGCGATGACCGGATCGGCGGCATCCATGGTCATCAGGAAGAGGGAGTGCTTCCGGTTCAGGATCCCGGTCAAGATCTTTCCAGCAGCCTTTGAACTCCGCAAGATCATCCGTGCTTCCAGACCTTTTTGCTCCCGACATTGCCCGGTCTCTTTTCGGCAAGTTCAAGCGCCGCCCGGCAGAATTCCTCCGGGTCGCCGGTGTTTCCAAGCAGCAGAAAGCAGCGGCCGGATCTCCTGCAGGAAGAGATGCCGCCTTGTCATCCACGCCCTCGTACGCGGCAGCAAGGGCAAGCAGCGTACGGAGCAGTGAGGAGAACGAGGGATCCTTTCGCAGCGCACGAATCTCCTCATCGCGGAATGCTATCGACCTCGGTCTTCCAGACTGCAAGCACCCGGCCCTCATCCTCACCAAGGGCCGCGAAGAACCGGGCATAGCGTTCCCGTTTCGCGTACAGTGCAGAAAGGATCGTCTTTAGGTTGTACTGCTCGGTGATGGCAAGGACCTGGACGATTGCAGCATTCACCGGGCTCTCCTGCCGGGTATGGATCAGGTCCTCGTATGCCGTGCTGTGGATGCGGGAGACCTGCTGCTCGTCAAGGACAGAAAAGCCGGGTTCGAGCCCGGCCTCGATCGGGAACTCTCCGAGAACCTGTGCGCAGAAGGAATGGAAGGTCTGGACCGGCGCGATCATGAAATCCTCGGCCGCCTTCTCCCACTGCGGGCCTTCCCGCGGAGGATCTCCTTGCGGATTCGATCCTTCATCTCGGCTGCTGCCTTGTCGGTAAACGTCAGGGCAAGGATCTGCGGCACGCTCACGCCTTGTGTTTTCAAGAGGTCGATATATTTCTGTACAAGTCACGTACGTCTTGCCGGTCCCGGCGCCGGCAGTGACCACCATGCTCTTGTCGTGCAGGGTGATCGCCTCGCCCTGCCGGGGTGTCGCGGCCATCAGGTCTCCTCCCCGGTCTGAAGATCCGGTAGGGATCGAACCGGCAGATGCGCCTGAAGTCGCAATACGTATTCGGGCATTCCTCTTCCGGGGGAAGCGGGAACCTGCCGTTCTGTATCCCGTCAATGTAGGCAAAGGCACAGTCGCGGGAGTGCCGGATCGTGCCGGCGAAATCCGGTGAAGGACGGAACCGGGAGATCAAAAGGTCTTTTGCCGACGGAATCTGCAAGGACGATGTTCCGCTCCACCTCGCGCCGGATGGTATAATATCCCCCGCCAACCCCGTGCGAGCCGGTGATCTGTGCGAATGCCAGGAGGTAGAGCGGCAGCTGCAGCGCCGTTCCCGCCTCGATATCCTTTGCCTTCGGATGCGTGGAGCCGGACTTGTAATCATAGATGAGGAACTCCCCCGAAGGGGTGATATCGATCCGGTCGATCCGCCCCGTATCCGCAGGTTCTTTGTGCCGTCCGGGGACGCGAGTTCAACCGGTTCCAGTGACGATGCGGGATCGTCAGACGCCTCGGTCCCCATGCCAAAGGAGAACTCAAACCGCGATGGAACAAGCGGTGAACTCTCCTCAAGTATTTCGCTTGCAAGGAACCGCTCAAAACACCCGGGGCCGGTACGGGGATCGCCAAGCATCTGGATCCTGGTTGCATCCCAGAGCGGGCTCTGGAATGAATACGTATCGAGTTCGGCCTTTGCGATCCTGAGGATCATCTCTGTTGCATCCGCGAGCGTGGAGAGACTGACTCTTTTGCCGCTGGCCTGCCACTCCCGGTAAAAGGTGTTGAGGACATGGTGGATGGCAGTCCCGCGATCGCTTGCCGAGAGGTTCGGCTCCACCTCCGGCAGGGCAGTAAGCCCGATTACCCGGCTGAGGAAATAGGCAAACGGGCACGTGGCATAGGTCTCAAGGCTTGTCGGGGAATAGACATGATCCGGACCGTACTGCCCGGCGAGAACTGTCCCGCTCGCCTCGTCCCCGGAAAGGATCCCGTCGTACGGCGAATCGCATCCGCCCCTCCGGTAATACCGTTCCATGTTGATGCGCCGGGTAAGATCGCCGATGTCCTGCGAACCCGGGATGAGGCCGAGAACATCGCAGCCGGTTTCATCGCGGATCCCGTTACCGGCCACGATCGCCGCCGTCCGCCGGGACACGCCGGGATTTTCTGGAGACACCGGCCACGGGCATTCCCCGGTCCGCAGCCTGACCCGCTCAAAAAATGCCGAGGTGAGCAGGGATTTTTCCCCATCGGCAAGCGGGGCGCTCAGGTATACCGTCTGCTCTGCGGAGAGCAGGGCCGCGATGAAATAATATTGTTCGACCCGGAGCACCTCGGCAAGCGTACGGGTTCCCATACCGGGTGTTCTCCAGGGAGTTCGTGAACGGAAGCCGGGTCGTCAGCCGGGGAACAACACCTTCGGTGAGGCCGCAAATAAAGACCACGCTATACTTCAGGTGCTGGCATTCGTGGAGACCGAGAACTGCTACGCCATCAACATCCGGGCGGAGGGCATTATCCTGCTCCTCGGCAATGGCGGCAATAAGCCGGAAAAACTCCAACGCGGTGATGGGGGTATCGGCCGGCATCCATGCAATCCTGGCGAGAGCCTCAATACGGGACCGGAATGCTGTAGCAATCCGGATCTCCTGCGCCTTCAGATCATCATCCGGTGCGCCAAAGAGGTACGGGACATTCCACAGATCCAAAAATTCCATGAGTCCGTCGATATGATCCCGGAGTTTTTTCTTTTTCCCGAGATGATCGAGGCTGGCAAGAAGGATCCCCAGTCCTTCCTGGACACGTTCAACGGAATGAACCGTGATCCCCGGGAAGTTCTTCGCTTTCTCTGTGTCCTGCATCTCTCCATGGAGCCATGCCAGCTGTTTGTTCCAGTTGGGGTGAGGGCCGTCGATCCCGGCATACCGGGACACAAGATCGACTTCGGCCGCATCCAGGTATCCTGATCCGCCGGGAAACGGCCCCTTACAAAAGAACGGGCTTGCAATCACCCGGACAATATTCTCGCGGGTATACCCGGTGGCGGCAAGACTAGCGATATCCAGGAAGAACCGGACCACCGGTGCCTGAGAGAGTCGGGGGCCGACTGCCGCGTTCCACGGGATCCTAAAATCGGCAAACACCTCTTCGATGAGCCCGAGATTCTCGCGGAGCTCCGGTAACACAACCGCAATATCGGAAAGCGGCATGGTGCTGTTGAGCCGGTTGATCTCTGCCGCGATGCCAGCTACTTCGGCATACCGCGTGGGAAATGTCCGGACCCGGAATCGATCCCCGGCCTGGAGGGCATCGGTTTTTGAAAAGAGACCGGTGATCGTTGATTTGAGGGATGCCACATCTGATGCAGGCAGATCTCCCGCTTCACGCCGGTTCCTGAAAATTCCCGGATCAATGCCATCGGGAACGGAGAAACGGACGTTTCCTGCACGCTCCCGTATGGCCCCGAAAAGATCCTCTTCAAGGGGCAGGATATCGTGGAACCCATAGAGAAAGACCTTCCCGACCGGGGCAGTGCCGGAGCGGTACAGGTGATCGATCGTCCATTCGAGGATCGTACTGCTGTCGACAAGGTCGAGTTCCCTCAGCCGGTTCCGGTAGGCGGTGATGATCGTGTCAAGCTGATCGCTCTTCTCGCTCTCAAGCGTCAGAAGACATTCCGGGAACGGGACTTTCCGCGTCAGGATGACATTCATGAAGGTCATGAGATCATCGATCGTCCCGGATGACGGGTGATCGCGTGCGGCAAAGAGCGGGACATCCGCTGCCAGATCCTCAAGAATCTGCGCGAGCAACAACTTCGCTTCGCCCTTTGACAGGAACCGTTCGGTGGTCCGGCTCTCTTCAAACAGGATTTTACAGAATCCTTCAAGCGTACAGATGCGGGAAGACATAAACGGGATATTATTCCCAGTCAGGGATCGGGAAACCTGAAGGACCAGCCGCTCCGTGGGAAGAAGGAACCAGCTGGTGAAAGGATCCTCTGCCGTAAGCGGAGACAAAACCGCTGATGACCGAATCCAGCTGTTCCCCGGGGAGCGAATAATGGTACACGACCGCCGCATCACATGACTCCGGGGAAGACTGTGCTGGCATGATATGAGGTCAATCTGCCGGGAAGAAAAAAGCAGGATGTTATTCCAGGTACTTGTCGAGCGGGATCGTCTCGATCTTTTCTTTGGTTACTGCGGTCACATCGATCTCCCGGGCTTCCGCTTCCTTGGTGCTGACCTTAACATCGTGTTCAAGTTCTTTTATCGGGATCAGCTTCTTGCGCTTCTCCATTGGGGGATTCATCTTTTCCGCTTTCTCGTAGTCCACGACTTTTTTGATGATATCCTCAGGCAGGGAACTGCAACTCTGGAGAAGGCCGATGAACTCATTGAAGAAGTAATTATCAATCTGGATGCGGCGTTTTGTCGCGTGGGCGAACTTACCGATCACATGGCAGATATTTTCCCGGTCTTCGGGGCTCAACTGATCAACGAACTGGTAATCCTCAATCTTCCGGAGTGCAAGGACGATCGGTTCAAGGGAATCGTAGCGTGACAATATAGACCTGATAATCCGCCATATCAAGATGGAAGTCCTCCAGATAATCAACGGTATTTGCCGGGACAACAAGGAAAATATCCTTCTTGACATTATCTTCTTTTGCATACTTTTTTGCGGCTTCGGCCTGGCTTTTGATGTAGAGCGGGAAATTCGTGAGTTCTTCAGAATTCTTCGGGCTTTTCGCATCGAAGATCACGTATTGGTCAGCAATAATGACCGCATTGTCCGGTTTTTTTGTTGAGAAGGGGAATTTTTCCTTGTCGCAGTATTCAATGGTGTGCCGCTGACAGATCGATCGCAGGGATTGTTCGACAACTTCCTCGTGCTTCTTCCAGGTCTGTTCCATCTCCTCGAATTTTTTGTGGATCTCCAGGTCACGCTCCTGCTGCACGCGAAGCCGGTCGTCATCCAACTGTTTTTTGAGGGAGTTAAGTTCGGTGATTCGCTGGTCATGCTCGCGGATACGCTCCTCTTCTTTCTGCCTGAACTCCGCAAGGACTTTCTGCGCCTCGATGAACTGCATGTTGAGCAGTTCGTATTTTGTTTCCGATGCCGAGATATCGGCCCTCATCTGGACAATGGTCTCCCGGTTCTTTTTATCAGATTCGGCAAGGCTCCCCGCCTCGTTCTCCCGCTCGTTGATCTTACGCGTGAGTTCCTCGTTTTTTGCTTTGAGACCGACCAGTTCCTCTTTTAACCGGAGGATGGTGGCATCGGTATTGGTCTGTGTTTCAGAGAGTGTGGCCTCCAGTTTTGCCCGTTGTGTCTCTTTATCGGTGACCCGATCATTTAACGCCGCTAAATGTTGCTGTTCTCCAACCAGGTTCTGCTGGAGCCGGCTTGCGTTCTCGCTCTGCTGTTCGAGATCTTTTCCGAGGTCCCGGACTTTAGTGGTAAGTTCCGAGATTTCCTGATCTTTTCTTCGCAGGGTTTCCTGGATCTGCTGGTATTCCCCATATGCGTCATAGCCAAGGGAAACGATCGTTTTCCATGAGAAGATACGCTCAAAGAATCCGACATTTTTTATCCGTTCCAGAAATCTGCCGAGATGTTCGAAAGGGGGAGAGTCCATTGAGGTGCACCTGGAGGAACTATTATAATCAGATCGATGAAGAGTTCTCGTGATGAAATCTTATTAAGATACCGGGTTGGGGGGTGAAACTAACCGGAGACAATTTCACCGGTTTTAAACCTCATTACGGCAAACAGGAGAACACGGCAGGGTGGATGAGCATGGAAGAAGCAAGAACGGTAATCCCGGGTTTTATCCCCAAAGACCGGGTCACGACGCTCGTAGACGCGATCTACGCATTCTCGATGACCCTGCTTGTTGTCACGATCGATATCCCGAGCAAGTACGAGCATGCAAAAGACATTGCGCCGGTCTACCCGATCGTCATAAGCATCCTGCCGGACCTCTTCCACTATTTCATCGCGTTTACGATCCTTGCCATCCTGTGGTATTTCCACCACCAGCAGTTTCGCAACCTCGTTGGTCTCAACCGGCTGCTGCTGTGTACAACGATTGCCTCCCTCGCGTTCGTCTGCCTTGTCCCCTTCTCCACAAATATTGCCGGTGACTACCCGAACGATACGCTCGGCGCCATCATCTTCGAGATTGACATCCTCATAATAGGTCTCATCACGCTCTTTCAGTGGTATTATATCCGGAACCGGAGCGCCGTCCTTGTCCCGGATCTCCCCCCCGACCAGATGCGGCGGGAGATCCTCTGGACCTGGGTCTTCCCGGTTCTCTCCATTGCCGGGATCGCCTTTGCGCTTGCCGGGATCCGCTGGAGCGCCGGGGTCTATATCCTTGCCCCGGTGATCATGGCCTACCTGTACCGGAAGGCGGCGGTCTGACACTCCGGCTGCCCTTTTAGGCCGGACGCCGTTGCTGCGACAGGGCCGCACGCTAAGAAAAAAAGCGCCCAAAAAAGAGAGAACGTGGCCGATACCGCGTCGGTCGTACCTGATTATCCTTCGATCACGCGTGCCGCAAACGCCTCTGCCGTACGCAGGTGCGCCCGGTCCGCTTCCGAGGCAGTCCACGCAGCAGCAAAGAGCAGGAGCAGCGCGTTGTCGAGCGCCGCATCGAATCCTGCATCGTACCCTTCGTCATTTTTCTTACAGGAAGGCGGCAGCGGCCGGGCAAGCAGCGCCTCGTCAGCGGAAGCAAACTGCTTGTACCATTCCGACCTGGGCCGGGACTTTTCCGTGATCTCTGCCTGCTCTGCGACAATTTCAAAAGCCGTCGTGAAGGCGGGTGCACAGCCCGACCCTTCGAGCTCGCGGATTCCCTCGTGTGCCTCCGGTGGCACATCGCCATAGTCACCGGCGGCAAAACGCAGGAACGCAACCGCCGCCCGGTGCGCTGCGGCCGTCGGCATGCGGGCGCAGGCCTGGTGCGTTCTGTCCACGTAATCCTTGAGCGGGCCGGCAAGCGCTCCCCCTTCAGTGACGGGAGCGGCAGCCCCGAACCGGTACTTCAGCCGCACGAGCAGGATCGAGAGGCTCACCGCGTAGAGCAGTTCAAGGATGATCGTCGCCACGGCATCGTCAAGCGGCACCGCAAAGAAGATGATCGCGTAGACGGGGGTCGAGAGCGCGACGATATCCTTCTTTGGCCGGATCCACGCGAGGTACGCGAGCACAACAGACGCAATCACGCAGCCTGCCGCCGTGAAGCGCAGGTCGATGGCGATCCCGTTCGTCCACACGAGGATCGCAAGCGCCGCTCCCCCAAACGAGAAGCCCGGCACGGCAAGTTCCAAAGGGTATCCCGGCGCAGCGGGGTTTCCGGCTGGGGTATCTGGTTTGTGACATGGATATCTCCAGAAACTAAAAACTGCACAAAACCCGGTAGTTTAGCGCTCTTTTGCCGGCCCGGTCTTCTTCTCAAGTCTTTTTATCGAGACGCAGTTGATCACCGGGTCGCCGACCGCGATATAGCGGTGGATCACCATGCCGAGCACTTCTACCACGTCATGCTCGTGGATATCCTCGACAGGGCTCGTGAACATCTTGACGGCAATCTCGCCCGACCGGTCGGCAACGATAAACTGCGGCCGGTTCAGGAACTGGAACCGCACTTTTTCTACGACTCCCTCGATCCGGACCGGTTTCCCGATCATATTCTCGTTTATCAGCTTGACCCGGACGGTCTTTGCCTCCGCCTCGTAGACCGGCGCAATGTCAGCATACTCACTGCGGCTCATGTAGTTGAGGGCAATGGGAATCACAAGAAGCATAAACAGTCCCGGGATAAGCCAGATGAGCTGCGACCGTACCTGCGGGCTGTACACGGACGCAACCAGTAAAAAAATAGTGAAGATCACAAAGACCGCAATCGCGAGGATTGAGATCTTCACTTCGACATTACCGATCTTCATTAAAAAAGAGTTATGGGAGTCTACCTACTTCAGTGCTGCGATCTCTTTCCTGAACGCAACCCAGTAGATGACACCGACGAAGAACACTCCGCCGACGATGTTACCGATCGTGACAATGATAAGGTTGCTCGTCCACATCGTGACCCAGTTCACGCTTGCGGTGATCTTTGTCGGGTCCGTGATGAACCCCTGAGTGAAGATACCCGCCGGGATGAAATACATGTTCGCGACACTGTGCTCAAATCCGCTCGAGACAAAGGCCATGATCGGGAACCAGATCCCAAAGAACTTGCCAATCAGGTCGTCAGCGCATATACCGAGCAGGATGGCGAGGTTGACAAGCCAGTTACAAGCGATGGCTTTGAGGAACGCTGAATAGAATCCCATCATTCCCACGTAACTGGTCTTTGCCGCGGCAATTGCTATCGCACGCGTCCCAAACGCGGTGACCGTGCCGGCACCGGCGGCGTCGAACGAGACAAACGGTCCGTTCGCCAGATATACGCCCATACAACGGCGCCGATGAAGTTCCCGATATATACCCACAGCCACAGGTTGAGGACCTGTGCCCAGCCTCACCTTGTGGATGAATGCCGCCATCGGGGCGAGCATTGCGTCACCGGTGAAGAGTTCTGCGCCCGTGAGCACGATGATAATAAGCCCAACCGGGAAGACCGCACCCAGGATCAACTGTGTCATACCCGCTGATGCGAAACCTCCTGCAACGGCACCGCGCAGTAACCTGCGCTGCCGAATAGGAGATACCCGTACTGCACACCGTCGCAAGGGCACCACCCATCGCGATGTACGCCCCGGACATGAATCCACGGAGGAGCATGTTCCATGCGGGCAGGCCAACTTTGTATTTCCCGGCATCGCCGGCCTTGGCGACGATTGCTACCGGTGGATGAAACACCATTCTTTAACACACCTCTTTTGAAACGTTTCAACCTATTTCGGGCAACCGGGAACAGCTGTTTTCAGCCAGAGAGTATCAAATATTGCTCGATATAGGCTATTTTGATCATCCTTTTTGTCGTTATTAATACCTTTCTAAATGCTTTCCGGTCAGTGTCACGCCGGAGAATAATTACATTTTGTAACTTATTTTTGATGCCGGCTCCGGACATTTTACCGGTGCCCCGGTTATAAAAACATCGTATTGCAACACCGGTTTACGCCGGTAACGGGGGAGATCGGCCTGTTGTTCACTTCAGAAACAAAAAGGAGACCGGAGATGCGCTATTCCGTCAATGACCTTATGCGCGTTTTGTTCAGGAAATCCGCTGTTTTAAACACGTATTTTACTTTTCACAAAATAAACTGGGAAACGGTTGGTCCGCATATCCTTGCAGAACAACAACCCGTTTTTTGCGTCGGACACCGGGATACCGGATGCCAAAACTCCCTCGTGGTACTCTGCCGGACCGGCCCGGTTCTTTGTTTCTGCTGTACTGAAATTAACGCGTGTTTCCCTGCCGGATCCATAATCTTCATCTGGTGAATCTGCTTACTAACCTTCTATCACGATCACGAGCCGGGTTTTCCTGTGAAATGTTCCCTTATCACCGGGCCGGTCTTTGAATACCACAACCGTCCGGGCCACATCGAATGTTACGACCGCCTCCGTGCGATTACTGCACAGGTACCGGAAGGTATCCCCGTCCATGACCCGGTGGCTGCAACCGAAGAGGATCTCCGCCGTGTCCACCTGCCCGGCTATCTTTCGTGGCTGCACCAGCAGTGCACCCTCCATACCGCGTACGATACGGTCGACGAGTACGGGTGTACCGGCGGGTACTTTACCGGGAACCTGTATGTGCCGGGATTCCTGGATGCAAATACCTACCTCAACCCGCGGTCGTACGAGGTCGCAACGTTTGCGGCAGGCTCGGCTATTGCCGCGACGGAGCGTGCGCTGGACGGCGAGAGCTGTTTTGCGCTCGTCCGTCCCCCGGGCCACCACGCCGCGTCGGGCTGGGCGATGGGGTTCTGCCTCATCAACAATGTGGCAATTGCCGCAGCAAAGGCGCTCGCATCCGTGGATCGCGTGGCGATTGTCGACTGGGACGTGCACCACGGGAACGGGACACAGGAGATCTTCTCCGGGAGCGACCGGGTGCTGTACTGCTCGGTCCACGCGGAGGATTTCTTCCCCCGATCCGGTGCGGCAACCGAGACCGGGACCGGCGCCGCCGGGGATACACGGTAAATGCCCCGCTGCCGCAGAAGAGTACCATCGGGGATTACGTGCACGTCTTTTCAGAGGTCATTATCCCGGTGCTCGAACGGGCGCACCCGGATCTCCTTATCATCTCGGCCGGCCAGGACGCGCTTGCTGACGATCCGGTCGGCGGCATGGGCCTCGTTCCGGCCGATTACGGCATTTTTGCCGGGCTGCTGCTCGATGCGCTCGACCTGCCACCTGCGTTCGTGCTCGAAGGCGGGTACGGCCCGTCCCAGCCCGCCGCCATCAATGCCATCCTCGGTGCAGTGGGCGGGAGGCGGAGTACGGAGCCGATGCCGGAACCATCTGCCGGGGCCCGCGAGCGGGTGCAGATGCTGAGGAAACTGCACGGGATCCGGTGAAGGGATATGACCGCGGTAGTGATACGCGATTTTGCGGGGTATCCGGATGAGGTGTAGAAAAAAGGAAGGTAAGTTTTTTTCCAGCTAGGGTTCAAAAGCAAGGGGAAGATCGTTCCCCCCTCCCAGAATGTTGCGATGAGTGCCGCCGCCCCTGAAGGGACGCCCCCGCGGCGGATCAGTGACGAATACTAATCTAAAAATCATACAGGGAAAAACTTCCTTGCCGCGCCGTGCCCCGAAGGGGCCCTGAGGCGGGTGACCATCATTCATTTTTCCTATTTTCCGGGTTTAGAAGGAAGGTCTCTTGTCTCGTGGCTTTTTTGCCCCACAACAGAGTGTTACTTCCCGTTTTGGATTACGGCACTCATCGCATCATTTGCGACCCGGCTGAACTTCTCTTATCACTTGTAATAGAAAGGATAAATTCTAAAAACCGGGAAATCTGTGAAAAAAAATCCCTCGATAAAAAAAGGGAAAAATTATTACTTTGGCACCGGGTTGAACACGTTCTCGTAGATCATGTCGCTGCCGGTGTTCTTGAGCCGGGCCCGTTCCTGTTTCTCCTCAACAAACGCCATGAGCGGCAGTTCCATGGAGACACCCGGGACGTGGCCGAACATCTTCTCGAGTTCGACCTGCTGGGCGTGCATGAAGAGCGCGTTCGGGATCTCCGCAGGGCAGAGTTCCTGGCACTGGCCGCAGTTCACGCAGGAGTCCGCGATGTGGGCGAACCGGATCAGGTGGAACATGAAGTTTGGCGGAACCTCGCCGGGCTTCACATAGACCGGGTTTTTCGTGGTGCATTCAACGCAGTAGCAGATCGGGCAGGCGGAGATGCACGAGTAGCACTTGATGCACCGGCTGGTCTCTTCCATGATCTTCTTTAACCGGTCCTTGCCTTCGCCAAGGCCGGCAAAGTCTTTTGCCCGGCACTTGTCGCCGAGCTTGAACATGGCGCCTTCGACTTTCCCGCGGATCTCAAGACCCTTGGGGTTCGCGGTTCGGTGGCAAGGATGCCCTTCTTGACAGCGCCGTCAATAAGGTTTGCGCCCTTCTCGCTGCATACTTCAACAAAGGTTGCCTTCCCGGCACGGGGGCCGATAACGCCCCAGTTACCGCACGCGAGGTCTGCCTGGCGCGGGATCTTCATCTTGCACCGGCGGCAGTTGGGCCGGCGGCCGTACCCGTGCTCTTCGAGCTCGTCAACGGAGATACCCTTGTGTCCGCCTTCGTACTCGATGATGAACTGGCCCTTGTCGATCTCTTCCTTGTGGACCGTGTCGGGGTCGACTTCGTACTTGTCGGCAATCATCTTGCGGGCAAGGACCGGGCTGACCGACCCTCCGCAGTTGACACCGATCATGACGATATTGTCGAGGTTGATCTGCTTGCGCTTGGCGAGTTCGTAGAACGCCATCGCATCGCAGCCCTTGACGGTGACACCGATCTTCATGTTTGCCGCGCCGTCAAAGTACTTCTTGATGAGCTTGGGCAGGAGGAGCGTACCGCAGTGGAGCGAGCCGGCGGTCTTTGCGAGATCCTCGGGCTTGGTGACCAGCGTCGGCTTTGCATCGTAGAGGTCCTTACCCTTGGAAATAACAAGAACCGCGTCGACCATCTTGGATTCCAGTGCGTACTTCCAGAGGGTCGTGACCGCACCACCGAGCTCGGCTTTCTTCTGGATCTCTGCGTCGTTTGTCCACGCGTAGAGCATATCGCCTTTCTTTGTCATGGTTAGTTCCCTCCTGCGATTTTCTCGATCTTGACGGCCATGCATGCCCGAGGGCGACGGTCATCGCAACAACACCTTTCTTGATATTCTTGGTGACGGCGGCGGCAACCTCGACGACGCCTGCCTTGCCGGTGACTTTGACAGGCGAGCCGTCGAGGATACCCAGTGCCTTTGCGTCGTCGTGGTTGATCTGGACAGTTGCTCAGGCCACTCGCGCACAATGGACGCGGTGTTTTTCGAGAGCGTGCCCATGGGCCACGCTGCGGCAACGGCAAACGGGTACTCCCCGCCTGCTGCCTCGGGGGCCTTGTACTCTACTGCGGCAAACGCAGCCTTGCCATCCTTTGTGGCAAACTTGTCGGCATAGAGGAACGCGGTCCCGAACTTGCCGCCGGCTGCCGGCCACTGGATTGCTTCAGGCTTCTCAAGTGCCGCATACGTGATGCCTGCATAGGCGGGGACGGCCTTTGCGATCTCGGCAAAGATTGCTTCTGCGTCCTTGAACGCAAAGTCCTTCTCATGGCCCATGGCCTTTGCGATCTCACTGGTGATCTGCCAGTCTGCCTTCGCACTGCCGACAGGCTCGATGGCCTTGCGGATCCGCTGGACGCGGCGCTCGGCATTGGTGACGGTCCCGTCTCGCTCTGCAAAAGAGGCAGAGGGGAGGACAACATTTGCCTTTGCGGCGGTCTCGGTCATGAACATATCCTGGACAACAAGAAAGTCAAGCTTGCCCAGTGCATCGGCAACATGCGGCGCCTGCGGAAGCGAGGCAATGTTCTCGCCGACAACGTACAGTGCCTTGATCTTCCCGGCTGCTGCCGCTTCGATCATGGCGGGGACGGTAAGGCCGCCTTCTCCGGGGACTGCACCGACATCGGCTGCTCCCTGTGCATTGCTCTTGCCGCGGAGGAGGTTGACCCCTGCGCCGGCCTTACCCACATTGCCGGTGACCAGCTGGAGGTTTGCAAGGGCCCGGATCAGGTCCCCGGAACCTGCGCCTGCGGACGTGACGACTGCTGCCGGCTGTGCTGCGGCAAACATCTCGGCGGCCTTCGTGACAACATCAGCGTCGATACCGGCGACCTTTGCGACCGCGTCGGGCGTGCATGCGGCTGCTGCTGCCTTTGCCTTCTCGAAGTCTTTTGTCTTCTTTGCAATGAAGTCCTTGTTCTCTTTTCCGGCCTTGATGATCGCGGTGATGATGCCGTTTACGAGCGCCACACCGGTGCCCGGGTTGCAGGCAATGTGGATGTCGGCGAGCCGTGCAGTGGCTGTTTTACGGGCGTCGGCGACAATGATCTTTGCGCCGTTCTTCTTTGCGAGGATGATCCTGCGGCCTGCAAGCGGGTTTTCCTCTAAGGGGTTGCTGCCCACGATAAGGATTGCCTTTGCATCGCTCAAGTCGGCAAGCGAGTTGGTGGTAGCCCCGCTGCCGAATGCATCAGCAAGGCCCCTGACCGCATCGGCATTGCAGCGGCGGCCGCAGTAGTCGATATTTGCGGTCTTGAGCACGTTTGCCGCGAAGTTCTTTAAAACAAAGGAGTCCTCGTTGCTGTTCCGGGCTGAAGCGACAACACCGATTGCATCTCCTTTCACGGACTTGAATGCACCGGCAATTTCCTTGTACGCGTCTTCCCAGCTCGCTTCAACAAACTTGCCGTCCTTTTTGATGAGCGGCGATGACGAGCCGGTCGGGGCTGCTGACAAACTCGTAGGACTTGTTCCCGCGGATACAGACCTTGCCCTCGTTGACCGGGTTGCGGTGCCAGGGAGAGATTCCCGACAAACTTGCCGTCTTTTACGACAAGGTTGACACCGCACCCGTTGCCACAGTAGGGACAGGTGCTTGGTACATAAGTGAAATCCATGTTCTAACCTCGAACAACAAAGTCTGTCCCTGAACATATTTAATGTTAATCAAATATTACAAAAATATGATGATTATTAGTGGGTACGATGTGCACTTCGCCAAATGATCCCGTTCCGGAAACAGATGGTTTTGCGGACCCGGGAAACTGTTTTTCCGGCCCGGTGCCGCATGTCCCGGGGAGCACAGGTATCTGCATATCCAGCCTGTTTCGAAAACGGATGAACGTTCCCCGCCTTCTGCTGCCCGAAGGCGATCGCGGGTAACTATTTCTCATACAAAAGAGAAGCACGGAATACTGATGAGCACCTACCGGGACAGTATCATACCACCGGAGAGCACCGGTCTTATTACCGTTTGTTGCTGTACCGGAAAGGAGAGACTGATGACATGAAGGCTCCCAGAATCCCCCCGATGCTGTCCACTATCGTCCAGACCGGGATTGTGGCAGTCGATGACGTGACCTTTGGCGAGCTTGCGGCCTGCCCGTTCTGCGGGGGACCGGTATCGGGATACGATACCAAAAAAAAGGTGTTTGCGATCATCCGTGAAGGGGATGAGGAGCGCACCATCCGGGTTTCGGTGAAGCGTTTTTTCTGCCGCGCCTGCGACCGCATCATCAATGCAGATGAACCATTTTATCCGGGCACCCGGATCGGTTCGCCGGTTATCGACCTCTGCCTGTCCCTTGCCACCACGATGCCGGTGAACCGTACGGCAGCATGGCTTGATGCGATGGGTGATTGTCGTCGACCGGACCAGCTGCCGGCTGTACGTCCGGGAACATGCCCGTGCGGTCCCCACCACCGATCTCTTTGGTATCAGGCTGCCGATCTCGGTGGTCTCACTCTCAACCCTTGCCACCCGGACCGGACAACTGAGTCCCGTCAGCGGAGCAGAAGTTCTCGCAGCCTGTAATTATCCTTCTGCAGGCAGGGCAGCACCTTCCCTGCAGCCGACGAAAAAACAGGAAGAACGCGATGCAGAGAAAGAGAGAAAAGAACGAAACAGGGTAACATCCGGGTGAGCGGTTGCAGAACCGGGGGATCCTGCACCGGCCGGCGTCTTATTTTCCCTTTGTCCGTAACGATATTTCCCGGACCGCATGGGCGGGCAGTGCATCGGCAGCCGGCCCGAGTTCCTGCCTGAGATCGATCCCGCCGCATTCGCGGGTAAAGAGCGATGCGCCGATCCCTGCCACAATAACTGACGAGGCCCCGCACTCTTCTGCCACGCGGCGCACGGTGTCGCAAACGAGCGCCCGCTGCCGGTCCCAGAACGCCCCTGCGATCTGCATGGCCCCGTCATTGCCGATCTCCTCAAGGTCTGCGCAGACCACCCGGGCGAGCCGGCGGAGAGATGCAGCAGGCGTCTTTTCCTTGTGGTCCGGTGAGTCACAGGTATATTCCTCCGCAGTTATGTGTCCGAGCACGAGGTGGACATCGGCGCTCGCGGCAAAATATTCCGTGCTGACCGGTGTCGCTGTTCCCGCAAGGTTCACGGATGAAATGAGGGTTGCCACCGGTGTCCGGAGCATGCCCGGTGTACACGAGATATCCCTTCTGGAGCCTTGCGAGGTCAGAAAGGCCCACGAGATCGGGAAACCGGGAGAGCGGGATGATATCTGCGGTCGTGCTCCCGATATCGAGCAGCACTGCATCCGGGTACTTCTCCCGCAGAAAATCCGCGGATGCCAGCCAGTTTGCAGCGGCAAGCGCCGGCACCGGGCCATCGTGGAATTGTGCATCGGTGCCGTAGAACCGGGCGGCAGGAAAGACCTGCCGCACCGCACTGACAATGAATGCGATACCCTGCAGTTTGTTTTCAAAGCAGTCGGCAAGCTCGCCGCTCATCACGACCGCTGCGTCATCGTCACTGCCGGTTCGCGTACTGCCGCAGCAGATCGGTGATCGGGGCACCGGTCCAGAGCGGGCAGTAGTGGATGTGGACGCCGTTCTCATCTGCGACCTTGAGGTTTGCGCCCCCGACATCGATACCGATCATGCCCGGCGTTACCTTCCCGTACCGTGTCGAACCGCACTTTCCCGGTGAGGTGGACCTCTTTTGGCGCGGTGCCGTGCGAGGCTTCCACGAGCAGCGTAGCGATCTCCTCTTCCATGCAGGCTGCGATCCCGACAAGGCTCGTGGTGATCCGGGGGTTCACGTCAACGACATAGACTTTGTCCGCGACCACGACGTCGATGCCGCAGTATCCCTGGCAGCCGAGCACGGTCGCGGTTTTTACTGCGGTCTCGATGATCTCCTGCTCCCGCGCAGGATGGACCGGAGTCTCCCCGCCGGAGTACGTGAATGCCCCATCGGTACCGAGAGTAACGAACTGCCGGTTGATGGCAAGGACGAGCGGCGGATTGCCGGAGAAATACAGGCAGGCTTCACCCACGACCCGGCTCATGACAAGGCTGACCGAGTAGTGCTCGCCCTCGATATACTCCTGCGCGAATTCTCCCCTGCCCGGGGCATCCGTGGTGAGCCGCACACCCTGGGAGTCACAGCCGGCGACCGGTTTTACCACATGGCGGCCGCCGGGGGCATCGGCCGGCACCGGGATACCGTGGCTTTTAAGGAGTTTTTCCGTCGTGACCTTGTTTGCGCAGAGCGCGGCATTCATGCTGCCGCAGCCGAGGTTATGGGAGTGCTGTTCGATCGGGAGGGTAAATTTTGCGAGCAGGGCGTCGGGGGCGACCACAAGGCCCATGTCGCAGTCCGGGGCAAGCCGTACCATCTCATCGTAGAAATCCCCGGTGCCCGGCAGCACCACCTCGTAGCCGCACCGGGTAAAACTCTTGTGCAGGACATCAAGCATCGCCGCCCCTTCGGGAGCAAGGGCGGGATCGCGGGCAGTTGTGTACTCGGCGAGCAGGACTTTCATTGCAGGTACTATTGCACCTGCATAAAATTACCCTATCCGTTTCCCTGCATCTGCCCGGTCCTGATCGGTGAGTTATTTGATAAGGCGGCGCTATAGAGTACCCGTTGTTTATGAAACCCGCGATCCTCCTCACCAACGATGACGGCGTGAACTCCCTTGGTATCTGGGCGGCCTACGAAGCGCTCGCCCCGATCGCGGATGTGACGGTGGTCGCACCGGCGACCCAGCAGAGCGCGGTCGGCCGCTCGATCTCGATCTTCGAGCCCATCCGGGCAAACAGGATAAAGATCAATGGTTTCAATGCCTGGGCAGTTGCGGGTAAGCCCACCGATGCGGTGATCATCGGGCTGTACGCGCTGAAACTTGCCCCGACGCTCGTGGTGAGCGGGATCAATATCGGCGAGAACCTTTCCTACGAATCCATCATGACGTCGGGCACGATGGGCGCGGCGCTCGAAGCGTCCAACCAGGGGACAAAAGGGATCGCGTTTTCCCTGCAGGTGGAAGACCAGGGCGACAAGTTCGACGATCCCGGCCAGTCGGCGCAGAGTTTTGATGAGGCAAAGAAGGTCGTGCGGGACGTGGTGGAGCGCGTGCTGAAATCCGGTTTCTGCCCGCATGCGGATGTGATCAACGTCAACATCCCGTCAACGATCAGCGGGGGCTACGAGGTGACCCGGCTCGCCAGGAAACTCTTCCATACCGGTGTCGAAAAAAGGCTCGACCCCCGGGGCCGCCCCTATTTCTGGATCAACGGCCCGCTTATCGAGGATGCCGAGGAAGGCACGGATGTGCATGCAGTCAGGAAAGGCAATGTGTCGATCACGCCAATCACGCTGGATTGCACCGCGTATGCGGCAGATGACGAGGCAAAGAAGATCTTTTTGGATTAAAAAACACCGATATCCGGGATTTTTTATTAGATTTTTTCTTTATCCTGTGGGAAAGCAGATTTAGTTTTAACCAGTCCTTCTTTAGGAATTAACGTATCATAGCAATACATACATTTTGGCAGTTGACGATGCAGGCATAAACATTAACGCGCTCATTGAAATCTTAACGACCGGTAGAACACACGAGAGCACCCCGCCACGGGGCGCCCTCCGGGCACGGCGGGGCAAGGAATAATTCCCCAATAAAATTTTCGTACAGCTGTCTCGTCACTGATGCCCCGCGGGGGCGTCCCTTCGAGGGCGGCGGCGTCATCGCACCTAATTATGGTGCGATAACAATCGTCTTGTTAATTTTACGAGTGGTCTTTAATTTGTGAGAATCATGAATTCATCCCGCTCACTCTGTTCACCAGTTTTAATTATCCGGCACTCAAACCCTATCATTGACATGGCAGGCACAACAGAAGCAGTCGCCGCGGCGAAACGTGCTGCGGGATACCAGGCAGCAGATCTGGTGGAGGACGGCATGGTGATCGGCCTTGGGACCGGCTCCACGGTTTTTTACACGATCGAATGCCTCTCCGGCCGGATCAGGGACGGGCTCTCGGTTTCGGGCGTCCCGACCTCCTACCAGACGGCAATACGGGCGCGCGAGTACGGAGTTCCCCTGACCACGCTGGACGATAACCCCGTGCTCGATCTCGCCATTGATGGCGCCGACCAGATCGATCCACAGTTCCGCATGATCAAGGGACGCGGCGCAGCACTTACCCGGGAAAAATGCGTGGCTGCCGCTGCATTCCGGTTTATTGTCGTCGCAGACGAGGCAAAGATGGTGCCCCGGTTGTCCGGCGTGGTGCCGGTCGAGACGCTCCCGTTTGCCACAAAGACGGCGATGGCGCAGCTGCGCGGGCTTGGCTGCCGGCCGTTTATCCGTGAAGCGGTAAAAAAGGACGGCCCGGTCATCACGGACAACGGGAACTTTATTGTCGACTGCCAGTTTGAAGAGATCGAGGATCCTGCTCGCACTTGAAGCGGCGATAGCGATGATCCCCGGGGTTGTTGAGAGCGGGATTTTTTCCCGGTTCTGCGGGAACACGACGGTTATTGTCGGGAATGAAAAAAAGTGTACGATACTGACATCAGACGATGTAGTCTCGTAATTTCTGTATCATGGCGAGCTGGTTGGTCGCCTCTTTCTTCTTCTCTTTTTCGATGCTGTCCATGATATCCGTGATGGGCTTTGCAAGTTCGTAGATCTTGACCGGGCGTCCCTTGCTCTCGGCCTTGCTCTCGCGGCTGGAGATCCAGCCCTGGTCCATCAGGTAACGCATGGCAATACTTACTTCGGGCTGGCGCAGGTCGGTTCCCCGTTCGATAGCACGCGATGTCGCTTCGGGGATGTTGGCTAAAAATACCAGGACCTTTGCCACGTTTTTCTTTGTTCCGATCTCAATGAGAAGGTTGGCAAATTCTTCCTCCTTCTCCGTGAAATACATTACATTCTCTGTTCTCATGCAAATCTCCTCCACTTTATTTTCTTTGATGTTACAATACAATTTATCTTGTAAACATTATATATAAACTGCCATTGACACACAATAGGGATATATTTATATATCAATATTTTAGGGAATTCTTGTAAATATTGGCAGAAATATCAAACGATTTTCATTAAATTACCATTGGAGTCGCCGGTTCCCGGCATGCAGATGATCTGACAAAAAAAGTATTACATAAGGCCAAGGCTGCGGAGATCCGCGAGGATCTTCACCACGGCTTTCTTTGCGTCATCTGTTACCTTGCCGCCCGTGATGATCAGTTTTCCCGAGCCGAAGAGAAGGACGACAACCTTGGGGTCTTCGAGACGGTAGACCAGACCCGGGAACTGTTCGGGCTCGTACTCGATCCGGTCAAGGTTAAACCCGACTGCTATCTTGTTTAAGTTGATCGGGGTCGCAAGATCGGCAGAGGTGACGATGTTCTGGACCTTATAGGTGAGTTTTTTGGGAATATCGATGTTGAAACTGCGAAGCTGGTTGCCGAGAATCGTGAGCCCTTTTGAAAGGCTGTCGAGACTCTTTGCTCCGGTAAGGACGACCTTACCCGAACCAAAGACAAGTGCGGCAATCTTCGGGATTCTGCATGCGCAGCACGACACCGGGGAACCGTTTCTTGTTATATTCCGCACCATCGATCTTGGATGCAAGTTCCGGCAGGTCGAGGTAATCGGTCACTTTTGCGGAAGCAACGATGTTTTCTATCTTAAGGGAATCCTCTGGTTTGACCTTCATGGCATGTATCTCCTTTTTGTTAACGATGTCTTTTCTTGGTCGGGGAGATCGTTTTTAGTCTATCCCCGTATATAAAGCATATAAAGAAAGGCAAGCGCGATATAAAAATGCATCGGGTTAACCGGCGGGGGGATATAACGGCAGGAACGCCGGGCCGGATCCCTTTTAATAAAGATCAAAATATCGTGATATCACGTCAGAAAATGCTTTCGTATTCTCTGCGGAGATCATCGATATAAATTCCCCAACTGGTTCATTTCTGTAATACCGGTGACATAAACAAGAATTGTGACCGGTTACCCGGGGCCGATGTCCCGGTGAATCAGTATCAGGTACAGAGCCTCACGGAGAAACCGATGTCCCGAATCCCAGCGCTGCCGCATGAGCCGGTACGTGCGGATAGGCGGGCCTGTTCCCTTCTACCGCTACGATCTCGATGAAGTGATCTTGGCAGGCTATTGACCGGAGACAAATAGAGTGGGGGGAAATCAGGTGTCAACCGATAATTTATCAGAATATCACTGCACATCGGCGAACCGGTACGCCTCTTTGGGCACCGTGATCTCGAACCGTGCTCCTTTACCCGGTATACCGTTCTCAGTAATCGTGATGCCGGTGATCGAGAGGATCTCCCAGAGAGGAACAACCCGAGACCGGTGTTTTTCCCGAAGCCCCGGGTGAAGAGACGCTTTTTGTCCTCCTCTGTAATCCCCACGCCATCATCCTCACAGACAATCCGGAGTCCTGAGTCGATCTCCTGCGAAGAGACCCGGATTGTATTCATCTGGTCACTTCCATAACGGAGAGCGTTGTCAATCAAGTTGTAGAACACGTTCTCGAAGAGTCGGTCGGCGAAGATCTCCGGATTTTTAGGATCGACTTCGACATGGATGCTCCGCATCGGCAGCCCGGCAACCGCTTTTTTTATACTGGCGTTCACGTTCTGCCATTCGGGTGCTGCGACACCCAGTTCCTGATAATCCCGCGTGAACGTGATCTGGCGTTCGATGGCATTAGCCGCTATCTGCTCTTTTTGGATGTAACCGGCAAGTATCGCAGGTTTGTCGATCATCTCATTTGAGAGAGAGAGATACCCTTTGAGTGCCATCAACTGGTTGAGGATGTCGTGCCGGGTGATGCTGGACAGCAGGTTGAGTTTCTTGTTAGATTGATGGAATGCCTCTTCTGTCCGCTTTCGGTCGGTGATGTCCCGGTCGATTCCCCTGTACCCGAGAAGGGTATGCCTGCCATCGAAGAACGGCACACCGCTCGTTTCAAGAACCACGTGCAGGCCGTCTTTGTGAAGGTTAATGTTTTCCAGTCCGGTGAATGGCTTTTGGGGAATGATATAACTGCTGAAAATTCCAGCAACATTTTCAGATTCTCCCGGAGGCATCAGGTCAAACGGTGTTTTGCCGATGACCTCATCCGGTTCATACCCCAGTATGTCACGGATCTTTGGACTGGCATAGGTATATACGCCGTTCTTATCCACCTCCCATATCCAGTCGCTGGTTGTTTCGATAAGATCCCTGTACCGCTCCTCGCTCTCCCGGCGTGCATCCTCGCTCTTTTTCAATTCATCAAACTGGTGCCGGAGTTCTTCTTCAGATGCAGCGATCTGCTCATAAGAATCTCGCAGTTCCTCCTCTGCTTTTTTCCGGTCGGTAATATCTTCGAGGGTTTCGACAGCACCTGACAATATTACCTTGAGAATCCCGGAGGACTGCTGCGGTGAAGTAGAGCCAGATGCCGTGCCCCCCCATTCGTGGGAAAAAGTCGGTCACTTCGTATGCGCCATCGATATATTTCGACGTAGTTATATTTCCCGGCATACAGTTCCTTGATTTTTTCCGGTTTGTTCTCCACCAGCAGGTTCGACAGCACCGGCCGTTCCTTATCATAGAACGCTTTCCAGGCATGCGTTGTACCAAGCACTTCCTTTGCATTCACACCACTGTGTTCCTCAAGTGCCCGGTTCCAGCTGACGACACGTTGGTTTTTATCGATGACAAACTGCGGGATGGGAGAGCCCTGGACAATTCCCTGGAGTTTCCGTTCACTCTCCCAAATTACCTGTTCGCGATCTTTGAGTTCATCATACTGGGTACGCAGTTCTTCTTCTGAAGCGGCGATCTGCTCATAGGCAGCCCGTAGGTCATCTTCGGCTTTTTTCTTATCAGTAATATCCCTGCCAACCGACTGGTATTCCCGAATATGCCCGTCCTTGTCAAAGAAAGCCCGGTCACTCCACTGCTGCCACCGGATGCTGCCATCCGGCAGGATGATGCGGTGTTCGATGGTATGCAGACCGGGTTGATCCCGCGTGAGGCTTCCGAAATGAACCGTTTCATGCGCTTCTGATCTCCTTCTGGTATCTTCGGACGGAAGCGAGTGTCCGATAATCTCATCACGGTTCTGACAGAAATACCGGCAGTATGCTTCATTGACAAAGACATGGGTGCCATCCGGGCAAGAACCGGGGAGATGAATTCGGTCTGGTCCTCGACAACATTCCGGTACCGCTCCTCGCTCTCCCGCAATGCCTGCCCCTGCCAGGTAAGATCATCTAAATTGGAACGGAGTTCCTCTTCTACTGCCGTGATCTGTTCAAAGGATGCATTGAGTTCCTGGTTTTTCTTACGGAGTTCCTCTTCCTCCCGCTTCAGTGCCTCCTCCGCACGTCTGCGCTTTACGGCATAACGAATCTTATTTGAAAGTTCGACGAACTGCGATTGGGGATCGCCGCCTTTCTGGAGATAAAAATCTGCCCCTTCGTTTAAGGCCTGGATGACAACCTCTTCGCGTCCTCGTCCGGTGAACAGGATAAACGGGGATATGATTTCCCGAGGTTCTGATCTGCTTTAAGAATTCAATACCATCCATCTCCGGCATCTGGTAGTCTGAGATGATGGCATCATAAGTCCTTTGAATTCATCAGGGAAAGTGCGGCGGGAGCAGAGGTAATAATATCAACGATGAACTGCCCGCTCTGCTCAAGGAAGAGTTTGCCGATTTCAAGCAGGAGCTGATTCATCATCAACATAGAGGATGGTATACATGATACGACATCCGTGAATGGCTATGTGACGTTTCCCTTCAAGTTGTTAATAAAAGTATTTCATTCTAGTAATCCCGATACATTGAGGTAAGAAGGAAATTTTTTGAGGGTGTGAACGCATGGCGGGACTCTCTTGCATTCGATGGTGGGGTTCAATCTCTTACCATCATTCTTTAAATGGTACATCACCTTCTGTGATTTGTGACACCGCAAATCTGTTCCGAGGTAGTGTCATGTAATATCGTACCGATTTTATCCCGGGATCCAGACCCGGGAATGCGGAAACCGGATCCCCCCGGGATCGCCGGATTGAATCTCCAGAGATCCTGCCAGAACCAGATGGACCAGACAACGAGCGGCACTAAAATGGAATGTTTAAAAAAACAAATTGTGGAACTTTTCACACGTTGTCAACAGTAAAATTTCCCTTAAAAAACACACGAGTAAATTAGTGTGTTTCTAAAAAAAAAGTGGAGAACCCGTGGCCCGGTACCTTCCTCACTCATCAAGCGTGGAGATGTCGCCCGGGTCCATGCCCATCTCTTTTGCCTTGAGAATGCGCCGGACAATCTTGCCGCTCCGGGTTTTGGGAAGCGAGTCTGTAAACTCGATCTCCGAAGGCATGGCAATGGGCCCGAGCGTTATCCGCACGTGGTAGATCAGTTCGTTTTTCAGTTTCTCGCTCGGGGTATGGCCGACCCGGAGCGTAACAAACGCCTTGATCGTGTTCCCTTTGAGGGGGTCTGGCTTCCCGATCACGGCTGCTTCCGCAACTGCCTTGTGGGAGACAAGCGCACTCTCGACCTCGGCTGTGCCGATGTTGTGGCCCGAGACGATGATGAGATCATCGGATCTGCCGATCACCATGATATAGCCGTCTTCGCCCTTTATCGCAAGGTCGCCCACCATGTAGCAGCCGGGGATCGTCTCCCAGTACTCTGCGGTACCGTTCATCATTATTCCAGATCGTCCGCATCATTGAGGGCCACGGCTGGCGGATCACGAGAAATCCGCTCTTCCCCGGTTCGACGCTTTTCCCGTCCTTGTCCACAACATCCGCCACAACGCCGGGAATGGACTTGCCCACGTACCCCGGCCGCATGGGTTCGCCAAGTACCGTTGTTATCATGTGCATGCCGGTCTCGGTCTGCCACCAGGTATCCACGATCGGGCACTTGTCCTTCCCGATCACGTGGTAGAACCACTCGAATGCCTCCGGGTTGAGCGGCTCGCCGACCGACCCGAGCACGCGCAGGGAGTCAGGTTGTACTTGTCAGGCCATTCCCTCCCGAGTTTCATGAACATCCTTATCGCGGTCGGCGCGGTGTACAGGATATTGACGCCGTACTCCTCGACAATCTTCCACCAGATCCCGGGATCCGGGTAATCGGGCGTGCTCTCGGTGATGAGAATCGTGGCGCCGACCGAGAGCGGGCCGTAGACCACGTACGAATGGCCGGTGATCCAGCCGGGGTCTGCGGTACACCAGTAGACATCGTGCTCCTTGATATCGAAGATATACTTGGTCGTGTAATATGCCCCGACCATGTACCCCCCGCAGGTATGGACAATCCCCTTCGGGGCACCGGTCGTCCCGCTCGTGTACAAAATAAAGAGCGGGTCCTCTGCATCCATGACTTCGGCCGGGCAGTCATTATCCACGTCAGCCATCACATCGTAGAAATCGATCTCCATCTCGCTGTGGAGTTCGACCGGGATGCGCTGCTCCCGGCGCAGGATGATCAGGTGCTCGACCGTTGGCGCATTGATGATTGCTTCCTGGATAACATGCATGAGCGGGATCGACTTGCCCCGCCGGATCGCCATATCGGCCGTGATCACGATCTTCGCACCGGCGCCGACAATCCGCTGGTTGAGGGCCGCTGCCCCGTATCCCCCGAATACCACGGAATGGATCGCCCCGATCCGTGTGCATGCGAGCATGGCTACAATCTGTTCGGGAATGACCGGCATGTAGATGCAGACCCGGTCGCCTTTTACCACGCCGAGTTTTTTCAGGCCGTTTGCAAACCGCTGCACTTCCCGGTACAGCTGCCGGTAGGTAAAGACCCGTTCTTCGTTGTTGTGCTCGCCTTTCCAGATCAGCGCCACCTTGTTGCGCCGCTCGCCCAGCACGTGCCGGTCGAGGCAGTTGTAGGTGATGTTGGTCTTGCCGTTCACGAACCATTTCGCGTACGGGTAATTCCACTCGCTGACTTTATCATAGGGTGAAAACCAGTGGAGTTTCTTTGCGATGTTGTCCCAGAATTTGTCCGGGTCCTTCTCGAATTCATTGTAGGTCCAGGTGTAATCCCCCATCCAGCTGTGCACGCGGTAGGAGGGATCCGGTGTGTAGTACTTTGGCTCCTGCCCGGAATCTGCGCTCTTGTCCATAACATACTCTCTAATCTACATTATCAATAATGATGAATTAAAGTTAATCTTTGTGGTCAGAATGGTCAAAATCGCTCAAATATTCGTCCGTTTACCCTATATCGCGCATTGCTTACAATTCAGCACATTTAAATGAGGCATCGCCAAATTTCTTATCACATCATTTAATCCGGGTATGCATCAGTGTCCCGTACATGGACCTTTTTCCTGCATGCCAGTAACAAGTCCGTGGAGATAAGAACGATGCAAAATCTCCGTACCCCATGAAACGAGGTGAACATTATGACCCAGAAGATGCTCTCTGAAGCTGAAGGATACGATATTTTACGGAAATATGAGATCCCGGTCCCCGAGTACCAGATCGTGAAAAACGGCGAGGATGCAGCCACTGCCGCTGAGAAGATGGGATGCCCGGTGGTCATGAAGATCATCTCCCCGCAGATCGTCCACAAGAGCGATGCGGGCGGTGTGATGGTCGGTATCGGCAGCAAAAAGGCGGCCCTTGGTGCATTCACGAGGATCATCGACAACGCGAAGGCCTACAATGCCGAGGCGGAGATCGACGGGGTCATGGTCGAGCAGCAGGCAGAACCCGGCCTGGAACTGATCATCGGCGGGAGAACCGACCCGGCCTTTGGGAAAGTGATCACCTTTGGTATGGGTGGCACGATGGTCGAGCTCATGAAGGACATAACGCTGCGCATCCTCCCGGTAACCGAAGAGGAGATCCGGCAGATGGTCCACGAGATCAACGCGTACCCGCTCATTGCCGGTTACCGGGGATCAAAGCCCCGCGATGAGGAGACCCTTGTACGGATCATCGCGAACGTCTGCCGTTTCTTTGAAGAGAATGAGCATATCGTTGAGTTCGATATCAACCCCTTACGGCTGTACGAATCCGGTGCCTGTGCGGTGGATGCCCGCGTGATCGTTACGGATACCGTGCATGAAGGCGGAGAAAAAGAGCGCATCCCGGTACCAATAGAATATTTTACCCCGCGTTCGATCGCGGTGATCGGTGCTTCGCAGGACTCGTCCAAGATGGGGTACGCCGTCATGCATAACCTCCTGCATTTCCCAGGACAACTCTACCCGGTCAACAACAAGCGATCGGAGATCCAGGGGCTCAAGGCATACCCCACCATCTCTGCCATCCCCGCCCCGGTAGACCTGGCTGTTGTCACGGTTCCTGCCATCCATGTACCGGCCGTTGTGGAGGAGTGCGGGGCAAAAGGCGTCCCGATGGTCATCATCGTCACTGCCGGGTTCAAGGAGATGGGACCCGAGGGCAAGGCGCTTGAGGACCGGGTCGTGGCAATCGCGAAGGGTCACGGCACCCGGCTTATCGGGCCCAACTGCCTTGGCATTATCGTCCCCCCGCGGGGCATCGATACCACCTACGTCCACCAGTCGCCAAAGCCCGGCAACATCGCGTTCCTCTCGCAGAGCGGGGCTATCATCAATACCGTCGTGGACTGGAGCCTTGCACAGAACATCGGCTTCTCAAACGTCATCTCGGTCGGCAACCAGTGCGATCTCGACTTCCTCGATTACCTCCAGTACGTGGAGAAGGATCCAAAGACAAAAGCGATCATCATGTACATCGAGCAGATCAATGACGGCAAGGCATTCATGGAGGTTGTGTCGAAAGTCGCGCAGTCAAAGCCGGTCATCGCGATCAAGTCCGGGTCTTCCCGCCGGGGTTCGGCCGCCGCGTCATCGCACACGGGGTCGCTCTCCGGTTCGTACGAAGTCTACATGGAAGCGTTCCGCAAGTCAGGTGTTATTGCGGTACACACGCTGACCGGTGCGTTCCTCGCTGCGCGGATGCTCGCCCACCCGAAGCGTTACCCCAAGGGGAAGCGTGCGGTTGTGATCACAAACGCTGGCGGGTTTGCCGTGCTATCATCGGATTATGCGGAGCGGTACGGTATCGAGATTGTCGATCTCCCCAAGAATGTCATCGATGAACTCAACGAGTTCCTCCCCGAGTTCTGGAACAAGGGAAACCCCATCGATCTATTGGGCGACGCCACCGAGAAGCGGTTTGAGAAAACGTTTGATGTGCTAATAAAACACGGGGACCTCTGGGACATCGCCTTTATCGTCGATTTCCCCAACCTCGTCCTCACCTCGGAACAGCTGGCCCGGCAGATCCTGCGGTTCTCTGAAAAGACCGAGAACCGGCTGATCGCGACAATGCTCGGCGGGGACTCGATGAACGTGGGCCGCGAGATGTTAAAAGAGCACGATATCCCCAGTTTCGATGAACTGGATTTCACGTACCGGGTCGTGGGCCGCGTGCTCTGGCAGAAGTTCCGGGTCAAGGCACCGGGGCTGTTGTGAGGGAATCAGTTTTACTTTTTTGATCCTTTTTGGGCGACTTCAGGCTGTTTTTTTTGGAATTTCAGTTCGGAACCCGAACATTTTTGAAGATCTTCAGCAACTGACGGACATTTTCCTGAATCTTCAATAAGTAAGCCGGGTACAACCGTTGGCTTTGGCAGATTCAGAGGATGGGGGCTGATCCACCCATAACCTCACGAGCGAGGAAAGCCGCCGCCCCCGTCAGGAATCCCCCCGGCGGATCAGGACGATTAAACCCGCACTCGCCCCGCCGTGCCTGGGAAGGGATCCAAGGTGGGGTGGCATCGCAGATTTTTACCGGTTTTTGATTCATAGAACTGAATATCATTTTAAAAATCGAAAAAACGGGCACTTATTTATCAAAATTTTAAAAAATGGATTGTATTGGTCTGATTATCCCCCTAATCGTACTGCCGCCAGGTGTGCCCGCACTCGGTGCAACGGAAGAACCGCACCTCGCTCTCATCAGCCGCCCGGAGCTGGCGGAGCCACCAGAAGGCAAGGTTGTTCTCGCACTTGGGGCACTTGATCTGGATCGTGGGCATCGTTTTGATATTGGTATCTTCATCGTCCACGATGGTAATCTCATTTTCCGTGCGCTTCTTCTCGCGCGTCATATGTTCACTTGCCTCGATCTTTCTGATATACCCGCACTTACGGCACTTGAGCTGGCCGCCAGACGAGATCAGCATAGTCTTACATTCCGGGCAAAACATCGGATAACAGTATGGGTCATCCTACAAGATTAAACTGATTATCAGAGCCACCCGGCGTGCGTGCCCGGTTTAACCTCTTCCTTCCGGCGTGCACTGACCTGTCATGAGAGAATCCTTTTTTTTCCTTAAGCGTAAATAGATCTATGATGATCGAGTATCTTGTCCTGATATCCTGTCTTGGATTTCTGGCATTCCTGATACCCGGTCGCCACCGGAACTACGCCGCGATCATCGGCTGGATTTTTATCGTCCTCTTCCTTTTTGCCACGCTGCCCGAGTATTTTGCCGAGAACAATTTTCTCTACCCGCTCATGGCGATACTCTCGGTGCCGTTCCTGTATATCACGGTAAAACATCTGCTCGCCGACGATATCCGCGTTCACTATCTCACGCGGGCGGCGGCCATCGCATTTTTGATCTATTTCCCCTTTGCAATTGACGACTATACCCAGATTAACGGGCTGGGTACCCTGCTTATCAATATGGTCGTGAGCCAGGTTGTCTGGCTGCTCCATCTCTTCAACTACCCGGTGAGCCTTGACTCCTGGAATATCATCGCGCAGCATGGCTTCCGGGTCGAGATCATCCTTGCCTGCACCGGTATCCAGAGCATTGCCATCATGCTCGGGGTTGCAGCGGCGGTACCGACCACGCTCCGGCAGAAAGATGTACGCGTTCCTTCTCGTCGCACCCACCATCTACATCCTCAACCTGTTCCGGAACGTCTTTGTGATCATGGCCTACACGAGCCAGTGGTTCCCCTACTATCCGGACATTGCCGGGAACGGCGAGATCGGGTACGAGAGTTTCTTCTGGGCGCACAACGTGATCGCGGAGATGCTCGCACTGGTCGTCCTGATCGTCATCGCGTACTCTCTCTTTACCCTCATCCCCCGGCTCGGGACATTTGCCGATGAACTGTACCAGTTGTATTACGGTGAGACTCGTCAGGGGATTTGGCCGGGACAAGGGCAACGGGCCGGACAAGCCGGAACCGTCTCCGGAGACGGCAACCGGATCTGGGCCTGTATCTGCGGACCTGCCGGATGAGCCTGGAAAACAGTAACAACCGGGCCGTGTGCGCCGGTGGAACAATCCAGTTTTTTTGTTTTTTTAGGAATATTCTCCCATTACAGGATCCGCGGATAAAAAAATACAGGTTCTGGTGAATCAGGCATAAACAGATCATGTTCACCAAAAGAACTATACAAAATAATAAGAATACTGTGAGGGTTCCCCGCCGCGAGCGCCCCTCCGGGGCACGGCGGGGCAAGGGAGTTTTTATTTTTTCACTGACCGCCGTTGGTTGTCCTGATCCACAGCGGAACAATGAATGACCGCAAATGTCAGCGCTACCCGAAAAGGTGTTAAGAGAAATAATATGAACATCCCGCGGGATCAAAAAAGAGGCGGATCCACCTCGCATCACGAGAGCGTCTTGTAAGGTACAGGATCCTTTGAATCGCCGAAAGGTTCGTGCAGATCGCGATAATGATCACCGAGACCCAGATAAACCCGGTGACACCTCCGAGGATCAGCACAAGGAATGTTTCAGGACGGCCAAAGAACCCGACGCCTTCCAGCGGGTCGTCGATCTTGCCTTCTACCTTTTCCCGGTACCCGATCTCTGCGTAAACAACCGGCTTGATGAACGTGTTCATTAATGAGCCGGTCATGGCAAGCCCGATGATGGCAAAGTCCGCGATCTGCGGGACCGGCAAAAACCCGCTCACAATGGTGATCCCGGAGAGACCGACGCCAAGCAGGACAAGGGCATCCACGTACTTGTCGACGATCCAGTCAAAGACCGCACCGAAATTCGTGTGGGAGTTGGTACGGCGTGCGATGCTGCCATCGATGAGATCGAAGAGAGCGGAGAGCAGCAACACCAGGCTGCCGACCAGAAACTGGCGTTCCACAAAGAAGGCCGCAGCGGCGATCCCGGCCACAAGGGCAAGGAACGAACACTGGTTCGGCGTAATACCGCACCGGACAAAGGCCCCTGCAACCGGCTCAAGGTACTGTTTGAACCTTGGCCGGAGGGCGGTAATATTCATATCTCACATGATGGGTACGCGAACCATTAATAGTTGCGGGAAAATACCGGGCAGATGGTAGCCTTAAACCTGCGAGTGCTATTATTACCTTCCGGACAATCATCATATTATTTACATCGCGCGTCAAACCGGAAACAGAGAGTTGAACCTAAAATGGCAGCAACAACGGCTCGTCCGCACGTCTTAATGATGTCCGAGATCACCGCTGATGGCAAGCTCACCTTAAAAAAAGGTGCTTCCAGCAAGATCCTGATGAAATACATGGCGCATGAGACCGAGATCCTGCTCCACGAGACCCGGGCCGCATACGATGCGATCATGGTCGGCGCAAATACCATACGGATCGATAACTCATTTCTGACGGTCCGGCTCGTGCCCGGCAAAAGCCCGCTCCGCGTTATCCCGTGCAGCATGGCAGACATCCCGCTTGACGCAAACATCCTCGGCCCCGATGCAAAAACCCTCATTGCCGTGTGCGAACAGGCCCCAAAGGACCGTGTCGCAGCAATCAGGGCAAAGGGCGTGACCGTTGTGACGGCCGGGAAGGATCATGTCGAACTGCCCCTGCTCATGCAGATCCTGCACGATGACTTCGGGATAAAAAAACTGATGATCGAAGGGGGCCCGACCTTAAACTGGCACATGCTCCATGAAAAACTCGTCGATGAGATCCGGCTCATCCACCTGCCGTTTATTGTCGGCGGATCGGATACACCGTCCCTCGTGGGCGGAATGCATATCAATTCAGAAAACGAGATGATCCGGCTGAATCTCAAGAAATACTACCTGTGCGGCAGCAACCTCGTTTCCGAGTTTGACGTGCTGTACTGCATAAGAGCTTACCCTTATGGAACAAATCCCTGAAACATCCCCGGTGCTTCCCGCACCGGGCCCGGCACCGCACAGCGCCGGGCTGAAATGGTTCCTGATCATTATTATCGGTCTTATCCTTGTGATCGGGATCTTTATCGCTGCGTTTTATCTTACGAACAATGACCATTCCGGTGTCAGAGTCATCCGTATGGAAGGGACGCTTTCGACGGGGGATTTATCCAGTGACGACAGTGTCGGGAGCGAATATGTCGGCAACCAGTTGCGGCAGGCGGCTGACGATCCGACGGTTGAGGCCATCGTGATCCGGGTCGACAGCCCCGGCGGGACACCGGCGGCGGCAGAGGAGATTATCGGCGATCTTGAGTACGCAAAGGCAAAGAAGCCGGTTGTCATCTCGATGGGTGACATGGCCACATCGGCGGCGTACTACGTCAGTGCCCATGGTGACCGGATCTATGCAGACCCTGACACGTTCACCGGTGCTGTGGGTGTCATCTGGACATTCTCGGATATCAGCGGCTATAATAGAGAGCAGGGATACAACGTCTCGATCGTAAAGTCCGGCGCGATGAAGGATATGGGGTCGACCTCCCATGCGCTCACACCTGAAGAGCAGGATTACGCCCAGCAGATCGTAAACGAGAGTTTCGAGAGGTTCATTGACGATGTGACGACGCAACGGGTGATTGCACGGTCCGATATCGATAACGGCCGGGTGATCCGGGGCGCGGATGCCCTGAAACTCAACCTTGTTGACCAGCTGGGTAACCTCAACGATGCGATTGCCGGTGCAAAAGAACTCGCGCAAGAGCGGAAGTAATTTCACCCGATTTTTTTCATGCGCTAAATTTTCATCTGCACAGATGTTTTGTTGCAGGTTCAGAGTGCAATCTGAAGTTCCTGCTCGTGTTGTACGGCCTCATTCTTCCGGACCGGTATTTTCTCTTTCGTGATCGACTTTTCATGGCAGAATTCAACGGGTCCCCCATTGAGATACAGCGAATAAGTGTCGCTGCACCAAAACGTGATGCACACGCGGCGGATCTAGTACCAAGATAAAATCAAAATAGTATATCAAATATCGAGAAATGACTCCCCTGCCCCGCAGCGCCCCTGCGAGGCACGGCCGAGGCAGGGCACTTTCCTAATGGTTATAGTTACAAAATCCCCGCAAGAGGCGATCCTCTTCAGGGGCGGCGGCACTGATCTCATATAGGAAAAACTTATGTATTTCCTGACGTGAGCCGGTGTTTGATCTTTCACAAAAAAGGAGTTTTCACCGGATCAAAATACCCGTTTCATATCATCCGGATCGGGTCGGCTTTCATGTACTCCCGGCAGACCGTTGTTGCATAATGACCCGGAGGGAGGGTAAATTTCAGGTGCACGTTTGTTTCCTGCACGGAAGCATCGACCGACGTTTTGAGTGCGATCGGGCGCCACGCGCCGTCAAATTTTGATCCGACAAAAAGTGAGGCTTTCCGGAAATCTTCTGCGGTGATCTGCATATCAGCAAGAATATCCCGGATGGCATCATTGCCGGTGATTGCATCCGTCTTGTCTTTCCCCGGCATAAAGAGTGCGATGCTGCACCGGCCCCGGGCAAGGTGGAGCGAGACGGCAGGGATGTTTGCTGCCGTTACCGCATCGGTCCGGCCATTTGCAAAGATCAGCCGGTCCCCGGCAAACGGGATCGGTGAGCGTATGGCCCTTCACTAAAGTCGGTGCGAGAGGGCGCAGTTGAACAGGTACGACTGGAACGCGGAGACAAACATCGAGAGGAGTTTTGGCGGCAGCTGCCGGAGCGCACCGGCATAATCGTCCGGGTGGGCGTGGAGGTACGAGAGCATCGAGCGCTCAAACGACATCTGTACCGGGCAGCTCGCGGAGGGCAGTCGCCGTGTCCCGGGTGTCCATGAACGCCGTCCTGACACGCTGGATCTCTTCTGACTCTAAGGGGAATGCCTTTCCCACGTAGGTCATCACCGCCTGCTCGTAATCGCCATGCAGGATCTGTTCCCCGACCCGGTGCGTCAGCGGGCGGATGACGCCGAACCGCTGGAGCCCGAAATAGTTGGGCAGGGCCTGCGATGCGGTCTCTGTTACCGTCGGCGACCCGGCCGGCCAGATCCTCCGGGTCGGCGTCCCGGATGCAGATATCGAAACGGTTTCCCTCAAGATCGCCAAGCGAGAGCTGTTCGTTCGACTGCCCGACTGGTTCAAGGGTGATGTCTTTTAAGTATATCGCGGCGATCTCTTCCGGCGTCACCTTGTACAGCGAGATGAGCTGCGTGGTCCGTGCGTTCCGGTCTTTTGTCCCTGCCCAGCCGATCCGCCGGTGGCTGATATTGAGCCGGCGGGCGATCTCCTTTACCGCGTGCTGGAGTTCCCAGCTGGTTTTGGTGAGCCGGCAGATCAGGTACGGCCCTGCCGTGCTGCCCTTTCCTTCAAGCGGGATCTCATCGACCAGGAAATCTTCCGGTACCGTGCGGAGCGTCCCGCCGATACCGGGTGTCCCGGTCGCGTAGTACTGCATCCCGAGCTCGCGTTCGAGCGCAAAAGGACTCTCTTTCATAAGAGCGAGAGTGTCCCGGTGATCCTGTCGAGGTCTTCGGATTTTGCCGGGCCAAGGCCGAGCGCGGTGATGGTGCCGGGCGGGATCTCGGTCATGCCGGCGTCCTGGATGAGGGATGTGGAAATGCCTGCCCGTTCCGCGAGCACCTTGATCTCAAAAAGGGTGCGCTCGGTGTCGGCTTTGAGCACCACTTTTTTCTGCCCTTCTGTCTGCCACGCCTTGCGCAGAGTCTTATCCGCGCTCTCAAATGCCCCGATGGATGCATGGGCTGCCTGGGCGCATTTCTTGCCGCAGGCTCATCTTGACATCGTTTCTTACGATGAGGCACTGTTTGTACCTGAAATGAGGTTCGTATCCGGGGTTATTTTCATTTTGAGGTGGTTTTGGCATCGCAAAATCTCTTTGGTTTGGGCGGAAATTAACCTTATCATTCCCGGAAAAACCGGATGCGATTTTTTAATAAAACCAAAAAAATCCATGGATCGTCCCGGTGGTTGCGGTGCGATAATTTTTGAGTTCACCCCGGGCCCAGTGTGGACGTTTATCGGGGGAACCCAGAGAAGACCCGGTATGGTCTCTCTGGTCACCGGTCACCAGAAACCTCTATGTGATCTCTCACTAAAAAGCAACCATGAAACGATCTCAATCAAAATCCGGAACTGTGCCAAGGAAGGTAGTGGCACCGAGCATTGTCCGGATAATGTTTGCCGACCTTTGCAGGAAATACCCTGCCTTTGATACTTTTTACTCCGATAATAAGGCCGATATCGATAAAACAGGTATTACGTGGGAGATCACTGCAACTGCGAAGAACGAGGGCACTTCGTCACCGGTAACAAATTCCATTGTCCTGAAAAAATATCCCCGATCCCAGGAGGATGCGCGGACCGTCGCTCATGAAATCGAACACCTGCTGATCTGGGAACAGGGATATCCCTACATTATCGCCGATATGCATGCTGATGACGAACTCTACCGCAGGCTTCACCAGTCGGCACAGGCTATCCAGGGAACGGTTTTTGAGCCCATGGTCGAATCGAAAACAAAAAAATATTTTAAAAACGTATGTGCCGGTCAACCACACTTCCGCCATGAAGGGACTCTCAAAATTAATAGAGAACAAGGAGAAGATCATCCCTGAACTTGAGGAGCCCCGGGCTCTCCTGTATTACAGCTGCCTGTATGTCCAGAAACGCCAGATACTTGAACTGACCTGCACGACGGACAAAACAGATGAATATACCCGCAAATTCGCCGTGCATTTTGGCGAAACCATTCTCCCGTGCGCAGATAAAATTACAGACCTCATCAAAAAGCACACGACCCGTTCCCCGGATTCGGTCAGGATGATCCTTTCAGGCATTCTCCGGAACAGGAACTGTGAATTTGGCTACCGGTGGCAGGACGAATTCAACCGGTTTGTTATTGACCGGTGATATTTCAGACAACTCCGCCAACGCTACAAAAAGAGATCGCCATGGAACCCCTCCGCCCCGACCGGATCATCCGCTCCCGCCGCCGGACCATCTCGCTTGAGATCACAAAAGATGCGGCGCTTGTCGTGCGGGCACCCCTGCGGACACCGGAACACGCTACATCCAAAACCTGATCGAAGAGAAACGCGCGTGGATCGAAAAAAAGATGGCCGATATCAGGAGCCGCCCGGCACCCCCGGAACGACGCTTTGTCCGGGGCGGGGAGTTCTTGTTTCTCGGGAAATTCTATTCCCTTGAGATTATCGCAGACAGCGATGCCGGGATCTCCCTTGGCGACCGGTTCTATATCGGCAAAGAGCGGCTGCCGGAAGTCCGCGGGCTTCTCAAGGAATGGTACATGGAAAAGGCAGCCGCGATCATCCCGGTACGGGTTGCCGGGTTTGCCGCCATCCTCGACTACCGCCCGAAAAAAATCCGGATCTCGGATACCCGGCGGCGCTGGGCCTCGTGCAGTACCTCCGGGACGCTCTCCTTCTGCTGGCGGCTTGTCATGGCCCCTCCCGAAGTGATCGATTACGTGATCGTCCACGAACTTGTCCACATGCGCCAGCCGGATCATTCGAACCTTTTCTGGGAGAAGGTGGGACGCGCCATGCCGGACTACGAGCGGCACCGGGACTGGCTGCGCAAAAACGAGCGGATGCTCGATCTCTGACCGGCATCGCACTGATAAGCGGGCATATGCGTGTCTCCCCGCGATTATTCCGGCAGAGAGACATATCACTCAATATACTTTATTATGCAATGATAATTTGAGGGAAGTATCTTGATGGCGCACGTGCTGGTATCACCACTGAACTGGGGCCTCGGTCATGCCACGCGTGACATCCCGGTGATCCGGACACTGCTCGCGCACGGCCACGAGGTGACGATTGCTGCGTGCGGCAGCGCTCTTTCGGTGCTCAGGCAGGAATTCCCGGATGCCCGCTCTATCGAGTACCCGGATTACCCTGTTCCTTACAGCTCCGGGCACCTGTTCGTCCCGAAGTTCTGCGCGGCGATGCCCTTTATGCTCAGGGCCGTGGCACGGGAGCATGCAACCCTTGAGGCGATTCTCGCCAAAGACCGGTACGACCTTGTCATCAGCGACAACCGGCTGGGGGTCTTCTCTTCAACGGTCCCGTCGATTTTTATCTCCCACCAGCTCCACTACCACCTGCCGCTCCTTTTCTGGCCGGCAGAGATCATTGCCATCCCGGTCAATCTGTACCTCCATGAGCAGTACGACCGCATCATCGTACCCGACAATCCCCCGGGCCCGCCTCCCTTGCCGGGAAACTCTCGCGTCCCCAGACGGATGTTGCACGCGATCGGGTTTTCTTCTCGGGGATTCTCTCTTCCACCCGGCAGATCGCGTGCACGCAGGATCTCGATTACCTGATCGTAATCTCCGGGCCCGAGCCGCAGCGGACGTTCCTTGAAAAAATTATTCTTGCAGACCTGAAAACCATCAATGGCACCGGTGTCGTGCTGCTGGGCAGCCCGCAGCGACCGAAAGCCACAACCCGGATCGGGAACTGGACCTGCGTGTCGTACGTTTCCACCGAAGAGAAGACCGAACTGATGAACCGGGCGCAGTGCGTGATCTGCCGGTCTGGATACACGACCCTCATGGAACTTGCCGAGCTCGGGAAGAAACGGGCGCTCCTGATCCCGACCCCGGGACAGACAGAACAGGAATATCTCTCGTGGTACTGACGAGCAGAAGGGCTGGTATCATTCACAGGAGCAGGACCGGCTGGACCTTGCAGAAGATCTCGGAATGTGCCGGCACTACCAGGGGTTCCCGGCAATGCCAAAGACCGCGGAGAATACAAAACGGCTCTACGATGAACTGCTGGCGGGGTATCTTGAATGAGGTGCGGCCATGGATGATCTGGTAGTGCCGGGCGTCGTCGCCCTGGTTCTCTTCTATGCCTGTATTGTGCTCGTCGTGTACGGGATCCTCCGGCTTGTCATTATGATGGTACAGGCATTCATTGCCGGCAATTACCTGTTCTTCGGTGGGATCGTTACCTGTATTGTTGTGGCCGCTCTCGCGTACGTAGCCGTGGGGTTGTGGCTGCGGAAGACCGGGATGATCTAAAAAAGTTGACGGATACGCCGGGTGTGCGCGGGGATTTTTTATGTATCATCCGGTTCACACAAAACCGGCAGGCTGCTCCCGCAGGATCTTATGGAACCATTTTCGTGAGGGCCGGTAGGATCGTCTTTGACCGGATGCGCGGCACGTACCCGGTCCCGATTATCCCCCAAAAGATGCGCAAAAAACGCCCGTAAACGTGTCCGATTCCCCTGCCCAAAAATCCGTGCCCATATATTCCCCCATTTGCCAAAATACGGCCAAATTGAGCCCCATATAATGCCCTTTGTCGGGTTATATTCGCGTTCTGGCAGCGGTCATTTTCCCCATGAACAGAAAACCCATACGGCCCTATGATCGGGCCTCAAAACGCGAATACGTGAACGTTTTAATTCGTCCGTTTTCAAAAATAAGGCTGATATGGGCTTATTTTGAAACGGAGCCCAATACGGGCTTCTTTTTGGGTGAGGAAATGACAATCGGAGGCCAAATTGAGCCCGGATTAGGGCGAGTGAGGATCACCCCCACCCATGTAACGGGCCTGGTGGGGGATACCCCCGTCAGATCCAGACCAGGCCGGTTTTTTTCCAGAATTCCCCCGCTCGCGATCCGATCATTTTTTGAAAAGACCGGTAACTCTGGTGAACTTTTTTGGAAACAGCACATTGTTGACTGTGAATTTTTGCTCCGCTCACCTGTCCAAAACTATTATCAGTATGTGACTCGAATAAAAGAGTGCCTAGTTCCTTTTTCGAGTCGGGTTTTGTTGCCGACTTCATGATATTTACCTCGATTATAAGACGTTCAGGTCATTTTATCACTGTCAAGAATATTCTTTTATTTCGATTTAAAATGTCCGGTGTGGTGCGAAAGTGATTTCTAGACAAATTCTAGGTTTTTTCTAGAAAAAGCGAACTTTCTAGAAATCGGATAGAAATCGGCTAGAAAAGGGATAGAAATTATGAGCCTCGCCCCCATACCCCCCTCGCGCTTATCTGCCGCCACAGGCAGGCAGAACGCTAGGGGAGATTGTTAGAGGGGGAGATACTATACTTCATCGTCGGCAGCGCAGACAAAAACCTTCTTTTTGAGCAGAGGAGAATATTTCTCGGCGTCGAGAGGAGGAACGGAATACCCGTGTTTTTTGCGTGCCTGAGTGATGGCGTCGGCAAGTTTCAAGTTATCACCCCCGCAAAAACCTCACAAACGCTCTCCTTTGGCTTTTTCCAGAGGGGGAGAGGTTCATACTCATCAGGGCGGTTTAAATCGGTAGAAACCCACTCCACGGGCCCATAACCATCATTCTCGCGTTGACATTCGGCCTCAATATCGTGGAGGACGCGGGGAGCGGCCATGATGCGGGAGAGATCAGCCGATGCAGACCACAGCCGCCAGCCGTTCTTTTTGACCAGGGCATTAAAAACCCACTCTGCTGCTGTCCACGGTTCCCCGTCCCGCCAAGATTTTGACAGGTATTTGAGAAGATAGTTTTTGATGGATTTTATGCCGTTGTCTCCTTTTTTTTATGCTGAATTGTGCGCCTTTTTCGAGGGAACCGCAGCCGTAAGAGTGCCAAAGTTGTTTTATTTTTAATTGTTGAGATGGTGATACGTCGGAGAATATGGCAACATGATAATGAGGGTAGCCGCTTTTATGAGGTTCGAGGATGACGACGAAAGATATTTTCTGTTTCCAGAGGTATTGCCGCATTTTATCCCACCCGTGTTTTAATACCGCAAATACTTCTTCTATCGTCGCGTCGCTGTTTTTCGATTTTCTCCCCGTGGCCTGATAAGCGTGGTATGTCGTGAGGGAAAGCATTGTCACGACGGGAACAGGGTTTTTATCAAAATGCAGTTCAAGGGCGTAGAATTTCGCCAGTGTCCACCCCTGATACTGGGGAAGCCATCGGTGAACGTATGGGAACTCCTTTTGCACGTCGTAGAATTGTTCGGGATATGCGAGGTCTTGAAAGGTTCCCTTTATCGTGAATGTCGCCGAGGAAGTCCACTTCAAATATTCGGCAAACTTTTTCACGTCGGAAAGGTAAATTCGGAGCGCAGGATGAGCCCAGATTTCACGGTATATTTCAGGTGAGAGAACACTTATTCTATATGAGCGAACACTTATTCTATATGAGCCAAGAGCGGGTGCCCCCAGAGGGGCAACCCGCCCCCTTCCCCGCTCTCCTGCATGTTTCCTAAAAAATCCCTGTTATCTGTGTGTTGTTTCCAAAAATGTTTGCCAAAGTTACCGGACTTTTTAAAAATTGTCCGGTAACGTTCCCGGTCTTTTTGGGAAAAATGAGGGGCCAAAACACATCTTCCCACACCTGATCCACCAAAGGACTTTGCCGGACTTTTTGGAAAAGACCGGTAACCTTGCCGGGCTTTTTTCTGAAAGTTAGATAACATTGTTGAACTTTTTTTGGAAAGTCCGGTAATGTTGGTGAGCATTTTCCGGAATTGTCACCAGCCTTTGCAAATTTAAAAAAAATGTACGGCTGCCGGGTCGCTCTTTTCCATAATCCGTAAGCTCGTCGACCCGGATAAAATTATCAAAAGCATCATGGCGCGAAGAAAAAAAGTCCCGGCTCCATGAACACACCTCCTGTTTTTCTCCCGTCAATTACCGTTCGTTCCCTGTTCTGTGCACCCTCACCGTTGCCAACCCCGCAGACGAAGCCCGGCACGACCGCATGGTTGCGCTCGTCACGCAGACGATGCGTGCTGGCCACGCCGGGTTTACTAATTTTTCCCTACTCCCCGTTTAACATCAGTTCTTCCTGATCTCCCGGAAAATCTTTCGTACCGCCCCGTACCCCTGCGAGACTGACTTCCCGATCCCGAGATACTCCGGGATCTGGAAATTGATCTGGAATTTCCCGGTAAATGTCATGACGCTCTCACCATTGAGCCGGTCTTTCTGGAAATGGAAGTTCGTGTCAGCGCGTATCGGCGCAGGAACCTCATAACCCAGCGATTTTGAAAGCGAGAGAAGGGTGTCGACAAATATCTTCTGCACGAATTCGTCGCGTGCAGGTTTTCCGGTAAGTTTGTAGAACCTCCGGTAATTCTCCTGGGTGAGCGCGAGCCACGGTGTGGCAAATTCATATGATTGAATGGTCTCCGAGATCCCGAACTCTTCATCCTGGATGAGAATGTCATGTTCAGCAACCCGGTACGTGTCAGGGCCGAGATCTATTTCCCGGGTATCGTCGGCGAACTCCTTGAGGAAGTGGGCCCCTTCGTTGATGCCGATGACCGTGGGAAAATTCCTGATCATTTTACACTGCACGACCGGGTACCGGTGGATGAAGGAGTCTGCATCCTGTCGGTGGCGTTCGGTATATCCGGCAAACTTCGTTGCAAAAAACTCCCTCAGTGCCGGTGCAGAGCCGGGGACCGGGCGGGTCGTGTCAAACGTTAGGGTGACGGTGCGGAGGATCATGGCATGGAGGACTTCCCGGTCAATAGGGTGTGAATAGGGTATCGGGATTGTACCAGATATGATCTTTCATTCCATGAAATGGTGCGGATGACCGGACTCGCAATGAAGTCCCATATAGGCCATATTTCTGGGGAATGGTTGACATAACCCGATTTTTTTTAGCCCGTACCCTCCTGAAATAATTATTCGTTGCTTTTTGTTCAGGAGATTCTGGACGTTTCATCAACTTACAAATGTAAAAAATTCGGGGACTGTTTGTTCACCGGACCCGAATCCGTTTCTGAACCGGCGCATCATAAGGGGGACCGGATTAGAACAATGCACAGGATAAAAAAAAATATGTTAGTTCATCCCGCAGGAGTCGTCAGCACGATGGCCGCAATAAACAGGGCGGCAAGGATCAAGGCACCGACAAGGATAAAGAGGAGCCGCCGGTCCGATTCTTTCTCATGCGGCTGTTTTTTCTTTTTCATAGCTGTTTCACCTTCATGACTCTGTTGTGCCGGTGCGCCTGGGAGATATGGGACACCGGATCCTGTTTACCCGTGGGAAGCGATCGGCCTTAAGTCTCCCGGTAAGGTAGCATCCCCTGCCATAAGGAAAGAAAATGCCAGGACACCCCGGTGCCGTAAGATGGAGGCACGGGCAGATGATCCAGGATACTCCGATAAAAGAATATGGCATAACCAGATGCGGTTACCCGGTTCATTTACAGTGGCAGACGGTACAGAGTTCCGGAATGTTACCCGGGATCCCTTCCCACTCTTTCCTGCCCTGGCAGAGCACGCAGGCCCGGTCGCCGATCTCCGTGCTGTCGGAAATCCGGTGTGTCACGATAATACAGGGAATCTGCATATCCTTGACAAACCTGCGCGTGAGATCTTTTACTGTCTGCGTGCTTTCTGTGTCGAGCGCGGCAAACGGCTCGTCCAGCATCAAAAGGCCCGGTTCGATGGCAAGGGCCCGGGCAAGTGCGACCCGCTGTTTCTGGCCGCCGGAAAGGTTTTTCGCCCTGACCCCGGCCAGATCTGCAATATGCATTTGTTCCATCCAGTACGCGGCACGATCAACAACAACCGGGCGCGGGACGTGCCGGGCACGGAGGCCGAAGGCGATGTTGTCGCGTACGGTCATATGGGGAAATACCGATGAATTCTGGAGGACATATCCGATCCGGCGGTCTTCGGTCGGAACCTCGGTGCAATCGTCGGTCTTACAGAGGCATTCGCCGTTTAAGGTGATCGTGGCAGAGTCGGGCTTCAGCAGACCCGCGATAATATTGAGGGTCGTTGACTTGCCCGACCCGTTCAGGCCCATAAGGGTCATAATCTCCCCGGGCTGCACGCTGATCGTGAGATCGAGCGTATAGTCACGGAGCCGTTTTACCATCACCGCTTCAAGCACGGTCCGCCTCCCTCTTCTGGATCAGGCGCACGGCGATCATGATCGCAAACGAGATGATCACGAGTAAAATCGAAATCGTGAGCCCGGCATTGATGTTGCTGCCCTCTATCCCCACGTAGACCGCAAGAGGCATCGTCTGGGTCACCCCGGGCAGGTTGCCGGCAAACATGATCGTCGCGCCAAACTCCCCGAGTGCCCGGCCAAAGGTCATGACCGCACCGGAAACAAGGCCGGTCGCCGTCATGGGGATGGTCACCTGCACCATTGTCCGCATTGATGAGGCCCCGAGCGTCCGCGCGGTCTGTTCGTAAGCCGGGTCCAGCTGCTCGAAGAGAGATTTTGCCTGCCGAAGGTAGAACGGGGATGCGACAAAGATCTGCGCCATGATCACCGCAAGCGTGGTAAAGGCAATCGATATCCCGAGCATGTTGAAGTACCTGCCGAGGAGCCCAACCCTGCCGTAGAGTACGAGAAGCGCGACACCCGCTACTGCCGGGGGAAGGACCAGCGGGAGATCGATAAGTGTATCGACGACCACTTTTCCCGGGTACGAGTACTTTGAATGGAAATAGGCAAAGGGAGTCCCGACAAGGATGACCACGGAAAGCGAGATAACCG
The DNA here is from genome assembly GCA_963790005.1 of uncultured Methanoregulaceae archaeon. Lineage (GTDB taxonomy): Archaea > Halobacteriota > Methanomicrobia > Methanomicrobiales > Methanospirillaceae > Methanoregula. The sequence goes on from CAWBMY010000031.1 coordinate 70,298, forward strand.
TTGTAATCAGGCTCAACTGAAGTGCGCTTGCCACATCCGGGTCATGGAGCGTGGCAAAGAACAGGTCCGGTGTCATCCGGAGAAAGAGGGCGACGATCGGCAGGGCAAGATAGAGCGTAACCGCTGCGATCAGGATCCCTGCGGCAAGATAGGTCAGGCTGCGCCGGTGATTTTTTGGCAGGAAACGTTGTGGTATCATAGGTTCGTTCCTCTCTCCCGGTGAGATCACCGCCGGTCCGGCTAAAAAAAAGATGACTGGATTTTAAGAGGTTACAGGGGCGGTAAACCCGTATTCCTTCAGGATATTCTGGCCGGCCGCTGAGAGCATATACTGTTCAAACCATGCGGCCTGGGCCTTGTTGTTACTCCCCTTGAGGATACCGATGGTATATGTCTGGAGGTAATTGTCTTTTCTTGGAACGGTGATGCTCTGGTAGGTGCCACTTGCTGCTGCGGTTGCCGTGGACTGGTACACAAATCCTGCATCGACTTCGCCAAGGGAGACCTTGGTTGCAACGGCCGGCTCGGAAGTCTCGTAAGTCACAACGTTACTGATCGTCGCATTCTTCCAGCTCTGTCCATAGGTCGAGTTCGCCAGGTTATTCAAGACTGCAACGGTCGCGGTGCCTGCCGGGACGGTCTTATCTTCCATCGCGATCTTCACGCCGGGTTTTGCAAGGTCGGCAAGGGACTGGATGTTTGCAGGGTTGGATGCCGGCAGGATGACGATGATGTAGTTTGTCGTGAGCGTCTTTACCGACCCATCGACAAAGTAGCCCTCGCTTTTAAGGGTGTTTGTGTAACTGTTGCTTGCGGAGATAAATACGTCGGCATATGCGCCGTTCTCCACCTGAGTCTTGAGTGCCTGGGTCCCGTCGAGGTTAAAGCTTACGGTTGTTCCCGGGTAGGCTGCGGTAAATGAGGGGCCGATCGTCTTTGACGCACCGGCTAACGATGCAGCCGTGAACGCAACAACATTTCCTGACGCCGGGGTGTAGACCGGGGCCGGTGTCGCGGTCGGTGCAACGGTCGTCGGGACTGCGGTTGCGACTGTTGCCACCGGTGTTGATGCCGGGGTTACCGGTACAGTTGTTGCGACCGTTGTGACCGGGGTGCTTGGCGTGCTCTGCGTGCAGCCGGCAAAGAGGGCCGATACAAGCAGGAGTCCGAAGACCATACTGATGAGTGCAAGTTTTGCAGGTGTCAACTTCTGTTTCATGACTTCACAATCCTTTTGGATTAATTATTCCTACTGTACTTTTACCAGATAATAGTTAAAAATTGTGTTTTATTATTATCATAATGTAACAACAAATCATTACTCAATGCTGATCTGGATAGTGTGTGAGGTACAATTATATCCGGAAGAGATGAGAGTGCAGCTGGCCACAGGGCCGGTGGTGGCCCAACCGGATAAGACAGGGCAGGAACGTGCATTTCTAGATACTATCACCCCACAGTAGCCCGGCCATTCTTTCCTGATGCCGGGTCAGGTGCGGGAAGACTGATCTTTCCCCACATAAATCCCTGCCTCCACGGTCCGTTTCAGGTTTCATATCAGGGGAACCAGCGTTAATAACAATTACCGACCGGTATTTGTTGTCAGCCGGACTTTCACGGTATCCTTGTCCTGCTGTTCGGTCTCAAGGGTATAGCCCCGGCGTTCCGCCTCGACTTCTATCCATGGAGGTACATGGCTGCAGATGATCTCAAGGACAAGAAAGCCCCCCCGTCCGATAAACTGCTGGAGCACCTGCTTGCTGGAGATATCCGGGCGTTTTCCCTGGACCTCCTTTATCGAGATAAAGAAATTCCCGGGTGTTCGCTCTTTTGGCACCGGAAGCACGGGGGCAGTGGGCGAGCGTTCGGCCTGCCGCTCCTTTTCTTCATCGGCCCAGACCGGGTCGAGGAACTCGTCCGGCTTCCCGGTAATTTCCCAGAGCGTGCACCGGGCTTTCTCCAGTTCAAAGTACAGGGCCCCGCTTGCCGATTTTGTCACCACGATCCGGCAGTCCCCGAGAAATGCCAGGAGCCCGGCCATTTTACTGCGCATCTCGCGGAGTCCCTGTGTCTGGTCAAGGGCAAGCGGCAGTGAACGGTTGCTTGTCCACGCACCCTTTTCCCGGCGGAATACCACCAGGGTTCCCGGTTCGGTCAGCGTGGTGCTTGACCCGTCCGCACCAAGGATTGCTGCAATCTCTTCCATGATCTGCTCCCGTCGTTCCGGTATTTTATAGCACCAGCCGGTCCACCACTTTTCCCCCTTCAATGTGCTCGTCAAGAATTGTGGGCACATCGTCCGGAGTTACTGCGCCGTACCAGACATTGTCAGGGTACACGACAACGATCGGCCCTTTCTCGCAGATCCCAAAGCGGCCGGTGTTTGAGAGGAACACCTCGCCACCCAGGTCGCGTTCATCAATCTCTTCCATGAATCGTGACATGATACTGACACCCTCTTTTGCGTGGCAGAATCCTTTCTGCTGCCCGTTCGCACGGGAGCTGGTACAGACAAAAATATGGTGTTTCGGTTTTTGCATTTCAGACACCTTCCAGACTACAGAATTCTTCTTTTATCTTCTGGCGGTACGTGGTATACTTAGTCTCAAGGAGCGTGTTTGTGAACCGGTCAAGGAACGAGAGCGTGCCCCGTACCCGGCCGAAAAAATCCGCTGGCCCCCGGTCCGGTCGTGGATGGGAAAACCTACGCGGACCACCGGGATGCCGTGGCGCTCGGAAAGAGACTTTCCCCCGGAGTGGCCGATCGCGATGCTTGCCTGTGCTGTCAGGGCCGCTGCCTCGATCGCGGCGAAGTCGGCCTCTTCAAGAGTACCGGTGTTTCATCAGAGGCCTCAAGAACAGGAGCAAGCCGTTCTGCGAGACGACTGTTCCTTGTCCCGCTTGCGATAACAACCGGGGATGCACCGTTCTCTCTACAGAGCGTGGCAAAGGCGTAGACGAGTTCTGGTTCGCCATAGATGACCGGTTCTCCCGTCAGCGTTGTACTTGGCGAGTCTGCCATGCCGTCAAGGAGCCAGCCGCGTTCGAGCGCGAGCACGTCTGGCACACTCTGCCCGCTGATCTTCGTGATGGTCTCAACGAAGAGATCCATGTTTTCAAGGCCAATGGGCAGCGGCAGGTTGACGAGCGGGACGCCGTACTCCTGCTCCAGGTACAGGCCCGGCGACAGGGGATCGGACAGGTCGTCCCGAACTGGATGGTCACCGGTGCCCTGGCTGATCTCCGCTATTTCCTCTGTCGTGGTGCCACCGGGTGGGATCTTCTGGCACTGGCTACTGTACGGGCGATCAAGTGTCATCGAGTAGTCAGGGACGAGCGTGTATTCGAGTCCCACGCTGTCGAGGATGCGTTTGATCTCCCGGATATCGGCCGGGCTGATGTGGGGGACGATCACGTTGATGCGCCGGT
>CAWBMY010000032.1:0-33885 GCA_963790005.1 uncultured Methanoregulaceae archaeon
TAATCCCCGCTCCCGTGGGTATAACTTTGGATAAACCGGATCGCATCCGCAGGCCCAAGGTTTTTCACCAGCACATCAAAACCCTGGATCCTGATCTCATTGAGCGTTTTCGCTTCCATCGGTTGTCACCTCCATAAACCATTGCACGGGATTTCCCATTTCAATAGAAATCTTATCCGCTTGCTTCTTAATATGTTTGATGAGGGTATCATCGGTCGTGAGAAAAACCGCCCCGGCCCGTTCAGCACAGGCAAGATGCAGAGAATCAAACGTCTCCATCCCGTTTGCATGGAATGACCGGGCCCGGTCCACCAGTTCCTTATCAAGTACGATGTGTTCGTGCGCGAACCGGATGAGGCTTCCCACCTGTTTCCTTCGTTCATCATCGGAAATCCCGGCCACTTCATAATCGATCACCTCGCTTTCCACAAGATCCCAGTCTTCCGTACAGCGCTTGAGGATTGCGATCACGGCCTCGGTTTCCATCCGGATCCGGTGTGAGGACTGGTCATCAAAGGGCCGGCACAAACAACAGACATCCAGATAAATTCGCATGAGGATTCCTTGATCTTGGTATTCTTCCCGGGGCAGTAATAAATGATCGGTTGAACATGATTCTTGTAACGAGATTTAGTGAAGAGAAGACGATAATTTTCTGTGCTTTGTAAAACTGCAAAACCTGATATGATCTTTCATTGTGCACTCGGTGCGTGCACAATCTTTCGATGCTCCCCAGCCGATTCCCATACCTCAAAAAAATACGGTGTCGGGAATTTTTCAAATCTTTGCGAGCCCCTTTTCGGGATACGCAGGATTAATATTTTCCGGCGCGTATATCGCGACAAATACCATGAGCACGAAAGCACGAGTCGCAGAAGCACCCGGGACCCCGGTCGCAACATCACGCACGAAGGCCCGGTCGTTGTCCGGCCGTGGCGATGAGATGCCCCTCTCCCCGGTCCAGCGGATGCGGCAGAAGATTGCTCTTGCGGACCCGGAACATGTCCGCCGCATTATTTCCGATCCTGCTCTGGAGTAGTGACTTTAATGGCGCCGGTCTTGAGGAAAACGAGCTCGGTGCCGATCTCGTCCGCACTCCTGTTGTAGAATTCCTTTGCCCAGAGCACGCAAGGCCGCCCTCTGGAGTTCGGTCTGGTACAACGTATCTCATATGCGCGAGTTCTGCGATTGCATCCCCGCCATCAGGGCCCTTCGCGGGGCACGGCGGGGCAAGTGCATGTTACGGGCGCGTTCTTCCTTCTTACTGCGCCATCCCATCCACCGGATCCGATCACATGTTGGGATCCCGGTAAGTGCGTAGCGCAAAACCCGACAAGGCGTTTTTCGCGTCAGCTGCAGGCGTTTCGCTCATGTTTCCATTTTGGGATTTGGAAAAATTCCTGTGGGAAGATTTCTCTTTCCATTCGAAGTTGTTTGTTTCTCCAGTTAGTGTAGCGGATCTTTTCCTGACTCCAGCGAAAGCACCCTCCTGTCGAAAGAGTATAGGTGATCACCCCCACGCAACCGATCATGACCTACACTAATCCGGGCCCATATTGAAGCCCGGATTCACCATTTCGGGATCCAATCGGAGCCCAATTTGGGCCCCGTTTAAAAATAAGCCCAAATGTGCCGTATTTTGGCAATCGGACGAATTAAAACGTTCACATAAACGCGTTTTTGAGGCCGATCTCATGCCCGGATGGGTTTTCTGTTGAGGAAGAAAATGATCGCTGCCAGAACGCGAATATGAGGTGGCAAAAGGCATTATATGGGGCTCAATTTTGGCGTATTTTTGCAAATAGCGCGATATAATCGACCCGATTTTCTTCCTGTGGAATCGGACGGTTTTACGGGCGTATTTTTTGGGAGAAACTTGAGAAGATCGAATTGCGATTCCTCCCCTCCTCACTCTGCTTGGAGTCGCCCGGGCGCTTCATCGGACCTCTGCTCGGGCAAGTGTAATTTTCACTCATTCGATCCGCCGCGGGGGCGCCCCGTCGGGGGCGGCGGCAGTCCTCGTTCGTGGGGGTGTGGGGGCGACAGCCCCCACGATATCCCCACCACACAACCCGGATCTTCCGACCCGACCCAAATATTTCCGGATATCACACCGTTGACTGTGACTTTTTGCATCGACTACGCTATTCTGTGCAAAATCTATTTCTGTATGTGACTCCAAAAAAGGTATAACTCGTTTTGTGGCGAGGGTTACATCAGTTTTGGAGTCGGTCTGAACCACCGATTCCATCCAGTCATCTCATGAGTGTTTTCTAAGACATTATTTCCCTATTAGCGCGGGCTTCTTTTAATGATTCCGACCCCGCCGCGCAAGTATTTTTCAGAAATTGCGAACTTTCTAGAAATCGGCTAGAAATCGGCTAGAAAAGGGATAAAATTATCAGCCCCCTCCCCTCCCGTCCCCACAAGTCGAGGGGGTGGACAAGCACCCCCTCTTTGTTGCGGGGAGGCTATGGTTAGAGGGGCACACAGACCATAAGGAACTTTATACCGATACTTTTTGCAGGCTCCCCGCATCGCGTCGGCGAGTTTCATTTTACCCTCTCCCAGGTAGCACGTTTTTTAGAATCGGGGCCTTTTGCGGTGCTCCTGGTTTGCGCCTCCTGATTTTCAAAATCTCGATACCTGGGAGAATAAACCGACATGGTGCGGCTCTCCTCAATCGTTGTTTTGTCGTGTGCTGAAATCATGTAAATCCTCCTTCGCTCGGGGTTTTTCCCGTCATTGCGGCGATTGCATGCGTCAGAGTGGTGGACCTGCATGTAATCGCAGATTATCTCGTGTGCGGTTTTCTCATCGTCAGTTCTGGCATAGAAAACGCCGTTTTTGAAGACGGCATAATCATGTTCTCCCATGCCCGCATCTTGTCGTTCAGTCGTAAAAATCATGTTTTCACCTTCAGATCTATTCGTGGCCTCATGGGTTGCATGTTATACCAGGGGGCCTTACCCGTAACGTGGGTATCGCCGTGTTCGTCTTGCAGTTCGGTAAATTCCCACATGAATTCCCCTTTGTCGGGGTCGTGTTCGGTCGAATCAGGACATTTTGCCATAACCTTCGAGAGGGCTGCCGAAGCCCCCCACAGCCTGAACTTGTTTTTCCACATGACGGCGTTAAAGAGTAGTTCACCGTATGACCATCCTTCCGTCGTTGCCGCGTATTTCGAGCCTGTTTTCCCGCCCGTGAATGTTTTTTGGATGTATTTTACGAGGTAGTTTTTGACATTTTTTATTTCTGATGTGGTGGGGGTGAATTTTAGCCCGTTCTCATATGACCCGCAGCCGTATTTTTCCCAGAGACGGCGGAGTTTTTCTTGGGATACCTGGGGGATTGTTCCGAACAGCAAAACGTGAATGTGCGGATAGCCTGTTTTGTGGGGTTCGGTCATCCAGACATATTCGAGGGTGGGGTAGTATTTGCGAAGCCACATTGAAAGGCGCATCCAGCCCTTTTTGAGCAGACGGAACGACTCTTCGATGGTTGTTACCCCACCTTTGCAGGAAACGCTGTATCGCCCGTCCTGATACGTTGTGAGGGTTAGCATTGTGGCGGTTGTGCGGTTCTTTTCCCACCAGCCCTGCAACTGGTAGAACTTTGAGAAGATGGCCGAGCGGTAAACGGGAGTCCATCGATGGATATATCCGATGGCGTGGTCGTCGTCAATTCCCGTGTGGTCGTCAATGCCGTAAATATTAAACTGACATTTCGCTGTCGTCCTGATATACTCTTGAAAGTGCCTAATTAGGGCAGCATCAGACAATCGGGGCGTTTTAAGAGGAGTATTAGTTATTCTATATGAGCCAAGAGCGGGTGCCCCCACAGGGGGCAACCCGCCCCTTTCCCCGCTCTCCTTCTGGTTTCCTAAAAAATCCCTGTTATCTGTGTGTTGTTTCCGAAAAAGTCTGATCCATGAGCGGAAGATTTGCAAAAAAGTGCGACTTCGTTGCTGAGGATTTTAAAAAAAGTTCGGGTCACGAACTGAGGATTCCGGAAAAAACCTCAACTCATCCGCTTGAGGTTTTACAAAAAACCGATCGGGTCACGAGCTTCGAGGATTCCGGGAAATAACCGGCTCATCTGATAAGGATTTCAAAAAAACAAGATGCGGGACAGGTTCCCAAAAAGGAAAAAAATTACAGGAAAACCGCTGCGGCAATCACGGTCGTCCACAACCCGTTCTTGTCGCCCTGCGCAGACTGGCAGACGTGTTTTGTCCTGATGATCTTGCCGCTTGCCTTGTAGGTCTGTTCGCGTTCCTGCCACGCGGCATTCGCATCGAACTCGATACCGAGCGTCGTCGCAAGCATCGTTGCTGCAAGGTCCTCGGCATACTCCCCGGTCTTGTCCTGGGTTTCACCATATGCATGGTGTTCGGAAAGGTACCCGTATTCCTCAACGTCTTTTGGGAGGGCAAGGCCGACTGCGGCAGAGACCAGCCGGTTGGGCTCGTTTGTCTCGTTTCTTGCCATCACGCAGAACGTGATGCCGCCAGACTGGAGTTCCCGGAGGCCGGTGCGGGTCGTGACCTGCTTGCATTTCGGCGGAAAAATGCTCGATACGTACACGAGGTTGCATTTTTCGATACCGGCCTTCCTGAGCGCCAGTTCGAACGATGCAAGACGATCTTTATGGATTCCCACCCCCTTGGTGAAAAAGATCCTCGTTGGAACAAACATAATTTTTATGGTACCTGTGGCTTTTTTAATATTTGGTCAGGATTCCGTATAAAAAAACCATTCTGGCGCATGATTTCCGGCAGGCCTGCACCCGCGCGGGGCGTTTCCTGCCCGGATCTTTGCCCCCAAAACCCCGGTCAGGAACGCGAAACCGGTATGCCTTCCACGATACGAAGGATCTCGTCCATGCGGTCTATGACAAAATCCGCCCCGGTATAGTCCCGGGTCTTCGAGAACCGGTCCCCGTACCGGGCATACACCGTACGGATCCCCAGTTTTTTACAGGGCTCGATATCCCGCCGGGGACTGTCGCCGATAAAAAGGGTATGCTCCGGCCGGGCAGAAATCGTGCCAAGCGCCGTGAGGAACGGATCGGGAGCCGCTTTTTTACCCCGACCATATCGAAGGTGATCATGCAGTCAAAGAAACGGGAAAGCCCGCATTTGTCCAGTCGCAGTATGGCATCTCGTTTTTCTGCATCGGTCACGATACCTGTTGGAAATCCCATTCCCCGGATCAGCCCGCAGGGTCTTTGTAACCCCGGGGTACGGGGTAATGTGCCGGAGTTTTTCTGTTGCATAGATCCTGCATGCCTCCTCGTACATCCCGTTTGTCGGGATCCTGCGCTCCTGCATGTACTGCCGGATATTTTCCGTGGACTCAAAACCGTGGGAGCCTGTGAGGAAACAGGAGAAAAGTTCGTCGCCATCGTCATGGCCGAGATGGCGCACCACACAGTCGCATGCTGCGATCTGTGCCCCGACAAGGTCAAAGAGGGTGTTGTCCATATCAAACAACAATGCCGTGACCGGCGGTTCTGGATCCATCATGCCTGCAGGAGATTATTGATCTGAATAACCTATGAGCATATGGGTACCGGCAAATCGCATCTGGGATCCTGTCGTGTGAACGAACGATTAATCAGTGTTTTAACCCTCTGCCGCAAATAAACCTGTATCTGCGGGGGTAATTGTATGGACGACACGTATCTTGTCGAGATCCGTCCTGCCCGGACCCGGTGGCAGATAAAGGAGACAACACGCGCCATCGTACAGAAATCCGGTGCAGAGCGTTACCGGGAACGGCACCCGCACGTCACCTTGTACGGTCCTTTTACACTGGAAGATCCGGATAAGGAAAAACTTCTGCTCGATACGATCGGCAATATTGCAGGGAAGTCTGGCACGATCCCGTTTACGGTTGGCGGGTGGGAACAACGGAACGGGGCTCACGGCGGCGTCATAGCATTTTCTGTACGACCGTCTCCCGACCTTGCCAGACTGACGGCGGCGATTGCCCGGGCACTTTCCTCGTTTACCATCTCCCTGAATGCGTGGGACCTGCAGCCTGATGAGAAATGGTTTCATGTCACCATCGCAAACCTCCTTCCCCCGGGTAAATCAGAAGAGATCGTTTCCCTGCTTGCTGTGCCGGGAACCGGAACACCATTCCATCCCGCAGTAGTTCCCGGTGTAAGGGGTTTATGCTCACGGCTTTTCGCACTAGCCCGGAAGATGCGATTCCTTTACCGGTACCATGATATCCCGATCCGGCCGCTCCTGCTTGATGATGTCGGCCTCCGGATCACGGTCATGCACAACGATGAGATCCTCGGTGAGTTCGATCTTCTCCGCAAGTGCTGGCTTTCACAGGAAGAGATCCACGATCCCCGGTCATGGCAGCAGTCCCTCGCGCTGTACCGGAGAAGCGCGGGGTTTGACCTCTCCGCCCCGGTCGACCATAAGCCGGATGATATTTTCCTCATCGCAGATCTCCACCTCGGCCATGCAAATATTATCCGGGTACTGCTCCCGCCCGTTTGTGCCTGCTGATGTGGCAGAGATGGACCGGGTGCTCGTCGCCAACTGGAACTATTGTGTTGGGCCAAAAGACCGGGTTTATTTCCTTGGCGACCTGCGGTACGGCAGGGATGCACGCCCGGACGCGGAATACCGGGTGCTTCTTAACGGGAATATCACGTTCGTTGCCGGGAACCATGACACATCTTTCTCCACGGCCACGGTTCCCACGGCTGATCTTACCTTTGATGGGATCCGGTTCCTGCTTGTCCACAACCCTGTCGAAGCACCGGCAGATTTTGACGGCTGGATCATCCACGGCCATCATCACAACAACGATCTTCGCGGGTTTCCGTTTATTGATTTTACGAAAAGGAGGATCAACGTGAGCGCAGAGGTCCTCGGGTATTCTCCTGTGAGCCTGCGGGAGATCTGCCGGATCATTCGTGAATTGGCAGGATCCGGTGAGCCCCGGCTCCTGCGATATCCTTACGTGCCCGTGTCGGGGAACTCACGGACAATCCGGGCAGCGGAAAAAACCTAGTCTGGTACTGTACGGAGGCACCTGATATCCGGGCACACACCGGGAAACAAACATTCGTCTATTGCCAAAAAAGACCCCTGTCGGTACCTCAAGGAAAAAAAGTATCAGGGTTGTTCCCGGCTGTTGAACTATACTTACGAAGATTTATCATCTCCCTGTCTGAATCCAGATTGGAGCGAATCAATGGACGTTGTAAAGATCCCCCGGATGGAAAAGCAGGAATATGACCGGCTGATCGAGAAAGGATATGTATGCCGGATCGCATTCCAGGGTGAGAAATACCCCTATATCGCGCCGTTCCTGTATGTGTTTGACGGATCGTTCATGTATTTCCTCTCCACCAAGTACGGCAAGAAACAGGAATATTTCAGGAAAAGCCCGCACGTCTCGGTGGAGATCGAGAAGTACACGAAGGATCTCTCGTCCTATACGTTTGTCACGCTGCAGGGATATCTCGAAGAAGTAGAGGACTCAATAGAGAAGAAGATTATCCGGGAGAAATTCGTCGACCTGATCATGGAGCGCAAACTCTCCAGCAATATCCTTGCCGCGCTCGGTCACTCCCCGGCCGATCCCCCGGCAAAGATCGCGGAAGAGGAGCGGTCGCTTGTCTGGAAACTGGTGGGCGTGCGCGATCTCGTTGCCCTGAAAAACATGTAATTTTTTTGTTTACTTTATTTTTTGGATTTTACGATACATCTTTTGCCAGTTTTTGTTCTATCGAGCATTTGTGCCAGTTCACCCGGGTCGTGTACCGGTGCCCGGCAGGTATGGCCGGTACAGAGGTAGGCTGAGGCGTGGCCGTTTATGGCGGCACTCCCGTGTATAACAGGTGCAAGAATTTCGAACTCGTCACCAGATTTTCCCGGGAGCCGGAGCAGGACTATCAGGCCGGGCAGGTACTGGTCGCTCGCTGCATCGATCAGGGCGCGGGTTTCCAATTGTGCAGGGTCGCCGGCAATCACGAGATCCTGCGTATTTCCTGATGGGCGCAGACGGGTAAGCCCGGCAAGAAATGCAGCAGTTGCCATCGGAGCTCGTATCTGCGGCACCGGCAAGAAAACGCGAGCATGCAATCGCAGCCTCCTCAATGTTCTTATCTTCCGTTACCCGTGCAAGCCATGTGAGGTTTTCAAAGGCGATCGCATTTGCTGAAGGAACTGCGCCGTCATACCATTCTTTTTTACGCACCAGAAGTTTCTCGGCACTTTCGGACGTGGTAAAGAACCCGCCGTTTTCTTGGTCCTGAAAACGGGTGACAAAGGTGGCATTGAGTGCGAGCGCCCGGGAAAGATACGCGGGATCGAACGTTGCTTCGTAGAGTGCGATAAGTGCGGCGACGAGGTATGCGTAATCATCCGCGAACGCCGGAATTGCGCTCTCACCGTCACGGTAACGGTGCAGGAGATCCCGGCCCTGGCCTGACAGGTTACCAAGGATAAAATAAATAGCCTCTTTGGCAATACCAGTGTACGCAGGATTCTTAAAAGCCCGGCCTGCCCGGGCAAGCGCAGTGCAGAAGAGCGCATTCGTATCTGTGAGGATTTTGTCGTCACGTGCAGGCCGTGCGCGTTTCTGCCGGGCGGCAAACAACCGGGAACGGATTGCTTCGCGGCGGGTGGCAAGCTCATCGATTGTTATAGCGAGGGTCTGCGCGAGGACAGGATCCGGCCCTGCGGCAGCAAGGATGAATTGTTGCCCGCTTTTTTGCGCTCACCGGGATCCCTGATACCCTGTGTGGGGGGAGGAAGGGGAGTCAGGGTAAAAACAGATGTGGCAAAGACTGCATCGTCCGGGCCAAGTACCGTGGAAAGTTCATCAGTAGTCCACGAATAATACGCCCCTTCCCCGCCCGGGCTGTCGGCATCTTCCGCAGAATAAAAGGCACCGCCCGGGTCACGCAGGTCGCGGAGCACGTACCCGATGCACTCTTCAGCCATCGTGCGGTAGCGATCATTCCGGGTCGCCTGGTACGCTTCGGTGCAGGCCAGCACAAAGAGGGCCTGGTCGTAGAGCATCTTCTCGAAATGCGGGATGCGCCACCGGGCATCGGTCGCGTACCGGTGAAGGCCCCCGCCCACGTGATCCCAGATGCCACCCTGCCGGATCGCGTCAAGCGTCTTTTCGGCCATCGCGAAGGGCCCGGGGTTCACCGGTGACGTGCCAGTACCGGAGCAAAAAGATCACATTATGGGGTGCGGGGAACTTCGGGGCGTTCCCGAACCCGCCGTTCTCTGGATCGAACTGCCGGGAAAATTCGTGGAACCCTTCGTCAAGGAGCAGGCAATCCGGATCCCGGGACGCAGGAAACGATACCCTCTTCGCGAGCGCGGCGATCTCATCAGCCGACCGGTTGATCTCATCCTGCCGTTCGTGCCAGAGGGCAGCGATCCGTTCAAGGATCCCGGTCAGCCCGGGCATACCGTGGCCAGATTCTTTTGGGAAATAGGTGCCGGCAAAGAACGGCAGTTTTTCCGGGGTCATGATAATCGTGAGCGGCCAGCCGCCCTGCCCGGTCATCTGCTGGCAGATCCCCATATACACGCTGTCGATATCCGGGCGCTCCTCCCGGTCGACCTTGATGCAGATAAAATACCGGTTGAGGAGCGCGGCGACTGTTTCATCCTCAAAGCATTCGTGCGCCATCACGTGGCACCAGTGGCACGTGGAGTACCCGATGGAAAGAAAGACCGGTTTGTTCTCTCTTGCGGCGCGGGAGAACGCCTCCTCGCCCCACGGGTACCAGTCGACCGGGTTGTGCGCATGCTGGAGCAGGTACGGGCTCTTCTCGCGGATAAGCCGGTTTACCGGCCGCTCCCCGGGTTCGGGATGCGGCGCCGTGCGGATCCGGGGCGGTTCCGGGAGGCATACAAGGTGTCATTGTTTTACGCGCTATATCAGCCTATCAGCCGTGCATATCCCTGACACAGGACATGCACTTTTTTTACCGATGCCACCGGACATACTGCATCATGGACGAGTGCAGTGACCCCCGCGATGATCGCGTTTGCTCTGGTAATTGTCACTGCTCTTTTGGTCATGGGGCTCTCGCGCCTGCTCGATCATATCTGGGCCCGTGTTCTCCGCAGTTCCGCTGGCTCTACTGTTCTCGTCAGCGCCCCGGGTGTTGTCGTCCACGAGTGCGCCCATATCATCGGCTGCCTCGTCACCGGTGCAAAGATCAAAAAAGTCGTCCTTGTCTCAAAAGAGGGGGGCATGGTCATCGTATGCACCGCCCGCCATTCCCGTTCTCGGGAACGTGATCATCAGCACTGCCCCGCTTTTTTTCCTCCCGCTCGTGCTTGCGCGCTTACGTGGCTTTTCGGAACATATGCCGGCTGCTGGTTCTCGTCCGCAATCCCGTCGCTTGACTCCGCTGCGTCACTGTACCAGTTGGTCATGAGTATCGGCATGACCCTGTACCAGAACCTTGTTGTTGCCTTCAACGGCTGGTTCCTCCTCTACCTGTATCTTGTCATGAGCCTTGTGCTCTCATTTTCCCCGAGCACGCAGGACCTCAAAAATGCCGTCATCGGGATCCTGATCCTCATCATTGCCGGTTTTTCGTCTCCTTGCGCTCGGTATTCCCGCCATCACCGGCGCGTTTCTTACGATCATTGGCCTGTTCGGCACCGGGCTTGCGATCGGGTTTGCCTTTGAACTGGTGGCGCTCCTCGTCTCGCTCCCGTTCCTTGTTTTTTACCGGAGAACCCCGTGACACCGGGCAACATTCGATTCTACCGGGTTTTTTTTAGCGGCAAAAAAATCATAACGATCAGCACGGTTTAATCCCGCGACAAAAAAACACTAAAGCAGATGAAGACCGAGCCTTGTTCTGACACCGGTGCGGCGGCCGATGATGACAGGAACCTCACCCCCGGGATGCGGCAGTACCGGGAGATCAAGGCACAGTACCCTGATGCGATCTTGTTCTTCCATATCGGGGATTTTTTCGAGACGCTCGAAGGAGACGCGGAGATCGTATCCCGCGAACTGGATCTCGTGCTCACCTCCCGGTCAAAGAACGGCGACCGGCGCATCCCTCTTGCCGGCGTCCCCCACCATGCGGGCGAGGGGTACATCGCACGGCTCGTCGCAAAAGGCTACAAGGTTGCGATCTGCGAGCAGATCGAGGACCCGAAGACCGCAAAAGGGCTCGTGAAACGCGAGGTGGTCCGGGTGATCACCCCGGGCACCGTGATCGACCCGGCCATGCTCCCCTCGTCTGCCGCCGCGTACCTCATGGCGATCGCTCCCGGGACAAAAGGGGGCGACTGGGGTATGGCGCTCCTCGATATCTCGACCGGGGAATTTTTTGTCTCGGCCCTTCCGGGCGAAGGTATTGTCGAGAATATCCGGTCCGAGATCGCCCGGTACCGGCCGGCCGAGTGCATTGTTCCGTCAACCGTTGACGAAGATCTGCGGGCATCTCTTCAGCAGAACGGTGTTGTCGTCACGCCGTATGCGGACGACCGTTTCCTCCCGGACCGGGCGGGGCGCACCCTGCTTGATCATTTCGGGACGACATCCCTTGCCGGCTACGGGTGCGACGCGATGCCGTCAGCAGTCGGGGCGGCAGGAGCCGCGCTTGCCTACGCAGAGGAGACCCAGAAGTCTGCGCTCCCCCAGGTAAGCGGGCTTTCTGTGCGGACGTCTGCCCAGAGCATGATGCTTGACGCGGTCACGCTGCGCAATCTCGAAGTGCACGAGAGTATCCGGGGCGGCAACCGGGGCGCGACGCTTTTTTCCGTGCTTGACCGGACAAAGACCCCGATGGGCAGCCGGCTTCTGCGGAGGCAGATCACCCGGCCGCTCACGGATGTCGCACAGATAAACGGCCGGCTCGACGCGGTCGAATATTTTGTGAAAAATACGGCCTTGCGCCTCTCGCTCTCGTGACCTGCTCTCGCACCATGCCGACATCGAACGGATCACGGCCCGGATCGCGTACGGGAATGCCGGTCCCCGCGATCTGGTCGCGCTTGCCGACTCGCTTGCGATGATCCCGGAGATTAAAAAATGCCTTGCAGCGCTACCGTCACCCGGCCACGCACCTGTCCCGGAGCGCGTGGCAGCATCCCGGGACATGCTCTTTGATCTCCCGGAGATTATCGATCTGGTCAGGAAAGCGATCACCGATGACCCGCCCGCGATCGCAAAGAACGGCGGCGTGATCCGGCCCGGCTATTCAGAAGAACTTGACGAGATGACCGGCATCCTGCACTCCGGGAAGAACTGGATTGTCGAACTCCAGCAGCAGGAGCGGGAGAAGACCGGGATAAAATCGTTGAAAATCGGGTACAACCGGGTCTTCGGTTATTATATCGACGTGAGCAAGACCAATCTCTCTCTTGTCCCGGCCCGGTACGAGCGCCGCCAGACCACGGCGACCGGGGAGCGGTATACAATCCCCGAACTCCGGGAAAAAGAGGCACTGATCACGAACGCAGACGAGCGGGTGCTCGCGCTCGAACGCAAACTGTATACCGGGCTCATCGATGAGATCCGGACAAAGATCCCCGTCCTCCAGCAGATTGCCACCGGGATCGCTACGCTCGATGTTTCCGCTGCGCTTGCCGATGTTGCGCAGGCCGGTGATTACGTACGACCCCAACTGGATAAAGGTGATGCGATCTCATGCCGGGACGTGCGGCACCCGGTAGTCGAGCGGAGTCTTGCCGGCGGGTTCGTGCCAAACGATGCAGACATTTCCGGGTCTAAAACCCAGATCATGATCATCACCGGCGCAAATATGGCAGGAAAGTCCACATACATGCGCTCGGTCGCGCTCTGCTGCATCATGGCGCAGGCCGGGAGTTTTGTTCCCGCCCGATCGGCACGCATCGGGATCATCGACCGGATCTTTACCCGTGTCGGCGCGTTCGACGACCTTGCAAGCGGCCAGAGCACGTTTTTTGTCGAGATGCTCGAACTCGCTAACATTCTCAACAACATGACCCCGAAGAGTCTTGTCATCCTTGACGAGATCGGCCGGGGCACGAGCACAGTGGACGGGTGCTCGATTGCAAAAGCGGTGCTCGAATACCTGCACGGAAGATCGTCTTCCGGCCCAAAGACGCTCTTTGCCACCCACTTCCACGAGCTTATCGACATGGAAGGGGAGTTAAAACGGGTGAAAAATTACCATTTCGCCGTGCAGGAAACAAAACAGGACGTCGTCTTCTTACGGAAGCTCATCCCCGGTGCGACCGACAAGAGTTACGGTATCCATGTGGCCCGCCTCGCCGGGATCCCAAAGAAAGTGACCGATCGTGCCGACGCGATCCTCACCGAATCCCTCAACCATGCCGTTCTCCCGGGCGCAAAACCCCAACGTTATACCCAGATCCTGCTCGTGGATGACAGCGCACCGGCACGGGCAGGCCCAACAGAGCCGGACCCGGTGGTCACAGAATTGTCCCGACTGAATCCCGACACGATGACACCGATGCAGGCGCTCGCAAAACTTGCCGAACTCATTAATCTCGCAAAAAAATCCGGCGGGACCGACCCGAAGGAGGCTGAACGATGAGTCCGGAGTGAAAATAGCGGTCGGACCATCCGGGTCCTTGACCCGGCAACGGTCAACCAGATCGCGGCAGGAGAGGTCGTGGAACGACCGGCCTCGGTCGTCAAGGAACTTGTGGAGAACGCAATCGATGCCGGGGCCCGCACCGTCCGGATCGATATCACGTCCGTGCAGGGCGGGATATCGGCCATACGGGTAACCGATGACGGGTGCGGGATGTCGCAGGCCGATGCAGAACTGGCCTTTGCCCCGCATGCGACAAGCAAGATCACCGCAATCGACGACCTGTTTAAGATCCACACGCTGGGTTTCCGGGGCGAGGCGCTTGCGAGCATTGCTGCTGTCGCAAAAGTGACACTTGTCACAAAACCCCGGGGCAGCACCACGGTCGCCGGGACCCGGCTCGTTGTGATCGGCGGCGTACAAAAAGAGAAAGGAGAGACCGGTGCTCCCGAGGGGACGAGCGTCCTTGTGGAGGAACTTTTCTTCAATACGCCGGCCCGGAAAAAATTCCAGAAAAATCTCAACACGGAGCTTGCCCGCATCCACGGGATCCTCGAAGGGATCTTCCTTGCTTACCCGCAGGTCTCGTTCCGGTTCTCCCACAACAACCGCGAGCAACTGGTCACGGACCGGACTACGCAGCCGCTCGATACGATTGCCCGGATCTTCGGGAACGATTGCGCCCGCGAGCTCGTCCCGATCTCTTCCGACCTGCCGTTCATGCGTATATCCGGGTATATTGCCCGCCCGGCGCTCTCGCGCAAAGACCATGACCGGATCCTCATTGCCATCAACGATCGGTATATTTCCTCTGCTGCTGTCATGGCCGCAGTCAGGGAAGGGTACGGCACGCTCCTTCCCCGGGACCGGTTCCCGGTTGCATTCCTTTCGCTTGCGATCGATACCCGGCTCGTGGACGTGAACGTCCACCCGACAAAAAAGGAGGTCCGGCTCTCGAAGGAGAAAGAGATCGGGGAAGCGGTGCGTGAAGCGGTGCATTCGGCGCTCATGAAAAACGACCTGATCCCTGAAGTCGTCGTACCCCGTCAGCAGAACCGGGAACTTGATGAGGCAGGGATCGCATCTGCCCGGATCACACCGGGTGTTGCAGAACCGGTGGTGCTGGTACGGTGCTGGAGTCCGGGGGCTGACGGAAGCAGTCACTCCCACTCCCGGCGCAGAAATCCTGTCCGATTTTACTGAACCAACCCATACCGGTACCGTCTCGACCGATCACCGGCTCCGGCAAACCGAACTTGCAAGCGGGGTTCCCCCGGTACCTGCGGTCATGCCCGCGCTGGACGTGATCGGGCAGGTTGGCGGGATCTACATCCTTACCGCCGCTCCCGATGGCGAACTTATGATCATCGACCAGCACGCCGCCCATGAGCGGATCTTCTACGAGCAGGTGAGCCGGAACATGGCGGCCCGGCACGCACAGGAACTGCTCGTCCCGGCGATCATTCACCGGCCGCCAAAGGACGCGGCGATCCTCCGCGAACTTGCCCCCGCGCTCGCACAGGAAGGTGTTGTTATCGAAGATTTCGGGAGCGGGTCGTTCCTTGTCCGGGCAGTCCCGGCCGATGATGGGAAAGATCGAGGGGCCAGAGATGATTGACGATCTGGTAAGCGATCTCTTAAACAGCGATCCTACCCGGCCGGTGAGCGATCGCGAGCGGATCACCCGTATTATTGCCTGCCGGAGCGCAATAAAAGCAGGCACGGTCTGCACGCTTGAGCAGTGCCAGCGTATCGTCAACCAGCTCCCGGACATACCCAGAGCCCGTTCACCTGCCCGCACGGCCGGCCGACCATGGTCCGGTTTTCCCGGGCAAAACTGGACGAGATGTTCAAGCGGACGTGAGAAAACGAGGGTGAACAGGTTTGATCCCCCAATGGTTTTGGATCGGATCCTCAACGTTTTCCGGTGAGTATCCCTCTCATGCGTTGACTTCTCCCTGCAGCAATCTCAATTTTTATCACCCATACCGGACGACACCGTACGGACACAACCTCTCCCGCACCCATGAAAACTTCCACTCAAACACATCTCGATCTCCCCGGGCCATCCCGCTCCCTGCGATCTACCCGCCGATGAGGACATCGCAGCATTCCGAGATCGGGTGCTTTCCTTCTACAAGCGCCATGGCCGGCATGATATGCTCTGGCGCCACACGACCGACCCGTACCGGATCCTCGTCTCCGAGATCATGCTCCAGCAGACGCAGGTGGAACGGGTCGCGGTAAAATACCCCGCATTCATCACCACATTCCCGGACGTTGCCGCCCTTGCCCGGGCACCGCAGAGCGATGTGATCGCGACGTGGCAGGGCATGGGCTACAACCGTCGGGCCATTGCACTGAAAAAATGTGCAGAAAAAATCGTGAACGAGTACGGCGGGACTATACCCCGCGACCCGCTTGTGCTCGCGACGTTTCCCGGCATCGGACCGGCGACCGCATCGTCCATCTGTGCGTTTGCCTTCAACCTTCCGGTCGTATTTATAGAGACCAATATCCGCCGGGTTTTTATCCATTCCTTTTTCCCGGAGTATGGATAGTGTGACCGACAAGGAGATCCTGCCGCTCGTTGAAAGGGCGCTCGACCGGGAAAATCCCCGGGCCTGGTACTGGGCGCTCATGGACTTCGGGACGGAACTTAAGAAGAGTGTGCCCAACCCAAACCGGAAAAGCACCGGGTACATAAAGCAGGCGCCGTTTGAGGGATCAGACCGGAGGATCCGGGGGATGATACTGAAATTTTTGATTGGGAAATCTTCAGTCAGAGAGAAAACGATCCTCGATCATCTGCGTGAGGAGCCGGCAAGGGTTCGCAGGATCATTTCCGCTCTTGAGAAAGAGGGTTTTATCCGGAAGAGCCGGGCCGGATACTGGCTGGCAGATTAGGGAATTTTTCCTAGAATGATGGGAAAACTTTCCAAAGTCATAGAGACCCGGGGAAAATGACAGCCTGAAAACCCTGGGTCCGGACCTTTTAAAATTCTGGTGCCATTCAGGTCCTGCCCTCATCATCACATTGATATTACCCTTTTTCCCAATCATCCTGCGAGGACGTTTATGCCGGATTTAAAAGATATTCCCGATGCGGTGCGGTGGCGGTATGCCGCAGAGTGCGCCGCGACGCTTCCCACGCTCTATGATATCGCATTTCGCGAGGTGCTCGGGAAAAAATATGATGCACTTGAACAGGAGATATGGATGGAGCTTGCACACCAGGTCCAGACCATCGTCCATGACTGCTCCCTTCCGGTACGGGATGCACATGAAATCGCACGGAGCGTACAGATTGCAACCATCATCCTCTTCGGGCCGGAGTACGGCGGTGAGACTATCGGATTGTCTGAAGAGAGCGCGGTTGTGATTGTCAAACGCTTCCCTTTCCTGAGCCATGGCCACACGCTTGCAACAGATTATGAGCATGTATTCTCACGGTGTATGGCGCTCGTGCTCAGCGCAGTCCCGCTTCTCAACAAAAACTACATCGGCCCGGTTCGTGCGTACCATGTGCACCGGTGACCGGCAGTGCGAGATCAAGATTGAGAAAAAGCCGGAACCGGAGAAGAAAAACAGGGCAGGTTGACAAAAATGAGTAGACGCCGGGGGAAATTTGTTTTCGGCCGCAAATACCCTCTATCCTGCCGGCCTGGCAGTGTTATCCATGACTGCCCGGGCGATCCTGTTTTTTTAGACCTGCTGCCCTATAAAAAAATGTCCTGCAGATCACGGGAACCGGAATTTTCCTGACGGCACACGGATCTCGAACCTGACTCCCTGCTGCCAGGTCCCGGTCTCCCGGATGGTGATCCCGGTGATCGACAGGATCTCCCTGATCAGGAACATCCCAAGGCCGGTATGTTTCCCAAAACCCTTGAGGAATATCTTCTCTTTCTCTTCCGGTAAGACACCGGTACCGTTGTCCTCATATAACAAGGAACAGGTCTGGATCATCTTTTTTTACCGATAACCGTATCTCCGATACCCGCTCCCCGTGCCTGAGGGAATTGTCTATAAGGTTGTAAAAAACCTGCCCGAGCATGGAATCTGCAAGGATCTTAACGCCTTCGGTCTCGCAGGAAAAATACAATATTTTTCCCTGCAAATGACTCCAGCAGCCCGGGTAAATGCTGCACCAATATCCTGCCACTCAGGTTTTTTGAGGCCGAGGTCCTGGTAGTCCCGGGTGAATTCCAGTTGTTCCTGGATCACATCAAGGCTCTTTCTCATCGCATCGAGATGAGCGAAGCAGCCGGGGTCGCGGTTTTCCATGCGAGCAGGTCGAGATGGCCAAAGAGAGCGGTCATCCTGGTTGAGGATATCGTGGCGGGTGATATTGGAGAGCAGGATCAACTTGTTGTTTGCCGCTGCGATGGTCTCTTCTGCCTGCCTCTTTCGGTAATATCATGGAAACTCCATACCCTCCCGACAATACGATCGCCAATCCGCTGCGGGTGGACGAAGAGTTCATAGATCCTGCCGTTCGCAAACGTCAGGTTTGTCGTGACGATCTGTTCGGCTGAATCTGATAACGGAGTGATCAGACTGGAGAAACTCGTTAGGATCTGAAAGGAACGGGATAAGTGATCTGTGCATGTTCCATATGCCTCCGTATCCCGGGGCGGATGCGAGGGAAGATTCAGGATATGGGCTGCCTTCTGGTTATACGCCTGGATTATGCCATCCCGGTCCATGACGATGATAGCATCTGCCGTGGACTCGATCGTTGCTTTCTGGAGGGAGTTTGCATGCCGGAGTTCGGTAGTCCGCTCTTCCACCAGATCTTCAAGGTGATCTTTATACGTGAGAATTTCCCGTTGTGCTTCTTTTTTGCTGGTCAATAAACCAGATTATGGATCCAAGGATGACCGTAAGCGCGCAACTGACAATAAAAAATGGGAGCATTGCAAAAAGCGCGGGCGGAGCCGGGTTATGAGACGGGACCTGATTGCAGATCGAAGGAGACAAGAGTGAAAAAGACTTCGATAAGCGCGACACCCATGCCGAGAAGGAGATACTGGACAAGAAATGACCGGGGAAAGCATTTCCACGACCGGCCATTATAAAAAAAGGCGCCGAGCAAGATCCCGCTCATCACCATCAGGAGTTCTGAACAGGCCAGCGACCGGTTGACATATACGTCCCTCCAAAGGAGGACCGCGGCAACAAACACCGAGGATAGCGGGCCACCGATGAACCCTGATATGGGGACGAGGATGAAATTAAGCCCCATGACCTGGCCGTTCCCGTTCTGCCAGAGTGCCGGGATACTGATGGCGGCGACAAGGCCAAAGATGATCCCGATACTGACCGAAGAGAAAAGTTTCGACTTTTTGGGGTGAGAATCCGGGATAAAATTATAGAGAAGGACCAGTACCGCGATGACCGCAATATTCTGGATCAGTGACCGCATGATGTCCAGTGTCATAAATGGCAGTTCGATCATCGATATTCACCAGCTCCCATAACCGGGAGCATGCCACCGCTCCTGCACCCGTGCATACCTGTAAACAAATGCGGAACTGTCCCGATTACCATTCAATAAGCCTGCCACTATAATAAACTGGCGTCCCGGGCACCGTAGTCTCTTCGATTTCACAAAAAAATGGAACTTTCTTTGTGCAATGAAATGTACCTGAACGGTTTTGAGTTTTTTACTTCATCAATGAAAATCGACAAAAATATGTGAAGAATCCATGGATTATGCGGCTAAAGAAATTATTCTCGAAAAAAAAATATCTGCCCTGTTTTTTTGTTATCTCAGCCAGTACCCGATAACCACACACACGATTCCTGGGTAAAAGATCACAGAGAAGTATTGCCGGATCTCATAGGGTATAAATCCAAGACCATTAAGCTCCGGTATGATCAGCATAATCAGGCCTGCAATAAAGAACAGGTAACTGAACTGGGTTTTTGTTGCCTTGTCCATACAATTCCTCTCTTTTAAGGTACCCGGTTCTAAAAGAAAAAACTTTGGCGTATCACCTTTTTATGGGATCCCCAAAATGCCCGATCACGAGCGAATAGAGGTCTGCTTCCGGCATGGGCGGGGCGAGCAGGTCGTCAACGACAATTTTTTCGTTCGGATAGCCGAGGTTCTCGCAGACCGCGATCTTTACCGGGACGGAAAGTCCCATCGTGCCCAGCCGGCGGTACAGTTCCGATACATCGAATTTCGGATCGGCGATGAGAAATACAATTTTTTCGTGCCTGATTTCTTCGACGGTCTCCTGCATCGCTTTCTCGTGGCCCCGCCCATGGGCGACGATCACGGCAATCTTCGAGAGCGGGATGTGCAGCCGGGCTGCGGCAACCTGCAAAGACGAGATGCCCGGCACCACTTCACCGGGCAGGTACCCGAGGCCGGCAAGCATCGGGTCCCCGGTTGAAAGGACGACTGCGGTCTCCGGCAGCTGCGAGAGGTTCCGGTAATCGCTGATAGATCGCACGGTGCAGTTCTTCGGGATGATTTTTTGTACCATCTCGATCGCCCGGCTGGAACCGTAGATAAAACGTGCCGACCGGATCGCCTGTGCTGCCTGTTCCGTGAGCATGCCCGGTCCGCACCCGACACCAACGATCTTCATGGACTCTCCGCGATAATCTTACCCTTCCCTGTTCACGAGAACCACCCGTTACTTCAGGATGTTCTTTTTTATATCCTGCAAGCACTGGTGCCGCGACCGGTAAAAATGCCTGCGATGCGGACAGTTCTTCCACGGTCGCGTATCCTGTACCATCAAGGATATGCGGTTCGATATATTTTAAGATCAGTGCAGGAAGGCCACAGAGGATCACATCTCCCTTCGCGGCTGACAGTGCTTCCCCAATCCTTCCCCCGACGAGCACGACTTCATGGTCGGGAAAGAGCAGGCGCGAGTACCGGAGCCCGACCCGGCCGGTCGTGAGGACGACATTTTTTGCACCGGCGACCCGTGCCTGCACCGATTCTTCCAGGTGATCTTCCCATGGTTCGACAAGCCCGGTCGAACCGAGCACCGAGATCCCGCCCTCAATCCCGACCCGGGGGTTGAGGGTCTTTTGTGCGACACCTGCCCCGAGAGGGATCGAGAGCGTGACGGTGGCCCCGGAAAGACCGGTATCATCGAGGGCTTCCTGCATGGATGCAAGGATACAGGAAAGCGGGGCATCACTGATCGCGGGAGCACCTTTTTTGTACCGTGGCGTGTCCCGGACGAAACGGCCGATCCCCGGTCCCGGTATAAGGGTAAGTCCCGTCCGGGGCAGAAACAGCATCAGGCTACGAATTCGATTCCTGCCGTCACATCTGAAGGATAGTCACCGGCATATTTCCTGCACGACGCATGGCCAGTATGGGCGGTCACCGGGACACCGGCCACAAGACCGCAGGGGAGCCGGATGGTGACTTCCGACACGTCATGGTCCAGCGAGAGGATCGCCGCTTTGCATGCGGCAGCGGCCGTGGTCCCGGTCGTGTACCCGCGCCGGAGGATGGTGCCCGATGCAGTCAGGACGGCAAAACCCTCGTGCGACGAGATCGAGGTCCCGTGGATCCCGGACATTTCCTGCCAGCCGTTCGGGTACAGAAAACCGGTGACCGGGTCCCTCATGACGCAGATTCCCCGATGAGAATCGTGATGCATTCGTTGATGGCTGCAACCGCGACCGGCGTGCCGCCCCGGGTCCCTTCGGTTGAAATCGACGGGATATCAAGACTGCGGAGGACGGCCTTTGACTCTGCCGCGTTGACAAAACCCACCGGTGCGCCGATCACGACCGCAGGCCGGATGCCTTCGTTGATCATCCCGCAGACCGTGAGCAGTGCGGAGGGGGCGTTCCCGATGACCACAATGGAACCGGCCAGCTGGTCTTTGAGCGCGATAAACCCGGCAGAACTCCTCGTGATCCCTTTCTCCCGGGCGATCTCGCCACCAAAGTCAAGGGCGCAGAGGATTTTTGATGTCATGCCCTTTCTTCTGGATGCCCACCTGGACCATCCGGATATCGGTGACGATGTGGGCGCCGGCTTTGAGCGCCGCCAGTGTGGCAGGCACGGGATCGGCATTGAACCGCAAGAGGTCAGCCATCGCAAAATCGCCGACCGCAACCGAGCACCGCTGGCGGACCCGGTCATCAGGCGTTTCGTTTCCCACCAACTTTCTGTGCGAGCGTACGCGAGGTCTTTGAGATCGCGTAGGCCTCCGGGGTGGTTGCGCCCGGGTCAATATACGTATTTGTGCTGGTATCCACGTGGTGTGATGATTCCTTTGACATCGTTTCCCATCCTCCATATCCGGCTCTCGCTTCCACCGATGATAACCGTTGTGTGCATATCGATCTGATCGATGACGCTCTCGATCTCCCCCAGTGTCGTTATCACCGGGTCCGCCTGTCCTTCGCGCAGGGCATTTTTTACGACAGCAACCGGCACGGTTGCCGGGTAGTATTTCCGGGCGTGTTCGATGGCAAGTGCAAAGTTGTGCGGCCTGCCGTGGCTGCGGGGGTTGTAGATCACGACCGGGATCCCGACCGAAAAAACAGCATCGAGACGCTTTTCGATCACCTCAAGCGGCGTGAGCAGGTCCGAGAGGCTGATGACTGCAAAATCCCCGGAGAGGGGCGACCCCACCAGCGAGGCACCGGCATTTGCCGCGGTCACGCCCGGGACGACCTCCACCGGGATTGTCGCACCCGAATGCTCGAGCACCTCAAGGACGATGCCGGCCATGCCGTACACGCCTGCATCTCCCCCGGAGACGATCGCAACCTTGTGGGACTGTGCAAGTTCGATCGCTTTTTTCGCCCGCTCGACCTCTTTACCCATCGAGCTCCGGATCACCTGTTTCCCGGTAAGCAGCGGCAGGAGTGGCTCGAGATAACTGTCGTTTCCGATCACGTAGTCCGCACCGGAGATCGCGTCGATCGCGCGGCCGGTCATGTATTCCATCCGTCCCGGCCCGCACCCGACAATCCAGAGGCCATTTCCCCCATCCTCATCGGGCAATGGCAATGGTCACCTTCCCAAATACTTTCTTTTTCATGACGAGTTCCCGGTGTTTACTGACCGCAAGCGCACACGGTTCGGCGACCCCGACAAGGCCGATCTTTTTTGCCTTCGAGGGTGTGGCAGTGATCTGTGCGTTAACAGTATCATCATCAAGGAATATTAAGTTGGCAGGGATTGAGGCAATTCCGTCAATAAGACCGGTCTCGCCGCATTTTTTTGCGGTGGTCGAAAAGAGCATCACATCCGTTTGCGGGATGCCGGCTTCGGCCAGCGCGGCACGAACTGCCATGTCACTTCTTCTGCCGTAACTCCTTTGCGGCAGCCGATCCCGACAACATAATCCCCTTTGTGCACGAGGATCGAAACATCGGGGCCGGCAATTACGATCCCCGGGCCGGGCACGGAATATATTTTTGTCGTGCCGTCAAGTATCCCGGCATTGACCGCACGGGTCGAGTCGCGGTTGACAATATCGCAGCCGGTCCGGATTGCAATGGATTCCACTGAATCGAGGCCGGTCGCTTCCGTTGCCGTGGAGATTACCGGGACAAGGCCGAGGCCGGCAAGTTCCTTTGCGAGCTCGTTTGCCCCGTGGTGGCCCCCGAGCAGCGGGACCGCGTACGAAAAATCCGGGGTGACAACAACAACTGCCGGGTCGGTCCACTTGTCCCTGATGAGCGGGGCGATGCCGCGGACCACGATCCCCATCGACATCAGCGCAACGATCCGGCGGGTCTCATGGAAAAACCTCGGCAAAGATCCCGGCCCGGTATTCCAGCACATCTGCATCCAGGAATTCTGCAATCCGCCGGCGTCCGGCAGGAACCGGGGCAGGGCGATTACCACGGTGTCTTTCATGAGTAGAGGTAGGATTTGACGTGCCCTTTCTTCACATCGCCTACGACGCCACCGATAAGAAGAAGCGCCGTATGTTCGATCCCGGCGGTCTGTGCCTTTGCCGCGATATCAGAAACGGTGCCCCTGACGATCTTCTGGTCTGGCCACGAGGCATGGTAGACCACGGCTGCCGGAGTATCTGAGGGACAGGAAAGTTTCTTTGTTATCTCGCCGAGTTTTTCCGTGCCAAGGAAGACGACCATGGTCGAATTGAGGCGCGAGAATTCCCCGATCTGATCTTCTTTGAGGGTCTTTCCCTGCCGGGCGGGTGACAATCACCGATTCCGAGACGCCCCGGAGCGTGAGCTGGGTTTTGAGCGCCGCCGCTGCTGCAAAGAGTGACGAAACCCCGGGTACGACCTCAACTGCAACACCCTGCTCTTCGAGTTTCTCGATCTGCTCGACAATCGCACCGTAGAGCGCACGGGTCTCCCGAGTGGAGCCGGACAACATTTTTCCCGGCGGCTGCGTGCTGCACCATCGTGTCGACCATCTCGTCGAGGTGCATGCCCCAGCTGTC
The DNA here is from genome assembly GCA_963790005.1 of uncultured Methanoregulaceae archaeon. GTDB lineage: Archaea > Halobacteriota > Methanomicrobia > Methanomicrobiales > Methanospirillaceae > Methanoregula. The sequence continues at coordinate 23,997 of CAWBMY010000032.1, forward strand.
GAGTTTGATGCGCTGCACCGGATTCCGCGATCAGTCCGGGTTGACAAGCGATCCGGCATAGATCAGGACATCGGCATTTTTAACAAGGTTATGCCCCTTGACCGTGATCAGTTCAGGGTCACCAGGACCGGCGCCCACGAACCAGACTTTTGCGCCCGTGTTTTTTGTAAGTGTTTTTACCATGTCAGCGCCTCGCGTACAGCACGCTCATGTAATCGCTTTTTTTCGGGATCTCGTCATCGCGGTACACTTTCATATCGGGGAAAAACATCCGCTCGACAAGGACAAACTCGCGGTATCCCTCTGATTTGAGCCCTGCAATGATCTCCTGCGGGTGCCGGGCCTTGAGCCGGATGAGAGCCGACGGTTCTGCGCCGTCAGAAACGACAAAACCCCCGGCAAGCGGGACACCGGCTGCGGCAGCAAACGCGGTAATGGAACTGATCCCGGGCTCGGTCCGGCACTCAATCCCGGGATAGCGTTCCGCAATGATCCCGCAGAGCCGGGAGAACGTGGAGAAAAAGTTCGGGTCGCCGAGGATCCCAAAGACGGCGAGACCGTTCTGTGCCACCGGTGCGATCTTCTCCGCATTCGCTTCAAGGCATGCCCGGATCCGGTCTTCGTCATCGGTCATCGGGAAATCGAGCATGACGGAATCGCGGTATGGTGCGACAAGGTCGGCGGCGATCCGGCCCGGGACAAAAACGGTATCTGCCTCTTTTAAGAGCCGGACCGCACGGAGCGTTAAAAGTTCCGGGTTTCCCGGCCCGAGTCCCAGACCTACGAGCATGCGGCACCTGAACCCACAATCACGTACACCGGGTCGATTGGTTTGAACATCATGCTCTGTCCGAGCAGGTGCGAGCGGGCGACCTGCACATGAATGGCTTCTTTGAAGATCCCGAGACGCTGCATGGTCGCAGTCACGGTCGCAAGCGTGCTCACAAGGACGGCATTGACGACAATGACCCGCCGGACTTTCTTTGCAAGGACCGGGAGGATCGTCTCGATCTGCTGCGAGCCGCCCACGAAATGCGCAGTCAACTACCGGGGAGGTCTTGAAGAAAATCAGCCGCTTCCCCGCAATAAAATTCGATATTGGTTACACCGGCCTCCTCGGCAGTTTTTTTCGCGTACGCAATCGCCTCCGGGCGCCGGTCGACTGCATACACTTTCTGCACGACTGAGGCCATGGCAATCGAGACCTTGCCGGTCCCGCAGCCGAGATCGAGCACGGTATCTCCCGGTCGCAGTCCCATCCTGAACAATGAGACTGCCATCACTTCGTCCTGTGTCGGCCCGCCGGCAGGTATTGTGTCGCCCATCTTCTGAAAATTTTGTTGCATTAAGGTATTAATGCTTGTTTGAACGTATTGTTGAAAAAACGATGGCATAGTTTTGATTACAAACGATTTATACGGACAATAACACAGATATCTTTATTGAAAATTACATCCATTCTACTTAACCAAAATGAACTGAGGCTGCATGAAAAATCAGTTGTCGGTTAAAAATATTAAAAAAATATCAGACTCCTCAAAAAGACCTCATCGCAATCTTTTTTCTGGCAATTATTGTGTTTATATTATCCGAGATATTCAACTTCACTCATGTGTTCCTGAATTTTATTATTTATCACGAATCATGGGAGACAGATGATTTATTTATCGTTTGCATCTTCCTTATATTTGCACTCAGTATCTTTTCATTCCGCCGTCTTGTTGAAATGGAAAAGGAATCTTCCGAAAAAACAGAGACAGAGAATTCCCTTTTAAAGGCACGTAATAAACTTATCCTTCTTTCCAGCGTTACCCGGCACGATATCCTCAATCTTCTCACAGGACTTAATGAATTTATTTTGCTCTGCAAGGAAGAGAACGAGGGAGAGAACGATAAGCAGCTCATTGCGAAATATATTGAGACTGAAGAGAAAATTGCTGATGAGCTTGCAAGGCAGATTAATTTTACTTCGATATATGAAAACCTGGGGATAGCAGCTCCGATATGGCAGAATTTACACGCGAGCATTGAAAAGGCGATAGCTGCATTGCAGGAACAGAAGGTGACTATAAACAGGGATTTTGCAGATAGTGACGTGTTAGCAGATCCTCTTTTTGAGAAAGTATTTTACAACCTTATCAACAATGCCATCACGCATGGCGGAGATAAACTGACTACCATCCGGATTTCATCCCAGGAATCTGACCCGGGGCTTATCATTGTATGCGAGGATGATGGCGTGGGGATTCTGGATGAGGACAAAAAACGTCTTTTTACCCGGGGTTTTGGAAGAAACAGCGGGTTTGGGCTCTTTTTATCGCGGGAGATCCTATCCCTTACCGACATTACTATTATCGAGAACGGTGTACCGGGCAAAGGTGCCCGGTTTAGATCACGGTACCGAAGAAAGATTATATTATTAATAAACGATAGTCAAATTTTTAGGGAGCTTTTCCACAAATCATAAATTTCCAGATATGTGTTAATACGCACTGTGGGTAGTCCTTAATTCTTGTAAATCCACCGGTCAAACGACATGCCATCTGCCGGAAAACGCATTTTTGCCTTCGTATCCCTTTCGTGAGACATATATAGCATGTATGCCCCACTCATTTCAGGAAACTTTTAAGGTGAGGTGGCATTGAACGACAGCACTGCAACAGGATCCTTGTATGACACCCCGGCACGGCTGAAACTGCCCGTATTTGTCCTGCTTGTTGCCATTGGCATTTTTCTTGAGATCGTCGTGCATTATGTGTGTAACATTTCCACCGTGTACACGCACTTTTATTACGTGATCGTCGTTGTTGCCGGGCTCTGGTACGGCAAAAAGGCGATTTGGGTTGCTCTCTTCTTTGGAGGTCTTCATATTGCCGTGAGCTGGCTTTTGGTGGGAACATTCCCGCCAGATGCCATGATCCGTGCCCTGATGCTCCTTATTGTTGCCATCGTGATTGGCACCGTCGTGGAGCAGATGAACACGTACCACAATCAGGTCCACGTGCAGAACCGTGAATTAAAAGAGATAAACGCGCAGCTCGATGCCTCGCAGAAGGCCTCCCTTGCTGCGAATAAAAAACTCAACCTCCTCTCCAGCATTACCCGCCATGATATCAAGAACCAGCTTACGGCACTACTCGGGTATATAGAACTTTCAAAGATGATCGTGCAGGATGATGAACTTAAAAAGATCGTTGATAAGGAAGAGATCGTGGCAGATAATATCCTGCGCCAGATTGAGTTTACAAAGGACTACGAGGAGATCGGGGTGAATGCCCCGCAGTGGCAGAATGTGGCGAAACTGGTTTCCCAGAGTGCGCCGGTACTGGAACGTTCCGGTGTGCATCTGACCATCTCGACCGGTGACCTTGAAGTATACGCCGACCCACTTCTTTTGAAGGTGTTTGAGAACCTTGTTGATAATTCTCTCCGTCATGGCGAACATGTCCGGCATATTTTTGTCCAGTATGAAAAAAGGCAGAATGGCATTGTCATTATGTACAGGGACGACGGGGCAGGTATCCTTGCTACCGATAAGGAGAGGATCTTCCAGAAAGGATTCGGGAAAAATACCGGTCTCGGGTTGTTCCTGACACGGGAGATCCTCTCGATCACCGGGCTTTCGATACAGGAGTGTGGGGTGTACGGCGAGGGCGTACCTGTTTTGATCCTGGCACCGGAAGGCTGTTACCGTGAGGGTAAAAAATCCACCCCGTCAGGTACCTGACGGATTTACCCGGATCTTTATGTTTTTTGGCATTTTTGTCTTTATGTGTAATGAAGGCTCTGCACACGGGAATACAGTCTCAGTGAGGCAATACGATGACCTCATGAAAATTGTCATTAAGTATCCCGGATCAACGAAATTCTAAAAAAAATATCCCGGAATCGACCGGTCGCGGACGTTCTCCAGTATAGGGGGGTGAGATGACGACGGGGATGATGACAGAGACGCTGTCCGGGATCATGCCTGTGCCAAAATACTATTATGGCATACCCCGGTTTGAAATAAAACCTCTACCCCCGGGAGAAACCGATGCTCGAAAAGCCGGATAGAATGGTTGGTATTTTTTGGCCGGCAAAAATGGTTTTGACTGTTTTTTCTGCGTGCCTTATTACCCGGAACTACCTGCATCAGGGTTTTTGCAGGAAGTTTCACTCTGTCTGCGGGGGTTTTGTTTCTGATGGTTTTACTTCCGGGGTTTTTGCAATTCCGCTCCCGATCGTGAAGCCGGCCTTCCTGATCAGGTAGTACGAAGCGGCGAGCCCGACGATAATGATCCCCGATGCCGATGAGTTCCATTCCGTCGGTCCCGACGGGTTAAGCAGGATCACTTTCCGCGCAATCGCGATAATTGCAAGGAGCACCACGACTTCGACATGGATCACGTTCTCGGTGATATAGGCCTTCATCGTGTCCAGCAGTTCCACCGCGATAAGCACGAGTAAAAAGCCACCGAGAGCCGTGGACAGTTCTGTACTGTCCAGGACTAATATCGGGGCAGTGGACAGGGAGATCCAGAGGTACCAGAACATCTGGCCGATCGCAAAGACAAGGACAATAACAAGAAATGCAATAAGCAGTATGTAGACCAGTTTTTCAAAACGGTTGATAAATTCCAGCATCATTCACCTTCGTACGGGATAAGATCGGGTTGCCGGGGATCGTAGAGCCGGACCACATCGCCGATCACGATGACTGCCGGTGGCTTCACACCGGCCTGTGCCGCGATATCGCCGATGGTTGTAAGCGGCCCGGTCGTGACCCGGCGATCCTTGCGCAGGCCCCGTTCGATGATGGCGACCGGCGTTTCCCCGGATTTGCCGTTTGCAATCAGGGCCCGGGCAATATTTTTGAGATTTGCCACGCCCATCAGGATCACGATCGTGCCGCGTCCCTGCGCGAGCAGTTTCCAGTCAAGTGCCGGTTCGGGCTTTGTCGGGTCCTCGTGGCCGGTCAGGATCGTTACCTGCGAGGCATATTTCCGGTGCGTGACCGGGATGCCGACCGATGCAGGAACGGCAAGCGCACTCGTGACACCCGGTACCATCTCGACATCGATACCGGCAGCCCGCAGGGTCTCGATCTCCTCCCCGCCCCGGCCAAAGAGGAACGGGTCTCCCCCTTTGAGCCGGACAATGTTTTTCCCTTTTTTGGCCCGGTCGACCATCAGGGACTTCGATCTCGTGCTGCTCAAGGATGTGCCGGCCGCCGAATTTTCCGCAGTCGATCTTTTCGGCTTTTTTTGGAAGTGATGAGAGGATCTCCTCACCGGGCAACTGGTCGTAGAAGATGACCTCTGCCGCGTCGATGATCTCTGCTGCCCGCTGGGTCAAAAGGCCCGTGCCGCCCGGGCCGGAACCCACAAGAAAGACTTTACCGGTCATAAGAAATTCCAAGTGTCTGGTATGCTTCTGCGATCAGGTCGCCGGCCCGTGCCCGCAGGGTATTCCCTGCACCCGCGCCTCATCGATGGTCTCAACATTTTTCTCGATACGTTCCGTCCGTTTCCCGTCAAGGGAAAGGACCTCGGCTATCAGGTGCCCACCCTTACAATAAATGCCCATGGGCGTAAAGCACCCTGCGCCCACCTGCTCCATCACCGCCCGTTCGATTGCCACATCTTTACGGGTTTCCGGGATGGTCGAGTCGCGGAGAGCACTTCCATGAGCGAGGGATCGGCCCGGCTCACGACCGCGATCGTGCCCTGGTTTGGGGAAGGGACAAATTTTTCGGGAGGCAGGCGATCGCCCGGGATCCGGATCCCGAGCCTTGTAAGGCCGGCCTCGGCAAGGACAATCGCGTTGTACTGCCCTTCGCCGAGTTTCTTTAACCTCGTGTCCACGTTTCCCCGCAGGTCGTTTATGGTAAGACGCGGGATCGTGGCGCAGGAGCTGGGCCTTTCGCCGGGTGCTAGACGTACCGATTATTTTTATTGCGGATATCGACCCGGAATAGGCGAGGTAATCGGCAGGGGAGTCACGGGTAAGGATCGCGGAGGTGAAAAGTCCTGACGGGCGGATCGCGGGGATATCTTTCATGCTGTGCACCGCACAGTCGATCTCGTTATTGAGGATCGCGTCATCAAGCGCCCGGACAAAGACGCCCTGTTTCCCGATCTCGTGGAGCGGGACGCCGGTGACCTCATCTCCCTGCGTGCTGATAATCTTCTGCTCGACCTCAATCCCAAGCGCGGTGAGTTTTTTGCAGACGGTCGCGGTCTGGGCAAGCGCGAGTTTGCTGCCCCGGGTGCCGATCCTCACCGTCATGCTGTGTACCCCCCGCAGATGGCCTCAAGATCTTCTCTTGTATGTGCCACTGAGAGGAAATTGGTCTCGAACTGGGAGGGCGGGAGGAAGATTCCGCGTGCGAGCATCTTCTGCCAGAACCGGGCAAAGGCCGCGGTATCGCACTCTTTTACTTCGGTGTAGTTCTGCGGGGCCTTGCTCCTGAAGAAATACTTGAACATCGACCCGATCCTGACAAACGAGCCCCCGGTTTTTCCTTTCCCGGCAAGCGACTCTTCGATCTCCCGGGTTTTTTCCTCAAGGTCTGCATAGGTTGCCGGGTGATCGTGCAGCCAGCGGATCGTCGCAATTCCGGCAGTAAGCGAAAGGGGGTTCCCCGAGAAGGTCCCGCCTGGTAGACCGGGCCCTGCGGTGCGACAAGCGACATAATCTCGCGTTTCCCGCAGAATGCGCCAATGGGAAGACCGCCGCCGATGATCTTCCCGAGCGTGGTAAGATCGGGCCTGACGCCGAAGATTTTACCTGTGCCCCGCCGATGCCGAGCCGGTAGCCGGTGATCACTTCATCGAAGATCAACAGGACATCGTGGGCTTTTGTGATCTCCCGGATATCCTTTAAGGTAGCCGTCCTTCGGAATCACCGGCCCGATGTTCCCGAGCACCGGCTCGATGATGAGCGCGGCGATATCGGTATTTTTTGCAAGCAGGGTTTCGAGCGCTTCCGGGTCATTGTAGGGCAACTGCCGGGTGTGGGCAACAAGATCCGCAGAGCACACCGGCAGAGTCGGGAACACCCATCGTGGTCGCGCCCGATCCGGCTTTCACGAGCACCGCATCGTGGGCACCGTGGAACCCGCCTTCGATCTTCACGATATCGGATTTCCCGGTAAATCCCCGGGCGAGCCGGATCGCGGCCATCGTCGCCTCGGAGCCGCTCGATACGAACCTGGCCATGTCCATGCCCGGGTGGTCCCCGGTGATCAGCCGGGCAAACTCCGGCTCCTCCGGGATCGGCGTGCCATACAGCCAGCCTTTTTCAAGCCGGGCGGCAATCGCCTTTTTTATTTCCGGGTTGGCATGGCCGAGAAGCAGGGGGCCATAGGCCATGCAGCAGTCGATGAGCGTCGTGCCATCAACCGTGGTGAAGATGCGACCCCTCCGCCCGGGCCGTGTAAAAAGGGTAGGGTTTTATCGCCCGGACCGGGCTTGAGACACCGCCGGGCATCAGGGTCTTTGCCTGCTCGAAAAGATCCTCGCTCTTCATATCAGAGCCACCCGCACACATCGTCAGGCAAAATAGGTGATGATAAGATCGGCTCCCGCACGCTTGATGCAGGTAAGGCTTTCAAGGACGGTTTCTTTTTCTTTTATCCAGCCGCGTTCGGCGGCCGCCTTTGATCATGGAATACTCCCCGCTCACCTGGTAGCGCGGCAACCGGGAGGCCGAGCGTTGCGATCTCTGCAAGGACATCGAGATAGGGGCCGGCGGGTTTTACCATCAGGATATCGGCGCCCTCGTCCATATCGAGCCGGGATTCGAGATATGCCTCGCGGCCGTTTGCCGGGTTCATCTGGTAGGTGCTCCGGTCGCCAAACGAGAAACCGGACTCTGCGGCTTCCCGGAACGGGCCGTACAGGGCAGACGAGAATTTGGTCGAGTACGACATGATGAGCACGTCCTCGTATCCCTCGGCATCGAGCGCCGTCCTGATGGAGCTGACCATGCCGTCAAGCATGCAGGACGGGGCAACGATATCCGCACCGGCTTCCGCGTGGCTTATCGCAATCCGGTTCATCAGGAGCAGGGACTCGTCATTCAAGAGATCCTTTTCCCCGCAGCGTGTCCCGCCCACGATCCCGCAGTGCCCGTGGCTCGTGTACTCGCAGGCACAGACATCGGTGATGACGACCATGCCGGGATACGCGGCCTTGATCCGCCGGACTGCCTGCTGCACGATCCCGTCGGCGTCATACGCGCTTGTCGCCGCCTCATCCTTGTGGGCCGGGATGCCGAAGAGAAGGACCGCCCGGATACCCCGCTCCCACATCTTCCCGGCAATACCGGCGATCCCGATCAACCGGGTACCGGAACTGCCCGGGCATGGACTCGATCGGCCGTGGGGTTGTTGTGGTCTCATCAACAAAAAGGGGGGCGACGAGATCGTTTTTGGTCAGGGTCGTCTCACACAAAAGCGGTTGGACATTGCGGGACCTTACCCGCCTCATTCGTCGCTCTGGAAACATGCGCACCATACCTCGAACGTTGATGATTACAGATTGCAGATGCATCGTATTTATGGTTATATTATCCGGGAGAGCGGCAGGGAGGGTCATGCCGGAAAAACAGGCAGGCAATATATTTCCCGTTTCCGGGACTCAACCTTGTAGGTATGCAGAGATCCATTGTTTTCGGATTATGCCTGATTGTCTGTGCCGCCATCCTTGGGGCCGGGTGCACGTCCTCATCCGGTGCAGGGAGTGCGCCCGCTGCCGGTACTGCAATGACTGTTGCGTCGGCGAACATTTCACTTGACCCCTCGCATTCACGCCCGCCGATATACCGGCCGGCTATACACTTGTCTTGGCCCGGCAGAAATCGGCAAACGAGATGAGCACACTTGCAAAAGATCTCGGGTGGCAGCAGGGATATGTTGCCATCTATTCCTCACCGGCGAACAGTACGGGCGGACCGACGACCATCACCCAGACCCTCACGGTGTATTCCAATAAGAGCACAACCGATATGGTCTCGCTTGTTTATTCAAACGAGCAGCAGCAGAAAGGGCTCGTCTTCTCTGACCTTCCACAGCCCGCAACCGGTGCCGACACCCGGGCCTTCTCTGCGGTGCCGGTGAATGCGACACCCACAGTCACTTCCGGCATGGCAGGTTTTGCAGAAAGTTCCGAAACGACCCCGACAAAAGGCTATACTCGAAGTCATCTTTGGCAAGGGGTACCTCACTGAAGCGATCCGGATGACCGGCCCTGCTGCGCAGTACGATACGCTCAAATCTCTTGCAGAGACGGCATACGCAAAATCCGGTTGATGATAAACCCGGAAAATATCTTTTTTAACTGCCAGACAGCGGCCGGTTCAGGCAGTCCGCTTCATCACGAACCGGTCTTCCCCTTCGCCAAAATAGGCATGTGCAAGGGATTCCTGCACGAACCCTTCCTGTCGGTACAGCCGCACGGCCGGAACGTTCTTCCGGGGAGACCGTAAGAGAGATCGTTGTTACTGCCCGGCCGTGCAGCACACCGCAGACGGCCCGGAGCAGCGCGGTCCCGATCCCCCAGTGCCGGAACCCGTCTTTTACCATCATGCGGAGGATCCATGCCTGCCTGGGATCGTCCTGCACGATAAGTCCCACCGTAAACCCGACCACGGTTGTCCCGGATACCGCCACAAGAAATGTCGCGGGAGCGAGTGCTCCCATCTGGCGGACAAAGACCGCTGACCGGTAGTTTTCGTGCACCCCGGCGGATTCAGTCCGGTCACTTCGGAAAAATCTTCGTCCCGGTAGGCCTGATCAGGAGTTCGTGTGGTTCAGGTGCCGGCATGAGATCTGTTCCATGTATCCGTTTGCCCTGGCAGGGCCTGTTACTCCGGGACATCCTTTGTTTCGGGTGGTGTTATGACC
>CAWBMY010000033.1:0-24347 GCA_963790005.1 uncultured Methanoregulaceae archaeon
GGGAGGAGTGGAGGTCTATCATTTGTGCGGGGCAGCCGGGGCGTTTCAGAGGGAAAAATGCATGCCCGACTGTGGATACAGTCCCGTTTTATTTTCTTCGTGCGGGAACCACGGGTCACGATTCTTTTTATTGTACACACGAAATACTATAGAGCGCGAGGGTACGAAAGTGGCCAACTCGGCTGGACTTAAGATCCAGTTCCGCAGGGATTCATGGGTTCGACTCCCATCCCTCGCATACCTCCTGTTTTCTTTCGGGTTTACCCTGAGTCCGGCCCGGGCCGGCGCACCGCCGGGACAAGTCCTTATCGGCTCATAACAGGATACACTCATCTATGACTCTGGTAAAAAAACACCGGTTACGAACAAAAAAATCCCTGATCGATACTCTCCCGGAGATGGTGATTTCCGCTCTCGCAAACCACGAGGATTTCGTGGTGACGTATGAGACCGATCCCAACACAAAGAAAAAGTCGCTGTACGTGATGACCGGGGACCTGATCACGCCGGATATGCTTGCAACCCTCAAGCAGCAGATCGAGCGCAAAAAAGAGGAGGGTAATTCGATCATCACCCGGGACTGGAAATAAAACCGGCAATGCTTTTTTTATAGCTTCATATTCAGCGTTTTTTAGGTTTCGGGGGAATCCTGACTGATAATCCCTGCAACCCGCCCGACGCGGCCGTCCTTTATCCTGACCTTGATGCCGTGCGGGTGGAACGAGGAGTTTGTCAGGATCTCCTGCACGATGCCCCGTGTCAGTTTTCCGCTCCGCTGGTCTGTCTTGAGGATAATATCGACCGTGTCTCCGGGGTGTATGGCATCCCGGTACTTTCCGCCGGTTGTGGGTTCAGGTTGTTTGTCCATGGGAATGTGCAGTGTGTGTTTTGGGATGAGATACCGTGTGTACCGAAAATTTTAGCGTTTTTAAGGGTGGATAAAAAAAATCAGGAGGTTGTCATTGGTGCATCATACGCACCGATACCGGATTCAAGCCAGCCCCTGGTGGTCACCCATCCGTGGTTGTCCCCATGCATCAGCACATCGATCCGGTTTTTGTAGCCATTGGACTCCGGGGCAAAGATGGTCCAGGAATTCGTCGCTTCAAGACTGGCACTGATGCTCACTGATGCAGATGGTGCAGCCGTATAATCAGCATAGGTACTGGTAAGGTATTCAGAGCACTCTGGCAGTACTTCCTGTTGATGCTTCGCCTGCCGGACATGCAACCGTAGTGATATCCTGAACCGGGCGGAAGACTGCTGCATTCTCTACAGGCGAACGCGTGTCGATCAGGGTATGCGAAGAAGCGTTCACTTCGAACGTAATGCTTGTCGTTTGTGCGCTTACCGTTGACGGCATTTTGTCCGATCCTCGGCGCCGATATTTTCAGGAGGGTTGCCTTACCGGTATCAAAGAGTGTGAGTGTCCAGTCTTCAGGAACCCCGGTGACCTGCTGGCGGCTGATCTGTGAAATGACCGGAGAGTTACCGGTCATGTCGGCAGGAACCGGTAAAAAGAGCGTGACATTTGAAAGGACGGTATTGGTTGTGATGGTGCAGTTATACTCATACGTACCGGTGAGCGAGTTCCTGTACGACGTATTGACATACGCCGTGTAGGATACAACGGACACAAACAGGACCAGAATGATGACGAAGAGTCCCAGCGTGACTTTTATGATCTTATCCATGATCTCCCCCATGAGCCCCGGATCCACCGGAAGGAGTCCTGATGAAAAGACTGCCCCCGGCTTCTCCGGCACAGCATAATACTCATTCGGAAACGTGACAGAAAAAGTATTGTATTCCCCGGCCCCTGTTTGTCAGGCATCCCCTCAAAACAGTATGACTATATGGTCCGGTGCCGATCATATCTGCATGGAACGCCGCCCCGCCCTCGTCCTTGAAAATGTCCAGATCCCTCAATGGACGAACGGCGGATATCACGGTACAGGATGGCCGGGTCGTTCATATCGGTGCCGGGACAGCAGCAGACCGGGTGATCGACTGCACGGGCCTTTTTGTCCTTCCGGCTGCAGTCGATGTCCATGTCCATATGCGGGGCGGGAGCCAGTCGGCAAAAGAAGACTGGACAACCGGGAGCATGAGCGCTCTTGCCGGCGGGGTGACCGTCGTTGTCGACCAGCCGAACACCGTCCCTCCCCTGACAACGCCGGACGCGTTTTTGGCCCGGGTCCGACGATGCACAGGCACACTCGTTCTGCAGTTTTGCAATAAACAGTGGTGTTACCCCGGATTCCCGTTTCGAGGCGATGTGGGCGGCAGGGGCGATGGCATTTGGCGAGACCTTTTTTGCCCCCTCAAGTTACGGTGAGGCAGCTGGGCGCCCCGGAACTTTCCCGTGCACTCGGGCGCATCCGGGCTCTTGGCGGACTTGCCACGATCCATGCGGAAGGCGTTTCCCCCGGGGAAGATCGTGATCTTGCCACCCACGATGCCCTCCGTTCACCCGAACGCGAACGGGAAGCCGTGCTCGCCGTCCAGGCCTGTAATGTGAGCGGTTGCCGGATCCATTTCTGCCACATGAGTACGGCGAGAGCGATCGATGCCGCACAGGGAACCGTGGAAGTGACACCCCATCACCTCCTTCTCTCCCGGGAAAAAACCGGGGTCGTTGATACACGGTTCAAGGTTAATCCCCCGGTCAGAAGCGAAAATGAGCGAAAGGCACTCTTTGCACGCTGGGACCGGATCGATATGATCGCTTCCGATCATGCCCCCCATACCCGGGCAGAAAAATCGCTTCCGTTCCCGGATGCCCCCTCGGGAGTCCCGGGCGTGGAGACCATGGTGCCCCTGCTTATGGCCGAAGTTCTCGATCGGCGGATCACGCTGCCCGATCTGATCCAAAAGACCTCAACAGCGCCTGCCACGCTTATCGGGATCCCGCCGTCAGGTTTTTCTGTGGGGGACCGGGCAGACTTTGCGCTGTACCCTCATTCTGCGGTGACCGTGGAGCCGGAACTTCTTCACAGCAGATGTGGCTGGACGCCGTTTGAAGGATGCCGTGCGGTATTTCCCCGGACCGTAATCCGGGGAGGGACCGTGGTATATGACAAGGGAGAGTTCTGTCGTACAGACCCCGTCTGGTTCGCGGGCCGGGGTTACACCCCCACTGGCGTGTAAGGATTTTTCCCGGGAACGGGTACCCTGCCCTGTTGTAAAAACGGTACGGGGGTCGGGGGTTTCAAGGCACGAAACGCTAAAGACCCTGCACGACAGATGGAAAAGGGTGCCGATACAGCGCACCCATAGGTCCCCGGGTGATCGATTGGCAAGTGCCTGGACGTGATCCATGGGACAACCCGGGTGCGCGACAGGCATCGCCCGGCCGAGGGTTTTATCCACCGGTGAAGGACGGCAGCAGCCACTGGTGATCCGTGTGTGTTTAAGCCGGGCGACATTTCCTTCCTTATAGAGGGTGCTTTAATGTCCACAATGGCAGATGCGCTTTTCGATGACCGTAACGGTACGGTGATTGCCGTCGAGGTTTCTGCCGGTGCAAAATCTGATCTCTTTCCTGCAGGATACAACGAGTGGCGGAAGGCTATCGGCTGCCGGGTCACTGCTCCTGCGGTGGACGGGAGGGCCAATAAAGCCGTGATCGGGCTCATCAGCGCGACGATCGGAGTACCGGTTTCTGCGGTTTCTCTTGTTTCCGGGCTCACCACATCACAGAAACGGGTGAGAATAGCCGGTGTAACAAGCGCGCAGCTTGCCGGGCAGCTTTATGCGCTCAGCAGCAAGGAATAATCCGGGAGATCCGTTCAGGACACAAACCGGACATGGTTAAACGGGACGCTTTTTTTGGAATCGTATAAAAAAAGGTCTGAACACGAACCTACCTTTTAAGTAATTCCACACATTATATATATTTTATACCTATGATCAGGCACATCATTTATCGCATGATACATGGGGGTGCGTTTACATGTATTCACCGGATACTACCAGGTACCTTATTCATATCAGCCTCACTGCAGAGGGGGTGGTCGAGAAACCTGATGTAGTCGGTGCCATTTTCGGGCAGACTGAAGGGTTACTCGGCGAAGATCTTGACCTGCAGGGATCTCCAGAGAACCGGGCGGGTCGGCAGGATCGACGTCCAGATAGCGAGCAAGAAAGGTGAGACATCAGGGGAGATCCTGATCTCCACCTCCCTTGACCGGGCAGAGACGGCAATTCTTGCCGCGTCGCTTGAGACGATCGACCGCGTGGGGCCGTGTGTCGCACACGTGGCGGTGGACACGATCGAGGACATCCGGGTCAGCAAGCGCAGGAAGATTGTCGAGCGCGCAAAGGAAATTCTTGTCGAACGTTTTGAGGACGGGGCAATAGACAGCGATGAGCTCCTTGATGACGTCCGCCAGACGATGAGGGTCGAGAAGATCGGGACTATTGGCGAGGAGAGACTTCCGGCAGGCCCAAACGTCCTTGAGTCGGATGCCATCATTATCGTCGAAGGCAGGGCTGATGTCATCAACCTCCTGCGGTACGGCATCAAGAATGCGGTGGCCGTGGAGGGGACCAACATCCCCAAATCGATCGTTGACTTCTGCGAGAAGAAGACCACAACCGCGTTCTTCGATGGGGACCGGGGCGGGGAACTGATCCTAAGGGAACTCCTTCAGGTAGCCGACATCGATTACGTCGCTTTCTCCCCCCGGGGAAAGAGCGTCGAGGACATGACCCGTAAAGAGGTCATCAAGACACTGCGGAACAAGGTGCCGGTCGAGTATGTTCGCGACCAGTACTTCGAGGACGCGGCCGAACTTCCGTCAGACCTGCCACGGCCGCCCCGTGCGGTCGTTCCGACCCCTGAAAGTGGGGATCGCAGTGACATGACCAGCCGGCACGGCGCAGGATCAAAAACGGTAAAAGAGGGCGTGTCCAAAGTGCCCGTGACAATACGGGATCACATGGAGGATATAAAAGGTAAAAACGTCGCCCGGTTCCTGAACGAGGACATGTCGGTGATCAGGGAGATCCGATCCGATGAGGTGGAAAAAGCCGTGGACACGCTGGATGCGCCTGCGGCCGGCCTCGTTGTCGACCGTTCTGTCGATCAGAAACTTCTCGACAGGCTGGTCTGGAAAGGGCTGGAATATGTCGCAGCAAAAGATTTTAAAGGAATTATAAAAAGGCCGCTGAACATCCGGTTGATGAAAATAAACTCTTAAAACCGGACTCACACAAATTTATTTATGTAAGTTTTGTCCCATGTTACAATCTGGAGTGGCAGTATGCACAAAGAAGAACTTATCACCCTTCACAAGATACTTTACGAGGTCAAGGACTATTTCGAAGAAGCCAATCCGGACCTGAAATTCTCCCAGTACGGTGCCCTGAAAATCACACCCTCCCAGCCTGCACAAAAGCAAGCTTGAGCACAAGTATGCCATCTTCGTATTAGGGAACGAGATCGCAAATGCGATGAAAGATGTCGATTATACGTCATCTTCACGGATCTCGGCCCGCATGAAGGATCTGGCAGAAAAGACGCTTAAGGAAATGGAATACACCTGAAATTTTCTTTGCCTTTTTTGATCGTTCTTCTACTGTGGTGATAGAGGACTCGTGGTTTTCAAGTCTGCCTGCCGTACACGTTTCTGCTGTACCGGGAATAAATGAACTGCGTCTTTAAGGCGGAATATTTTTTTACGAACGAACTCCCGTGAGGGGGCATAACGCTAAATCGGATCAGGTGCATCAAATCGTTTATGCGTTACTATCCTGATCCGGAACGGGGTCTCGATATCGGCGATATTAACCGGGCCGTCGAGGCAGCATTTGCCGATCACGGGAAGGGTCTTGTGCAGATGCCGCCAAAGGTCTACATTACGTTGCCTGCCGGGGATTTCGGACGATGCCGGCGTATCTTCCAACGCTTGGGATTGCCGGGGTAAAAGTTGTGAACGTTCACCCGGACAACCCGAAGGCGGGGCTTCCTACCGTGATGGCACTCACTATTATTCTCGATACGGCAACCGGCCAGCCGACGGCTATCCTCAACGCGACCCGGCTCACGGACATGCGGACAGGAGCTGCGGGTGCAATTGCTGCAAAATATCTGGCCCCCAAAAAGGAATGTGTGCTCGGGGTGCATCGGCACCGGCGGGAGGCAGAAGCACAGGTGCGGGCCACCGCGCAGGAGACTCACCCTGACCAAAGTCCGGGTCTGGAGTCGGAATTCCGCCCATGCCGAAACATTTGCCGGACGGCTCACACCCCTCGATGCAGAAAGCGTATCCCTCGAAAAAGCCTGTGACTGTGACGTGCTCGTCACCACGACGCCATCCCGTGCCCCGGTTGTTAAGAGCGAATGGATCCATGCGGGCACGCACATCAACGCGATTGGTGCCGATGCACCGGGAAAAGAGGAACTTGATCCTGACATCCTGCACCGGGGCCGGGTCTTTGTTGACGATCCGGCGCAGGCATTTCACTCGGGGGAAATAAACGTCCCGATCAGCCGGGGGATCTACCAGCCGTGGATGATCGCCGGGACGCTGGGGGAGATCGTGATCGGCAAACGAAAGCGTGAAAACTCCGATGAGATCACCGTCTTTGACTCCACCGGACTTGCCATCCAGGACCTGGCGATTGCATCGATTGCAATGCGGCAGTCAACCGGCATGGAACTGCCGTTTTTATGAGGGATGGATTATTCCCGTCTGATCACGAATCTCGTCACGTATGAATTCCGTGTAACCCGGACTATCTTATGGTACTGGGTGTGGATCCTGAAGCATTGTTGACGGACCCCCTCCCCATGAATCCCGTCGTTCAGGGCAGATTGCTGCCTTCATGCAGAACATTCCGGGGCTGGAAGCAGGTTTGATACAGCCGAACTGAACAGAACAATTCTAAAAAAAAAGTCAAAAAAATTACTGCTGCTTTTTTGCGTATTTTTTCCAGATCTGCTCGCGGTAGACCGGGCCGCTGTTGTAGGTACAGAACGGGATAAGTTTGCCGTCCGGTGTCGCGTAATGGATGCAGCACCGCTGGACCCGCTCGATATCATAGTTATACCGGTCCATGAAATGCATCGTACCGATAAAAAGTGCATTCCAGTGGAACTCACGCAGTGCATCGAAATTCTGGCCGATCAGTGTCTTTCCGATCAGTTTCCAGAATTCGGCCGTGCTCCCCTTCTCGCCTTTCTTGAACGATGCATGGAGCTCTTTGACACCCTCAAGCAGCGTTGCATATTTATTGATGGTGCCGCCTTTTTTGAGCTTGTTTGACATCTGTTCGATTGCCGCAAAGAGGCTTTCCACGTCGACCATCCGGGTCACCGGTGTCATGCCGTCCTTCGTGACAAAGACATAGGTTGCAGCCCCGCAATGCTCGTGAGCGGTAAAGCGCACCTGCGGCCGGCCGGTATAGGCTTCCACCAGATCGGAAAACGGCAGCACGCAGGGTACCGGGTAGAAATCACTCTTCTTTAAGATGCCGGCGGTCTGGGTCTCGATATCACCGATAAGCTCGGGGATTGTGATCCGCTCCTTCTCAAGATCCTCATCCTTTGCAGCCCCGGTGAATGCGACAGGCTGGAAGTTTACCCCCCTCACGATCGAGATATGATCGGCGGCAAATTTCAGGATCTGACCGACTTCCTGATCATTTCTCCCCTTGATGATAGTCGGCACGAGCACGACGCCAACCCCTGCCTTATTCAGGTTTTCCAGTGCCTTGAGGTGGATCTTTAAAAACGGGTTGGTCGCAGGAGTAACACCATCGAAATGGAGATAGACTGTCGAGAGACCGGCATCCTTGAGCTGCTGGGCAAGGGCCGGGTTGTTTGCCAGTTTCACACCGTTTGTTGCGATCTGGACCTGGGGGAATCCCAGTTCCTTTGCCTTTTTGACGATATCGACGAGGTCGTCCCGCATGGTCGGCTCGCCCCCGGAGAACTGCACGGCAGGCGTCGGGACGGGCTTTTCGTTCCGGAGCACCTTCATCATGCTGACGATCTCGTCAAAACTCGGTTCATACACAAACCCGCATGCCCGGGCATTGGCAAAGCAGAAATCGCAGTCGAGGTTGCACCGGTTGGTCAGGTCAATATTGGCAAGGAGGGTTCCCGAGTGGTGGTTGCTGCACAGGCCGCATGCGGTCGGACAGGTATCTGCGGTGACCGGGTTCTGGGGATTGGTCACACCGCGCCCGATCGCATCATAGTGAGCAAACCGGTGGTACATCTCCGGGTCAGACCAGTAGACATGCCGGAACAGACCATGCTCCGGGCACGTCCGCACGATCCAGATCTTCCCCTCTTCTTCTACGATATCCGCTTCCAGGACTGACCCACAGACTGGGCAAAGGCTGCGTGTTTTTTTAATCAACATATTATATCCACCCGATGCAGCAATAACTGAAATTTATCGAATTTTTGAGTAACCTTAATCTTTTTATCTGCTCTTTATTAGAGGTATTGGAGTGCTACACTATTAGTATTGAGTCATTCATAATACCATTGCTCTCGACACTGCTTTCCGCATTCTGGATCATGGTTCCTGCCTATGTCCCTAACCCTGTCGCTGCGCTCTGTGGTGGCGGGACGCCGATAGATTTTAACAGGAACTATTCCGACGGCCGCAGGATCCTTGGTGATGGGAAGACTTTCCGGGGTCTCGTGTGCGGTGTGCTCGCCGGTATCGCAGTCGGTGCACTGCAGATCTGGCTTGCCGGCACCTATGGCTGGAGTTTCCTGCCGCAGCACACCGCCGCCTCGATTATCCTCCTTTCGTTTGGGGCACTCCTCGGGGACATGGGTAAGAGTTTCTTCAAGCGTCGGCTTGGAAAAAACCGGGGAGACGCATGGCCGATCGCTGACCAGTATGACCTGGTGGTCGGTGCCTTTGTCCTGATGCTTATCTTTGACCCGGCGTGGCTTCTCTCGAACATCACACTGCCTGTCCTCATCGTGATCCTGATCCTGACCCCGATCCTCCACCGTGCGGTCAACATCATCGGGTACCTGGGCGGGGTCAAGAAGGAACCCTGGTGAACACCCATGAATGCACTTGCAGATCTCCTCATCCGGCACAAGGCCATCGAGTTCGGTGACTTTACCCTTGCTTCCGGCGCAAAGAGCCGGTACTATGTCGATGTGAAAACAGCAGTAACGCATCCTGAATTTCTCGCGGCAATAGCTCAGGAGATAGTAAAGAGGTACGAATTCGATGTGGTGGCCGGGGTTGCTGTCGGGGGAGTGCCTCTCGCGGTCGCAACGGCACTTGCCGCACAGAAACCCTTTGCCATCATCCGTGCAGAAGAAAAAGACCATGGCAAGAAGTCCCTGATCATCGGGGATGTGAAGGGAAAAGACATCCTCCTTGTCGAGGATGTCACTACCTCGGGGGGATCGGCCCTCTACGGGATTTCCACGCTGCGAAACGCAGGCGCACGGGCTGACCGCGTTGTTACTGTTGTCGACCGGGAGCAGGGTGCAGCGGCCAGATTAAAAGAGCAGGCCATCGATCTTTACCCGCTTGTCCGGGTCAGTGAGATTCTCTGATAAGTACTCACCGGGCGTAAACAATTTTTAACAAAAAGAACCCATGTGATGGATGATGAAGATCCTCGTTGTTGGTGGTGGGGGAAGGGAACACGCGATAGCATCTGCGCTCTCCCGCAACAGCGAGACCGAGATCTATTCGGTAATGGCAAAAAAGAACCCCGGCATCGCCCGCCTTGCAAAAAAGATCTGTGTTGCAAAAGAGACGGATCTCGCCCGGATCCTGGCATTTGCAGGAGAGACCGGGGTCACTCATGCCTTTATCGGCCCCGAGGCCCCGCTTGAAGCCGGCGTTGTTGACCGGCTTTCTGCTGCCGGTGTGGCGTGCGTCGGCCCGACAAAAGCGGCGGCGCGGATCGAGACCGACAAGGCGTTCTGCCGGGACCTGATGACGCACCATCATATCGGCGGCAACCCGGCCTACCGGGTCTTCCACGACACGGCCGATGCAGTAGCATTCGTAAAGGACCATGACGGGGATCTGGCCATAAAGCCCATTGGTCTCACCGGTGGGAAAGGTGTCAGGATCATGGGAGAACAGGTGGACCTCGCAGGTGCTGTCGATTACATCCGGGAGATCAATGGCGCGGTTGTTCTCGAAGAACGCCTCATTGGCGAGGAGTTCACCCTCCAGGCATTTGTCGACGGGTTCCATCTCATCCCCATGCCGCTCGTGCAGGATCACAAAAGGGCGTTTGACGGGGACTCCGGGCCCAATACCGGGGGTATGGGATCGTACACGATGCCGGATCACATGCTTCCCTTTGTGAGCAGGAAGGATCATACTGCTGCTCTCTCTATCATGGCTGTCTGTCGTTGCCGCAATGGCAAAAGACGGGATCCCTTATAAGGGCATCCTGTATGGCCAGTTCATGAATACGGCAGAAGGGCCCAGGGTGATAGAGTTCAACGCCCGGTTTGGGGATCCTGAGGCAATGAATGTGCTCACGCTTCTCTCCTCCGATCTCTGCGATGCGGTCACCGGGATCACGGAAGGAACACTCTCCGCATCGAAAGTAACCTTTGAGCACGCGGCAACGGTCTGCAAGTACCTTGTGCCCGAGGGCTATCCGGCTGCCCCAAAAGACCGGCAGACCACTTGATCTGGGGAAAACCGGTGATGCGATCCTCTACTATGCAAACGTTGAAGAGCGGGACGGGAGACTCTTTACCCTCACGTCCCGGACGCTCGCGTTTGTGGGGAAGGCAGATACCCTTGCCGCGGCAGAACGCATCGCGGAGCAGGCAGCGTCGGCCGTACAGGGAGACATCTGCCACCGTCGTGATATCGGGACACAGGCGCTGCTGGACCGGCGGATCGCCCATATGAAGGAGCTGCAATGAAGAAAGATTTCCTTTCAATTCTGGATATCGATAAAACAGAACTCGAAGAGATCCTGTCCGGCGCAGAGCGCCTCAAGCGCCAGAAACGGGCGGGATACCCCACGAACTTCTGCGGGGCATGTCCCTTGCGATGATCTTCGAGAAGTCCTCCACCCGGACGCATATCTCGTTTGAAGTAGGGATGCATGAACTCGGCGGCCATGCGCTCTTCTTAAACGCAAAGGATCTCCAGATCGGACGAGGGGAGGAGATCCGTGATACTGCACGGGTCGCGTCCCGGTATGTTTCTGCGGTGATGATCCGCGCCTACCTGCACAGCACAGTCGAGGAACTGGCGGCAAACGCTACGGTCCCGGTCATCAACGGGCTCTCCGACCGCGAACACCCCTGCCAGCTCCTTGCCGATATCCTGACCATCAGGGAGCATTTCGGCGATGTCAGGGGGCTTCGTGTCGCATGGGTCGGAGACGGGAACAATGTCTGCAATTCCCTTGTCCTCTCTTCTGCCCTTACCGGTATGGAGGTCTCCGTGGCAAGCCCGAAGGGATACGAGGTGGCACCGGGGCTGATAGAAAAGGCACGGAGCCTTGGCGGCAGGGTAACGACGGCAAAAACCCCGGAGGCAGCCGTAAAAGACGCACACGTCATCGTCACCGACACCTGGATCTCGATGGGCGATGAGGCGGAACGGGAAAAACGGCTCGCTGCATTCAAAGGGTTTACCGTAAACGAAGCACTCCTGCGGCATGCCGCTCCCGATGTCCGGGTACTTCACTGCCTGCCAGCCCACCGGGGCGAGGAGATCACCGGGGATGTAATCGATGGCCCGCAGAGCCTGGTATGGGACGAGGCAGAGAACCGTCTGCACGCCCAGAAAGCACTGCTGGTAAAACTCTTAAAAAAGTAAAGGATACATCCGTATCCCGTTTTTGTAGAAAAACGGCTTATGAGTCGATAAATGCCCGAACTTTTTCTACCATATATTTTTCGACCTGTTCCGCAGTTTTGCGGGGGGCACGGAAAGCAAGGAGTTCCCGTTCGTCGCCCTCCATATTCGCGAAATACAGTTTTTGTTTGCATTCGACCACCTCGACATCGAATTTCTTGACGACATCGAAGATCACGGAACGCGGCACCCCGGGGGGAATAATAACATCAAACAACGGTTCTTCACCGGTCTCGTGCTCTCTGTTCTGTTCGGAATCTGTCTCGTCTGGCATAGTACACCAATCCTCACTTACCTATTTTGATCCGCCGGTTCATAATACAGGGCCCTCCCCGTACACCCCCGATGGGATTTTTGGGTTTCCCGAGCGAGTTCATGCACCGCCCCATCAGGGACGCTCCCCGGGCAAGGCCATCGTCAACAAAGACAAGATGATCGTTTGGATCGTCAAAGAGGTTGCGCTCGGTAATCCCCTCAAGGATATATTCGGGTTTCCGTCCCGAAATTGCCGCCCGTCCGGTAAACCCGATCGACGCATTCCGCGGGACAAGGTGCTCTTCAACGGCGACATCGGTCAGCCGGAGTGCCATCTTCGCACAGACCCGGTCGACCACTTCGTTCAAGGTCGAGAGGTTGTAGTTCTTGTGAATCTCGGCGCCGATCTCAAGGAGCTTGTCGAGATCGCTGCTGTTCTCCCCACAGTCGCACCCGATCATGGCAACGTGGGACTCCTTTGCAAGCTTCGCGTTGACCGGCACTCTCCCGAACCGATCACGATCTGAAGGGACAATCCGGATATCGATATGCTCATGGCACCGGTTCACAAAATCATCGATAACCCTGCGGTTGCCGCCCGAAAAGAAACCGCCCGTCACGCTGTGTTCACCGAAAATGTCAAGCGCCGTCCCGGTCCGTTCCTGCACGAGACCGGTCCCCCGCACAATTGCGTCGGGAATCGCCCCGGCAAGGCCGCAGAAGTTCCCGATGGTCTTTGCAAACGGATTCAGGTCGTCCGGGGCGACATCGCTTGTGATCCTCCCGTCAAGCGTCGTCCCGAAATCCATGGATATGCAGGGATTCCGGAAATCGACCGGCGTCCATTTCGCCCCTTCCTTGATCCCGGCCATCGCGAGTTCCCCTTCCATCTCGTTTGCGACCATCTCGACCCCGGTCGAACCCACCGGTGGGATAACCCCTGCAACGGCACCGATAAATACAACCTTGTCGGCAAAACTGAACGGCTGGAGTTTTTCAGACTGGTTTGCCTTTGTCATGGGTGGTGTCATCTTCCTTGGCGGGACGCCGGCGATCAGGCAGCCGTTTGCAAGGGCGATAACAAAATCCCCCACCTGATCCGGGGATTCCATCTCGGCCACCACACCGGTACTGCGGACAACAAAGTCAAGATCGGTCTGGATAGAAAGGTGTGCTTCCTCATGGCACTGGATCAGGGTGTCCCGCACCAGTTCGGTCACCGCCTGGCGTGAGAGTTTTGTCCCGTCAAGTGTTTCACCGAAGATCTCCTCCCCGGGTTTTGGCGGCCGTATGTCCCGGCTCATACTCACGGTCTTGTTGATCACGTACGATTTGCCGGTTTCCAGGCTCACCCCGGTGAGAATACACTTTGTTGTAGTGTTCCCCATCTCTACAGAGGCCACGATAAAATAGGGCTTGTTTTTGTACTCCGGTATCTGCATCCCGGCGCCATGTGATATCGAGGGGGCTCGGGGCTTTCAACGATATGGGGGTTGGGTTTTCCAATGCGGGAAAAAAAACCGGCGCACATACACTAACGATCAGGTTGTTACGGGATATAGATTTCTTTTTTAAGGTGTTTAAGAAAAAAAGGGAAACTGATGGGGCTATAAACACCCGGGGACTTATTTACGTTGTACCTTTTTCTGTTTCATGGCATGAACGAGTCGTGCCTGTATGCCGAAGTACTGGGAGACACCGATCGCATGGCACTGGTCGATGGATGCGCTGTCAAAGGAGACGAGATCCCCTGAGTAAATGGCCTGTGGGGAACTACGGCCAAGCACCCGGACACTTCCCTTGTAGAGTTCGAGATCAACGCTGCCATTTACCCGTTCCTGCGTCGTATCGACAAATGCGTTGAGTGCTGCATACAGCGGTTCATAGACAAGACCCTTGTACGCCAGTTCAGACCACTTGTCATCCACCATTCGCTTGAACGCCAGTTCCTGCCGGGTGAGTACCAGGCTCTCAAGATCCCGGTGGGCGGCAAGGATAACCGTCGCTGCGGGATGCTCATAGTTTTCCCGTGCTTTGAGCCCGAGGATACGATCCTCAATCATATCGTTCCTGCCGACACCGTGCTTTCCGGCAAGGATGTTGAGTTTCTGGATCAGGTCATAGCCGGCAAGTTTTTTCCCGTTTAAAGCAACCGGAATACCCATGGAAAACGTGAGGGTAATTTTTTCCGGTTTTGCCGGGGCCTTTTCCGGTGAGACCGTCCAGAGGTAGATCTCTTCCGGGGGGTGGAATGCCGGATCCTCAAGCCGGCCGCCTTCGATGCTCCGGCTCCAGCAGTTCTCGTCCATGCTCCATGGCTTGCTCTTTTTCACCGGTACCGGGATCCGGTGTTCCTTTGCGTACTCGATCTCCCAGTCACGGGTCAGGTTCTGTTCCCGGATCGGCGCGACGACTTCGAGGCCGGCTGCGCGGATGATGAAATCGAACCGGAGCTGGTCGTTACCCTTTCCTGTACACCCGTGAGCAATAGCGGTTGCTTTCTCTTTCTTTGCGATCTTTACAACCTCTTCTGCGATCAGGGGCCGGGCAAGCGAGGTGCCCATCGGGTACCCCTCGTAGGATCCATTGGCCTTGATGGCCGGGAAGATGTGTTCTTCGACAAATCTTTTCCGGACATCGATGGTATAGTGGCGATCGGCGAGTTTCTG
This sequence comes from uncultured Methanoregulaceae archaeon, assembly GCA_963790005.1. Classification (GTDB taxonomy): domain Archaea; phylum Halobacteriota; class Methanomicrobia; order Methanomicrobiales; family Methanospirillaceae; genus Methanoregula. Next base: position 14,762 of record CAWBMY010000033.1, read on the forward strand.
GCCTTTTTTTGTCGCCACATCGATCTCCTCATCCCTCTGGCCGACATTGACAGCGACCGTAATCACGCGATCGTAATCATACCGTTCTTTTAAAAACGGGATACAGATGGAGGTATCAAGCCCTCCGGAATATGCAAGTACGATCGTACCTTTTCCCATAATGGATACTCCCTGTTGTCAGATCATCCGGTTGGATGTCTCACCATATATTTACGAAGGCTGTCTTCTGAAAAGATATGAGTTTAAACATCCTAAAAAGGGCGCTCGTACGCCAAGAACAAAAATGGATTTGTTCAGGAGACTGATAATCTCCTGAACGCAGATATCGGCTCTCGCTTTAATTTACAATGATTTTTGCCTGGACCTGCGGCTGGAAGATGGTTGCATAATCGTAGGATCCCTTCTGGCTGAACGTTACGTTATACGTCTTGCCATAGGGAATCGAGTGTGCTGCCGTATCGCCGAAATACAGACCTGATGTCGCACCGATTGCCTGGACACCATGGGGGTTGAACTGATCATTGTTATACCAGGAAACAATCGTGCCCACCGGCACAGTGACTGTTGCACCCGGGGTTACAGACAGACCCTGGGTGAACGTGATCATGACCACATTCGCAGGAGCCGGGGTCGGTGTGGGGGTAGCCGTTACATTTGCCGTTACATTGGCAGTCACGTTTGGCGTGGCAACGGTGGTCGGAACAGCGGTCGGAACGGGGGTCGCAACAACTGTTGGAACTGCCGTTGGTGTCGGGGTTGCTGCAGGAGCTGCCGACTGGGATGTGCATCCCGCAAACAGGATCCCGATAAACAGGACTACAAGAACAACAATTAACTTCTTCATGCATGTTTTTTTGTTATCTCGGTATATAAGGATATTCTATTAGAATACGATCCGGACTGCTTCCGGGTCACCGGTACGCTGGCCCGGAACCATGTAAAAAAAAGCAGGAACAAAAAGCCACGTCGGAATTATGTGAGGTAATGGCTGATCGGTTCGAGAGTCATCTTCTCGCGTTTGATCGCATCGATCGCAAGCGCCGCTGCACGCGCTGCCTGCAAGGTCGTAATGTAGGGGATCCCGAAGTCGACTGCCGCCCGCATGATCTGGTAATGGTCCTGCCGGGACTGCCGGTCCTGAGGGGTATTGATGATAAGCCGTATCTCACCGTGGTGCATCATGTCGAGCACATTGGGGGAGCCTTCCTGCACTTTCCGCACGAGATGCGCTTCCACGCCCGCCTCGTGCAGGTAGTCCACGGTGCCCTCTGTGCCGTACAGGGTAAGGCCGAGATCGCGCATGCGCCGGGCAATCGGGATCACTTCATTCTTCTGCTCGATATTGACCGAGACAAAGACGTTTCCCTTGAGCGGGAGCTCGATTATCTGCCGAGATACAGGCCTTGTAAAAGGCAAGCCCGAAGTCATAGTCGATCCCCATCACTTCCCCGGTGCTCTTCATTTCAGGCCCGAGCATCGTATCGACGCCGGCCAGCTTGTTGAACGGCAGGAGCACTTCTTTTACCGCGACGTGGTTGATCTTTTTCTCGTGGAATCCCAGATCGCGCAGTTTTTTCCCGATCATCACCTTTGCTGCGATCTTTGCGATGGGAAGACCGGTCGCTTTTGAGACGAACGGAACGGTGCGGCTCGCCCGGGGGTTCGCCTCAAGGATATAGACCACATTGTCCTTTACCGCCATCTGGATGTTGACAAGACCGACGACGCCAAGGCCGAGCGCAATCTTTTTGGTATAGTCACGAACAGTCGCAATAATCTCCGGGGAGAGGGACTGGGTCGGGATGACACAGGCAGAGTCCCCGGAGTGAATGCCGGCCTGCTCGATGTGCTCCATGATGCCGCCGATGAGCACCTCTTCGCCATCGCAGACCGCATCGATATCGAGCTCAACCGCGTTCCTCAGATACGAATCAATCAGCACCGGGTGATGCTGGCTCACCCTTACTGCCTCTTTCATGTACGTCTCAAGTTCTGCCGTGTTATGGACGATCTCCATCGCCCGGCCGCCGAGTACATAGGAGGGCCGGACCAGCACCGGGTAGCCGATCTTCTCTGCCTTATCCTTTGCTTCAGCCTCTGAATAGGCGGAACTGTTGGCCGGGCTTGGGATCTGCAGCTTCGTCAGCATAACGCTGAACCGGTCCCGGTCCTCGGCAATATCCATCGCATCCGGGGATGTACCGAGGATCTTTGTGGGAAGGCCCCGTCGTTTCATCTCCTTTTCAAGGGGGACTGCGAGGTTTACCGCGTTCTGGCCGCCAAACTGCACCATTACCCCGCAGTACTGGTCGGTCTTAAGAATGTTGATGACGTCCTCGAGCAGCATCGGCTCAAAGAAGAGGCGGTCTGAAGTATCAAAATCCGTGGATACGGTCTCAGGATTGTTGTTCACGATGTGGACTTCCACGCCCTCTTCCCGCAGCGCTTTTACTGCGTGCACCGTGCAATAATCAAACTCGATACCCTGGCCGATCCGGATCGGTCCTGAACCGAGAATGAGGACTTTCTGCCGGTTGTCCCGGACAATCTCGCTTGTCGCATCCCGGGTCGAGTAGAAATAGGGTGTGCAGGCCGGGAATTCCGCGGCACAGGTATCCACCATTTTGTACACGGGAGCGCCCACCAGTTCTTCAATCGAATCTGCTTCTCTTCCCGTGAGCGCCGCGATCTCGGTATTGGGGAACCCGTAGGTTTTTGCAAGGAAGATATCGGCGTCGCTGCCTCCGGCGGCAAGGCGTTTTTCCAGGTCAACAATATTTTTGATCTTCTCAAGGAAAAACGGCGTGATGGCGGTGAGGTGTGCAATCTCGTCAATGGTAAAGCCCTGCCGGAAGGCATCGAAGAGGCAGTGGAAACGCTCGTCGGTCGGGCGGGAGAGGATCATCCGGATCTCGCTTGGGCTTGTGTGCGACCGTACATCGGTATCGATCGAACGCTTGGCCTTCATGAACGCCTCCTCAAGCGTCCTCCCGATCGCCATGACCTCCCCGGTGCTCTTCATGGAGGTTGAGAGCGTCCGGTCTGCACCCTTGAACTTGTCGAACGGCCAGCGGGGCACCTTTACCACGACATAATCGATGGTCGGTTCGAACGATGCCGCGGTACACCCGGTAACCGAGTTCTTGATCTCGTCCAGGTGCAGGCCGATCGCGATTTTTGCAGCGACCCGTGCGATAGGGTACCCGGTCGCTTTCGAGGCAAGAGCGGATGACCGGGAGACCCGGGGGTTGACCTCGATGACCCGGTATTCCCCGTTCTTAAACGCGAACTGGATATTACAGCCGCCCTGCACGTCGAGGGCACGGATGATATGGATGGCAGCGCTGCGCATCATCTGGTACTCATCGTCGCGGAGGGTCAGGATGGGTGCAACGACCACGCTCTCCCCGGTATGGATGCCCATCGGATCGACATTTTCCATGCTGCATACGATGATGCAGGTATCCGTCGAGTCACGCATCACCTCGAACTCCAGTTCCTTCCAGCCCATCACGCTCTGCTCGATGAGTACCTGGTGAATGCGGGACCGGGAGAGCCCCATTTCGACGATCCGGATCAGTTCTTCCCGTGTCCGGCCGATGCCGCCACCGGCTCCCCCCAGGGTATATGCGGGGCGCACGACTGCGGGGAGACCAATCTTTGCAATTGCCTCATCGATCTGGCTTAAGGTGTTGATCACCATGCTTTTGGGGACCGGCTCGCCAATCTCGTTCATGAGATCCCGGAATTTCTCCCGGTCCTCGCCTTTGTAGATCGCTTCGAGTGGCGTGCCGAGGATCTCAACATTTTTGAGTGCACCCATCTCGGCAAGCTCCGCGGTGAGATTGAGTCCGGTCTGGCCGCCCATACCGGAGAGAATACCGTCCGGGTGCTCCTTTTCGATGATCTTTGCAATAATGATCGGCCCGTAACGGTTCGATATAGATCTTCTCTGCCATATCCGGGTCGGTCATGATCGTCGCAGGGTTTGAGTTGACGAGCACGACCTCGATACCCTCTTCCCGGAGGGAGCGGCAGGCCTGGGAGCCGGAGAAATCGAATTCGGCAGCCTGGCCGATCTGGATCGGTCCCGATCCGATAATCAGCACTTTTTTAATATCTGTCCGCAGGGGCATTTACGCCAGCCTCCGGAAGAGTTCGTCAAAGAAATGTGCCTCGGTATCCCGTGGTCCCCCATGGGCTTCAGGGTGGAACTGCACCGTGGTCAGGCGCAGGTCTTCGTTCTCGAACCCCTCTACGGTGCCGTCATTGACATTCGTGTAGGAAACATGGCACCCTTCCGGCAGGGACCCGGCGTCTACCGCGAAACCATGATTCTGGGTGGTGATAAAGATCCGGCCATCCTTGTACCGCACCGGCTGGTTTGCGCCCCGGTGGCCGAACTTGAGTTTGTAGGTATCCCCGCCAAGTGCAAGCGCGGAGACCTGGTTACCCATGCAGATCCCGAAAATCGGGAGATCCCCGAGAAGGTCCTGTATGCAGCGGATCGCATCCGGGGCCTGTTTCGGGTCCCCGGGGCCGTTACTCACGAAGAGGGCATCAGGCTTGCAGGTCATCACCTGATCTGCGGTGACATTATAGGGAAAAACGTACAGGTCCCCGTTCCGTTTTGAAAGGCTGGTGAGCATATTCTTTTTGATGCCGAGATCGATGACGGCGATTCGTTTTCCGGTACCGGGGATATGATAGGGTTCTTTGCAGGAAACCTCGGGGATGGGGACAATATCGCAGATGGTCGGCGTCTTTTTTGCAAGCGCCACTGCATAGGCACCGTCATCGCTTCCCACCACAAGGGCAGCCCGCATCGTACCGTGCACCCGGGCCTTGATGGTCAGCGCGCGGGTATCGACACCGGTCATCCCAAGGAGGTTATTTTCTTCAAAAAAAGTTCTGATGGAAGGTTCGTATTCAGGTTTCTCGCAGATCTCTTTTGCGATACACCCGAGAGCACAAACGTGCGGGTTCTGGAAATTCTGGGGGTCGACACCGTAGTTGCCAATCTGGGGAAAGGTGAACATCAGGATCTGACCGAAATAACTCGGATCGGTAAGAGATTCCATGTAACCGGTCATCTGGGTGTTAAAGACCAGTTCTCCTGCGCATTCACCCTTCACCCCGAATCCTTCACCGACAACAAAGTCCCCGTCTTCGAATCCCAGAACCGCCTTCATGATGTCCATACTTTATGTGCCGGATTAGTTATTAACGCTGATGCAAAGGACAGAACGAACCCCCTGGTTAACACTCACCGGCCTCCTTTGAGCACTGAGATCCTGCCGCCATGAGCCAACGAACAAATCCGACAAACAACCCTGAACCTCCGTTGAGATTCAGCTGCAGATCCGGGTACGACACAATCCCAAACTCTCACTTCTGAAATATGCCGGCCTGTATCCCCATTGTTATATAGTACAGGCCTCAATTTTCTTTCATTGAAGGTGTTTTAGAACGCCAACGCACGTGAACGGGAAAAACAAGGGGGCAGTCATGCTGTACGCGCTCTCGACCTGCCAGTGGTGCCACAAGACCAAGACGCTGCTGGAGGAACTCGGCATTGCATTCGATTACGATTATGTCGATCTGCTTGAAGGGAAAGAACAGGATTCGGTAATGGATTCAGATAGAGCGGTGGAATCGCAGCGGATCGTTTCCGACGCTTGTGATCGATAACAAACGTGCAATCATAGGATTCCGCGAGCAGGAGATCCGGGAGGCATTTGCCGTATGAATGTCCCTGAAATCACGGAGATGGCCATCGATGCCGCATACCCGACAATCAAGGCCGATGCAGAAAAAAACGGGTACCATCTGAATCCTGACGAAGAGTTTGTAAAAAACCTTGTCCGGGGCCTGTTAAAAAACGAGCAGCGGTACGGGTACCGTGCCTGCCCCTGCCGCCTTGCGTCCGGTAAAAAAGAAGAGGATCTCGATATCGTCTGCCCCTGTGATTACCGTGATGCAGATATTGAAGAGCACGGCGCCTGTTACTGTGCCCTGTACGTGAACGAGGCGATCGCCACCGGTAAACAGAAAGTCGCACCCATCCCGGAGCGCCGCCCGCCCCGGTCCCAAGGGGGAAATCCGCGTCGGTCAGGATGGTTTCAACAACAGCAGCGGCCAGTTTTTCCCCTGCCGGTCTGGCGCTGCAAAGTCTGCGGGTATCTCTGCGCACGGGAGCAGCCTCCGGGGATATGTCCGATCTGCAAGGCTTCAAAAGAGAGGTTTGAGAGGTTTGTATGAGGGGGGGTTGTAGAGAATTTAAGTTGAACGTATATTTTTTAGTAAAATGGATTTAAGTCAAAGATCCGTATTGATGTAAACAATTACAGCCTCTCATTATATCCGGTTAAACTACTTAATTGAGAGAAATCGACCTTTGAAATGCATCTCCAAAAACAATCCTCACAACAAGTCTTCCTCAATATTTCAATAACTGGAAAAATAATACACGTCGCATTTTTTACTTTTCCATCTACTACAGTAAAAAGTTTTATAGTAATTATCTCATCAGGTTGGCATAATCTTTTTTGAGGATATTTTACTTTCTTTATTGTTGATTCAAACTTTAAACAGCCAAGTCTTGAAAAACTTTGTTTTATTTCTTCCGGAGGCAAATTCAAAGTTCTAGATAGATAATTTAAACTCTGATGAATCTCGTTTGGAATACCGCAGGGACAACAATTATTAACAACCATAACCAGGAAAATTCTTTCATCAACGGTCATTAATTTCATCGATTCAAAAAAAGTAAAAAGATATGCACCCGCTATATACTTGGCGTGATCAGTAGTCAAATTTAATTTTTTATATAAAACATCCGGATCTTCTGGTAAATAGTTTGGTCGGTCAATTGGACCTAATTTATCTCTAATTAATTCTGCAAATTTTTCTGGAGTGTAATTATTCAAATTAATATATGCTGTTGTGGAGAATTCCTGAATTTTAGTATCATCAAAACGGGCGGGTAAAATATACTCTTTATTCGATTCAAATGCTCTTGCTTGTGCTGCTTGTCTTTCATGATTTGACCACAATTTTTTGGCATAATGTTGTGAACAAAAAATAACGGTATAATGTGCTTTGTTTTGATAAATATCATTAAGATACGTGTAAAGATCTTTTCCCCATAAGGTAATTATTTCGTGATTGTCATAAAATACTTTGATATCCATTTTAATTAAGCAATTTGCTACTTTTCCGACATATTTACGATCTTCTCCCGCAAAAGATAATGCCACATCAAATATGTCGATCGTCTGTCGATTCAAACTGCATAAATAATAAACGCCGTATTTATAAATTAAATTGCCGTCTTCAATTTACACATTAAGTCAAAAAAAGTTTTGACAAGGTGCTTAAGGGCATCTTCAAACGTCAGTGTCGCTATGAGTGAATGAAGAACTGTGATCGCGAAACTATTCTCAATTCCCACTCGAATGTATTACAGGGGCGCCCCGTCGGGGGCGGCGGCAACCCTCGCATTGGATCGGTCACCTGAAAAACATTCATCTCACCCCATGCACCACATAAAATCAAACCCCGGGTAGAGGTAACAAATTACGTCCAATACCCTTGAAGTCCTGCGTCGAAAAGCTCTGGATGATAATGAAGGGACGCGATGGAATGCGGCAGAAGCGCTGGGACGGCTGGGAAATCCCCGGGCCGTGGAGCCCTGATCGACACCCTGTGGGATGACAATGCACGGGTACGGACAAAGCGCCTGGGCACTGGGCATGTTGGGGGACCCCCGGGCACTGGTTCCTTTGCAGAAACTCTACCGGATAAGCGGAGGATGCTCGGGATACCATCCAGGAAGCGATGGAGATGATCAAACAGGGGATGTCCGGCAGTCTCAAATGAACGTGCGCTTACCTGACCCCTCGGGCGGCATTGCTCGCTCATGGGGGTATGGGGGCGAAGCCCCCATCTTCTCAACCCATTTCCAAAGGCGGCAGATCCGTACGGCCTCTTGCACTTTTATTTGAAAACGCCGGTCGCGGATCGGCAATTTTAAAAAAAGTCCGCGCAAGTTATTGAGGATTACAAAAAAAGTGCGGATCGCGAGCTGGCAATTTTAAAAAAAGTCCGCGCAAGTTGCTAGAGGATTATAAAAAAAGTGCGCATCGCGAGCTGGCAATTCAAAAAAAAGTTCGATCGGGTTCCTGAGGATTACAAAAAAGTTCGCATCGCGGGCTGGCAATTCAAAAAAAAGTCCGAGCAAGTTCCTGAGATTTCAGAAAGATCGATATCGCCCGGCCCTTCTGCTGACCCCACCCACGAATAATCATCATATTCTCCGACGGAAGCATGTCGGATCGTGTGCCTGTGCAGCAAAAAAGTCCGGCCAGGGTGCTGAGGATTTCAAAAAAAGAGCAGGGCCGTTCCTGAGGATTGTAAAAAAAGTCCGGCTAAGTTTCTGAGGATTATAAAAAAAGTTGGCTTCAGTTACTGAGGATTTCAAAAAAAGAGTGGGTAACGTTTGCTGAAGATTATAAAAAAAGTCCGGGTCAGTTACTGAGGATTGCAAAAAAAGTGAGAATAGTTTACTGGGGTTAAAAAGATGGGCGGCGGCCAGCAAATCCGCAAAAAAACCGGGATGTGACCCCCACCTCCAAAAAAATCGGTAACCCCCTTCCCCCTACCCTCCACATCGCAGAAAAACGCGATCGGACCGATCGATTTCAAAATCGCTCGGGGCGGCCTTTTTTGTTCCAGTTTTCCGGCCCATACTTCCACTGGAGATTCAGACGAGAGAGGGGGTAGCCCAGACCGTACTCAATGATCGGTCGGTGACCAACAAATATCAGTAATTGGTTGGGGCGACATAGTGATCCGCCCCGAATAAGAACAACATCCCTCCGCCTGCCTCCCACACCACGAAGGAACAATCAAACCAGCCCGGCAAAAAGTAAAGGGGAGGGCATGCCTACGTTCCCGTTCCGGAAACCTGCAGTTCCATGAAAACTCTGGCGAAAGGGGATCGCCCTCCCTTGATGTGATTGAAAGGAGTTCCATTCAAAACGGGAGGGGGCCTGCAACCAAAGGGGATCCCCGGGGAGGTCTGCTTTTCCCAAAAATCAATTCTCTAGTTATACCTCTGATTTCGTTCCGGGCATCAGACATTCTTTCCCATTTCGTAGGCCTCATCCATGGCTTTGCTGCCTTTGATGTCCCCAATGTTCCATGCACAGGTCCCATACGTGATCCCCTTTTCAAAAAGGTCCGGAATAACAGGAGGTAAATGGCCCTGAATCCCTCTATCGTCCGTTCCAGCGATTCTTTATTCGTATCTGCACCGAGGACAATGAAATACATGTCCTTGTTGATGATCTCGGAAAATTTTCCATAGGTCCTGTCGATCAGGGTCTTCATCTGCGCATCCATGGTGTAGAAATCACACCGGAGTTGCCATGACAATCACATCGGCTGCAAGGAACTTTTCCAGGATTTCGGCCATGTCATCCTTCTGGACACATTTCCCCCCGTTCTTCTTACAGCCGTCGCAGGCAAGGCAGAAGTTGATCGTTTTGTCCCTCAAAAATATCTTCTCTGCCTCGTTTCCGGC
>CAWBMY010000034.1:0-30912 GCA_963790005.1 uncultured Methanoregulaceae archaeon
TTGCCTTCGGGATTGAATACCGGTTTGATGGAGAAGTCGGCAAGCAGGGTGGTATTGCCGGCACCCTGCAGTTCGGCTTCATACCTGACAAATATACCCATGGCCGCACTTCCGATGGCCTCCTGCAGCCGCAGCACACGCGCCGCATTCCCCTGCCACCAGGGTGTCTCCCAGAAGGGGCGGTTGACCACATCCTCCCTTCGGGCACCCACAAATTCCAGGGCCGTGTGATTGGCATCAATGAGAATCCCTTCGGGGGTCATCATACCGGTGAACTGGAAGGTACTGTCAAAGACCGCCCTGAGTTTCTCCCCGCTCTCCCTGAGCGCTTCCGCGGCGCGTTTTTGCTCCGTGATGTCCCGTATGGTTCCCATGCTTGCCGGGGCGCCCTCGTACTGGATGAGCCCGGTATCAATGGCAATAAAAACCCGGGTGGTGCCATCGTGTTTCAGCAACCTGCACTCATAGTTATCAGGCACAGTCCCACCACGCTGCCGGCAAAGGCCCCGGTCCAGTACCCAGTCCCGGTCCTCCGGCGCGATGTAATCCGCGAAATCATGCATGATGAAATCCTCCGGGACGCCTCCGAGAATCCGGGCAAATGCTGAATTGACATAACGGATCAGCCGGCCCTGTATGATGAACACCCCGCTCTGGCTGTGCTCGACAAGAATCCGGTATTTTTCTTCCGAACGGCGCAGTGCTTCCATCAGTTCCTTGCGTCGGGTAATATCCCTGAATACGACCTGGACCGCGGGTTTTCCGGCATCGGGAAAACCGGTGGCGACGACCTCAACATCAATGGCCTTCCCGTCGATTCTCAAGAATTTTTCTTCGGCAGCATCGACCGTAGTCATTTCGTCCCCGCCGGTCATCGCTGCAATTCGCTCCCGGGCAATATCCCGGGAATCAGGATGAACAAAGTCGAAAATGTTCTTTCCGATAAGTTCCGAGGGTGTCGATGCTCCGGCGAGATTGGCCGCGATCTGGTTTGCGAGGGTAATGATGCCGTTCTGGTGGATTACGACCGCATCAAACGAATGCTGCATAAGCCTCGCGGTACCGCTCTTCGCTGCTTTTCACTGTTTCTTCTGATCGCTTCCGCTCTGTGATGTCACGGGACACTCCGAGAACCGCCCGTACCGATTTGTCAGTATTCCAGAGCGGCACAAGGATGTGGTCGAACCACCTCATATCCCCGTTCACCGGGATCGATCCTTCACTCTGGGAGGGAATCCCGGTGGCAAAAACCTGCTCCAGCATGTGTTCCTGCCGGCGCGCCAGTTCTGGCGGGAAAAGAAGTGCACGATTCTTCCCGACAACCTCCCCCGGAGTTTTCCCGATGATCCCTGCGGCATAACTGTTGACGTACTCGACCTTGTCGTCCCGGCCGATCATGAAGATCAGGTCGCTCGACGCTTCGGCAAGCATGCGGTACCGCTCCTCGCTCTCCCGCAGCATCTCCTCCGCCTCCTTTCGCCCGGTGATATTTTCAAGGATGACAGAGACGCCTTTCTGACCGTTATCAAGGGCTGTCGGGGCAATCCGGCAGAAAAAGATCGTTTCCAATTTTGCAGGTGCGAGTTCGCCGCTCCACTCGGTGCCTTCAAGGCCAGCTCTCACCCTCTCCAGAAATCCGGCGAAACAATCGTCAAAAGTTGTCACCACGGGTGAGTATTCGATATTTTTCCCTATCAGGTCCTCGGCCGGTGTGGCAAGAAAGTGTGCAAAAATCTCGTTTATGAAAACAATTCTCATGCTGCCGTCAAGCTGCATGATGAATTCTGAGGAGATCGAGAGCACCGCAGAGACCGGGACGCGGTGCGCGAGTGTATAGATCTTCGCCATGCCAAAATGGCGCATCTCTACCTGCCCGGAGATGAGCAGTTTTTCGAGATATCTCCCTGCCGTGTTCCGGTTGACAGGGATCTGGTTCACAATGTCGGTGATACTCAGACCCTGCGGGTTTCTCACCAGGACGTCCTTGATCTGTGCGGTGATCTCCCGGCTCAGGCTCATTAAGAGAATAATATTGACACAATAAGATATAATGGTTCAGCATTTTGCCGTCATCAGGAGTCTCCCCGGGAGTCGCCCCCAAAAGGGAAATCCGGGCCTTATTCTTTTGCCCGGATCCCGTCCTGCACGATCTCGAACTCGAAGCTGGCGCCTTCGGGCCGGGACCGGTGCTTGACGAGCGTTGCCCGCCGCCACCCGGGTGCTTCGAGACGATCCAGACGGATGATCGCTTTTGAGATATGTTCGAGCGACGTCCCGCCAAGGCCGGCGAACGTGTTTCTCATGGTGTCCATGTAGACCTGGTTGGTGACGAGCACCGCAAGTTCGTACCGTTTCGCGTACCCGAGGAGCTGGAGCATCTGCCGGGTGAGCATCTGCATGGCGTCCCGGCCCTTTTCGAGGTCGGTGCGGTAGAGCGCCGTCGCGGAGTCAAGGACAAGCAGGCCGGGCTTGTGCAGCTTCAAGACCTTGTCCGCTTCGGTGATCATGCTGCCCTGCTGTTCGAAGTCGACCGGCTCAAAGAGGAAGAGCCGGTCCGCAATCGCTTCGGTGTCGCTGCCGGCAACCTGGCGGAACCGCTCGATCGAGAAACCTTCGGAATCGATGAAGATCGACCGATCCCCCTGCCCGCAGGCAGGAGACGGCCGCAATCGTGCAGAGCGTGCTCTTGCCGCTCGCCGGTCCGCCGTAGAGTCTGGGTGATGGTGCGGAGTTCGAGCCCCCCGCCGAGCAGCCGGTCGAGGGCCGCGTTCCCGCTCGTGAGCCGGTCGGTCTTCATCGGGCACCCGGGTCTGTACTCCTTCTGGTGGTTCCGTACCTGGTTCCACGCTGCGTCCTCAATGGCGCGGAGCACGTCACGCACCGGCAGATCCAGCTCCGCCGCCCAGTCACGTGCGGTATCGAACTCGGCCTTGAGCGTGTAGATACGCCCGTCCATCCACCCGCACTTTACCGGCAGATTTTTTTTGTGCCCGGCGATCTCCACCTCCACATCTGCTATCGTGCGCTCTGCGACAAACCGGTGGACGACCGGAATGCGCCGGACCCCGAGCGTGCCGAGTTCGCGGGCCATGAGCCGTGCAAGGCCGGCGCTTGTTTCAGGGAGGGCGATGACCGTGACAAGGTATCCCGGCCTGCCTTTTTTCATGATGACAGGCGTCGCGCTTGCGTCCCGCGCCCCTGCGGCCATGAACCGGGCCAGAGCCTCACCGATCACTTCGCCGCTCACATCGTCCACATTCGTCTCAAGGAGGTCGACCGTGTCCTGCGGCAGTGCGCCGGTCGTCTCTACCACCATCGCCCGGAGCACGTTCGGGGAGTGCGGCGTGTCCCGGCTCCCGGCCCCGTAACCCACAGCCTGGATCGTATACCCTCCGAGATCGGCTGCCTCAATCGAGGAAAATTCTGCGAGCAGGGCGGCACCGGTCGGCGTGCAGAGTTCGCCCTCATCGTTCCCCTGCATGGTCACAAGTCCCGATCCTTTAAGGATCGCCACCGTCGCGGGAGCCGGGATCGGGATGGTGCCGTGCGATCCGGTAACTGTGCCAGACCCCAGCGCAAGCGGCAGCACCGCCACGCCGTCTATCATGAGCGTGGAAAGGGCGGTGCAGGCGCCGACCACGTCAGCAATTGCATCGTCTGCCCCGACTTCGTGGAAGTGGACGTGGGCCCCGTGGACTTCCTCTTCTGCCGCGTTGATCCGTGAGAAGACCCGGTGTGCCATCGCAAGCGCTTCCGGCTGGTACGTGCGGGGCTGCATCATCGAGCCGCTTGTACACATCAGCAAGCGACCGGTGTGCCGGGGTGGCGTGGGTGTGGACTTTTACTGCCTGGATACCGGCCCGGGTCACGGTTTCAACCGTCGGCTCCGCGACAACGGCCTGCATCGCACAAACGACGCGTTCCCGGTCGGCCCCGCAGTCGAGCAGGGCAGCTGTGATCATGTCACCGCTAGCGCCGTGGAACGGGTCAAAAACAAGGACTCGCATTTACAGTACCTATAAATCCCTGCGTATATGACCTTTAAGGTAATGCCTGAAGTGCAACTGAAGGTCGATTCCGCGTATCCCGGCGACCAGGGCGGGGGAAAAGCGCGGCTCGATCCTGAAACCATGCTCCTTCTGAAGATTTCACCAGGGGATCTCGTGGTAATCGAGGGGAAACGCCGGACCGTGGCAAAAGTCTGGCGGTCCCTTGTCGAGGACTGGAACCAGCGCAAGATCCGGATCGACAATTTTACCCGGATCAATGCCGGCGTGAGCATCGGGGATACGGTCAAGATATCGACGCTCTCCGAGGAGATCGAGGCAAAACGGGTCGTGCTCGCCCCTCCCGAAGACCTCCCCAAGAAAATACCGATTGCCAATAACCCGCATGTGATTAACGGCCTTCTGGATTTCCCGGTCGTGAAAAACGACTCGATCCCGATCATGCTCGGCCTGCCCTTTGTCCAGCCGCAGATCGTCGCGTTCAAGGTCGTCGAGATCGAACCCGAAGAGGCGGTCATCATCACCAAGAACACCTCGGTCGAGTTTTCGGACAAGCCGGCCGCGGGATTCGAAGGGGTGAAACGCTTCAGTTACGAGGATATCGGGGGCTTAAAGGACGAGCTCCAGCGTCTCCGCGAGACAATCGAGCTGCCCCTCCGGCACCCGGAGCTCTTCCAGAAACTGGGGATCGAGCCGCCCAAAGGTGTGCTGCTCTACGGCCCGCCGGGGACGGGAAAGACGCTGATCGCAAAAGCGGTAGCAAACGAGAGCGGTGCGCACTTCATCCCGATCGCCGGCCCTGAGGTCATCTCGAAATATTACGGTGAGAGCGAGCAACGTCTCCGCGAGGTCTTCGAGGAGGCGCGGGAGAACGCGCCCTCGATCATCTTCATCGACGAACTGGACTCGATTGCGCCCCGGCGCGAGGAAGTGACCGGGGAGGTCGAGCGCCGGGTCGTCGCCCAGCTCCTGACCATGATGGACGGCCTCGAAGAGCGCGGGCAGGTCGTCGTGATCGGTGCCACGAACCGCGTCGATGCGATCGATGCTGCCCTGCGCGCCCGGCCGGTTCGACCGGGAGATCGAGATCGGTGTCCCGGAGAACCAGATCGGATCGATATCCTGAAGATCCACACACGCAATGTACCTCTGGATATCGAGGGAATCCGTCTCAACCACGATACCTTGACAACGGATGAAAAAACTCCATCAACTCGTTCAAAAAGCAGATCGAAGACCTAAAAAAACAGAAAGCTCAGATTCCCGCAGGAGACTATAATTCCCGAGAAAAAACAGAGGATATCGCCGAAGAAGATCAATGACACGGAAGCACAGCTGCAGGCCACCGAGGATGGGATCAGGAGACGTATTTTCATTGTGCCCTTCGCCCAGCAGACCCACGGGTTTGTCGGTGCTGACCTTGCAGCCCTTGCCCGCGAGGCTGCGATCCGGGCCCTGCGCCGGTACCTGCCTGATCTCGATCTCGACAAAGAGGAGATCGACCCGGAAACGCTCGACAAACTCCGCGTGCTCGCAAGCGACTTCCGGAGCGCCCAGCGGGACGTGGGCCCGAGCGCGATGCGCGAAGTGATGCTCGAGGTCTCGCACGTGAAGTGGGATACGGTTGGCGGGCTTGACGCGGCAAAGACCGAAGTCCGCGAGGCGGTCGAGTACCCCTTAACCCACCATGACCGGTTCGACGAGCTCGGGATCGTGCCGCCCCGGGGCGTGTTACTGTACGGGCCTGCCCGGGACGGGCAAGACCCTGATCGCAAAGGCCGTCGCAAGCGAGAGCGGCGCCAATTTCATCCCGGTACGGGGGCCGCAGACTCCTCTCCAAGTGGGTGGGTGAGAGCGAACGGGCGGTGCGCGAGATCTTCAGAAAGGCCCGGCAGGTGTCGCCATCGATCATCTTCTTTGACGAGATCGATGCGCTTGCCCCGGCCCGGGGGACTTCGAGCGATTCGCACGTGATCGACAACGTGCTCAACCAGATCTTAACCGAGATGGATGGCCTTGAGGAGCTCAAGGATGTCGTGATCATGGGCGCGACCAACCGGCCGGACATCGTCGACCCGGCGCTCCTGCGGGCCGGGCGTTTCGACCGGCTCGTCTACATCGGTGAACCGACCTTAGAGGACCGCAGGAAGATCATCGGCATCCACACGCAGTACATGCCGCTCGAAGGCTCGGCGCTCGAAGAGATCGTCGGCCTGACCGAAGGGTTCACCGATGACACGCTCGGGGAACTGGTCGAGAAACTGGGGAAGGATGCAAAACTTACTGCGGGCACTGTAAAGGCGGCCATCGTGCCGGCGAAGGATGCCAGTGCAGGGATCTCGAAAGGGGCACGGCGGCGGAGGCTGGTTGACCTGATGCGCGAGAAGAACCTCACATTCGAAGACCAGGTCCGGGACACGAACCTCACGGACCTTGCCCAGATCACCGAGGGATTCGTGGGTGCAGACCTCGAAGCGCTCTGCCGGGAGGCCGGGATGTTTGCGCTGCGGGACGGCGCTGCGGTCGTGACGCCACTGCACTTTTCGGAGGCCGCAAAAGAAGGTGCACCCGACGATGAACGACAACCTGCGGGACTATTACGGCAAGATCCAGCAGCACTTCAAGGGCGGGCTGCCAAAGAAGGTACAGCCGCCGGAATACCAGTAATCTTTTTTTTGTTTTTCCCCATGCAAGCGTGGGAATGTTGCATTTGCAGTGAACGGATGTATAAAAAACCCGAATTACATAGGCACGAACCCACTGATAAAAAAAATTCGAACTGGCCTTATTCGTTATACCGGCGCTCGTTGATCTTTGCGGCCATGATAAAATCGTTCAACGTCAGGCCGCCGGCCGGGTACGTGTAATATCCTACATCTACGAATTTTCCTTCCCGCATGGCGAGATCCGGGATGTGGCCCTCTTCAACCGACATCGTCAGCACATCGTTTAAGAATTCGATGGACTTCTCGCTGTCCTCGAACGTGAACGTGCGCTTTAAGTGGCCGTTCTCAAGCGACCATCCGGGCACTTCTTTTAAGATTTCGACCGTATCCTTCCGGGTGATCGGCGGCGAGCCGGGCTTGTAGGTTGAACATTTTTTCTGCGCGAGTTCCATGGTTATCTTGTCCGGCCTGTAACCAAAAAAGGTTTTTCCAATAAAAAAGAATTCAGGAATTGTTTTTTACCCGGCCGGAGCCGGTGTCTTCCGGGGCCTTTGCACCCCCATAGCGCTTCTGAAGAACCAGCATCACTACAAGCGAGACCGGCAGGGAAATGACCAGCGGGTCGATCACCGACCACGGGAGGGAGAGGAGCGACGGCGAGCCAAAGATCGCCTGGCAGAGCCCGAGCGGCTTTGCCTCGGCCGTGTGGACAAACGCGGTCCACAAGAACCAGACGACAGCGCCGGAGACCATGCTTGCGATTGCGGCCTTTGTGGACGGCTGCTTCACGTACACACCGATCGCAAACGCGGGAAGGAACGCAGCGGCGCAGAGGCCCATGAACATCGCGGTCGCCCGGGCGATGATCGAGACGGGGAGCGCGAACGCGAGGAGTGTCGAGACGACCATCATGAAGAGGATCCCGTACTGGTTGTTTTTC
This sequence comes from uncultured Methanoregulaceae archaeon, assembly GCA_963790005.1. Taxonomy (GTDB): domain Archaea; phylum Halobacteriota; class Methanomicrobia; order Methanomicrobiales; family Methanospirillaceae; genus Methanoregula. The sequence goes on from CAWBMY010000034.1 coordinate 7,614, forward strand.
AGCGAGAGGGCACACTCTTTACCCCGGCCCCAGAGATCGCAGGCCAGCGCCGTACCCATCGCGTGGTAGAGCGAGGAGAGCGTCGACATCGCGGCGGCAAGAAGCGTGAGCATAAAGATGGCGATAAAGACATCCGGCATTGCATCGTTGATGAAGATCGGCATGATCGAGTCCACGTTCCCGCCGGCCGCATCGATGGCTATCTGGCCCGTGTGCTGGTAGAAGTAGACATTTGTCAGCGCCCCCACCGTGAACGCGACGCCGGTCATCATCAGGATGAATATCCCGCCGATCAGCACCGCCCGGTTGAGCGACCGGTTGTCCTTTGCGGTCATGAACCGGACCACCAGCTGCGGCTGGGCGAGCACCCCGATCCCGACGCCGAGCACGATCGTCGTCACCAGCGTAAACCAGATCGGGGAACCGAGCGCCGGCATCGATGTCCAGCCGGTCATCCCCTGGTCGGCGAGTGCCTTGGGGACAAGGCCCGCCATGTTCGTGAGCGCGGTGTTTCCTGCCGTCACTCCCCCGACAACGATGTAGGTCAGCACCAGAAGGATGGTCATCCCGATGAACATGATCGTCCCCTGGAAGGCGTCGGTATACATGACCGCGATGAGCCCGCCGAAGATCACGTAGACCGCGGTGATGACGGCAAAGATCAGAAGCGAACTGGTGTAACTGATGCCGAGCGTCGGCTCGATGAACCGGGCGCCGCCGATCAGGATCGCCGCCGTGTAGAGCGGCATGGAGATGACGATGATGATCCCGCTGATGTACTGGAGGAGCGGGACCGGTACAGCTTGCACATCAGGTCCGGGAACGTGACGGCAGAAAGACGCTGCCCAATCTCCCGGGTCTTTTTCCCGAAGACAACAAATGCGATCAGGATGCCGACGCCGATGTTTAAGACGGTCAGCCAGATCAGGCCCATCCCGAGGTTTGCCGCCTGCCCGCCGAAACCGATGATGGCGGAGGTGGAGATAAAGGTCGCGCCGTAGGAGAGCGCGATGATCGCCGGGTGGCTGCCCGGCCGGCGACAAGATAATCATCGGCAGTTTTTGTTTTTTTGTAGCCGATATACCCGATCACCAGGGTCGCTGCAAGGTAGATGACGACGAGCGCGGCCATCGTGAACGCGTCAACTGCCATCGTTGTTGCTCCCTTTATTCCAGTTCAGTAAGCCGTACACGATACACGCCAGCGTAAAGCCGATGGCAAGTCCATAGCCAGTCAATATCTGCGGATCAGAAATTCCAAGCACGAGCATAGAATAAACCTCGGGTAACCTCTACGCCACGACCAGTACAATCGGGGAACCTTATGCGGATCCCCTAACTAAAACCGAAGAAAAAGAAAAACCGGGCTGCGCCAGATGTACAATGACAGACCCGTTGCACCTGCATAGTGTTACCGACCGGTTTTATGAATATAATGGTATATAAATTTTAAGATTTCATTCTCTTACCAGAACCGGCTCCAGGCCTCCCCAAAAGACCATAATACCACCGGACAATGGAAGTACTACGAACAGGCCATCGGTATTTCCCACACTGCACGAGTCGCTCAGGGCCGTGCTTGCTGAACGGCTGGGCTGGAGCGAGCTCCGCGAGGTGCAGGAGCAGGCGTATGAAGCGATACAAAAGGGAAACGACGTGCTCGTCATCGCCCCGACGGCCGGGGGAAAATCCGAGGCCGCCCTGATCCCGGTGCTCGACGATATCCTGAAGTCCGGCACAAAAGGGGTCGTCTGCCTCTACCTCTCGCCGTTAAAGGCGCTCATCAACGACCAGGAGGAACGCATCGCCGCGTTCTGCCGGCCGACCGGTCTTTCCGTTGCAAAGTGGCACGGCGATGTCCCGAAAGGAGACCGGGGGTGGAAAGCGGGCGAGGCCCCGCAGTTTTTGCTCATCACGCCCGAGTCGCTCGAAGTGCTCCTGCATGAAAAGGGGCATGGCGCCGATCTTGCGAACCTTAAGTACGTCATCGTGGACGAACTGCACGCGTTCGTGGAGTCGGAGCGGGGCGTCCATGTCAAAATCCTTCTCGACCGGCTCGACCGGATCGCGAGAGGCCCGGTGCAGCGGATCGGGCTCTCGGCAACGGTCGGGAACCCGGACGAGATCCTTATGTGGCTCTCGTCCGGCCGCCATCCCCGCCGGCTCGTTGCCGTCCCTGCCCCGGCAACGGCAAAAAAATTCCGGTTTGTGATCGAGCCGGACCCGTCCCGCCGGATCGATGCGCTCGCCGGGCTTGTTGCCGGGAAAAAAGCGCTCGTCTTTGTCAACAGCCGGAGCACGGCAGAAACGATCGTGCAGGAGGCGGCCGGCCGGATAAAGAACCTGCACATCCACCACTCGTCGGTCCCGCCCGCCACAAAAAAGGCGGCCGAAGAAGCGTTCCACAGCGGGGAAGGGGCCTGTATCATCTGCACGAGCACGCTTGAACTCGGGATCGATATCGGGGACCTGGATATCGTGGTGCAGGTCGGCCCGCCGGACACGGTCTCTTCGTTCTTACAGCGGATGGGCCGGAGCGGCCGGCGGGAACAGGCCGCGTTTGTCGCGTGGCTCCTCTCGGACCCGGGGGAACTCCTCACGAGTTGTGCCCTGATCGAATGCGCCCGGGAAAAGAAGGTCGAGCCCCTCCTGCCGCCGGAAAAACCGTATAACGTGCTCGTCCAGCAGATCTTCCTCTCCGTCCACTCGGTAGCCCGGCGGCCGGGGCACGATCGTCCGCGACCTCCTCACGTTCTCCGCATTTGCGCACCTCTCCGCAGGTGACGTGGAACGCATCCTCGATCACCTGGTCGCGACCGGCTATCTTACCGCTGACGGGGAGATGCTGATGCCGGGAACGGAAGCGGAGCGGGTGTTCGGCCGGTCGAATTACAAGGCACTTTATTCGGTGATCAGCGGGGGAAACGAGTACCCGGGCAGTGACGCCGGATGGCGAAGTGGTCGGCACTCTTGACGCCCGGTTTGCAAACCGCCCGGACCCCGGGGAATTTGCGCTCGGGGGGGCGACATGGTCGGTGGTCAAATGCGACGAGAGCCACAACCTTGTGGTCGTGGTGCCGGGCGGGAACGGGAATGGCACGTCCCGGGTCTTCTGGACCGCCGGAGAGGAGGCCGCGCTCTCACCGGTGATCTGCGGTGCGGTGCAAAGGATCGTTGCCCGGGGCGGGACCGATCTTCCGCTTGGGGAAAAAGAGACGGTGAGCCCTTTCTGCAGCGCTCAGTACCCTGCCTGCCGGGATCGCCGGGCAGGGCATCTTTGTCCGGGAGGAGCGGGGCACGTACGGGAAGGAAGTGGTCGTGTACTCGTTTTACGGCAGCCGGTTCAACCGGGTGCTGGCGCATCTCATAAAAGGCCTGCCCGGGCCGGGTCCGGGTCAGGTATGACGATTACCGGGTGCGGGTTACGGGAGCCGGAAAGACCGGTGCTGCCGCGAAGGTGGCAGGGGCGATCCAGGACATCCCGGCACTCTCCATGGATGAGATTGCGGCGCTCCTCCCGCTGCCGTCCCCTGAGTCCTGGAAGTTTGCCGCAGCGCTCCCGCAGCCGGATTTCCAGACAATGGTTCTTACCGATTATTACCATATCGGGGTGTTTACCCGGACTCTTGCGCAGGTGCCGGTCATCCTCGATGCCGGATGCAGAGCCGGGCGTGACAAAGACAGATACCGGGGAGTGAAAGATTCCGATCGGGCAGGTGAACCAAAACAAATCCTGTCCCGGATCAGCTTTAAAAAATCCCTGGCTCTACATATTCTCATAGACTAAATTGAGGCTGATTCCCCCATGAAACGCATTCTTCTTCTCATGATGGCAGTTGTTTTTCTCCTGCTTACTGCAGGATGTACACAGTCTGCACCGCAGGTCCAGCCTGCTGCCACTACGGCGACACCAACACTGGTGAAAAGTACCGTGACCGCTACACCTGCCGCTTCCCTTGTGACGACCAGCGCACCGGTCTCGGACAACACGATCATCATCCAGAAAATGGCATATAACCCGGCGCAGACTCACGGTGAAGGCCGGCGATATCGTGCGGTGGGTCAACAAGGACACGGTTGTGCACTCGGTCGTCTTTTCCAAGGACTCCAAGATCGATCCGTCCGGTGTACTTGCGCCCAGCCAGTCGTTCTCCGTGAGATTTTACAATACCGGTGTCTACAATTATTCCTGTGGCATACATCCCCAGATGCAGGGCTCCGTGGTTGTGACCTGAACGATGCTGCAGGAAATTTCATTTTATCTGATCTTAGGGAAACCGCTTATCATGTATCTCGGGATCCTGACGCTTACGGCGTTCCTTGTTACCGCGCTCATTGCCGTCATGAACAGGCGCGGCATCCACACGATCCCCTTTGTCTGGCACCCCCGCCTTGCCATCTTCTCCATTGGATGTGCGGTTATCCACGGGATTCTTGGTGTTCTGCTGTTCTTTTAACTTTTTTTAGCAACCTCTCCATCGTGAGAGGTGAATGACACATACGGTTTCCCTGAAATTTGATGATGACCGGGGGAATACACTCCCTGTCATGGATCTTATCCGGTTCCGCTAAAAGACACCCTGTCTAAAAAAGATTCCCGAAACTGTCAGTATCCGGCCACCCTGAGCAACGCACCGACAATGATACCGAACATGGAGGAGGATGCCGACATCAGCCCGAGCAGGATATACCCGGCAGCAACCCCGATCTTTAATGACGTATAGGTACGGTTGATGTTCAGGCGCCGTACCGTACGGAATGATTTTGCGTCAGCCGAGATCTTCGGTTTGTTCTTTTTGATCCGGAACATGGTCTTCACCTGAAGGTTCGATGATGGGAATGTGGCAGTCGTACGGGATGCACGCAGATATTGTGTACTAGGAATAAGTTATATTTAAAATCTTTTTAATTATGGGAATCAATAATATGCCGGAATTTGGGATTTATTTACGATAAGAAGGCCGCAAAACTGTTTTTTCTCGATTTTTATGAGAGCAGATCTAAAAAAAAGGCAAACGCAGTTGGTGACGCCGAGGGGGAGATTTGAACTCCCGAGGCGCGAAGCGCCAGTAGCTTTCGAGGCTACCGCCTTCCCGGGCTAGACTACCTCGGCACCGGGTTCAGATCATTTTCTTTGCGATTCCACTAATAGTTATCTGCGTTTCCATCGCCCCCGGATCAGGTGCCCGGGTACATAGCATGACCTGAAGGGTGCAGATTCCCATGCACAAACAGCAAAAAATGTGAGATATTCTTATCCGGGTTTATGCCATCGGCGGCATGCCCGGGGCTCTCTTGGACTGCGTGATCATCATGTCATCGACACGGATCAGCATGATGGCAGTCTCGGAAGCGCTCTGGATGGACTGGCGCTTCGACCGGAGCGGTTCGAGGACGCCCTCGGCCTTCATATCGATAACTTCGCCCGTGTAGACGTTGAGGCCGGCGGTCTTCTTGCCCTTTGCATGGGCGTTCTTGAGTGCGACCAGCTTGTCGATCGGGTTGAACCCGGAGTTCTCGGCAAGGGTGCGGGGGATGGTCTCAAAGGCCGTTGCGTATCCTTCGATAGCGAGCTGGACCCGGCCACCGACGGTCTCGGCATAGTCCCGGATCTTCATCAAAAGCTCGGTCTCGACTGCGCCGCCGCCGACAACATAGGTGCCGTCCTCGATTGCGTCCATCACGACGCGGGTGCCGTCAACGACGGCACGCTCGAGTTCGTCAAGGAGGTAGTCGCTCGTGCCCCGGAGGAGGATGGTGATCGTCTTGGGGTTCTTGCACCGGAGATCCGTGTGATATCGATATCGCTGTCTTCCTCGACAGCCTCGGCATGGCCGAGATCCTTTGCGGTCAGATCTTCCGGCTTGTTGACAATATTTGCATTCAGCGCCCGGGCAGCGTCCTTGAGATCCTTTTCCGGGACATCCTCAACGGCATAAATGCCGTTCTTTGCAAGGAAGAACTGGACCGGGTCTGCGATGCCCTTCTGGCAGAACACCACGTTCGCGCCGGCATTCATGATAGAATCCGCGAGTTTCTTTAAGGTCGCCCGCTCCTGCTCGGAGAAGGCTGCAATCTGGTCGGCGGTCGTGATCTTGATCTTCGCCTTCATCTGGGTCTTTGTGATCTCCATCGGGGTCGCTATGAGTGCAACCTTGGCTTTTGTGACCTTCTTTGGCATGTCCTCGCTGATGCGCTTCTTGTCAAGGACAATACCACGGACGAGCTCGGCGTCGTCCATGGATTGCCCTTCTGCTTTTTTATCATCACATCGTCTTCATCGGCAAGGTATTTCCCGTCGACCTTCTCTGCGATGGCCATGACCGCGACGATGATGCCGTCCAGTTTTAATCAACGATGATGCCGTCCAGTTTTCCCTTGACCGATTCGATCGACTTGCCGGTGATCGCGGTGTCGGCAATCTTCACGAGCGTCTTCCGGTCCGTGGGGTCGACCTTGAAGGAGAGGGACTCTGTGATCTCAAGAGCCTTCTCCATGCCCAGCCGGTATCCCTGTGCGATCACGGTCGGGTGGATGCCCTGCTCGAGCAGGTGCTCTGCCTGCTCCATCAGTGAGCCGGCGATGACGACTGCCGTGGTGGTTCCGTCCCCGACCTCGTCATCCTGGGTCTTTGCCACTTCAATGACCATCTTTGCGCCGGGGTGCTGGACCGAGATCTCCTGTAAAATCGTCGCCCCGTCATTGGTGATGACAATGTCGCCGGTCGAACCCACGAGCATCTTGTCCATGCCCCGGGGACCGAGCGTTGTCCGGACCGCGCCGGCGATTGCCTTTGCGGCCATAATATTCGAGCGCTGGGCCTCCTTGCCCGTGTTACGCTCCACGTTGTCTTTTAGGATAATGATTGGTTGACCTGATAACATAGATAATCCTCTAGTGCTGTAAAAGGTGGAATTGAACTTCTATATAAATAAATCCCTTGTGGGTTCTGTTGCGTCTGCGGTGGATCAACCGCGCTCGCGGTTGGTGTTGCATGAGGGTTGATCGCGCGCAAAGACGAATCTAAAAATTACTTTATCTTTTTGGATTTTTTCCGAGGCTTATCAGCACCACCGTAATAGACAATGCTTCTGCGGACGGCCTCTTTAACAAATTCTTGCATAGAAGTGAAACCTAAACGCGTATCGCTAATGACAATTCGTTGAATCTCTTCTGCCATATCTTTAGGAATCCCGACGTTTGTGTATTCAGTTTTCGGTTTTCCTTTGAGAGCAACCATAATCTTATTACCTAGATATATATAGTATATATTCAGGTAGAATATTAATGGTTCGGGTTGGTTGGCATGTCATTCCTTTCCGATGTTGAAATCAAAAAAGCGATACAAGAAAAGGATGTAGCAATAGAGCCCTTTGACGAAAGCCATCTTGAACCATCGAGTTATGATTTTAAAGTAGGTCGAGCGCTGATTGCTGGCAAAGGCGTTGCTGAAGAGAAAGATTTCCCATTATTCCTAAAACCCGGGGATTGGATGGAGATAGAGTCCCTAGAAATTATAAAGATCACACAACGAATTGGGGTAATTATGGGGATGCCTTCCGGAATGTCCCGAAAGGGAATCCTTGCTTTTTCTGGGATGCATATTGACCCCGGTTATCGTGGACGGATTTTTATCACTCTATTCAATCCATCATCAGACACCTACACAATTGAGTATGCCCAGAAATTATGTACTGCGATGTTTTTTAATTTCAATGAACTCCCTTCGAGATGTTATGAGGGGAAACACCAAGATCAATACGGTTTCCCTGAGAAGGATATAGAGTGGATGGTGCGGTTAAAGGCACCAACCATTGCGGACGCAATAAAATCTGTGGAAAAATTGGAACAAATGATTGATACCTTGAAGACAGATGTTGCCGGGGTAAAAGACGACTTTAAACTCTTTAAAAATGATATAGGGTGGATTAAAAACATTTTAATTGCGATTTTGGTGGCTCTTGTTGTCGGTATTGCAATAGCGGTCATTACTAAATTTATTTAATCTATTTTTCTGCTGCTAACCCGATCATCGTTTCCCATCTATTCCCCAAGAAGTTTATCGGGATATTTGCCAGTTGAGCCGGTACCATCCCGCCAATTCCCTGATGTGGCCGTATATAGTTGTAATACGTCTGCATCCCCACTGCAAATTCTGCCGCGCCGAGTCCACTATCAAAACTCCGCATAACCTTTGTGCGCTCCCTGAACGTGCCATTGAGCCTTTCGAGGATGTTGTTGTTCGGCTTCGTCTCAAAGTCCTTTAACCGGATGTGGGGGTTCTGGATTCTGCCAAGTCCGAAATATTCTGCCTTTATCGCATCCTTGTATGCCATGAGCCCGTCGGTCACAATCGCATCCGGTCGAACTTCCGTAACTTCCTTTGCCTTGGCTAAGGGGTTTCCGCGCATCCTTGATGTACCGGGTTTCGGTGACTTGGCAGGCAAGAAGGTACGGGTCTTTGCATCCATGAGATTCCAAATCCACTCATAATACTTTTTCTCGCCGTCTTTTTTGATAAATACTGTTGTCTCATCGCAGTGCCAGATATTTCCGACATCGGCCTTGTATTTCTCGGCATACCCCGATAGCAGTTTCAGGTACTTGCGAATCCACCGGAGAATGGTTGCCTGATTTACGGAGACGCTTTCAACCTGTGTAAGATGATCGGCAATCTTCCTCAGGGATACGCCCTTGAAGTAGAGATCAAGGGTGAGAGTGATCGTCTTGGGACTGTTCTTCATCTTTGAGAATCCCTTGTCGATCACGAAGGTATGGCCGCATTCATGGCAGGCGTACCGCTGGACGGTTCCGTACTGGGTCTTGCGGCTCCCCCATTTCCTGACGCTCGCAGACTTACAGACCGGGCACAGGATCTTTGGCTCTGCATTTTCAACCTGTGCAGGTGTGCTGTGCTCTTCAACATCCCCGGCAAGTTTTAACGAGAGCATGACGGCGTGGATGTGTTTACAGGGCAAATTGCGGGTCTGGAAATCTGGGCACGAGCATGTCCAGTGTTGCCTGTGAAAGGATGCGAGCCTTCCGGTCTGCCGGGAAAGTTCTAGCGACGACGTAATAGGCGTCCTTCGATTGTGATCGAACATCCCATTCGTTCTCACCGGTTTGAATGACGGTGTTGGGCTGGCTGAGGATTGCCAGTCCTCTTAATTCTCTTGGGTCGGTAATTTGCTTCATTCCATTTACCTCACTATTTACCTATAAGTTGTTTAAGGTAATAAATTTATGGGTAACTCATTAGGTAAATAAATAATCCATAAGGTAAATTGGGTTATAGTATATAAGGTAATAAGATTTATATTGCATTAGATACATATACTATTACACTATGCCTAAAAATCCGCGAGCCAACGAGACAATCCTAAATCCGGCAACATCGACGGGAGACTCGCTGAGAACCACCGTGCCGTCTTTCATCAAGAACCAGTTTCACTTACAGAAAGGCGATTCATTTGAATGGCTTATTGATGGGGATCATCTTGTTGTGAACCCTATCAAAAAGGAGGGGTAACGCGATGAAAATCTCCAATGGAAATCAAAGGGGTGGTCACAATGTCAGATAGTATATTGATAAACGAACAAATTACTCCGGACTTGAAAATGGCAATACCATACAATACCGAGGATAATGAGGGAAACCCCAAACCAGAATACAAAAAGCTGGTGGTCAAACTCGACAATCCAATAACCCCGGAAGAGGCCATGTTATTAAAAAAGATCCAAAAGAAATTTTCAAAGAACGGCTTCCAGATGGACATACAAGAATTTGAGGTTATCCTTTATCTCCATTCGATAGATTTTACGGCATTCAAGACGTATATCCACAGTCTATTAAGCACCACAAATTCAGAGTTCGTAGATAAAACGATTTTTTTGAGTGTCATTGAAAAGATTTCAAGAATCAAAAGTTATGGGATTAAAGGCGGGAAGAGATTTTACGTAACATATAACGATGAGAGGAAAGTGGAGAATAGGCAGTTGAAAGTGGGCAAACGGGGATTGTATTATTACGCTCAAAAAAATAGTTTCTCAAAGAAAAATACATCTCTTCCAGAAAAATTTGAAAATCTTATAACTTGTGAAGACAGCGAAGAGTTCTTGAAACAATTGTCCGATAACTGCATCGATCTGGTAATTACGTCACCGCCGTACAATTTCGGCTTTGGATACGATACATCAAAAGACGGGATTGATTGGGAGAAGTTACTTCCAAAAATTGTTTGATATATTCGATGAGTGTATCCGCGTTCTGAAGTATGGTGGCAGAATTATAGTGAATATCCAACCATTGTTCTCTGATTATGTGCCGAGCCATCACATTATCTCAAATCATTTTATGCAGAAGAAAATGATCTGGAAAGGCGAGATCCTTTGGGAGAAAAATAATTACAACTGCAAATATTGTGCTTGGGGGAGCTGGAAAAGCCCTAGCAGCCCGTACTTGAAATACACTTGGGAGTTTTTAGAGATATTTGCGAAAGGGGATCTAAAGAAAGAAGGTTCCCGGATAAGATCGATATAAAAGAGGATGAATTCAAGAAATGGGTTGTTGCAAAGTGGTCAATATCTCCGGAAAGAAAAATGGTTCATTATGATCACCCTGCGATGTTTCCCGAAGAATTAATAGAGAGAGCATTGAAGCTCTTTTAGTTTTGAAGGCGACATCGTTTTAGATCCGTTCAACGGGGTAGGTACGACGTGCGCAGTCGCTAAAAAGTTCAATAGAAAGTATATAGGAATCGACGTATCTCAAAAATATTGCAACATCGCCAAAAAGAGAGTTAAGGAGATTTTACCCAGTTAATCGGGCAAAATCGCCCCGAGTTCGATTCTATTAACTTCTTGGGATAATTTCTCCAACGCAGATTTTATCTCCGTAAAAAAGGCAAATACGGCATCAGCGGATACTGGATTTGTCGTTATTCCTCGGATAATAAAAAGTTGATCTAATGGGGTTCTTCCCTTTGTAGGAACCTCATTAGCATCTATCTCATTCCTTTCGGCAACACAATAAACCTTGACGTTGGGGGAACCTTGTTTCATCTTTTGGGCAGTAAACTGCGCTTCACTTAACATTGTTTTATCGATGTAGGTTTTGCATTCGATTGCAATGACCGGAATTATTAGATGATATTGACTCCCCTCAATGGTTACATCAAATTTTTTACCAATACAAAAATCGATATCTTTTGTTTTTATTTTGGCATTTCCCAATCTATCAAGAGTTATTCCCGCAAACACGCCTTTATTGAAAAAGTCAAGGTTTAACCTTTCTATCTCTGGAATGTCTTTGAGAAGATGCCCGCAGAACTCTTCTAAAACGGTTGGCCGGAATTTTGCTTGCGAGGTAATGTGATGTTGCGATACAATGCTATCGACATGCGGGTAATACTCGTTTAAAAGTGCAACTTTTCTGTTAATATCCTCCCGTTCTGTACCCCTTACCCCCATATGAGCGGTCTTGTAAGGTTCATAATAGTCGCGCTTAAAATCGATACATTGCTGGAATATCCGTCTATACGTATTTCCCCTTACGTTCCTGCATTTTCCATCAATGTTGCTTTCATGGTAAAAATAATCCCCGACCATATATTCAAAAATTAATTTTAACCATTATCATCTTTGTGGAAAATTCTCAAATTTAATTTGGATCTCTTCTTGAAGATCAGATCCGGATCCTCTTATCGCAATCTGCTTTTTTTATTGTTTCAAAAACAGTATCTGCAACGATCATTGCTCTATCATAAAAACGACTGTCCCACGTAATATCCTTTGAATGGGGATCTGGGTTGGGGTTTGGCCCGATCTCAAGACAGATTTCTAATATCCTTGCATTACTCGGTCTGACTAGAAATTCAATCCAATCCTCTTTATTATTCATTTGTTGAAATGAGATTGAAAATACGTTGTCAAGATTGATCCAATCGTCGTCTTCGCAGTTTTTTACCCATACCATATGATATCCTCTATTTTGTTACAGTAAATTAAAACATATGCGCGCAGATCAACCGCGATGCAACAGCGTGGGGCAAATGCAACGATCAACCTAAGACGCAACAGAACCTCCTTATGGGTTCTGTTGAAAAATAAATGGTTAATCGATACGGGATATTTTGAAGAGCGAATAGACCGGCACGCCATCAATATCCTTGATACCGCGCTTGTCGAAGATCACCCAGATCGCGACCGGTACCGCCCCATGTTTCTTTAAGTACTTGACGACCTCCCGCATCGTATTTCCCGAGGTGATAACATCATCGACAATGATGCAGCGCTCATCGGCCACTGCGGCAAAGTTCCCGCTGATCGACCCGATCGGGTGCTCGCTCGCGTTCTGCTTTGAGGGATGGTAGATCGCGAGCTTCGTCGCTTCCTGAACGGAGATGACCGTTGCAAGCGGGATGCCGGAGAGGGCAATACCCACGATGACATCGGCCGCGGGGGATGCCGGGTCTTTCTGCGCAGTATAGTACCGGTTTAAGAGCATCTGGGCGATCCCGTCTAAGAGCGGCGCCTGGCTGCTCACCACGGTCCAGTCAATATGCACGTCTTTTGGCGCGGCCGTTCCGCCTTTTGCCTGGGTTAAGAGCCAGGTCACCGTTTCCATGGAGAGCGAGAGTTCGTCTGCAATCTGGCCGGGGCTGTGCCCCTCGGATAACAGCACTTTTGCCCGGGCGATCAGATCGTCAAGAGAAGACATGGGAAAAAGATTTGTGGTAATCTATTTAAGTTTTCGTTTAATACTTGAGCCGCAGACCGGGCATTCCCCGTCGGTTTTGAAATACCGGCCACAGCCGCTGCACCGGTATTTCCATGCAATCTTTTTTGCCGCCCGCTGCCGGAGCGGCTGCACGGCAATCCCCATACCCGCTGCCACGTTCTGGATCGCAAAGTCGTCCGTGAAGATGGTGGCCCCGAGTTCACCGGCAAGGGCGAGGACGTCGCAGTCGGTGCCGGAGATCACCGGAAGGTCCCCGGACTTCCTGGCTGCCTCCTTTACCCGTGCGAGTTCCTGCACTGAAGGATTCCGGACCATGAGGCCGGCAGCCACGAGCATGTCATACCGGCACTTGCTTTTCAGGTCAATGAGTTCGTCAACTACTGAAGGCGTCGTGTAGCATTCACCGTCTACCGGGTAATCCGTAAAGAAAACCGTAGAATCAAGGACGCACTTCATGGCTTATCCACACGTTGCCGGACCGGCTTCTAGTCCGCTCGTCAGCCCCTGATAGCAGCCGCGATCCTGGTGGCGGCGGAGAGCCTGCTGCATCCCCGCTCGATGGTGTCGCTGCAGAAGACCTCACGGATTCCGCTTGCCTTCAGGTGCACATACGCACCACCGATCAGCACGCCATGGACGCAGGCAGCGTAGACCTCTGTTGCCCCCTGCTGGTACAGCATGTTCGTCGCTGTTGCGATGGTGCCGCCGGTTGAGATGATGTCGTCTACAATGACCACCGATCGCGAGGCAGCACAGAGTTTCTTTGGCGCCATCTTCACCTCGACCCCGGAGAGCCGGGTCTTTTCCAGGTGGTCACAGTCCCATCCGCCCACGCAGGCTACATCCTGTGCAAAGGCAAGTGCGCCATCGTCCGGGGCAAGAATCAGTGGGTTGGACAGGCCCATGTTCATGATATAATCCCCCATGTCCTGTGCAAGCGAGAGATTCGTCGTGGGCACATCGAAATATTTCAGCACCTCGGGCTCGTGGATGTTGATGGTGATGCAGTTTTCCACACCCTTCCCGAAGACCCGGGCAATCGCACGGGCACTGATCGGTTCCCCGTTCCTGAACCTTTTATCCTGTCGCGCATACCCCATGTACGGGAGGACGAGGTGATTTTCTGAACCCTCGCAGGCATCGATCAACAGGAGCAGCTGGACGAGCGCATCGCTGTCGGTGACACTCCCGACAATGATCGTTTCATCGTCAAGTTCTCCGGCAGCAAGGTACAGTTCGCCGTCAGGGAACCGCGAAAATTTCACATCAACGATTGAGGTGTTTAAGGCCCCTGCGATACGGGCGGCAAGAATCTGGGATTTTTCCGTGCTGATCACTTTCATGATAACGTACCTGTCCTCCCTTCGTGGCGGGTGAGGGTGTACCTTTCCCTGCCTTACTATTACACCCTGCTGGTTGTATTATTTTTGCATGGATTTTTGAGGCGGGGCCGGATTTTTGCCATCGCTACAAAGTACTTAAACTATCATGCGTCAAATTATATGGATACTCCAAGGGTAAGAAAGAGGTATAATTTTAAAATGGAAAACTCGGAACCAGCAGTACCGGCGCGTGATGAGGCAGTTCCCGTAGTCCCGCAGCCAGAGCCCGCAACTCCCGGGGCAGCAGCGCCCCAGCCTGACGCAACCGTTCAGGCAGCAAAAGTTGTCGAAGGAGCCTCCTCCCAGATCGAGGTCCCGGCAAAACTGATCGATCAGGTGATCGGCCAGGAACGTGCGGTCGAAGTGATCCGGAAAGCCGCGATCCAGCGCCGGCATGTCATGATGATCGGGAGCCCGGGGACGGGTAAGTCGATGCTTGCAAAGGCGATGGCGGAACTCCTGCCAAAAGAGGATCTTCTCGATATCCTCGTCTACCCGAACTCCGACGATTCCAACAACCCCATTATCAGGACGGTCGCCGCCGGGCGGGGCAAGCAGATCGTCGCTGCCCACAAGGCCGAGGCCAAGAAAAAGATCCAGTTCAGGAACACCCTCCTGCTGATCCTCGTCATCGGCATCATCGGGTACGCGTTCATCACGTACCAGATGGCTGATTGGGATCATCGCCGCTGCGTTCGTCTTTATTGCGCTGCGCTACACCACGCCCCGCGAAGAGGCGATGGTACCCGAGCTGCTCGTCTCGAACGACACCAAGAAAGCAGCCCCCTTCATCGATGCAACCGGCTCGCATGCCGGGGCGCTTCTCGGCGATGTCCGGCACGACCCGTTCCAGAGCGGGGGATTAGAGACCCCGGCGCATGACCGGGTAGAGGGCGGCGCCATTCACCGCTCGAACGGCGGCGTGCTCTTCATCGATGAGATCAATACGCTCGATCCCCACTCCCAGCAGAACCTTCTCACCGCGCTCCAGGAAGGGGAATTTCCGATCACCGGCCAGAGCGAACGTTCCAGCGGTGCGATGGTCAGGACCGAACCCGTCCCGTGCAGGTTCGTGATGGTTGCGGCAGGGAACCTTGATGCGATCCAGGGTATGCACCCGGCGCTGCGGTCCCGTATCCGTGGGTACGGGTACGAGGTCTACATGGCCGAGAGCATGGACGACACTCCCGAGAACCGCGAGAAGTATGTCCGGTTCATTGCGCAGGAAGTCAAAAACGACGGGAAGATCCCGCACTTTGACAAGAGCGCCATCGATGAGGTCCTCCGCGAGGCCCGGCGGCGTTCGAACCGCAAGGGGCACCTTACCTTAAAACTCCGTGACATGGGCGGTCTTATCCGGGTTGCAGGGGATATCGCCCGGCAGGAAGGGGCGACCCTTACCTCCGCTGCCCACGTGATCACGGCAAAGACGACCGCCCGGACGATCGAGGACCAGGTCTCTGACGACTATATCCGCCGAGCGGGAGTACGAGCTTACGGTGGTTGAGGGAACCCGGGTCGGCCGCGTCAACGGGCTTGCGGTTATGGGAACTGACTCGGGATCGGTCCTCCCGATCATGGCCGAAGTCACCCCTGCACAGGGTGCAAGCGGCTCGGTGATCGCCACCGGTATGTTAAAGGAGATCGCGCAGGAATCGATCAAGAACGTGAGCGCGATCCTCAAGAAGTTTACCGGCAAAGATGTGAAAAATATCGATATCCATATCCAGTTCATCGGCACCTATGGCGGTGTCGAAGGCGACTCGGCATCGATCAGCGTGGCGACGGCCGTGATCAGTGCCATCGAGGGCATCCCGGTGCGGCAGGATGTTGCCATGACCGGTTCGCTCTCAGTCCGGGGCGACGTGCTTCCGGTGGGCGGCGTGACGTTCAAGATCGAGGCGGCGGCAAAGGCCGGGATCAAGACTGTGCTCATCCCGCGGACGAACATCAACGATGTGCTGATCGAGGAGAAGTACAAGTCCCTCGTGACGATCATCCCGGTGGATACCATCGACGAGGTGCTCAAGTTCGCGCTCGTCCCCGAGAACATGGACGGGTTCCTTTCGAAGCTCAGACAGATGGCGGTCCGGTCGACATCGGTGTTTGCAGAAGTTCCGGCCATCAACAAGACACCGGCATGACCGAGACGCCCGGCATCCGGTATTATGACCTGCGGCAGGTGAGCGGGCAGTCCACCCATATCGATGTCGATATGGGCGTGATTGAGTCTGCCGGCACCACTTTTTATAACAAGGCCGTGATCCGGGTCCTTGGCCCCCGCGGGTGGGGGATCCTCCAGATCGATAATTACACGCCCGTATCCGGCAAAAAATTCGACGACCTGCTTGCCTCAGCCGAAAAGCTTGCGCTTGTTGCCGAAGATACGGTCAGCCTCGGGGATGCACCCCGCACGATCCGTGCCGTTCCCCGGTCAAAGAGGACTGCCGTGATGTAAGCATCGGTGAGAAAGCGGAGCTCCTCCTCGCTATCGAGAAGGCAGCAGACCGGCCGCTGGTGACCAGCCGCCGGGCAAATTACCTTGAACGGATCGAGAACGTCCGGTTCATGGACAGCTCCGGCAGCGAATATGCGTATGAGATCTGCCGCTCGGGGTTTTCCGTGATGGCGGTCGCATCGCGGAACGGGACCGTCCAGATGGGTTACGAGCCGGATCACACTATCCACGGCTTCAACCTCCGGCACCGGGAAGATATGGGCAGGAAAGCGGCAGAGATGGCGGTCTCCCTGCTGGATGCCGGTCTTGCAAAAGGCGGGAAGATGCATGCCGTCCTTGACCCGGAACTTGCCGGTGTTTTCGCGCACGAGGCCGTGGGCCACGCGAGCGAAGGCGACCTTATCGAAGAGGGAAACTCGGTCCTTAAAGGGAGGACCGGCGAAAAGATCGGGGACGCTTCGCTTACGATCGTCGACGACCCGTCCCTTCACGAGTTCGGGTTTGAGCCAATCGATGCCGAAGGGATCGCGGTGGCCAGAACCGAGATCATCCGCGCCGGGAAGGTCAACTCGTTCCTCCACAACCGGCAGACCCTTGCGGCGATAGGAAACGGCGTTGCCGGCCATGCCCGGGCCATGCCCGGTGAACCGCCGTTAGTAAGGATGAGCAACACGTTCATCGAGACCGGGAACGCGACCGATGAGGAGATCTTCGCGGAATGCAAAAACGGGATCTTCCTTGCCGGTTCCCGGGGCGGGCAGGTCGATCCGGGCCGGGGCGTGTTCCAGTTCAACGCGGAGTACGGGTACCTGATCGAGAACGGGGAGAAAACCCGTATGGTCCGGGACGTCTCGCTCTCGGGCGAGATCTTAAAAACGCTCCACGGGATTGTCCTGTGCGGGAAAAAAAGGGTCATGCATTCTGGATACTGCGGGAAAGGCGGGCAGAGCGTGCCGGTGAGCGACGGCGCCCCGCTGGTGCTCCTGCGTGATGCGGTGGTGGGTGGCAGTGGCGTGGATTGAGGAACTTTTCAGGCAGGGCGAAAAAAGGGTCGATGAACTCGAGGTATACTGTTTTTCCGGTACATCGGTTTCTGCCGACTTAAAACAGCGTCGCGTGAGCATCTGCTCGTCATCGGTCGAGTCCGGCCTGTGTATCCGCACCATTGACAAGGGGAAGATCGGCTCGTCGAGCACGAACGACCCTCAGCAGTGGCAGGCCTGCCTCGATGCGGCCATCGCAGGCGGCCGGCTTGCCACGCCGCAGGAATGGAGAGGGCTGCCGGACCCGGTCGCACTTCCAAAAGAGGATCTCGCGTTCGACCCGTCGCTTACCGTTGAACCGGCAATGGCGCAGGATCTGCTCCACGGGATGCTTGACGGGGCTGCCGCACACCCGGAGGCCTCGGTAACCTCGGGGGGAGCCGGGATCTCTCTTGGGGAGATCACCTTTGCGAACAGCCACGGCATCCGGTATGCGTCCCGGCAGTCGGAAGTCTCGGTCTCGCTCGAAGCGATCAGCGGCCAGTCCACCGGGTACGAATTCGATCATGCCTTCTCACGGGCGCTCGTGAACCCGGAACGAGTCGGCGAACAGGCGGCATTCCTTGCCTCCCGGTCTGCGGGCGGGAAGGATATCCCGACAGGGGAGTACGATGTCATCTTCTCCCCCATGGCATATGCCGACCTGCTCTCCGCCATCTTTGTCCCGGCGCTCTCGGGCAGGAACGTGCTGCAGGGCCGCTCGAAACTGGCCGGCAGGCTCGGCGAAACGGTCACCGCACCGTTACTCTCCCTGTATGACGATCCCCACCGGAAGGGCGCTGCCGGGAGCACGTGGTTTGACGCCGAGGGAACTCCCACCAGCCGGCTTGATTTTGTCAGGGACGGTGTCCTGACAGCGTTTGCCTACGATCTCAAGACCGCGTACCGGGCCGGTAAGGCATCCACCGGGAGTGCCATCCGGGGCGGGTTTGCCGGGCTTCCCGCGATCGGCCATCACAATTTTGTCGTGGACGGGAAACGCGACGAACTCTTTGATGAACCTGCGATCTACGTCCACAGCGTGGTGGGGGCACACACGGCAAACCCCATGAGCGGGGATTTCTCGGTCGAGATGTCCAACCCGTTCCGGGTAAAGGATGGCGCTCTTGCAGAGCCGATCCGGGGAGCAATGATCTCCGGCAACTTCTTCGATCTCCAGCGGCAGGTTGTCGCGCTCGGGAAAGAGAGCCGTTCCGTCGGATCCTATATCCTGCCCCCGGTAAAAGTTAATAATGTCCGGGTCATTGGTAAGTAATCACCCCCTTTAAAATCTGGTGAAAAACAGACAGGATCAGTTCTGTTGCACCTGCCGGGTTTGTTCACCTGACACAGGGATGAATAATTTTCTTCTTTTCGTGAAACGTCGCCATCCCGTCACAACATACCAGAACCCATACCACGAAAAAAAGGAGAAGTTTTTTTGTTATTTGCGCCGGGCAGCGAGCACAACCGCTCCGGCCCCGATAAGCGCACAGAGGGCCAGTGCTGAGGGAACGGGCGATTTGGTCGGCGTTGTTGTGGGCGCCGGTTTGGGAACAAGCGTAGCCTGTACCTTCACAATCTCGCCGTTTGCGGGCCACTGGGTCAGGCCCACCGTATAGGGGATGTACCCGGTGCTCTCGACACGGACGGTCTTTACGGGCGTTCCCGTGGTTGCCACCGTCACATAGAGTACGCCGCTCGTGATATTTCCTTCATAGGTGTCATCGAAATAGCACGGCCGCCCCGTTCACGTTTGCGTACACCGCGATGATCCCCTGGCCCGAGCCAACGGGTTGCGGGGACGGGTAGAACTCCGGGGTATAGAACGAGACCCGGCCGGCGCTTGTCGTGATCCGCTGCACGTCATCAGCATAGCCGCTCAAGGTGGCCTTGAGCGTGTAGGTGCCGGGGGCAAGGTCCGTGATGGTGACAGGAGACGTGCCCTGGTAGGCGCCGTTTAAGTAAATTGATGCGCCGTCAGGGGTTGACTGCGCAAAGATCGCACCGGTATTTGCCGGATTGGGCAGGGCTGAGAGGACCGGCGTGTAACTGGTGGTCTGGCCGAGGTACACGGTAACTGTCCGGGAGTCTGCCGCATAGCCGCTCAGGTAGGCCATCACCGAGTAGGTGCCGGGGAGCAGGTTGTTTACCGTACGCGGCGAGGTCCCGTATGAGACCCCGTTCACGTAGATCGTGGCACCGGCCGGGAGGACTGGGCAGAGATTGACCCGAGCGTTCCCGGCGGGTTGGGCGAGACCTGGAGGGACGGGTAGTACCCGCTCGTCTGGCCCGCGTACACGGTGACGGTCCGCACATCGGCAGTGTAGCCGCTCAGATACGCCATCACCGAGTAGGTGCCGGGGAACAGGGTATTTACGGTGACCGGCGCAGTCCCCTGGCTTTCGCCGTTCACGTAGATCGTGGCCCCGGCCGGGACGGACTGGGCGTAGATTGCGCCGTTGCTCATCACCTGGCCGTTGACCGTAACGATATCGTACTTGGTGATCGTGTCCGAGCCGTACAGGTTCGTCGCGGTCAGTGTCACCGTGTACGTGCCCGGATCAGCGTACGTGTGGGACGGGGAGGCGGTGGTACCCGCGCTGGATCCATCGCCGAAGTCCCAGTACCACATGGTCGGGGTGTAAAGCGATGTGTCCGTGAACTGGACAGCAAGCGGCCCGTTACCGGAGGTGGGAGAGGCCGTAAAATCGGCCACCGGCGCGTACTGCCCCGGGACCGGTGAGGTGGTCTCTTCGGTTGTGACTGTCTCGGTGGGCATGACGGTTGGCTCGTTTGTCGGGTTTTCCGTTGGCTGTGTTGTGACCTCAGGTGGGCATGTCGGTAGTCGATGGTCGGGTTTTCTGTTGGCTCGGTTGTGACCTCAGTGGTGGGAGCGATGGTCGGCTCCTCGGTTGGCTGGGTTACCGGCTCCATCGTGGGCTCGGTCGTGGTATCTGTGCCGGATATGTCCTCGGCTTTTAATGAGGTAAGGCCGGGAGATCCAGAAGACAGGCCGGTGGCACCGGCCCCGGTATTTGCGGTCGCAAGAGGCAGGCAGAGAAGGCAGAGCGTGAGTGCCAGAAGAAGAATAATGCGGTAGTTCATCAAGTTAGTCCTTCTGTGAATCAATTCTTCTGTAATACGTGAAA
The DNA here is from genome assembly GCA_963790005.1 of uncultured Methanoregulaceae archaeon. GTDB lineage: Archaea > Halobacteriota > Methanomicrobia > Methanomicrobiales > Methanospirillaceae > Methanoregula. The sequence goes on from CAWBMY010000034.1 coordinate 28,366, forward strand.
TTTCGTCATTGTAACGTATATAATACATCGGTTATCCGTAGAGTAAAAGGACTTTTTTGGTTTTCGACAGACTGCTCCTTTCCTTCGGAGTACCACATTCCGGAAACTGCCCGGCAACCTGACAGAATCCTCACACCAACTATTTAAATAAACGGGAGAGAGGTACCTGTATAGTGTATCAAATGAGTCCCGTTTAAGGGCGGGACGATTCGGGAACAATCCCGGAATATACCTGTGTGCCAACCCGGGATCAAGGGTAAATAATCATGAGCGATATCCTCCTTGCTGTCGTCCTTATCGTCGCCATCCTTGCCATCGCGTATTATCTGGTAAAGAAACTCGCGGTGCTGGTCATCAACGCCGTCCTCGGCCTCATCTTTTTGTTTGTCTTAAACACGCTCCAGGTCATGACATGGGTGGGCAGGCCCGATCTCGGGTACAGCCTTGCAACGCTTCTCATCTGCGGTATCGGGGGGCTGCCGGGCGTGCTGGTGTCTGGTGCTGCTCAATATTCTCGGCGTTACCGTATGAGGGAACGGCCCGGATCGTGGAGACTTTTCACGAGCCTACACATGTGGGCTGACGCTTCCGCTCGGTACTCTCGGAGAACATTGTCTGTCCAATCTGGACTTCTTTAAATAATATAAACGCTTGTTTATTTTTATGTGTTTAAAATGGATTTTAGGGAAATATGAATCAATTATTATGTATTTAGAGAACCATATTGTTAGAATTGCAATTGATTTTATGTATATTCTCTTAATTTTGGTTCCACTATTCATTATATTTACGTTCAATCAATCATATCAGTCTATTGATATGATTCGAACAGTCGGTAATGGAATTTTAACAGTTTCATCTATCATATTAGCAACAATTCTCCCTATAATGACAATTGCAATGACGAGTTCGACGTATTCTGATTTAACCCCTCCAAATTCAACTGCTCCACAATCAAAGACTTTCCCTGAAAGTTTACTGTATTTAGCCGCAATCCCGATATTTGGGATTATTTTAGGGTTGTCTCGATATTTATTTCTTATTTCAATTTTGATATTGCTAAAGTCATTTTTGGCTTGGGAATGGAAGTGACCATCGCTCAAACATTAAGTTCTTTGTTCGTCCTTTTCGTTAAATATTAAAACGATTTTTCCAAATTTTGTCAAACTCTTGAATAAACTAGAATCATTTTTCATTTTTCACAGTTAACAGTGTATTACTTTCCGGAATCTTCACCAACCGTTACGAACTTTTTTGAAAAAAGATCGCGAGCCTCATCAAACTTTTTTCGTAAAGTTCACGAACGTTCCCGGACTTTTTTATAAAAGGATGACAACCTTCCCGGATTTTTTTCGTGAAAGTCCGGCAAAATAGCCGGGTGGTTCTCCGGTTTTTGCTTACCGGAGAAAAAAGATGGTGAATCAGAACACGTTCGCTTCCGATAAACACCGTCACCGGCGGCTGCTCGATCTCGTACGGCTTGATCTCCCGGAAGGGGCAGATATCCGCATTTTTACCACTTCAAGCGCAAGGTGAACATCTGTCAGATCACTTGACCGGACGTATCGCAGCAGGATTACCGTATCGGCAAGGTATTCGATAAGGCCGTGCCGGCTTGAAAATGCTTTTCCCTGTCGGTTTCCGAAGTCATCATGATCGTGTATTTATTGTCACGCTATCTTCAATAAGCCGGAACATTTCCCGTCGCCGGTCCGCATCGTTTTCGAAAAGTTCCTCAAAGAGCGAGATAGGGTCGATCACAACCCGCTTGCCTTAATCACCCTGATCAGGAGCGGGAGTTCGTTTTTGATCGGGTTGTTTGCAAGGTTGAAATCCGTCGGATCGAGTTTGATGATAAAGAGGGATTTGTTCAGGTATTGCTCGACATCCCATCTTTTCTTTTCCATGTACAGGATCCGCCTTCCTGCTTCCTCGAGGCTGATGTAGATGATCCGTTCCCCGGCTTTGAGCCCTCCCCAGACAAATTCGAGGGAAAATGTGGTGTTACGGTAATGTATGAGCCGATGATTGCGCAGATACTCCCCGCAAGAGACCCCCGCCGAGCATATCGTCAAGACCAGAAATACCCCTTTTCACTCTTGTTCGTTCATATGGTCACCCGGATATTGCTCACTTCAAAACACCCTGACGTCGATATACATACCGCAAATTTTACGAGATCCTGCTCTTCAACATCAGGCATTACCCCCCGGACTTTTTCAAAATACATCACCCGCTGGCGCCGTGAACCTGTGCTCCCCTCCCACCGGGAGAGGAAGACTGCATCGGCAATATCGGCAAGTTCGGTTTCCTGTGCTGGCTCGATGATGCCCTTACTCAGAAACAGATAGATGGTCAGGCTCTTTGTCTTTGAGAGCCGCTGGAGCCCGCGGAGGTAGCTGTCAGGTTCGCCCAGAGGTTAGGGAAGGCAGTCTGGGTGGCAATATCGGTGATCGAATCAAGGATGATCATGCTGCCCGCTTTTGCAGCGGCAAAGATGTCTGCCAAGCTCCATGAAAATGTTCGCGTGTTCAGAGCGTTTCTGGA
>CAWBMY010000035.1:0-22678 GCA_963790005.1 uncultured Methanoregulaceae archaeon
ATACGGGCGAGCGCCTTTTTCTACAAACTCATCACACAATTCCATCTTTTTCCAGGATCCTACCGGGTATTCATCGGAATTACGGGGGTCTGGAATAATCCGTACATTGCCGTTCTCATTTGGCCCGGTAATGTATTTTCTCCCGCATAGCCGACATAAGGGCCCCGGTGAGATACGATCAGTAACTTACGACAATCAGACCATTTTTAAAAGACATAAATAAAAGGTTTTGCCATGTTACAAATTTTGTAACGACAATGATTTTAGTGAGGATGCGGACCGGTTGTTCAACCCAAGGGGTTATATCCTGCAATAATGGATTACCAGTTATCCAGTATCATGGCGTGAGTGAGATGGAAGAAGAACCCAAACCCCGTTTGATCCGGGAAAAACTCGATGTCTGCGAGCTTACCGGGCGAGAATGTCGCTGATGAACCCGGCTTTAATCGAGCAGAAGAAGAACGAGCGGACGATCGATGAGAACGCGAAGCCGATCCTTGACCTGATGATGAGGGAGGGGATTGAGACCGTCTGGGACCGGTTCGAGATGCAGCAGCCCCCGTGCAAGTTCTGTCTTACCGGGCTCTCCTGTTCGCGCTGCACGATGGGACCCTGCCGGATCATCCCACCCCACCGGATCCGGGGCGTCTGTGGTGCCGATGCCGACCTTATTGTATCCCGCAACCTGCTGGACATGATTGCCACCGGGGCCGCAGCCCACTCGGATCATGGCCGCGATATTGCCGAAACGCTCTGGCTCCTTGGAACGGCAGGGCCAAAGACTATGCAATCGCCGATGCAGAAAAACTCGGGAAGATCTGCACGGAGTATGGTATTGGAACAGACGGGAAAAAACCTGAAGAGCTAGCCGCCGAATTAGGCGGTGCCATGCTCGACGAGTACGGCATGAGGAAAAATACCCTCACATTCCTCAACCGTGCCCCGAAAGCGACCCGGGAGATCTGGACAAGGCCGGCATCAGCCCACGGGGCATCGACCGCGAAGTGGTGGACTCCATGCACCGGGTCCAGATGGGGGTCGGGGCGGATTATGTCAATATCCTGCTCCAGGGACTGCGTACTTCGCTCTCGGACGGCTGGGGCGGGTCGATGATCGGCACCGAGGTTTCGGATATCCTGTTTGGCACGCCTGCGATCACGAGCTCGAAGATGAACCTGGCCGTGCTCGAAGCTGACCACGTGAATATCTCGGTGCATGGCCACAACCCGATGCTCTCCGAAATGATCGTAAAGGCGGCGGCGGATCCCGAGCTGGTCGCACTCGCGCAAAAAAACGGTGCGAAGGGGATCAACCTTGTCGGTATGTGCTGTACCGGAAACGAACTACTCATGCGACAGGGCATCCCGATGACGGGCAACCACCTCAACCAGGAACTGGTAATCGCGACCGGTGCCCTTGAAGCGATGGTTGTGGACTACCAGTGTATCTTCCCCTCGCTTCCCCGGACTGCGAGCTGTTACCACACCCTCATCATCTCCACGAGCTCAAAAGCCACGATACCGGGCTCGTATTTCTTCGACTTCCATGCAGAGGATGCCTATCTCACGGCAAAGGCAATCGTGCGGATGGCAGTCGAAAATTATAAAAACCGGAATCCCCAGCGGGTCCTGATCCCGGGAGAACCGGTCCCGGTCATGGCGGGATTCTCCAACGAAGCGATCAAGAACGCGCTCGGCGGTTCGTTCAAGCCACTCATTGACCTGATCGCTGCCGGGAAGATCCGGGGAGCGGTCGGGATTGTCGGCTGCAATAACCCACACGTTCAGCACGACTTCGGGCATATTACGCTCGCGAAGGAACTGATCAAAAGAAATATTCTTTGTGTCGAGACAGGCTGCGCCGCGGTCGCATCCGGAAAGGCCGGGCTGCTCCGGCCCGAGGCGGCAGCGCTTGCCGGCGATGACCTGCGGGCGGTCTGCGAGTCCTTAAAGATCCCGCCGGTCCTTCACATGGGTTCCTGTGTGGACAATTCCCGCATTCTCGTGCTCGCGGCTGAACTCGGCAATGCACTCAACGTACCGATCCACAAGCTGCCCATTGCCGGTGCAGCACCGGAGTGGTACTCCCAGAAGGCAGTCTCGATCGGGGCCTACTTTGCTGCTTCGGGGGTTTACACGGTACTCGGCGTGATGCCGCATATCGAAGGAAGTCCGGCAACGGTGTCGCTCCTGACCGATGGGTTAAAAGGCGTGGTAAACGCGAGTTTCGCGGTCGAACCCGATCCATCCAAAGCGGCAGTCCTCATCGCGGACCACATCGAACAGAAGCGAACCCAGCTGGGGATTTGAACGTGCCGGCAGGAATGCCCGTTCCCGGAAGCACAACGGGAACCGGAAATCTCTCCGCCTGTACCGGGGGCATGAGGATTGTCGTTGCCGGTAAGGGCGGGGTGGGCAAGACAACAACCACCGCTCTCCTTGCCCATCTTTTTTCCCGTGACGGTCTCCATGTCCTTGCCGTGGATGGCGATCCCCAGCAGAACCTCGCGGTGACCCTCGGGATTCCCCCACACCAGGCAGGGCGGATCATCACGGTCTCGAAAAGCGCGGACTATCTCCGGGAAAAGACTGGCACCGGCCCGGATATAACGCCCGGCGGGCTGCTTACCCTGAACCCGGATGTAAGCGATGTCATCGACCGTTTTTCCCTTCCGGTTGCAGATCGCCTGCGACTTCTCGTCATGGGAGGTGTGAGGACGGCAGGGACCGGGTGCCTCTGCCCGGAGTATACGCTCCTTTCTGCGATCCTCCGCCACATACCGCTCCTGCCGGACCAGGTGATCATCCTCGACACCCCCGCAGGTATGGAGCATTTCGGACGAGCGGTTGCCGATGGATTTGAAACCGCCCTGATTATCAGCGATCCGTCATGGAATGCGTTATCCGTCGCGCAGGAATCCGCGGTTCTCGCGCAGCAGATGGGAATAAAAAACAGGATCCTTGTCGTGAACCGGTCCGGGGGGCCGGATGAAACCGCGAAAATACAGGAACTTTGCGGGGAAGAAGGACTCTTTTCCCGGATGATCTCCCTCCCGTCGGATCCGGATGTGGTCCGTTTTGAACCGGTTGTTACTCCCCTCCTTGGGCAGCAGTCGCCGTTTATGGCCGGGATGAGGAGCCTTGCTGACGCCATCCGGCAAAGGCAAAAGGCCTGAAAACAAGCGGCAGAAAAATTCAAGCCAGAGAAATTACTCCATCTTCGTGAGCGGCCCGGATCGCGACGAGCATATCGATGGCAGCAAGCCCCGGGTTCCCGACAAATCTCAAAGTGGCGAGGCAAATGCTTCGATGGCGAGCTGGGCATGGTTGCCTTCCTGTAATGTGTACTCCCGCAACAGGATCCCCGATCGAACACGTGCATTTGTCTCCCGCAGGTATTGGGGTATGGATGCGTCAGTCCCCATCAACTTGTCAACCCGGGGTGAAATTCGCCGGTCATCCACAAAACAGCAGAGACGTAAAAAAAAATCACGCTGCCGGGTTCTTCCGGACAAATACCTCAAGCCCCTGCCTGAGTTCAGCGGTACGCTCCCGGATCGCGTCGAATGATTTCCTCTGCCAGTATACCAGGTCCCTGAGCTCGTCGGCCTGCCGGACGATCTCATCGCTGAGTGCATGCTTCCCTTTCAGGTATTCGACCTGGTTGACGAGGTTGACGGCTTGGTACAGAAGATCGCGCTTTCCCTTCGCGTACAGGAGATCCCAGGACTTCTGCTCGTACCGCTCGAAATCCGTGCCATCGAGCGTGCCCTTAATATTCTCAAGCGCGGTGTCGAAATGCTTACGGGTAATTTTTATCGTATAGTCTGGTGTTTTGTCGTCTTCTCCATCGACAGCGTCCCGGGTCAGTTCGTCGATGACGAGCGCCTTTACCTCGCGCACCAGCGCCTCAAGATCGGCCCCGACAAAGAACCGGGTCTTTGCTGCCAGGTCAGCGATCCGGACCTTGGGGTCGAGAACACCTTCGAGGTCCCTGAGGTACGTGGCAAGGATTGCTTTCCGTGCTGCCTCATCGGGCGGGGGAATGTACAGGTGTTTTTCGAGCCGGCCCGGGCGCAGGAGTGCCGTGTCGAGGAGGTCGGGGCGGTTCGTTGCGCCGATGACAAAGACCTCCTTTAATTCCTCGACGCCGTCGAGTTCGGTCAGGAACTGGGAGAGGACACTTTCGGTGACATGCGTGGAGTCGTTCACCGTGCCCCGTTTGGGGAACAGCGCATCGATCTCGTCAAAGAAGATGATGCAGGGCGCGGACTGCCGGGCCTTCCGGAACGCTTCCCGCACATGCTTCTCGGAATCGCCCACCCCTTTTGAGAGCATCTCGGGCCCTTTTACCGAGATGAAATTGAGCTGGCGCTTGCTTGCGATCCCTTTTGCGAGCAGGGTCTTTCCCGTCCCCGGCGGGCCAAAGAGCAGGATGCCCTTCGGGGGTTTGTAGTTGAGTTTTTCGAAGATTTTCGGATAGCGGAGCCGGCCCTCGATAATTTTGATGAGGGTCGCCTTGGTCTCGTCAAGACCCGCGATATCATCCCATGAGATATCCGGGACTTCGATGAGGACTTCCCGCAGGGCGCTGGGCTGGACAATTTTCCGTGCCACATCGAAGTCAGCCTTCGTGAGCTTGAGCTGGTCGATGACCTCGTTTGGGATCTCCTTCTCTATATCGATGAGGGGGATGATCTTCCGTATCGCGTTCATCGCCGCTTCTTTCACGAGAAGCGCGATATCAGCGCCGACAAAGCCGAAGGTTGTTTCGGCAAAGGCGGCAATATCAACGTCCTTTGCAAGCGGGACACCCCGGGTATGTACCTGAAAGATTTCGAGCCTTCCCTTCTTGTCCGGGATACCGATCTCGATCTCCCGGTCAAAGCGCCCGCCCCTCCGGAGGGCCGGGTCGATGGAGTTCGGGAGGTTCGTCGCCGCAATGACGATCACCTGCCCCCGGCCGGCAAGGCCGTCCATCAGTGCGAGCAGTTGGGCAACGATACGGCGTTCAACCTCACCCTGCACATCCTCGCGTTTCGGGGCAATCGCGTCGATCTCGTCGATAAAGATAATGGACGGTGCATTCTCCTCCGCATCGTGGAACTTGTCGCGCAGGGCCTTCTCGCTGTCCCCGTAAAATTTGCTCATGATCTCGGGGCCCGAGAGCGTGAGGAAGTGGGCATCGACCTCGTTTGCGACCGCTTTTGCGATCAGGGTCTTCCCCGTCCCCGGCGGGCCGTAGAAGAGGACACCCTTCGGGGGTTTGATCCCCAGTTTTTCGAAGATCTCCGGGTGGCGCAGCGGGGGCTCGATCATCTCCCGGACGAGCTGGAGCTCGCGTTCGAGCCCGCCGATATCCTCGTACTGGATGTTGGTGATCTCCCGTTTGCCTTCCTCGGGATTGAACTGTTCCTCCTTGAGTTCGATCTCCGTATCATCAGAGACGATGGCAATCGCCCTCGGGGAGACCCGGACGATGACAAACGTGACAGAGTTGCCGATGATATCGACGCGGAGCATCTGCCCCTCGACAACCGACCGTCCCCGCAGGACTCTTGAAGGTACTGCTCCCCTCCGACCAGTTTCGTCTCCTGGGCCGGCTGGATCACGACCTTTGTGGCATACACCGCTTCCGATTTACGGATCCTCACCTTTTCATCGATGCCGGCATTCGCGTTCGCCCGGATACTCCCGTCTATACGCAGGACAGCAAACCCGATATCCTCGGCAAAACCCGGCCAGACGATCGCCGCCGCGGGCCGTTTTCCCACGATCTCGATGACGTCGCCGGACACAAGCCCGAGTTTCTTCATCACATGGATCCTGAGCCGGGCAATCCCCCGGCTCGCATCGTTGTGCGCCGCCTCTTTGACCGTCACTTCAAAATAGTCTGTATCTGCCATCGGAGACCCGTGATATTTTTAATCTCTTTGATTGGATCTGGCAGAAAATAAAAGCACCAGTCGGGGCAGCAGGGGAGACAAAACCAAATGCCTGATCACGTTACCACAACCAGAGCTTATTTTCCTAAGATCAATTTTACTTGTCTTCATGACAAGCCAGATTTCGCCAGAAAATGCAAAAACGAGCCTTTATTTGTCCTTTTGAGATACCGGTAAGGTATGAGTATTATTGGTGATGCCAAGCGCGGCATCGTAACAGATGAGATGAAGCAGGTCGCGGCGCAGGAGGGAGTCACCGAGGACTTTGTCCGGCGCAGCGTTGCCGAAGGCCACATCGTGATCCCGGTCTCCCCTTACCGCAAAGTGAAGATCTGCGGTATCGGCGAGGGCCTCCGCACCAAGGTGAATGCCTCGATCGGGACCTCCACCGATATCGTCAACATTCCCGAGGAGATTGAGAAAGCAAGACAGGCAGAACTGGCCGGTGCCGATACCCTCATGGAACTCTCGACCGGCGGGGACTTTGTCGAGATCAGAAAGACAGATCATTGCCAATACCTCCCTCTCTGTAGGGTGCGTCCCGTTGTACCAGGCATTCATCGAGGCAGTAAAGAAGAACGGCGCCGTCGTCGACATGAAAGAGGACGACCTCTTCCGGATCACCGCCGAGCAGGCAAAACTCGGGACGAACTTCATGGCGATCCACACCGGCATCAACTGGGAGACGGTAAAGCGTCTCCGCAACCAGGGTCGGCACGCCGGGCTTGTCTCCCGGGGCGGGGCGTTCATGACCGCATGGATGCTCCACAACGAGAAGGAGAACCCGCTCTATTCGGAGTTCGATTACCTGCTCGAAATCATGAAGGAGCACGAAGTCACCCTTTCGATGGGGAACGGCATGCGGGCAGGAGCCATCCACGATGCGACCGACCGGGCCGGCATCCAGGAACTCTTGATCAACGCAGAACTCGCGGACAAGGCGCACGACAAGGACGTGCAGGTAATTGTCGAAGGTCCGGGCCATGTGCCGATCGATGAGATCGCCACCAACGTCCAGCTCATGAAGCGGGTCACGAACAACAAGCCGTTCTACATGCTCGGGCCCATCGTGACCGATATTGCCCCGGGCTATGATGACCGGGTCGCCGCCATCGGTGCCGCAATCTCGTCCTCGCTCGGCGCTGACTTCATCTGCTACGTGACTCCCGCAGAGCACCTTGCACTCCCGACACCCGCAGAAGTGTACGAAGGAGTCATCGAGCTCGCGGATCGCCGCCCATGTCGGGGACATGGTCAAGCTCAAGAAGACCCGGGCCGCCGACCTCGAAATGGGCCATGCCCGCCGCGACCTTGACTGGAACCGCCAGTTTGCTGTCGCCATGAACCCGGCCCGGGCAAAGAAGATCCGCGAGGAGCGGATGCCGGCCGATACCGATGGCTGCACGATGTGCGGGGACTTCTGCGCCATCAAGATAGTGAACCGGTATTTCAAATTTTAATATCAGTCATCCTTTTTTTCCCGCCGCACGGTTTTTCCTGGCCAGGATAGCATTATGCGTCCCGGTTTTCCATCATCACAAAAACATAAAAATGGCTTCCTGATGGATCCAGGAGCGGGAAAACAACAAGACCGTTCCCGTGCAGGGCCAAAAAAAGAACCACAAACCCAAGTACACTAAATAATCCCGTCACAAAATGATTCATAACGGTGATGCTATCAGGCTCAATTACGGGGGTTTTGTCCCGCTCTCTACAGTTGACTGGCGGGGCCGGGCGGTCTGCACGGTCTTTTTCCGGGGCTGCCCGCTCCGGTGCTGGTACTGCCAGAACGCCGCGATCTTCGATGGCGAGGACGAGCGGGATACGGATGAGATTATTGCGCTCATCAAAGGCTCGCGACTCGCGGTGAGCGGGGTCGTCTTTTCCGGGGGCGAACCCACGATGCAGAAGGAAGCCCTCCTTACCCTCGCCCGTGCGGCTAAAGGCCTCGGCCTTTCCTGCGGTGTCCAGACAAACGGCATCTTTCCCGCGACCATCGAAGCGCTCTTAAAAGAGCGGCTCGTGGACAAGATCGCCATCGATTACAAGACGCAGTGGGAGGGGTTCTCCTGTGCGGAGAACGGCGTCGGGAAATCCGGTTCAGATTACCGGAAGAATGCCCGGAGATCGATAGAAATTGCCGGAAAAGCGTTCCGGGAAAAGACCCTTCCCGAACTCGAGATCGTAGTAACCGTATTTTATGAGAATGTGAAATACTTACAGGAGATTTCATACATGGTCGCCGACCTCCCGCTCGTCCTCCAGCAGGGCGAACACAAGATCCCGATGGTCCCGGGAGGGGCGGCAAACATCAGCGAGTATATCGCCCGAAAGTGGGATACTATTGAGCAGTCCACACCCATGACCTTACCAGAGATCAAGAAAATTGCCGACGGACTCAAACGGGATGTCCGGATCCGGACCCGCGAGACTGGCGAGATAACCTATTCCCGGAAGTATTTACTATGAAAGTGATCGGCGTCGTCGGGCTTCCCGCAAGCGGCAAGGGCGAGTTCTCAAAGATAGCAGAGAGGCTGGGGATCCCGGTCATCGTCATGGGCGATGTGATCAGAAACGCGGTAAAAAAAGCCGGCCTCCCACCTACCGATGCAAACCTCGGGGCGACGGCAAACCGGCTCCGTGCAGAACGGGGCATGGACGCGATAGCGAACCTCTGCGTTGAAGCAATACAGGAGCAGGCCGCCCCCCTTGTCCTTGTCGATGGTATCCGGGGCGACGCGGAAGTCCGGGTCTTCCGGCAGAATTTCCCGGGCTTTCGTCTCATCGCCATCGAGACATCGTTTCCAAAACGGCTGGAACGTCTCTGCGAACGAAAACGCAGCGATGACGTGGGATCCGAAGCGGGCTTGAAGACCCGGGACGAGCGTGAGCTGGGCTGGGGTCTCGGGAACGCCTTAAAACTCGCTGATATCACCATCAAAAACGATGGCAGTCTCGAAGATTTTACCGCAAACGTCACTGAACTGATTGGGCGGATGGAGTGTGACGCATGACCCTCCGCCCGTATTTCTCCTCCTCGGCAAAGGTCTGGGACGATATCAAGTGGGTGTATGGTATCGAAGAGGCCGGGTATGCCGGCTGGGAGATCGTCGCCGACGGCAACTACCGGCTGGAGAAACCGGGAAACCTTGAAAAGATAAAAGAGGTGATCGCAAGTACCCGTCTCGGGGTCACCGTGCACGCACCCTACGGCGATCTCAACCTTGCCACCCTCAACGACCCGATCTGGCACGAGTCCATCCGGCAGATTGAGGTCTGCATCGAGAGGGCAGGAGAACTCACCGACCGGGTCACCATCCACCCGGGCTATCTGTCCCCCGCGGGAAAACTCCTGCCGCAGAAGGTCTGGGAACTCCAGAAAGAGGCCCTGCGCCGGATCGGCAAATGTGCCGTTGAGCACTCGGTGACGGCGTGCCTTGAGAACATGATCAGCCAGAAAGAATTCCTCTGCCGGGATGCCGGGGAACTCATGGGGATGGCGGAAGGTATCGAAGGTATCGGGCTCACGTTCGATTTCGGGCACGCAAACACGCTCGGGAAAGTCCCGGAGTTTCTTTCTGAGGTCGCACATGCAAACCACATCCACATCCACGACAATCACGGGCTCTCTGACGAACACCTCCCGCTCGGTGACGGCACCATTGACTGGAAGACCGTGGGGAAAACCATTGCCGCCCGGTACAGCGGAGTTATTGTTGTCGAAGGGCGTTCGGTTGAGGAAGCAAAAAAGAGCCTTGCCGTTTTTTCAAAGGTTTTTGTATGAGCGGCGAGACTCTCCAGGTCTATTTCCTCGGGACGGCCGGGGCGCTCCCGACACCCACGCGCAATCCCTCCTGCATCATGGTCCGGCGCGGGAACGACACACTCCTCTTTGACTGCGGGGAAGGGGCGCAGCAGCAGATGATGCGGGCCCGGTGCGGGTTTACAGTTGATGCGATCTTTGTGACCCACTGGCACGCGGATCATTTCCTCGGGATCTTCGGCCTTGTCCAGACCATGTCGTTCAACGGGCGCACCGAGCCGCTGACCATCTACGGCCCGAACTGGGTCCACGAGTTTGTCGAGACCTTAAAAAAGATCAGCCGGTTCAACCTGAAATTTACCCTTGATTCAGTCGAACTTTCGGATGGATCGTGGGTGCGCTTTAACGGTTACACGGTGACCGGTTTTGCGGTCAGCCACGGCATGCCGGCCCTCGGGTACGTGCTCGAAGAAGACCCCCGCCCGGGCCGGTTCGACCGTGAACATGCAATAGAACTCGGCGTTCCGCCCGGGCCGCTCTTTGGCCGGCTCCAGCGCGGCGAGACGATCCGGGTGACAAAAGACGGCACCGAACGGGAGGTAACACCTTCGGACGTGATGGGTGCGCCGCGCCCGGGCCGCAAGATCGTCTATACCGGGGATACACGCCCCGTGATCCCGGCGCTCCTGGGATACGCAAAGGATGCGGATCTCCTCATCCATGATGCGACATACGATGAGAGCGAAGTAAAGCGGGCCGCAGAATTCTACCATGCGACCGCTGCGCAGGCCGGCCAGGCAGCAGCAGCCGTGAATGCACGGACCCTTGCCCTCACCCATATCAGCTCCCGGTATACGGATACGGCAAACCATGCAAACGAGGCAAAGGCGGCATTTGCCGGGACCGTCATTGTTCCCGAAGACCGGTTCATGCTGGAAGTAACCTGGCAGGATTGACTGGTTTTTCAAGGGTATTACGAATCGTTAAACAAGCCAACGCCCCCCAGTCCCCCCACCGAGTCGGACGGGTGGCACTGCTCCACCCGTCCTTTGTCGGCGGGGGGTTCCGTAGACGCATCAGAACCCAACAAAGCACCAAAACCGCTTTGTCATTTGCATCAGTGGGCTCTGTCAAGTCTTTGGCAGGTTGTCATTTTTCTTCGGATTGTTAAATCTCATAACTGCCGACAACTTGACATAACCAAAAAAAAATGAAATATAAACAGAATATTTTATCGTCACAGCAAACTATTTTCAGGTATGTTCAAATCGAACATTCAAAGAGCATATGCATTAACATTGGCAATTCTATTGACTTTCCTCGGAATTTTATATATCGGTTCACTCGTTATTCAATATGTTCCACAATTACAACCATTTTACGCGGGTTATTCAACCGCGCTTGGTAAATTAGCTGAAATTTTACTCGGAGCAATATTCGCAGGTTTTGCAGGAATTGCGACAGCGCTCTTTTTGAAGGAATCAGAGAACGAAACAGAGAAAGAAAAAATTGCAAAAGTGTTTTTGGTTGAGTCTAAAAGGATCAATGGCTTTATTGATGGACTCCTCGGAATTGTAACAAAAGATACGTTGATCACTCCCCAACAGGCAGTCTCGTTTGGCGCGAGTTATCGGATGAAACCAACATTGCCATATGATCCAGCCAAAGAACGCGATATGATCATACATTTGAAAAACAATCCATTTTATCGAATCACCGCTGGTTCACAATTTATAGACAGAAAGAACCCCTTTGAAATATTCTATTCTGAAATCTATTCCTTTGATGATGAAAATCTCATTAATGATTTGATCAAAATAGAGAGATTGTTGAATGATGCAAACTCAAGTTTAATAGATTACTTCGAGGATCCATCTGCCAAAGAGCATTATGTTAAACTTCATAGACTTTTGGTTAGTGTTGAGGAAACAAAAGGGTTGGTTACAAAGATTTTGAATGAAAAGAAGTTAGAGCATACGATTAAGTGACTAATTGGAAATGCTTGCTATGGTCTCTGTCAAAAAATTGAAAATACGGTTATGATCGAGTAGGTCACAATCTTATGGATGTGAGGTATAGAGTACTCTATTCCCCAAATAAACTACATAATCGAGTGATTATTATGAAACCATACTTGGAAATGGAAATTGTATCATTTATAGGTCTTGGAAATAAATGGGAATTGAAGGAAATCGGTGGAACTACTCACAGGGTAGGTTCCCAAGAACACTACTTGGGACTGAAGGGTACAAACACAGGCCAAGTTCCCATCAGAATATCGTCGTGGGGTTTTGAATTACCAAACACTAACTATATTACCGAAGTCCCAGTTAAAGTTCCTGAACTCGTGCATTTTCCTTTCACGTTGCTACCCGGAAAAAGCGTTCACTTAACGAAATTATATTCTGCGATTGCTGGTGCTCTTAAAAATGGGGGATATCCTGAGACAACTACACTTATTGGTATCTTCCGAGAAGAAAACAGAACCGAACACCGAATAACGGGTCTTCCTTTCAACCAATATCAATAATTTGATTTTTCAGGGTGTGACCGCACACCGGTACCTGCCCGCCTGATCCTTTCCTACTATATTTTTGAAAAACTATAAGTTGCCTGAGGAAATCCAAGTATGCGTTTCTGAGGAAGACACGTTTTTTTTCACGTTCATCGGGATTTTATACGAATCAATCTTTCCCTGATGGACAACGAAATGACTTCGACACCCAATTATGCGCCAAATTGAAGGGTAGATAGTAGTCAAACCATCACCCCTTCCCGCCCTGATCAGACCCGCACTAATCCGGGCCCAAATTGAGCCCGTATTGTTCGTTTCCCATTTTGGCCCCTCGTGGAAACGCCTGTAAAATGCTTCTTTTCAGTTCGCGTGGAAAATATACCCTTAAATCGCTCTATTTGCCGAAATTCGCCCGATTTCAATGTCAAAGAATGGCCCTTAAAGGCCCAGGAATCGTGGATAATTTTGGCCTATGCTTTCATCCATCTGGTACCTGAAAAGGCCGAAAAAACGCGAATATGAGGATCCTTTTTCCGAGGAGAGGTCTCAAAAACGGGCAAATTGAGCCCCGTTTGATTTTCCCGGGATTTGGGAAATTACTCATCCGGATCCCTCCCCTAATCCGCCGCGGGGGCGCTCCGTCGGGGGCGGAGGCACTCCTCGCTCGTGGGGGTGTGGGGGCGACAGCCCCCACGATATCCCCACAACACAATCATGAGTATACGGCCGGGCCTTGGAATTTCCGGAAAAGTCCGATGACTTTGCCGGACAATTTTAAAAAAGTCCGGGAACCTTGCTGAACTTTTTTGAAAAAGTCTGGCAACTTTGGTGAGTTTTTTCCGGAATTCTCAGAAATTGATCCGTTCATTTTTTGAAATTCTCAGAAACCTGAGCCGCTCTTTTTCCGGAATTCTCAGGAATCGATCCGATCTTTTTTTGTAATCCTCAGCAACTGTGCCGGACTTTTTCCTGTACGGGCGCAGGGTTCGCGAAGTCCCCGACGGAGTCTGTGATGATTATTCGTGGGTTCGCCAAAACAGGTTCCGTACGATGCCGGTCTTTTTCCGGAATTCTCAGAAACCGATCCGATCTTTTTTTTAAAATCCTCAACAACTGAGCCGCTCTTTTTCCGGAATTCTCAGGAATCGATCCGATCTTTTTTTAATAATCCTCAGCAACTGAGCCGCTCTTTTCCGGAATCCTCGACTCATGATCGGACCTTTTCCGGAAACGTCTAGGTCACTAACTGAAGAATCCGAAAATAATAGAGTGGCTCAGCAGGTAAAAATAAAAAAAATTCGAACGGACCCTTTTCATCCCGCTGACCCTATCACAACTAACATAACCTTCGGGTAACCATTCATGGTACACGCAAGCACGTCCTCGTGCCTGCCAACGTTGAACGATCTAAACAAGGAATAATAAGCCGCTCATCAATATCGTTTCGTTTCGCTGTGCGTGTGGAGAAAAAAATGGAAACAGATTCAGATATCATCGTCTACCGGCTGGCCGCGGGATGCGACCTGTCCGATGTCGAAGAAGGGAAAACCTATCTTGGGAAAGTCCAGGGGTTTGCAACGTTCGGGATGTTTGTCCAGCTCAACGACCGGATCAAGGGACTGGTGCACAAGACCAGCATGAAGGCCGAGCACAAGGAAAAAGACAGCGTCCTTGTCCGGGTCAGGCAGATTCGCCCCAACGGGAACATCGACCTTGAAGAACTGCTGATCCAGATCTACCAGGTCCAGCAGGTCGAGCGCACGTCAACGACCGTCAGGATCGCAGACCTTGCGACAAAACAGGGAAAGACCGTGGCCATCGAAGGCGAGGTCGCCCAGATCAAGCAGACAAGCGGACCTACCATTTTCACCATTGTCGATGAATCAGGTACCCAGAATGTCGCTGCATTCGTGGAAGCCGGCGTCCGTGCCTTCCCCGAAGTCGAGCTCAACATGATCGTGAGAGTCATCGGCGAAGTCATGATGCGCAACAACCAGCTCCAGATAGAAGCCGACGGGATTGCCGCACTCACGGGAGACGAGGAGAAAACGGTCCGGGTGCGCATCGAAAAAGCGCTCGACGCCCGTGCCGAACCCGAGACGATAAAGCCACTCGTGAAAAGCGATGTCCTCGACAGCCTGATGCCCGAGATGCGCAAGGTCGCAAAGATCATAAGAAAGGCGGTCTTTACCGCACAGCCGATCATCCTCCGGCACCATGCCGATGCGGACGGCATCTGCTCGGCGGTCGCCATCGAGCAGGCGGTCGTTGCGCTTATCAAGGAGTCGGGCGGGGACTTTGACGCCGACTACTACCTCTTCAAGCGTGCCCCGTCAAAAGCACCGTTCTACGAGATCGAGGATATCACCCGGGACCTGGACTTTGCCCTCAAGGACCACGCCCGGTTCGGCCAGAAGATGCCGCTTGTTATCCTCACCGACAACGGTTCTACCGAAGAGGATGAAGCGGCCTACAAGATCGCAAGCGTCTACGATATCCCCTTTGTCGTTATCGACCACCACCACCCGGATGCGACCATCGACAAGTACCTGGTCGGGCATGTCAACCCCTACCATGTAGGCGGGGACTTCGGCGTCACCGCAGGGATGCTTGGTACCGAAGTCGCCAGGCTCATCAATCCCAGGGTCGAGCCCCTCATCAGACACCTCCCGGCGATTGCCGGTGTCGGCGACCGGAGCGAGGCGCCCGAACGGGGCCTCTATCTCGCGCTCGTGCGTGACGACTATTCAGAACAGGCCTGCAAAGACATCGCGCTCGCGCTTGATTACGAGCAGTTCTGGCTCCGGTTCAACGATGGCAGGGAGATCGTCAAGGATATCCTTAACCTGCTCGGAAACAGGGAGCGCCACACCAAGCTGGTTGGCCTCCTTGTCGAAGGTGCAAATACCATGATCGAGGACCAGATGAGTGCCTGCATGCCGCATGTCGTCTCCCGCGTACTGCCAAACGCTGCGCATCTCTTCCTCATCGATGTGGAGATCCATGCCCACAAGTTCACCTTCCCGCCACCCGGGAAGACCTCCGGGGAGGTCCACGACAGGCTCTGCAAACAGAATGTGGGAAAACCGGTCGTTACGATCGGTTTTGGCCCGGACTTTGCCGTGCTGCGCTCCAAGGGCGTGCATATGAACATCCCCCGTATGGTTCGTGACCTGCACAACGAGATCCCCGGCGGCGGAATATCCGGTGGCGGACACCTTGTGGTCGGCAGCATCAAGTTCGTGGAAGGGATGCGGGAAGTTGTCCTTGAAGCCCTGATAAAAAAGATCGGCGATGCACCGGTACAAGAGTAAATCCCGCACCTGTTTTTTTACGGTCTGACAGGATCAAATGCCCGGAATCAGAAAATATGTGAAGATTTCGGCCGGATAAAATTCAGCCAAAGATCCAGCCGAATTAAATATTTTCTGGTCAGAATCAGGCCGTTGTTGCCCAAATAAGCATAAATTTAACCCGCACCATCAGTCATATATATATAGGAGTTGGCCTATATGAATTCCTAATGCTGAGGCGAAACATGGTAACAGGTAAGAAAATACGAGAGAAGTACAACGAAACCCAGCACAAAATTGTTTCCTATCTTAACTCTGGTATAACCAAGGGTAAGCACTACTTCAAGTCAAAATACATTGCAAAGGACCTGGGGTTATCACCAAAGGAAGTGGGAACCAACATGGCGATCCTTGCCGATATGTGCAAGGAGTTGTCCATCATCCGGTGGAGTTATTCGAACAGCACGACGTGGATGGTCACGCCCCGTGCCCTGTAAATTTTTTAATCATCACCTCCTTCTTTTATTATGGAAAAATTAGAGTTTGAATCATCACTCGACTTTGTTGCGGACATCAACGAGAAAAAAGACTGCCTGATGTCCCAGGATCCGACACAGGACAATCCCGGTGTCCTCTGGTTCAACATCGACGTCCCGAAAGGACACCAGTTCAAAGCCGGCGACCGCGTCCGGGTGATCGTGGAAAAGATCGAGTGAAAAAAAAATTCTGGGGGAAATGGTCTGCCTCCCCATTATGTATCCGGCCGACCACAAGCATTGTACGACGAGTTCAGGTGCCTGAACGGTCTTTCTGGTAGATCCGCTGCGGTGTCTCCAGGCTGATCCGGAATGAATCGACCGCCGTCGTGGTAATGATCATATACATTCCCGGGCCCGAGGCCCGGACGACCTTATACATGGTACCGGGATACTGGATCTCGGCACCCTGCAGGATATTTCCCTTTGCATCGCAGACCACCATGCGGAACATCGCATACTGGGGCTGCCGGTCCGCAGTGACGCTGATATTGAGCGCCCAGACCTCGTAGGGTACCGAAAACGCCCGGGTGATACCACCCCGGGATTCCTCAACATAGGCAAAGGGAATGCTCGGGGACGGGTCACGCAGGGGAATATCAGAGGCACCGAAGGTCTCCATGTTCGTGGGCAGGTGTACGACCGGGTACGAGAACGGATTTGTCGAATAAAAAATCCGGTACGGTGCATCGGGGGGCCGGGGCGTCAGGTTCACCCGGGGAGTTGGCGTGGGCGACGTGGTGGGCGGCACGGTTACAACGGTGACCTGCGGGGTGGGCACTTCGGTTGCCTGCGCAGGAGAGTTGTTCCCGGGAAACGACAGTGACGGGACTTTTGAAAGCGCGCCGGGGTTTGCGATCACGGCAATGAGCAGGATGACCACAAATCCGCCAATGAGTGTGTAGAGATCCCCTTTGTCCACACGTACTACTGGAGAATTGCCTATAAAAATCGTGATGTTCTGTTACTACGATCACCGTGATGATTTTTTTTTAGTTCACCCGTTACCGGCCCATGATGACAGGCGAGGTACCCTTTTTTAGACCCCGGTTCCCCGGGATAGCCCGGGATCACGGGGTTGGGAATACTTTAGTATCCCCTTGACACATAGTGATGAATATGGAAGTTCCCGGCATTCGGACATGGGTCATTTTTTACCTGATCTCGTTTGTTGTCCTTCTCTGGGCCGCATTTCTTACGGTAAACGGCACGATGCTCTGGGTCAGCATGATGCTCGTGATAATTGTCGTGGGCATCAACTTTGTCACGGTCTATAACCAGATAAAACTCCAGATGTCAAGAAAAGCTCTCCAGTCATCACTGACAAAAAATATCGGGAAAGATTCCCAGAATGAACCGGATGACCGGCCGCAGCACTAGAAACCGCCACAAAAAAAGTTTAACTTTTTTTGGTATAGATCTTCTGGATAGAATTGACCGGGGTAAAAAGGCCTTCCACTTCGCGGCCGAGATATTCGGTTTTACCCATCACATAATACCCGCCGGGCACGAGCGCCGCATGAAATGTCCGTGCAAGTTCGTCTTTCTGTTTTTCCGTAAAGTAAATGGTCACGTTCCGGCAGCTGATCATATCGAGGAACCGGGAGATCGGCTGGCCGCTCATGAGATCGTTCGGACGGAACCTGATCAGGTCCTGGAGGTGAGGTTTTACCTGGTAATTCCCGTCCGGCAGCTTGGTAAAGTGGCGGTGAATCTGCGACTCGCTCAGTTTCCCCATCGATTTTTCCGAATAGATCCCCTCTTTTGCTTTTTTCAGCACGACCTCGTCGATATCGGTCGCAAAGATCTGGCCGGAGAGAGTCTTGTCAGCGGCCATGATATCATAGAGGATCATGGCTATGGAATAGGGCTCTTCTCCTGTTGAGCAGCCGGCGCACCAGATACGGATCGTCTTTCTGCCACGGAAGAGGGCGGGCATGACCTCCTTTCTGATGAGATCATAGACATCTGCATCCCGGAAGAATTCGGTCACGTTGATCGTGAGCGCATTTCTTAAAAGTTCAAGTTCCGGCTCATGCTCATGGAGATACCTGAGGTATTCCTCGTACGTTGTAGTACCTGTCGACCGCATGCGGGAGAGCAGGCGCCGCTTGATATAATCTTCCTTGTAATTGGAACACTGGATCTTGAGGATCTGCGCGATATACCGCTTCAGGGCTGAAAAACCGTCATCTGGTGTTATTGTCATGGAAAACTCCGGACGTTCGGGACAGTGATGACAGGGCGGACAAAAAAGGAGACCGGATCAGAACGGTCCCTGTTCACGTCCCCACTCCCCGTCACCCTTATCAGGTATGGAATCCCCCCATCATCCCGCGGCAGCGCTCTGCCAGGGATGAGAGTTCCGCGGAGGCACTCGCGATCTCTTCGGTCGATGCGCTTGTCTCCTCGGCAAGCGCCGCCATGTCCTCCATACGCTGCTGGTTGTCCCCGGTCGTTGTCCTGACCGATTCGATACCTGACATCAGGCCTGACGTGGCCTGGGCCTGGCTCTCGGTCGCTTTCGTGATCTCGGTGACTCCCTGAGAAACCACATTCGCTTCGGAGATAATAAGGCTGAGCGACTCGACCGTCATGCTCACGCTCTCGATCCCGGCTTTGATCTCCATAAACGAGTTCTGGATGGACGAGGCTGTGACCTCGCTCTTTGACTGGATGGATTTTATCAGGGTCTCGATCTGGCTGCTCGCCTTCTTGGACTCCCCGGCAAGGTTTTTCACCTCACCTGCAACGACGGCAAACCCGCGCCCGTGCTCGCCGGCCCGCGCCGCTTCGATCGCAGCATTCAGGGCAAGCAGGTTCGTCTGGTTTGCGATGTCGGTGATCAGGTTAACAATCTTTGAGATCTGGTGCATCTGTTCATTTAAGGCCGTAATATCATCGACGCTCTGCTGGGAAATCTTCTCAACGGCCTGCATCTTGTCGGTTGCCGTTTTGCCGACACCGGCGGCGCGGACACCCTCCTGTGCAGCCTTCTCCGCATGCGTCATGACATCATGGGACGTGCTTGCGATCTCCTCGATCGAAGCCGAGAAATCGGATATGACCCCGGATATTTTCTCGACACTGGCAAGCTCCGTCTTTGCACTGTCCGTTGCTTTCTGTGAGGAGATCGCAACCTGTTCGGTCGCTTTTGCGATCTCGTCAGTACTCCGGATCGTGTCCTGGACAGTGACATCAAGTTTCCGGATGGCCTCCGTAAGTTCGACAATGACCGTCCGGATCGCCACAACGGATGAATTGTAATCTTTCTTGAGCCGCACAAGGGGATCGGCATCGTCGATGCTGAGCTGGTAGGTGAGATCCCCGCCGGCAATCTTTGCAAGGCCGGTCTGGAGTTCCGATGCGCTTGCAGACAATAACTCCGCACCGGCCTTTGCCTCGTCCATCATCGCCTGGATCTTCTTTTCCTGTTCGCGCCGGGCAGTCATATCCACGTAAACGCACAGGATCGTGGAGAGGTTCTGCTGTGCATCCAGCATGGGGATGCCGTACTGATCGAGAATGCGGACACCGGTCGGGAACTCGATCGTCATCTCCCCGAAACTCCGTTTCTTCTCGTTGAGCACTTTTTTGAGCCCTTCACCGGACTGGGAAATGATTTTGAACTCCCGGGCATTCATGCCGAGCAGTTTTTCTTTTGAAAGGCCGGTGAGGGTAAGATAGGCCTCGTTTGCCATGAGGATCTTGAATGCCGAATCCATGACCATGATCGGCATCGGGTTCTGCTGACAATGGTATCGGAACGCTTTTTGAGGGCTGCCGCCTCTTCCATCTTCTTTGCGAGGTTCTGCTGGCTGGCACGCTGTTCCGTGACATCGTTATAGACGAGGAGCAGGTGCTCGATCTCGTTATTACGGGAAAGGAGGGGCATCACGTACTGTTCGAGGATATGGGTGCCGCTCGGGAGTGCCACCGTAACCTCCCCGAACGCCCGGCGTCTGGTCTGGATCGCGACTTTGGCGCCCTCGCCTTTCTGTTCGAGGATCTTGACATTCCGCAGGCTCATACCGACAACCGCGTCCTGTGGGTACCCGCTCATCTGGACGTAGGCCGCATTGGCCTTGGTGATCGTCATGGAGAGATCCGTCATTAAGATCGGCATCGGGTTCTGCTGGACGATCGTATCGGACGTATTTCTTGCTGCGAGGACTTCCTCGATCTCCTTTTTCTCTTCGGTGATATCGTTATAGACAACAAGGATACTGTCGGTTTTTCCTTTCTGGCCGGCAATGGGAATGCCGTACTGCCGGAGCCGGCGGACCCCTTTTGGGAACTCCACGACAACTTCTCCGGTGGAGCGCGTGCCGGTCACGAGGACCTGTTTTAACCCTGTCCCGGTCTTTTCGAGGATCTTAAAATCCCCAAGCGACATGGAGAGCAGCCGGCTCTTTTCGATGCCGGAGAGTGCGACATACGCATCGTTTACCACCCGTATTTTAAAACCGGTATCGACAAGCACGATCGGCATCGGGTTCTGCTGGACAATCGTCTCCGACCTGATCTTCAGCCGTTCTATCTCCTCGTTTTTCTTATGTTTTGTCGTGAGATCGTCGTAGAGTATGACAAGGGAGGTGACCGAGCCTGCACTGTCAAGCACCGGGATACAGGTACCTGCTCAAGGGTATGTACACCCGAGGGGAACGTAACGGTAAGTTCCCCGACAGCACGCCGTTTATTCTCAAGGGCGACCCTGGCACCTTCCCGGAACGCCCGGTGATGGTAAGACCATGGATATTTGTCTTGAGAATCTCGCTTTCAGGGATCCCGCTCATCGCAAGATACGCGGCATTGGCTTCGATGACATCAAACGCTGGCGTGACGACGAGCATGGGTACCGGGTTGTTCTTCTCCATGAACTCAAGCCGCCGTTCGAGCACGTCGATTTTCTTTACGTACTCTTCGGCCCCCGCTGCCGGTGTTCCCGCAGGCTGCCGGGACACCGGACGGTTCGGCCTTTATCTGGACAAGCGCGGTGTTCACGGCATCGACGAGCGTCGTATACTCGCTCCCGAAATGCGAGGCCTCAAGGGGATTTACCGCTTTTTTTGCTGCGGCCCCTTTGAGTGCAAGGGCAAGTTCCTCGTTCAACTGCCGCACGTGCTGCGCGATCTCATCAGGAGAATTCCGTACAGTCGCAGCAGGTGCTCCGACAAATAATGCCTTCCGTCCCGGTCGTTGTTCGGTCATACGTATCCCACACTCTCGTTATTTTTTATTATTGTTTTAGTCTGCCTCGTGCACAATACCGGGTACCGGGCCGACATTTTGACCGGTCGGCCAGATCCCCGAGCACTTTCTCCATGTCAAGCCAGATGATGAGGTCCTTTCTCTTCTTCTCCGCGTCTTCCCCGGAGACCTTGATGATGCCCTTGACAAACTGGGAGAAATCCGATGATATCCCGGTACCGATTTTCTCAATATCCGCTTCAGGCACCTGGCGGACACTGGAAACATCGTCGACGATGATCCCGACATTGCTCCCTTTTGCCGCCTCGGGAACAAGGACAATGATCTTCTGGTTATCCCGTATTTCCCTGTCGGGCAGCCCGAGAAGCGTATTGAGGTTCATGATGTTTGTGATCTCCCCCCGGAGGTTGATGACACCGGAGATGAACGGCGGTGCCCGGGGGATGGGGGTGATGGGTATCATCTCCACGATCTCGCGGGCGAGATTGATATCGAGCGCATACCGCTCCCCGCCCAGTTCGAACTCCACTACGTCGATTGTTGCGGCCATACTTCACCGTATCCTGAATTTCTCTGTTGCGGATTTCAGACGTTCTGCCATATGGGAGAGTCCGCCGAAGCGCTCGCGATCTCCTCGGTCGATGCACTGGTCTCCTCGGCAAGCGCTGCCATATCTTCCATGCGCTGCCGGGTTTCGCGGGAGAGGGTGTTTGTCTGCTCCATACCCTGCATCACCCGGTTCGTCGCTTCGGCCTGTGCCTCGGTGGCCTTCGTGATCTCGGTCACACCCTGGGCAACGATGTTTGACTTCCAGATGATCCGGTTGAGCACATCGATGGTCTGGTTCACGCTCTCGATACCGGCCTGGGTTTCCTTATAGGAGTTCTTTATAGCCGCTGAGGTCTTCTCGCTGTTGCTCTGGATGGAGACTATCAGGGTCTCGATATTGTTCGTAGCGCTCTTGGATTCCCCGGCCAGATTGCGCATTTCACCGGCGACAACGGCAAACCCGCGCCCGTGTTCGCCTGCCCGTGCCGCTTCGATCGCGGCGTTTAAGGCAAGCAGGTTGGTCTGGCTGGAGATGTCGGCGATCAGTTTGACGATATTCGAGATCTCTTTCATGCGCTCGTTCAACGCCGTGATATCAGCGACACTTTCTCCCGAGATCTTCTCCACGGTCTTCATCTTTGCCGTGGCGATCTTCCCAGATCGGCTGCCTGGTTGCCCTCGCTTGCCGCCTTCTGGGCATGGGTCATGAGATCGTGGGTGGTGCTTGCGATCTCCTCAATGGATACAGAGAGATCGGACACATCGCTGCTGACCTTTTCAATCTCCGCTAGCTGCTTTTTTGCCCCGTCCGCAGACTGCTGCGTGGCGATCGCTACCTGCTGAGTGGATTTGGAATCTCCTGCGTGC
>CAWBMY010000036.1:0-55274 GCA_963790005.1 uncultured Methanoregulaceae archaeon
CGATCCGGTGTCCTGCCGCGTTCTGCGGGATCGTGGGACTCAAACCCACCTATGGCAGGGTTTCCCGGTAGGCCTGATCGCGTACGCAAACTCGCTCGAAACAATCGGGCCGATGGCAAACAACGTTGCCGATGTCTCGCTCCTCATGTCGGTAATCGCCGGCCACGACCGGAAAGATACCACCTCGCATGACCGGCCCTACACCCACATCCCGTCCGCTGATATCAAGGGCCTCGTATTGGCATTCCGGGGGAATACTTCGGGAAAGGTGTCGATCCGGAGGTTGCATCGGTGTACAACGTGCAATCCCGGCTCGAGGAACTCGGTGCCATCACCGTCCCGTGCAGCATTCCCTCAATGGAGTACGCGCTTGCCGCCTACTACGTGATCTGCACGAGCGAGGCAAGTTCCAACCTTGCCCGGTTCGATGGCTTGCGGTACGGCCCTGCCGTGGATACAAAAAAATCGTGGCATGCGGCATACCAGGACATGCGAAAGCAGGGGTTCGGCCCCGAGGTCAGGCGCCGGATCATGCTCGGGACGTTTGCCCTCTCCTCGGGCTATTACGGGAAATACTACGCAAAGGCGCAGGTCGCCCGGGAGAATGTCAGGAAAGATTTTGCCCGGCTCTTCTCTGATGTGGATGTGCTCTGCGGCCCCACGATGCCCACGATTGCATTTAAACTCGGCGAGAAAAGCGACCCGCTCTCCATGTACCTCTCCGATATCCTCACGGTGCCGGTCAACCTCGCCGGTATACCCGCAATCTCGGTTCCCTGCGGGAAGGTGCAGGGGATGCCGGTCGGCCTCCAGATCATGGGCCGGCCGTTTGAAGATGAACGCGTCATCGATGTTGCATACGCTTACGAACAGGCGGTGAAGCCATGATCGATGCAGATATTGTGGTCGGTCTCGAAGTCCACTGCCAGCTCGACACAAAGAGCAAGCTCTTCTGCGGCTGCTCCACCGATTACCGGAACGACGGCCCCAACACCCATGTCTGCCCGGTCTGCCTCGGCCTGCCCGGCACGATGCCGGTGCTGAACAAGAGGGCGATCGAGTACGCGATGCGGGTGGCAAAGGCCCTCAACTGCACGGTCATCCCCGAGTCCGAGTTCTCGCGGAAGAACTACTTCTATCCCGACCTCGACAAGGCCTACCAGATCACCCAGTACGACAAGCCGCTTGCCGAAGGCGGGTACGTGGAGATCGAGGGGGACGACGGGAAGGAACGGAAGATCCAGCTCACCCGTATCCACGTGGAGGAGGACCCGGGCCGGCTCGTGCACATGGGGAACGCCGAACGCGGCCGGTACTCCCTCGTGGACTACAACCGTTCCGGCATCCCGCTCATCGAGATCGTGTCTGAACCGGAGATGCGCTCGCCAAAAGAGGCGCGGAAGTTCTTAAACAAACTGCGGGCGACGCTCGAATACCTCGGGGTCTTTGACTCAGAAAAAGAGGGGTCGATCCGTGTCGATGCCAACATCTCGCTCCGGGGGAGCGCTCGCGTGGAGATCAAAAACATCACCTCGTACAAAGGGGTGGAAAAGGCACTTACCTTTGAAGTGACCCGGCAGAAAAACCTGATCCGGCGCGGCCTTACGGTCGACCGCGAGACCCGGCACTATCTTGAGGCCCGGGGGATCACCCAGTCGGCCCGGTCAAAGGAGATGGAAAACGACTACCGGTACTTCCCGGAGCCGGATCTCCGCCCGCTCCACGTCCAGTCATGGTTAAAGGATATCGTGCTCCCGGAACTTCCCGATGCCCGGCGCGAGCGGTTCGTGCAGCAGTACGGGTGTTCCTTAAACCATGCCCGCACCCTGACCGGTGAACTTAAGATGGCAAACTTCTTTGAGGCCGTGGTTGCAGGGGACGGGAACGGGCTCTGTACCCTCGCCGCAACGTGGATCGCCGATACGCTTGCCGGTGAACTCAACTACCGGAGCATGGGTATCGATGCGGTGGACGCTAAAAAGTTTACCGGCCTGCTAGTGCTCTTAAAAGCAGGAACAATCACCGACAAAAGCGGTGTCGAAGTCCTGCGGGTGATGCTCGATGAGCAGCACAAAGGCGAGACGGTCGAGACGCCTGAGGCAATTGTGACCGGTTAAACCTTGCAAAGACGACCGATGATGAGGGGGCCTATATTGCTGTCATTTTCGAAGTGATCAACGAGAACCCAAAGGCTGTCGAAGATTATCAGGCCGGAAAGAACGGCGCCATCAACTTCCTTGTGGGACAGGCCATGAAAAAGACCCGGGGCAGGGCCGATCCCGACATGCTCAACCGGCTGATGGTCGCGGCCCTCAAAAGTACGGAGCAGTGACCTGACGTGCACCTGATCGTTGCGGAAAAGAACATCTCGGCCCGCAGGATCGCCCAGATCCTTGCCGGGGGACAAAAAGTCGTCGAAAAAAAGGATGCCGGGGTATCGACCTACAGTTTCGGCGACACGACGACAGTGGGCTTGCGCGGCCATGTCGTCGAGGTTGACTTCGAGCCCGGCTACGAGAACTGGCGCAGCGAGACCGCCACCCCCCGCAGCCTGATCGATGCAAAGACCATCAAGGTGCCCACCGAGAAACGGATCGTTGCGCTCCTCCAGAAACTGGCCCGTCACGCTGACCGGGTCACCATTGCAACCGATTTCGATACCGAAGGGGAACTGATCGGTAAAGAGGCGTACGAACTGGTCCGGGCGGTCAACCGGAACGTGAAGGTCGACCGGGCCCGGTTCTCTGCAATCACCCCGCAGGAAATAAAGACCGCATTTGCGAATACGACCGACCTTGACTTTGCGCTTGCTTCTGCAGGCGAGGCCCGGCAGTCCATCGACCTGATGTGGGGCGCGTCGCTGACCCGGTTCATCTCGCTTGCCGCACGCCGGGGGGAAACAACATCCTCTCGGTCGGCCGGGTGCAGAGTCCCACGCTCTCCATGATCGTCGACCGGGAAAAGGAGATCGAGAAGTTTGTCCCGGAAACCTACTGGCAGCTCGGCCTTCTGACCGAGAAGGCCGGCGAGCAGATCGAAGCCCGGCACACGAATGGCCGGTTCAAGGAACAGAAAGCCGCCGAACTCGCCCGCGACCGGACAAAAGAACCGCTCGTCGTAACCGAGGTCAGGGAAGGTACAAAACAGGACCGGTCCCCCTCGCCGTTCGATACGACGACCTATATCGTTGCCGCCGCCCGGCTCGGCTTTTCCGCGGCAAACGCGATGCGGATCGCAGAAGAACTGTACATGAACGGGTACATCTCCTACCCGAGGACCGACAACACGGTCTATCCCGCATCGCTCGATTTAAACGGGATACTTGCGACGATCAAAAATTCGCCGTTTAAAAAAGACGTGGAGTGGACGATCGCCCACCGGCGCCGGAGCCGACCCGGGGCAAGAAATCCTCCACCGACCACCCGCCAATCCACCCGACCGGTGTCGCCACAAAGGAGGGGATCGGGGACGATGCGTTCCGGATCTACGAACTCGTGCTCCGCCGGTTCCTTGCGACCCTTGCCCCGGATGCACTCTGGCAGACCTTAAAAGTCAACTTCGATGCCGGTGGCGAGGCCTACACCACGACAGGAGGGCACCTGATCGAACCGGGCTGGCACGACGGTCTACCCGTTCTCCGAGGCAAAGGAGACGATCCTCCCGGCATTTGTTACCGGGGAGAAACTGCCGATCCGCAAGGTCAGCCTCGATGAAAAGGAGACGATGCCCCCGGCCCGGTACACGCAGAGCAAGCTCATCCAGAGGATGGAGGAACTCGGTCTGGGAACAAAGAGCACCCGGCACGAGGTCATCGCAAAACTGGTCTCCCGCAAGTACGTGGAAGGAAACCCGCTGCGCCCGACCCTTGTGGGCCGGGTCGTGACCGAAGCGCTCGAACACAACGCTGACGCGATCACAAAACCCGACATGACCCAGACGATCGAGTCGCACATGCAGCAGATAAAGGAGAGCAAACGCACCCGGGACGATGTCATTAAAGAATCCCGCAGCATGCTGCATGCGGCATTCGACCAGCTTGAAGCAAACGAGCAGGTGATCGGAGACGACATCCGGAACCGCACCGCCGAAGAACTCAATCTGGGCCGCTGCCCGGTCTGCGGGGGGACGCTTGCGATCAAGCACCTGCGGGGCTCGACACAGTTCATCGGCTGCTCCCGGTATCCTGAATGCACGTTCAATATCGGTCTTCCCGTCACCCAGTGGGGCTGGGCGGTACGCACCGATGACATCTGCGAGAAGCACCACCTCCATTTCGTGCGTCTCGTGAGAAAAGGCGCCCGCCCCTGGGACATCGGGTGCCCGCTCTGCCACCACATCAGTTCCAACACAGAATCCCTCACCGAGATTCCCTCCATGAACGAGGCGCTCATGGAAAAAGCCCGGGCCCGGCATATCTATACCGTTGCCGAGATCGCCCGCAGCGAGCCTGAACGCCTTGCAAAAACCCTTGAACTGGCACCGGATGCAGCGCAGAAACTCAAAACCGAGGCAGAAGGCGTGCTCGAAAAACTGCGCAGGCGTTCCGAATGCCGCAAGTTTATGCGAAACCACCTGATCCCGCGGAAAGGGCGCAGTTATGCAAAGATCATGGAGAGCCTTAAAAGAGGAGGAGTCACCGATCTTGCCAGCCTTGCAAGGGCGAGTCCTGCACTCCTGCAGAAGGCGGGTATCGGCGAAAACGAAGCGCATGACCTTCTCACGAGGCCCGGATTACCTATAACGGGCAGATCTTAAAGGAGATCGGCATCCCGCGAGGCAGAAGGTGTGCTCGAAAAACTGCGCCGGCGTTCCGAGTGCCGCAAGTTCATGCGAAACCACCTGATCCCAAGAAAAGGGCGCAGTTATTCAAAGATCATGGCGGCCTTAAAAGAGTCAGGAGTCACCGATCTTGCAGATCTCGCAAAGACAAATCCTGCAATCCTCCAGAAGGCCGGTATCGGTGAGACCGAGGCGCACGATCTCCTCGCAGAAGCCCGGATCACCCACAACGGGCAGATCTTAAAAGAGATCGGCATTCCCGCGGTAAGCCTCAAAAAATATCTGGCGGCCGGCATCCTGAGTCCCGAGGAGTTCTGCTCGACACCCCAAGAGGAGATCAGTGCGAGAACCGGCATGAGCGCCGGAACAGTAAGCCGGCATGTAGGTCTCGTGTGTGAATACCTGCACCGGCCCGTTCCCGGTAAAACCAGAAAGACCGCCCGGCCCGCCGGAAAGGACAAAAAGAACTGCTCGCAGCCAGGGGAATGACCGCGGCGGTGGCAGAACATCTCTCAAAAGCCGGGATTATGGACGCGGACAGCCTGCTTGGGGCAGACGCAAAAACCCTTGCCACCCGGACCGGGCTCGACAGGGAAACGATCCTGAAAATACAGACACAGATCCGGAAAAAACGGGAGATTATCCAGATCTAGTGCGGGACTGCATAACCCTTATTTTAAAACCAGTCCGATTGCCACCCGGAGATCGTTGTCATCAAACGGTTTGACAATAAACCCGTCGGGCTTGGTCTCACGCGCCCGTTCCAGTGAGGGACCATCGGAATGGGACGTGACATAGATCACCGGGATGTTGAACCCTTTTTTAATTATCTCCCTTTTTACGGCGAAGGATTCGACAAAACCAGGTAACCCAGATAAAAGACCGGTGCACCGGTTTATTGGGATAAACGACACAGGTACTTCTGATACTGACATGAAGTGGAAAGACTGGGTGCATGTGACCAAACTCGACCCTGACAAGCAGCTCAAAGCCGGTGACATCGATGCGATCGCCACGAGCGGGACTGACGCACTGATGCTCTCGGGCACGCTGAACGTGACAAAGGAGAACCTGCTCGCCCTCCAGAAGCAGATCGCCGCATACGACCTGCCGCTCGTGATGGAACCCGCCGGCCCGAGGCTGTGCTTCTCGATGGGATCGATTATGTCTTTGTGCCAAGCGTGATGAACACGACCGATGTGCAGTGGATCGTCGGGAAGCACCGGTACTGGGTGCAGCAGCAGAACGGCCATATCCCGTGGGATGCGGTCGTTCCCGAGGCCTATATCGTGCTCAACCCCAATTCATCGGTGGGCCGGGTTACAAAGGCGATCTGCGATCTCAAACCCTCGGAGGTTGCGGCGTATACCTCCGTCGCCGACCGGTTACTTCCATTTCCCGATCGTGTATATCGAATATTCCGGGACATACGGCGACCCTGCCGTTGTGAAAGCGGCATCGGAAGCGATCGACCAGTCGATCCTGTACTATGGCGGCGGGATTAACTCGGCGGAGAAAGCCGCTCTCATGGGCAAATTTGCGGATACGATCGTGGTCGGGAACGCGGTCTACGACCAGGGCGCCGCCGTTCTCAAGGCAACCGTGGACGCGGTCCAGTAACTTTTTTATGCCCGAAATTGACATCGTGCTCGTGGCCCCCCTCTACGAGGGAAATGTGGGGTTTGCCGCACGGGTGATGAAGAATTTCGGGTTTACCCGGATGGTGCTCATCGACCCCTGTAAACTCGGGGACGAGGCAAAAGCCCGCGCCTCCCATGCGCAGGATGTCCTGAAAAATGCAGAGCTGTGCACGATAGAGGATGTGTTTGCCCGGAGCAGTATCGTGGTCGCGACAACCGGGCAGGTCAGTAAATCCGTCTGCACGCCGATGAGGATGCCGTTTTTTTCGCCCCGCGAACTCCGGGAGCGCATCGGCACCGCGGAGGGGAGGGTCTCGATCCTCTTCGGGCGCGAGAACTGGGGGCTCAATAACGACGAGGTGAAGAAGAGCGACATGATCTGCACGATCCCGACCGCTGACGAGTACCCGATCATGAACCTCTCCCACGCGGTGGGTATCGTCTGCTACGAGCTCGCAAACCTCCCCGAGAAAGAGTACCGCCTTGCTTCCCCCTACGAGATGGGCCACCTGTACCGGCATATCGACCGGTTTCTGGACGAGGTGCACCACCCGGCCTTCAAGCGCGAGAACACGATGATCATGATCCGCCGCATCCTCGGCAGGGCCGGCCTTACGACCCGGGAGGCAAGCACCGTGCACGGCCTCCTGCGCCGGACCGAGTGGCATATCGATCCGGATGCGCTCGACCGGGAGAAAGAGGCGCAGCGGCGGCACAAGAACCAGCATGCGGAGGGGGAGACCTCTCCGGATCAGGATCCGGGCGATGAATAGACCCTGATGTTTTAACAACGGGAATGCTGATTTATTTCGATACTCGTAACAAGCCCTCACAAAAAGATCAGGTGAGTGGAGGGGCTTGTCAATGAAGAGGGCGGGCAGTACCTTACTGATTTGATCGGAAAAGTTATCGGGAAAACCTAAATGACAATGCGAGAAGTGATAAAATTTTGATCCTGTGAATGATTTTGTTAAGACGTTTGAGTGTTGATTCAAACGTTAGAAATATCGGCTCCGCACTCAGGCACGCGAGGGCCTGGCGACAGCTCCCGGGTCCATGACCTCTTGCGTGGACGAACTCAAATGGTGGGGGCCGGACGATTACACGAACCCGCACGCCCGGAGTGTGCCGCTCCACCCTTCGGGCAGGACCTCTTTATAAAGGGGGGCTGGGCCGGACATACCCTCTCCCATGATCCATTCTCCGACGGAGAGTTTCCGGGCCGGATCCGATGCCGGAAGGCTCCAGTGGAAATGGTGCCAATCCCCTCCACAATTATCGCTTTAAATCGGTATTTTTTGAAACGGGCCGTTTTAATCAGGAAAAAAACCGTGCAATTTAGCCGCGTTCTTTTGACCGTGAAAATGGGGAGGATGCAACTGGTCATACAGAGCGTCGGGAGGGCTAAAAAAATGCGTTTATTGCCTGAAAATAAAGGGGGTTCCTGATCGGGAAAAAGCGACCCGGTTTTTCCGGGAAAACATCGGGGATCTGCCACCCCTGTGCTTCCGGCAGGCCCGGGAAGGTATCCAAATGGGCGGGATGCAGGGGTTTTGAGGGTTTTTACCGTCGGTGACAGGTAGGTTCTTGCCAACATGCGTCACCGGGATTCTTTGATTTCGCATTTTTTCTCCGCTTCGCTGTTGCTGTCAGGATTTTCCGGGCAGAGCGTGCTCTCGGGGGCTCGCGCCCCCGCCGCACGGGCATCCCCCGGTTGCGATAGTGTGACAGACGGTTGAATGGGATTTGTGGTCGGACGATCTTTCCCGGAAATTTATTCACTTGATCCGCCGCTGGGGCTTCCTGCCGGGGGCGGCGGCACTCCTCGCTCGTAGGGGTTTGGGGGCATCAGCCCCCATCGTTGCAGCATCCGGTTCTTGCCAAACTTTTCCGGAAAATGATCGCCGCCGGAACGCGAATATGGCCCGCCAAAGGGCATTATATAAGGTTCAATTTGAGCTTATTTCGTGAAACGGAGGTCTATGCATTGTCTGAATTTTGCAACCTTAAATCGGACGGTTTTACGGGCGTTTTTTTGCCCCGTCAATGGCGGTCACGTTCATCGTAACAGCGAAGAATTTCGATCACCGGATGATCTCCAGACAATATTTTTTAGGAAACCGGGGTGAAGCAAGCCACAGGTACAAAAAGACCCGGGTGAAGTACCAGTCTGCATATCCCGATACTGGAATGTGTCACCAGTATCCCTGCACAATCCTCATTAACCCTGCACCGGCAATATCACTACAGGAGCACCTCAAAGCACCATGTCACGCACCCTGCTCTCGGAAGCGGACGGATACGAACTGCTGAAAACCTGCGGGATCCCGGTGCCCAGGCACGTGGTCGTCCGCACCGCAGAAGAGGCAGGATGTGCAGCAGACGGGATCGGGTTCCCGCTCGTGGCAAAGATCGTCTCGCCGCAGGTCGTCCACAAGAGCGATGCGAGGGGCGTCCTTACCGGCATTGCGTCCGCCGCTGCGGCAGAAAAGGCGTTTACTGCCATCACGCAGAATGTCCGGGCTGCGTATCCTGATGCAGAGATCGAGGGGATCATTCTCGAAGCAGAACAGGAACCGGGCATCGAACTGATCATCGGGGGAAAGACCGACCCGGCGTTTGGTAAGGTACTCACGATCGGTATGGGCGGCACGCTCGTGGAACTGATCCGGGACGTGGCGATCCGGATCCTCCCGGCAAGCGACGACGAGATCCGTACCATGATCCACAGCCTCGGGGGATACCCCTTGATCGCCGGGTTCCGGCACGCAGCGCCACGGGACGAGGCGGCACTCGTACACATCGCCGGGGCACTGGTGCGCATGTTCCTTGAACACCCGGAGATCCGGGAGTTCGACATCAACCCGGTCATCCTGTACGGGAAAGGCGGTTGTGCGGTGGACGCACGGATCTACACGGACGATGAGGCCGGACCGGATAAGAGCGACGACATGGCGGGTGCGGCGCTGCCGGACTCCCTGTTTCAGATGAAGTCTGTTGCGGTCGTCGGGGCATCGCAGGACCCCGACAAGGTCGGGTACGCGATCTGCCGGAACATGCTCAACTTTTCCGGCGCCCTTTACCCGGTCAACCCCAGAAGCCCGGTGATCCTCGGGAAGACCGCGTATCCCTCGCTCTCTGCCATCCCCGACACGGTAGACGCTGTCGTGATCGCGATCCCGGCACCGGCCGTCCCGGCGATCGTGGAGGAAGCAGGGAAAAAGAAGATTCCGCTCGTGATCATCGTCTCGTCCGGGTTCCGGGAGACCGGGCCGGCCGGAAAAGCACTCGAAGAGCAGGTGCTTGCCACGGCCCGCAGATACGGGATCCGGATCATGGGCCCCAACTGCCTCGGGTTCATGATCCCCGCGCAGGGTATCAATACTACCTTTGACCCGGTCTCGCCCCGGCCCGGCTCCATCGCGTTCATCTCCCAGAGCGGGGCGATCATCACCACGATTGTGGACTGGAGCCTGCCCGAAGAGATCGGTTTTTCTGCTGTCATCTCGGTGGGCAACCAGCTGGATCTTACCTTCGAGGATTTCATCCGGTGGACCGCCGCCGATCCTGCGACAAACGCGATCATCCTGTACGTCGAGGAGATCACAAACGGCCGGCGCTTTCATGGAGACGGTCAGCCGGATCACCCCGCTCAAACCCGTGATCGTGATAAAATCCGGCTCGTCAAAGATCGGGCAGAAAGCAGCCTCGTCGCACACCGGTTCCCTTGCCGGGAGCGACCAGGTTTACCGTGCAGCGTTCCGGCAGGCCGGGATGATCCCGGTCCGGTCGATCCGGGAGGCATTCCAGGCGGCAGAACTCCTCGCGTCCGAAGGGTACCCCAACGGCACCCGCGCTGTCGTGATCACGAACGCCGGCGGGTTTGCGGTGCTCTCCTCGGATTATGCCGAGCAGTTCGGGATTGACCTCGTGGAATTCCCGGAGGCGCTCACACAAGAACTCGACGCGGTTCTCCCCGCAAACTGGAGCCGGGAGAACCCGATCGACATGGTCGGGGATTCCCATCCTGACCGGTACGCAAAGACCTTCGACGTGATGATGCGGCACCAGGATCTCTGGGACATCGCGTTTGTGATCGCCGTCCCGACCGCGATCTCCGATCCCTTCCAGGGTCGCAAACGAGATCGTCCGGTTCTCCACCCACACAAAAAAGATGATCGTGGGCTGCATGATCGGCGGGGATTCCATGAAGACCCCGCAGCGGATCCTGCGGGAGGCACACATCCCGAACTTCCCGGATCTCGAAGATGCGTTCCGTGCCGTGGGAAATATCTGCCAGTTCACGTGCCGGAATACAGGGAGTCCCCATGGGTGCCGGCCGTGCCCCGCACCCCATAATGGTGGCAGGATAAAACAGGAACTATCGAACTCCCGCCATCCTACCATCATATATACCGGCCGGTGAAAGTTTCACCCATGAATATGCGATTGATCCTCGCCCCTGCGATCCTCCTCCTGCTGCTCCTTGCAGTCGCCGGCTGCACGGAACCGGCAGCGATCCTGGCCGGCCCGACCGCCACGCCATCCCCGACACCGGTCCCCACCACCACTCTGCCGGCGATTTCTGCCACACCGGGCCCGACAGAAACCCTGCCCGACGTCTGGGAAGTCGAAGTCCAGGTCCAGAGCAACGGTCAGGCCATCAACCCGCAGATCATTATGACGTTCCGTGGCGGTAATGGTATGAACCTCGTTCCCGAGCTCGATCTCGAAGTTATCCGGTCAGACGGGATTGTCGAGACCGGGAAGATGACCCAGCCCCTGTATGTCGGCGAGACTGTCACGTTACCGGGAACAACACAGAACAACGACCGTGCCATCGTCTGGGCAATTACCGCACAGGGCGACCGGGTGAAGATTGTCGATAAGTATGTGCCGTTCCGGTCGTATAATTCCGGATAAAGGTTCCGGGAAAAACCGGGAAAACCAACATATCCATTTTTCAAAATTCTCAGCAGATGATTTGAATTTTTTTGGAAAAAGATTAATCTCGCAACTGAAGATTCCAAAATCTTCATGAACCTTGCCGGACTTTTCTGATAATCATCAACTGCCGACCCGGATTTTTTCGAAAATCTTCCACAACAGGATCGTTTTTTCCGGAAAATCATCGGATCAGTTGCTGAGGATTACAAAAAAACAGAGCGAACCGTCAGGGTCGATCCCGGGAAAACTATGAACGCCCCTGATATGCACCTGAATCCTGCAGACAGATCTCCTGCAATCTCAGAACAAGGATACACTGCAGGATGGATTCGTGTTCCCTCTCTTTTCCTGATGCTCTGTATAAGATCCCGGATTGAAGGCAGGTTTTTCTTCGACACCGGTTCTCTCCTTTCAGACCCGGGAGCCTGCGCAGTATTTCCGTCTTCTTTGGGATTTGCGTCGCTCTTCATGTTCCATCTCCGGACCGGAACGTGAACCTGCTCTGCCCGTGGTAGTTCCAGAGGAACGCACAGCAGGTGGCAATGATCTTTGCCACGAGAGGGGAAAATGAGAGGAAGGTGACCGCCAGCCAGACGATCCCGAGGTTGACGACGAGACAGGAAAGGGAGATCGCCGCGAACGTCGCAAACTGGGTGGCCATCTTCCGGCCCGAATCCTGGAATGTAAATGATTTGTTTGCGATATAACTGACCACGATCCCGCAGCAGTACGAAAACGTTGCAGAATACAGGTACCAGATCCCAAGGTACGTGTTAAAATAATACATGAGCCCGATATCCACGAGCGAGGAGAGGATCCCGACAAAAAAGAACGGGACGATCCGCGAACTGACGTGACCTGCGATCCCTGTATTCATATCCGCTGCTCCCTGCTGTGGTTTCGTTCACCGGTGCCGGCGTTCAGGCAGAGCCGGCACAATCGTACAGGGTATCCTCCATTCCCCCCATGGAACCCGTCATCCCGGAACGGAACTCAGGTTCCCTGACATAGACCGGTTACCCTGCGCAAACGAGAGTGCACCTCCCTGTCATGGCACCCTCGCTCCCCATGTTCCCCGGGATCGTGAGGTTGCCTGCCGCAAAAGAGGGAGGCGTTCCCATCCCGGAACTCTGGCTGCCCGGGTTCCCTGATGAGAACAGGGAAGTTCCTGTACCAGAGGAAACCGTTCCCGTTTCGTTGCTCCGGGTTCCCGTGCTGCCACCCCACTCCGATGCGGAAACTGCCGTGCAGTGGGTGCTCACCCAGGAAAATATCCCGCTGTTCGATGAGCCGCCCATCCCTCCACCTGTCGTGGACGAAGATGTCAGGAAGTACCGCACCTTCCCGTCATGGATCAGGGATTTTGCCCCGTCCACCGTGAGGATCTCGTCGCTGCCTGCAAATCCCCCCAGAGCCATCACCGGCAGGCCGGTGTCGATGATGATCTGGGCACCGTTCATACTCGACGGTACAGCCACCGCCCAGGTCTCGTTTTTGAAATGCGCACTGAGATACTCTTCCAGTTTCTGGTCACCGGTCCCCGTACCCGGCATGCCCTGCGGCGCGGTCGCGGTGGATACGGTGCCCGTCATGCCTGCGGGCCCGGCGCCGTTTGCCTGGCCGCCCATGCCGCCGCCCCTTGCCTGCTGCGGGCCGGCAGACGGGAGGATATTCCCGGAGCTCGCAAGCGGCGTGCAGGCCCACACGAACGGCGCGATAAAGAGGAGCGCGATTGCACCGATGGCGACGAACCGTCGGGAACAGCCGGGTGCAGGGATAGTGGCGGAGCCTGAACACGACAAGGAGCAGGACCGTGGCGATAGTGCCATTTACGACAAGCACGGTCAGCCAGCCCGACCATTCCGGGGTATAATTCAGGATGATGGCCTCGAAAATGCCTGTTGCCGCTACTGCCGCGACCAGCAGCCAGCCCTTCCATCCGGTATCGTCACGATACGACTGGTACATCGCCACCGCGCCGATGCCGACAAGTGCCGCAAGCGGCGGGGCGATGGTGGCAAGGTAGTACGGGTGCCAGAACCCGGTGGTAAACGAGAAATAGCAGAGCCCGGGCACGAGCCAGAGTGCGAGTGCGAGCAGGCAGAGCCCACGTTCCGGGAAGCACCCGGCCTCTTTTAACCCGTCCCACGTAAGGGTCGCCGGCCGCCGCCACCATGCAAGGAGACCGATGAGCGCGAAGGGGATAAGCCAGTGAGCTGGCCGGCAAGGCCCTCACCGGGCAAGGCGCAGGACTCCCGGTGATCCGGTATCGCCGCCCATCCCGCCGCCTCCCGGTGCACCGCCAGACTGCTGCCCGCCGCCCGTTCCTTGGCCGGTTCCCTGACCGGGAGGCGTCATATCACCGGACGATATTCCCCTGCCAGAGGAGGGCATCCCGTAACCCCCGTTCTGCGTTTCTGGCATACCTGACGGTGCAGCACCCTGTGGCCCGGTCATACTCCCCTCAGATGCGGAGGGGAACCCGGCCCCGCCGCCGGACATTGAGCCAATCCCGCCATTTTCCAGCCGGTGGAGTCCATTATAATTGACGATGAGGCCGAGCACCGTGTTGTCCCCGCTCCCGCCGATATAGGGGCGCTCGCTCGCCGGGATCATATCCACGGCGACCGCCCACGAGAGGGAAACGGCAAGGAGTACCGCTATCGCAAGGACGAGATGGACGATCCGTTTTTTCACAGGAATCTCCGCGCCGAGGAAGTAGACGACAAGGATCGCCGGGACAACGATGAATGCCTGGATCATCTTGATGTTAAAGCCGATCCCGACAAGGACGACCGAAAGAAGGAGCCATGGCAGGGAGCGTTCCCGGGTTGCCTTGAGTGCAGCCCAGAGAGCGAGGAGGATGACAAAGATCAACTGGGCATCCATCGTCCCGTTCCGGGAGACCGCGACGAAGATCGGGGTGAGGGCAAGGGCAAAAGCCCCGGCAAGCCCTGCCGCCTTCCCGAACGGCCGGGAGACAATTACGTAGATCAAAAAGACCGAGCCGACCCCGGCGAGAGCCTGAGGGAGCACGAGCGCCCAGCCGGAGAACCCGAGCACCGCGGCAAAGGCCACCTGGACCCAGAGCCCGACCGGCGGCTTGTCAACCGTTACAAACCCGGCCGGGTCAAAGGAGTTAAAGAAGAGGAGATGCGGGTTGTCGAGCATGCTCCTGACCGCTGCCGCATAAAAGGTATTGGAGAAACCCTGGTTCCAGATGTTCCAGAGGTTGAGGAATGCGGAGATCAGGAGGATCCCGCAGAGCAGGCACTCGGCCCGGTAACGGTTAAAAAACTCGGAGGGTGTCATGCCAGGCGCCGCTCGACGGTCTCGATAATGCGGGATATTTCCCGGGCGCACTCACGGTCGCGATCCGGCAAATCCTGTTCAATATCGGACAATTGTTCATGAATCCTGTCGATCTCTTCTGAGGTAATAATAAACCACGCGTGTCCGGGTGTCATTCTCTTTTGCTCCCTCCGGTATGTGTCCGGACAGAATATCCCGCACTTGTCAATGGCTGCATCGCTCCTGCATCCGGGCCGGAAAAAGGAGTTCACCCTTTTTCGGCATCACGGGATTTTACCCGCCCCTTTGAGGCAACGGGAGTGCAGGTCGGGCATGCCGGGACAATTTTCCGCAGGTACCTTCCCGGGATCTCTGTTCTGCTGCA
This sequence comes from uncultured Methanoregulaceae archaeon, assembly GCA_963790005.1. Taxonomy (GTDB): domain Archaea; phylum Halobacteriota; class Methanomicrobia; order Methanomicrobiales; family Methanospirillaceae; genus Methanoregula. Next base: position 15,043 of record CAWBMY010000036.1, read on the forward strand.
GATCCCTTCGCATTACGATGGATATATTGATGATATGGCGCCGGTAGAAGCAACCTCCCTAAAATGGATATATTGAACTCCCCGGGATCATCCATCACGCTCTGTGGCGGGCCGGTCCTGTATTCCCTCGTCCCCGGTGAATGAAACCCGACAGGGTATTTCCCGTGAGTCTGCGCGCAAAGCAACGAAAATGCCAACCTATTTTATTCCATGAAATGATAGTATGGTAAAGCGTACCTGTCGTTCCCGTGTACGCCATACAGGAATATCCGGGGTATTTACGTATGGCAGAGAAAAAGACGGTGAGTGTTTCAACAGATCCGGAGTTTATCCAGGAATTATCCGAATACCTTGAAGTCCTCTCCAACCCGGTGCGGCTCAAAATCCTCAAGGTGATTGAACGGGAACCAAAGGAGATAAGCGAGATCTCCTCCCGTATCGATACCAGCTACGCAAATACCAAAAAGCACATCGATCAGCTCGTCCATATCGGTCTTGTCAAAAAAGAGGCCGGCTTTGGGAGGGAGACCGTAAAGGGCATCCACCCGGTCTGGAAATTTTCCCTTGCCGAGGGCAGCCTCGAGATGCTGATCAGGAATCTCGGCGTCTTTTCCCGGGTGAACATCCCGATCGGGTTTGGCGAGATCCAGGAAAAACTTGAATCGGTGCGGGCGGCCGTCATAAAGGAGTCGGGCACGAATTACCCGGCACTTCACCTCATGAGCGGGTGCAGGGCGGGCCAGACGTTCCTCTTAAAAAAAGATCATATCGCTGTAGGCCGGGCCGATCCTGATATCCCTTCGCGGACGGGCGAGAGCGATATCGTCCTTCCTGAGGAGTACGCGATGGTGACCCGGATCACAAAACCTCACGCGGTCATCTCCCGGTCTGCAGATGGCTGGCAGGTCGAGGATCGCGGCAGTTCCGGTGGTACGTACGTGAACTCGGAACTCATCGCGCCCATGCACAGGACCGGCCTCAAAGACGGGGATATTATCGACTGTGCTCTGGGAGAGAGTGCAGCGCGGTTCCTTTTTATCGCAGGTAAGTAATGAGTGGTTCACGGGTTCCAGGGCTGCCCGTTCTGACATGTGGAGGAGTAAGATGCCAGAGGCACGACATATCGCCGTTTTTTTATGCATACTCTTTGCGATTGTCATTGCCGTCTCACCGGTCTCGGCAAAAGTGGTCACGTACGACGGGAAAGGTACTGCCGGGACGATCCAGGACGTGATCAATAACGCAAGTAACGGCGACAGCATCTTCCTTGCCGGGGGAACCTATTACGGGAACTTCGTCATTGACCGGTCCCTTGTATTTGGCGCGCTCGATTCAGACAATCCCCCCATTATTGTATCCAGCGGGTCCGGTGCAGGTCTCACCCTTTCCGCTGACGGCATCACCATAAATGGTGTGACCATCGCCGGCAATGCGTCCTACGGTCTCCTCGTCCTCTCGAACAACAACCGGATCAGTTCTACAACGGTTGTGGGACATGACCATGGCATCGAACTGAAATCCGCATCCAATAATATCTTCTCTGACAACACCATCACCGGTAACAGCGTTGGTACCGATGTGGACCGCATGTCCCGGTCCAATACGTTCTTCCTCAATTCCTTCAATAATACGGTCGATGCCATCAGCCAGTCTGCTGATACTGCCTGGTTCTCGGCCCGGCAGGACTACCAGTACCAGGGCAAGGATTTCTCCGGCCCGTTGGGGAACTTCTGGACCGGATCCGGTGCGACAGACAATAACGGCGATGGAGTCGGGGATGAGCCATTTACCCTCGCATCGGCCGGCCAGAATAGTCCCGGCGGTGCCGTGGGGATAACAGATCCGGCACCGCTGGTCAGTCCTCCTGTGTCCTATACGCTCACAAAATCTGCACTGGCAGTCAACACATCTCCGCTGGGCGGTCTTGAACCCCCTGCGGGATTCCAGTCTTCCCTCCAGCCGGATAACGTGCAGGCACCAAATCACCTCCGGCTCTTCCCAGTCACCGTTCACCGGTGCGCTCCCGTCGGGAAAAAATCCGCAGGGACAGCCTCCCAACCCGGTTGTGGGTTTCCTTATCCAGTTCTGGTGGCTGATCCCGATCGCCCTTTTGATCTCTGCGGCAGGTGGGATCTGGTTTGAACGGTCCCGCAGAAAAGGGCGGGATCATCCCCCGACCGATCAAACTCCGTACGAGTCACGGAATGCGACGGTTGTAAAAAAACCGGCTGATGCATCACTCCCGGGGAACCCGGGCAGGATTATGCCGTCCGCCTGCCAGCAGCGCTTGAGAAAAAATACCCGGATGCGGAATATATCGCGGAGGGCGGGGTTTCCCGCGTATTCCGGGTACAGGACGAGACAAACAACCGCTATGTCGCGGTGAAAGTCCCGATCCGGTTCGACGAGGTGACCGGATCCCAGTTCACAAAAGAACTCACGATCTGGGAAGGGCTCCACCACAAAAATATTGTCGAACTCTATGGAGCAAACATCTTCCCCCGGCCGTATATCGAGATGGAATATGTTGCATCATCCCTTGCGGAGATGCATTTTCCCATCGATGAAAAGAAGGCGGCGGGTATCATTACAGGTATTGCCGAGGGCCTCCGGTACGCCCATGAACAGGGGATCGTCCACCGGGATATCAAACCCGGAAATATCCTGCTTACTCCTGAAGGGATGCCGAAAATTACCGACTGGGGGCTCTCCAAGGCACAGGGGACCAAGCAGTCCGGCCTTATCGGGTTCTCCTTAGAGTATGCCGCACCGGAACAACTGGCCCCCAACCTCTACGGTGAGCCGGGGCCATGGACAGATATCTACCAGATGGGCGTTCTCTTCTACGAGATGCTGGCCGGGCATGTACCTTTTGCCGGGGACGGCATGGGGGAGGTCACGCATGCGATCCTGCACGATGAACCGGTACCGGCGTTATCAGGAGGAAGGAACGCGGACGCCATCAATGCGATCATCGCAAAATGCCTCCGGAAACGTCCGCAGGACCGGTATACCTCGGTTGCAGAACTTCTCAAAGATCTCGAACGATTGGATCTGGCAGGGTGACCGGCAGGGCCGGATAAAAAGTGAAATAATTCTCCCTGCTGCCTGCCAGCTTCGTATCCTGTCTTCTCTACTGTGTTGCCGGAGGGGTGCCTGATGGCATTGTTCCCGAGGGTGCAGCACCGGATGGCGCCGTGCCATTCATCTGCCCGCCCGGTGGAGTGCCCGAGGGTGCTGTACCATTCATCTGTCCACCCGGTGGTGTACCTGAAGGTGCGGTGCCGTTTGTCTGTGCACCCGACTGTGGGTGCCGGACGGCGCCGCACTGCTTCCCGCCTGCCTGCTGTGTGTCCGTCGCGGACCGGGGTGGATGACGAAACCGCGTTGCCGCTGGACGGTGTGGAAGTACTCTGTGGAACTTGCGTACAACCCGCGATCATGATCCCTGCGATGAGGATTGCTGATGCAATCAACATGACTATAATGCTTTTTTTCATGGAATAAATCACCTGAAAATTCGGATACCTCTCCTTAACACGGGAAAAGCATTCTCTATCCTCATGATCACCGGTCATATTATATTCGCTGCATGGGGGAAGTGATACCCTGAATCCAAAAATGATTATTTGAACCGGCTGGTGAACACTATACCTGGAGGTATCAGAGTTCCCTTCCGCTGTAATGATGGGGGCCTCGCGGGGGTCTTTTCAGGAATATCCATGCCACAATACCGATCACAACCAGTACCAGTACCCCGGCAACAGGCAGGATACCTGAGGATCCTCCGGAAGACTGTGCCGCTGTATTTTCGGCAGCGGGTGTGGGAGTCAGGGACTCCGTGACTTCGGTCAATGTCGGGGTCGGGGTTGCTGCGGCTGACGTCGGGAGTGTCGTGATCGTTGCTTCCGTGACCGTAATATACCCGCTCCGGGTTACCGTATTACTGCCCCCGCCATTGGCTGCCGTGAGCTTGACCGTGTAGGTGCCGCTCTCCGAATACGTATGGGACGGATTTTGCAAGGTCGATGAAACCCCATCTCCAAAGGACCATAACCACGATGTCGGAGAATTCTCCGAGGTATCCGTGAACTGGACGGTAAGAGGGATGGCTCCCTGCACGACATCCGCGGTAAAAGAGACATCCGGGGTGACCGTGCCACTGACCACGGTAATGTAGTCTGATGCGCTTGTTACGTTGCTCCCTGCCGAATTGTATGCGGTCAGTCCGACCGTATAGGTGCCGGTACTGGTGTACGTATGGGTCACATTCTGGTCAGACGAGGTATCGCCGTCCCCAAAGGACCAGTACCATTCAGTCGGAGAATTGGTTGAAGTATCCGTGAATTTGACCGTAAGCGGCTCAGGCCCGGAGGTAAAATTTGCCGTAAAGGATGCGACGGGGATGGTGAGATCGACGCTGATATAGCCGGTCTCGGTGTCGGTGTCGCTGCCTGCCGCATTGGTGGCCGTGAGGGTCACCGTATACGTCCCGACACTTGTATACGTATGGGACGGGTTCTGCGAGGTCGATGAACCCCCGTCGCCAAACGACCAGACCCACGATGTCGGGGCATTCGTGGAAGAGTCCACAAACTGGACCGTCAGCGGTGCTGTCCCGGAGGTTTCTGTTGCTGACGAATGATGCAACCGGTAATGCAGCCACCTTACTTACCGTAATATACCCGGACTCAGAGAGCGTGTTGCTGCCTGCTGCATTGGTCGCCGTGAGGGTCACGGTATAGGTGCCGGCACTCGTGTAGGTGTGGGACGGGTTCTGCGAGGTCGATGACCCTCCGTCACCAAACGACCAGACCCACGATGTCGGGGATTCGTAGAAGAGTCCACAAACTGGACTGATAGAGGTATAGTCCCGGAGGTCACATTTGCAACAAAATTTGCGACCGGTGCAGAATCAGATTTGCTGACCGTGATATACCCGGTCCTCGTGATCGTGTTGCTGCCAGCCGCATTGGTGGCCGTGAGGGTCACGGTATACGTGCCAACGCTTGTATACGTATGCGACGGGCTCTCTGTTGAAGAAGTACTCCCGTCGCCAAACGACCACAGCCACGATGCCGGGGTGTTTGTGGATTCATCGATGAAGAGTACGGCGAGTGGTGCAGTCCCGGAAGTTGCATTCGATGCAAACGCGGCGACCGGCGTGGATACTGCCGATACCGGCAGGATGAACAACATGCTGGCGAGGAGGATTGAAACAATCCCCCGAAGTGGGATCTTTATCATCATACTCCTCCGGAACGTGGCTGCTGTTGATATGCAGCATGAAGTAAGTTATGCATGGTACACCTTGTATGGTACACCCGATCCCCCACGTCGTTATTTATTATGAGATCTACGTAGATGGTGAAATATACCCTCAAATGAGTCATTATTGAACCGGCTGGTTGGGACTATGCAGAACCACCATGACCGTGCATCCTCCCGCCGGCTTTCTGCAATATCACTCTGTAAAAAAAAGGTAGAAGAGGGATTAAAGATCCCTTTGATGTCCGGGAAACCCGGTGGGCACTGCAGGTTTTGCCCCCACCGGGTAAAAAACCGTTGACCGGTCTTTCAACTGCCGGAACGAGAAGGGAGATCCTCGGGTAAGATCTCACCTGTTCTGGTATATCATCGCTGCCTGGATAGTGATACCTCTTTGTGGTACCGTGTTTTTGTGCCTTTCCTGATTGTGTGCTCTCAATCGTATTCCATCAACCGTGACTTTTTTACCTGCTCTGGTCCGTGGATCACCCGCAGTGCCGGACGTGAAGTGTTACCGGATATGCCGGTTCTTCCCGTGTTCCTTTCCCAAACACGAGGAGTCCTCACGTCGGGGTACTATCGTAAACGGTTCATGTATGTGGTTGTTTTTCGTCTTGTACGGTTCACCCCCACCGGTGACTACCTTTACCGGGTACTCACCAGCATGCCGATGGATGGGAACGGTCTTATATTGCCCTCATTGACAGAGTGAAATTATGTATCCTTTGTGGGGATTGGTTAAACTCCGGGGTGAAAGATATCCGGTTGAATGATCGATCATCTTTAAAAAAGGTGATACCGGGAAACCGCCTGTCACGAAAAAAATTAACGGGATCGGTGCTCTTTTCGTTCCTTTGCCCGGTTTATCCGTGCCAGGTTTGGCACGACGATTTTTGAGATGACACGCTGGACATAATATTTCAGCAGCACGGACATGATATTACCCTCATGGGGCTGTCTCGCATCAGCCGGGCCATGTTCTTATTCACTCCTCAGTGCATCAATCGGGTCCATGTTCGATGCCCGCCACGCCGGATATACTCCGGATATGACGCAGACAACCACGCCGATGAGCATGGCAGCCGGGACGTACAGGATACTTGCCGGCTGGAAGAAATACGCCGTCGTGCCAATCATCGCATCCACGACAGAGTATCCTATAATCAGACTGCTGACCCCTCCGATACCTGCCCCCAGAAGCCCGAGGATAAATGCTTCGTAGATGAACATCCGGCGCACTTCGCCTTTCTCTGTCCCGATGGAGAGCAGGATACCGATCTCCTGTATGCGTTCACTCACAGACATCATCATCACATTAAAGATACTCACGGCAGCGACAAGAAGTGCTATTGCGCCGATTGCCTCAAGGAACTCAGTCTCTGTGCTCAATGTTGCCGTCTCCGTCTCCAGCTGGGATGTGGCATCCGTGATCCTGACAGAGGGGACTTTCGCATTCGTGTTGATCTTCGCATCGAGGGCAGTTTCGATATCGTCGATGTTGTCAACGTCCTTGACGATGACATTCACCTGCGTGAACTTGTTTTTCCCGCCGTACTGGTCGGTATACCACTTGCTGTTCACCACGATCCCGTTATCGGTCGAAATGCCATCGGCAACCGTTCCCCGTGCCTTGAGGACCCCGGCAATACGCAGCTCGGGCCGGGATGTCGATGAGAACGACCCGATCTTAATGCGGGTCCCCACCTTAAGGTTAAATTCTTCGGCAATAGTCGATCCTACCAGTACCTCGTTTACCCCCAGATTCGTTGTCCCGTTACCGTACGACTGGTTCAGGGTGAGGAACTTCGAGATATCACCCGGGTCGAGACCGATAGATCGAGCCCCTCCCGGCGACTGAACTGATCGTAAACTCGCCGTTTGTTGAGTAAACGGGAATGACCGTGCCGTTTGTTCCCACGACCGAGGTAATCTTCGTGAGTTCAGTTTTCGTCACTCCTGAAGCCGTCGATGAGGAGGGGGTGAATCCGGGCGGGCCCATCCTGACAGAATCGGAGGATATGACAATCGTGTTTGCGCTGGAGGAGAGCTGGTCCTTTACTTCCAGCTGCATGTTGGTGCCGAGCATGCCCATGGACGCAATGGCGACAACACCGATCACAATCCCGATTGCGGCAAGCATCGACCGCAGGAAATTCAGCCGCACGCTCCTGACCGAGAGATTAAAGAAGATATCTCCTTTGATCATGATTCTGCAATCCTCCCGTCCTCGAGCCTGATGGTACGGCGGGCATACTCTGCGATCTTCGGGTCATGGGTCACGAGGATAACCGTTTTTCCTTCACGGTGCAGGCCGCAGAGGATGTCCATGATCTGGTACCCGGTCTTGCTGTCGAGATTCCCGGTCGGTTCATCGCAGAGAAGGATCTTCGGTTCGTTTACAAGCGCCCGGGCGATGGCCACCCGCTGCTGTTGTCCCCCTGAGAGCTGGGTAGGCCGGTGTGCGCTCATATCCTTGTCAATGCCCACCTGTTCGAGCAGGAGGTGGGCCCTGTCGGTGGTGTCCCGTTTCTTGTACTTCAGGATGAGCGGGTACTCCACGTTCTCGTATGCCGAAAGAAGGGGGATCAGGTAGAATTTCTGGAAAATGTACCCGATTGTATCCCTGCGCATATGCGTCCGCTCAAGGGCTGACATTTCAGCCACATCTCTCCCGGAGATATACAATTTTCCCGATGTGGGGACATCGAGAATTCCCAGCTGGTTCATCATGGTCGACTTCCCGGATCCTGATGGTCCCATAATCGCGACGAAATCGTTGTCCATGATATCAAGGGAGACGTGATCGAGAGCGGTAAAATCTCCGCTCTCCAAGTGATACGTCTTTGTCACGTCAACAAGCTGGATAAGGGGGGTATCGGTCATATCCGATCCCTCACTGTTGTTTTTTCAGTTTAAGTGAGATCCATTTCCGCTTTTTCCACAGGACGATGCCGGCAATGAGGAGGATCACTGCTCCTATGATCGGGTAGAACGAGCTGATACCAGCGCCTTTACTGCTCGTGAAAAGCGATGTGGTGCTGCTACTGCTGCCGCCGGGGCCTCCCATATTCCCACCTGGGCCACCGCTCATCCCGCTGGGGCCGCCACTCATGGAACTCGAAGATGTGGATGAAGTCTTGGAACTGCTGGTAGAAGTTGAACTGCCGGTTCCTGAGCTCGTGGCCAGATCGAGCGTCTTTGTGAGACTATAATCATTACCGTCAGAGTCCTTCCAGCTGATAATGACCGGGACTGCCGTGAGATCACTGCTGGTAAAAGTCAGTTCGAAACTGCCGGAATCGTCAGAGGCGATACTCCCTATTGCATATTCAGGGTACGTCCCCGTACCGGTTGCCGGCGATCCCACGGTCACAACCACACCATAGGCATCCGAGATACCGGCATTTGTAATATCACCGGTGATGTCGTACGCTGAACCTGATGTCGTGAGGGCAACATTGTTGAGAACGGGTACTGCCGCTGTTTTGTCCTGGCCGATGTCAATGGGCAGTACTACGTTTGTGGTATGGGTATTATCGCCGTTCTGGTAACTGATGACAAACGTGAGGTTCGATGCCTGGTGGGGGGTAATGCCGAAGGATACATCGGTGGAACTGTAGGGATTTATGGTAGAAATGAGGTCCGTGGTCGGAGTCGATTCGATACCGGTCACCTTCAGGAGTAATCACGACGTTTTTTATCTCCCCGTCGCGGGTATTCATCAGGGTGAGCGTCACGTTTTGCTCGGCTTCAGGTGCAAACGAGGTCGGTTTTGACGTGACAGCGGCCTTGAGACTGTTTGAACTTACCACAATCTGTACCGGATAATGGATGGCATTGCCGCTTTGTGTCCCGATGGTAAACAGCGCAGGATAGGATCCCTCGGTCTGTTTTACGGTGAACCTGACCGAGTACGTGATCGTTGATCCGGCACCGACAAAACTCATGCCATTCCAGTCACTTGCCTGAACGTTGAGGTGGGTACTGAGAAGATCCGGATGGGAAAGCCCGATGGCAGTTGTGCCGCCGTTTGTGAGGGTCACGGTTACGGTGCCTTCATCCCCGGGGAAGAACGTTTCCGGGTCCATGGTCACGTTTGAGACATAGACCAGTGCCGCAGTATCGATCGAGGTCGAACTGCTCGTAGACGAACTGGTCGAAGTGCTTGTCGTGGAACTTGTCGAGCTGCCGGATGTCACTGTCGGTAGCATAGACCGCTGATACCATCAGGAGTACCAGGATAAAACTACAAATCATCATTTTTATTTTCATAGATTCTCCGTCTCTTGTGTGCAATTTCCTGACCGCATGCTTGCGGGATTATGTCATGGTGATGCACGTCCTGTAAACATTTTCCGGGGTATATCCCCGTACATGTCAGGATCGTGTATCCCGGTTCGATAATTCCTCACGGAGAGGTCATGTCTACCATCCTTCCTGTTGGAGGTATTATATTGACTCCATGACAGCCGGCGAATTATGTACCCTAACCGGCATATCTTTAACCGGGCAGTTCACTATATCCGGACCCCCTGCACTCTCGACAGGAGGCCATACGGGGTGACCGTCACCATAATCCGCGGGCGGTTCTGGCAGCATGCAGTACCCCGGCACCGGATTCCGGAGAAAAATATCAGCAGCTCCTGCATGGGCAGAGCGTCAGGAAAGGAAGGCCGGAAAAGTCCGGGTATCAGGAAGGTTACAACCGGGTACGACTGGATATAGTACCGGATAATCCGGAACTATTTCCCGTGCTAAAAAAGAGGGCTGATATTCGGGACCGATCAGGATTTGAGCCCGGCATCGATCCTCTGCAGCAGGCTCTTTCCGTGCGAGCCGTTCCAGTACAGTTTCCCGCACCGCTCGCACCAGAAGAATGTATATCCGTTCCGGTCACGGGGTGCATACGGGGCAGCATCGATCTCCTCCTCCCGGGCCTCCCGCAGCACCGTGTTGCAGAGGGAGCACCGGCTCATGAGGAGGCGGCGCTCGATGAGGCCCAGACCGACAAGCTGCTGCACCTGTGTGAGCACATCTCCGTCCGTCACCAGCACCGCGAGGTCGTTTCCTCCTCCGGGCAAGTTCGTGGTCCGGGTCAGCAGGATCCGGTGCTCGTCCTGTGCGAGAGTAAGAAGCAGGGTGTCCTCGTCTGCATTCCCGCACCGGAATCCGTTTGCGCTGATCGTATCGTAGCCCATGAACCGGAGGTACCGGGTGAGCGTGCCAAGCATCCGGTCCGCGATAAACCGGGTATCAGGTGGGCAGGGTTCAGGGGACATGGCGCACGATCCCGATGGTCTCGCCGCAGCTGGTGCACTGCCGGTCGTCAAGTCCCGTGATACTGGCTCGAAAATCCCCGCCGCTCGATAAGCATCGCACCGCAGGCCGGGCAGTACGTGTTCTCGTACCGGTGGTGGGCGACATTTCCCAGGTACGGGAACCGGAGCCCGAGTTCTTTTGCACGGGAACAGATCTTCTCAAGCAGTGCGACCGGGGTTGCACCGCGATCCGTCATCCGGTAATCCGGGTGGAACGCGGAGAAATGCATCGGCGTTTCGGGGCCCAGATGCTCGATCACCCAGCGGATCAGGTTCTCCTGCTCCTCCATGCTGTCGTTCAGTCCCGGGGATGACAAGCGTCACGGTCTCGATATGCATACCCAGTTCCCGGGCGAGTACTGCCGCATCCAGCACCGGCTGGAGGTGCGCCCCGCAGATCTTCCGGTAGAAATCGTCGGAAAATGCCTTGAGGTCCACCCGGAACGCCGAAAGCATCGGAGAGAGTTCCCGCAGGGCCTCCTCCGTGATGTAGCCGTTTGTCACGTAGCAGGTCCCAAGACCCTTTGCCCGGGCGAGTGTGCCCATGTCCAGCGTATACTCGTGCCAGATGGTCGGTTCGTTGTATGTCCAGGAGATGCTCGCGCTCCCGCTTGTCAAGGGCGCGGGCGACCCCCTCTTTCGGGGAGATGGGGATGAGGCGGGCGCTCGTGCTGTCCACCTGCGAGATTTGCCAGTTCTGGCAGTGCTCGCACCGGAAGTTGCACCCGATGCCGCCCAGCGAATACGACAGGGTGCCGGGCAGGAAGTGGAAGAGCGGTTTTTTCTCGATGGGGTCGACGGCTTCGGCACTCACGAGGCCGTAGGAGGTGGCGTACAGCGTTCCCCCCTCGTTCTGCCGCACCCCGCAGATCCCGTGTTTTCCGTCGGCAATCGCACAGCGGTGGCTGCAGAGCGAGCACTTAACCGAGTTCTTTTCCTTTTTTGTGTACTGGCGCGCCTCATGCATATCATGTCACCCCCGTGTGACCGCTCTTGAACGGTTATTTCCCCGGCTCTTTTTCCCCTTCACCATCAACCGCATCGTCATCCACTTCAAGGACAAACGATCCCCGGTACTTACAGTTCTTGCAGAGATACACCTGGCCCATATATCCCCCAGCAACCGGGAAGATATCACGGCTCTTACAGACCGGACAGCACAACATGGTCGGGACTTCCTTAGAACAACTCTATATGAGCATCCTGTACAAAAACTAGTGCAATGAAGACAGTCGTTATCTCGCTCGGTGGTTCGATCCTGATCCCGGAACTTAAGGAAAACCGGATCAAGGCATATCTTCCGGTGCTTGAAAAGATTGCCGCAAAGCACCGGCTCTTCGTCGTTGTCGGAGGCGGGGGCGGGGCACGGGACTATATCGGGGTCGCCCGGAGTCTTGGCATCGATGAGGGCACCGCTGACGAGATCGGCATTCTCGTGACCCGGCTCAACGCGATGTTGTTAATTTCCGCGCTCGGCGAGTCAGCCTACCCGAAGGTTGCCGAGAGCCATTCGGAGGCAAAGAAATTTGCCGAGTCAAAAAAGATCGTGGTCATGGGCGGGATCACCCCGGGCCAGACGACGGACGCGGTTGCCGCGGTCCTTGCCGAACGGGTGCATGCCGACGTTTTTGTCAACGTGACATCGGTAAACGGCATCTATGACAAGGACCCCAACAGGTTCACCGGTGCAAAACACTTCAAAACGCTCACACCGTCAGAACTCATCGGGATCGTGGGGAAAGGCGGACTGGGTGCCGGATCGCACAATGTCCTCGATATTATCGCCGCCCGGGTGGTGGAGCGCAGCCACATCCCGCTTGTGGTGCTCGATGGAACCACACCAAAAAATCTTTCCGACGCCCTTCTTTTGGGGAAGTGCGACTGTTCTATCGTCAGCGAGACAAGAAAAAAGGTTCTTCCGCTCTAAATTTTTTTACGGGGCCGGCAAACGGCAGGTATTTTTAGCGGCCACAGACAATACTGTAAAGCGCGTGGGGTAGTAGGGTAGCCTGGTCCATCCTAGAGCGTTTGGGACGCTTTGACGGCGGTTCGAATCCGCCCTACCCCATACATTATGAAAAAACAGGATGCGGCCCGGATCTATTCTCGGCTTTCTGTACAGTACCCGCATGCCCGTGAATCCCCGACAACGGTCTGCAGGGGTACGCCGTTTGAAGTGCTTATCCTGACAATCCTCTCCGCACAGACCACCGACCGTGCCGTGCTCATGGTAAAGGAGCCGCTCTTTTCTGCCTACCCGACTCCCGAAGCCCTTGCCCGGGCCAAAATCCTTAAACTGGAGCCCATCATCCACAGCCTCGGCTTCTACCATGCAAAGGCACGGCACCTCATCGCGGCCGCGCAGACCCTGATGTCGGATTTTGGCGGAAAAGTACCGGATACCATGGAAACGCTGCTCTCCATTCCCGGCGTCGGCAGGAAAACCGCAAATATCGTGCTGTACCATGGCTTTGGGGAGAACCACGGGATCGCCGTGGATACCCATGTGCGCCGGCTTGCGCAGAGGATCGGGTTCTCGGATACCGATGACGTTACGGTGATCGAACGCGACCTCATGGCCCTGTTCTCCAAAACGGAGTGGGGCGACCTCACCGATGTGTTTATCGCCCACGGCAGGGCATGCTGCACGGCAAAAAAACCGCAGTGCCCGTCATGTGTGATAAACACGCTCTGCCGGTATTACCGGACAAACCCGGAAAACTAAAAAAAAACTCATAAATTACAAAAATTGTTTTTTTCGTTTATTCTTTTAGACCCCTAGCAACAGGAAAATTTATACCCGATGAAGATCCGGATCACCTGGAATGAGACAAAACCAATCAGCGCACTGATGGGAATGGTGAGAATCCATGCGAACATGATGCTTCGCGCAACGCCCCATTTTACCGTACTCGTGCCCATGGTGGAACCGACGCCCATGATGGACGAACAGATCACATGCGTCGTACTCACCGGGATACCGGCCGCAGATGCACCGAGGATCGTTGCAGCCCCGGCCGTTTCCGCGGCAAAACCGTTCACCGGCCGGAGTTTCGTGATCTTGTATCCCATGGTCCTGACAATCCGCCACCCGCCGGAAAGGGTCCCGAGAGCAATCGTCGTATAACAGATAATGATCACCCAGAACGGCACCGGAAGGTGACTGGTATTGACACCCGCGCTGAAATACCCGATAGAGAAGAGGAGCGGGACGATGATCCCCATCGTCTTCTGGGCATCGTTTGTCCCGTGGCTGAAACTGTAAGCGGCCGCAGAACAGAGCTGAAGCCTCTTAAAATGCACTTCTGCCGTCGGTTTGTTGGATTTGCGGGTGAGCCAGAGGAGCGCTGCCATAAATAAAAAGCCACAGGTAAGTCCAATCATCGGTGAGAGTACCATAAAGAGTGCGACCTGACCGACGGTCGACCATTTGATGGCGGCAAGTCCTGCCGCAGAGATGCCGGCACCGGTGAGACCACCGATAAGCGCGTGGGACGACGATGTCGGGAGACCAAAGAACCAGGTGATCAGGTTCCAGCTGATGGCGCCGGTCAATGCACCGAGGATAATATAGGGAATAACCGCGGTCGCAACGACGTTGAGTTCCACGATATTACTGATGGTGTTTGCCACCGCCACCCCGAAACCGAATGCTGCAAGAAAATTAAAAAACGCCGCAAATAGCACGGCATTCCGGGGTGAGAGCACTTTTGTGGACACCACTGTCGAGATCGAATTGGCCGAATCATGGAACCCGTTCGTGAAATCAAAAACGAGCGCTATGATAATGATCGCGATAATGAGGATCAGCGGCGCCGCAATCATGGGTATCCTTCTCCACTACACCTCTGCTTCAAAAGCATCGCCTCATGAGTGTCGGATGGCGATGTCTGAGAGAATATTTGCCACATCCTCGCAGTAATCGGTCGCCGTTTCGAGATTTTCGTAGATATCCTTGAGCTTGATGATCGCGATTGCGTCAGTGGTCTTGAAAAGATCGGTCACCGCATGGGCAAGCACGTCGTCTGCAAGGTTCTCCAGCCGGTTCACCTCGATACAGCGCTCCTCGATGTACCGCGGATCCTTGATCGAACGGATGCCTTTTACCGCCCCTTCAATCTCCATTGTGGAGAGATGGATCAGTTTTGAGAGTTCTACCATGTGCGAATCCGTGCTGTCGATGCCGTAATAGAACATCTTCTCTGCCGAACTGTCGATATAGTCCAGTACATCGTCAAGTGCCGATGCGAGACGGGAGATCTCCTCCGGGTCAAGGGGTGTAATAAAGGTGCGGTTGAGCTGCTCGTAGATGCCATGGGTGATCTGGTCGCCCTGATGTTCGAGCAGTTCAATTGAATGCCTCTTATCCCTGACGTTAGTGAAGTCCTCGCTCAATGCCACCAGTTGGTATGCCGCTTCCCGTACCGTTGCAGCCTGGCGTTCGAACATCTCGAAGAATATCTTGTCCTGCGGTATCAGCAATTCACGGAGTCCCATACACTAAACCTACTGGTAATCAGTCGAGCAACCTGAAAAATATAGCGAAATATTGTGCTCACAAAAGGGCCGCATATACCGTTGTGAAAAGAAGATACCCGATAAAAGCACAGAACGCCGCGAGCGGGATCGTAATCACCCACGCAGTCATCATCTCCCGTACGACCTTCCACCGGACTGCATTTTTCCCCCGGGTCACGCCAACGCCGACAATCGCACCGCTGATCACGTGGTTGGACGAGACCGGGATACCCTGCATCGTGACAAGGGCAAGGGTGGCACTACCGGCCGTCCCTGCGCAGAATCCCTGGTAGGGGCGGATCTTCGTAATGCCCTTTGCCATCCGGTCAACAACCTTCCAGCCGCCAAAACAGGTGCCAAGCCCGATGGCGATTGCGGAGAGCAGGAGCACCCATGTCGGTACGGTAAAAGCGGTAAGGATGCCGCCCGCGACAAGGAGTGCGGTAATCACACCCACCGCGTGCATCCCGTCATTTGCACCGTGGCTGGTGGCCTGGAATAGGCAGGCAACGATCTGGAGCGGCGAAAAAATCCGTTTCATCCGGTTCTGGCGCGAGTTTTTGAACAGGTGCGAGATGAGCACATCAAAGAGAAATGCGGTGACCGCGCCAAGGACGGGCGAGATAAAGATGAAGAGGATAACCACAAGCAGCCCGGTAATCTTGAGCACGCCAAGGACCATCATGACCGGAATGGCAAATGCAGCCCCGCCGATGGCCCCGATAATGAGGGCAAGCCGTATGTCACCTTCAAATGCTGCGGCAATTGCCCCTACAGCGACGGCCCCGAGAACCGCTCCAAGTAGTCCCCAGACAACGATCTGCCCGATCACGCTCCAGGTGGGGTAGATGACCGCAGCAAGCCCGAAAGCAGCAACACTGGACCCGACAAGGCCGCCGATGAGCGCATGGCTGCTCGAAACGGGGAGGCCGAGTTTTGTCGCACAGAACACCAGCGTCGTTGACGCAAGCATGGCAACGATGATCGTCTCCGGGGTCAGCGCATCGGCATGGACGATCGCAGTCCCGATCGTTGCCGCAACCGCGGTCGTAAAGATAAAGGGCCCGGCCATGTTACAGACCCCGGTCAGGAAAACAGCTTTTGCGGGGGAGAGGGCTCGTGTTGCGACAACCGTTGCGACACCCTGTGCGGCATCTGCAAGCCCGTTGAAAAAATTCAGGGCAAGCGCAAGGAGGATGCCGAACAGGATGACAGGATCATAGCCGGTCATGCGTGGCTCATCGAGATATCAGAGAGGGCATGGCCCACATCGTTGCATTTTTCCATCACTTTTGCCATGCTCTCGTAGATATCCTTGAGCTTGATGATCAGCAGCAGGTCCTCGGTCTTAAAGAGTTCAAGCACGGCCCGTGAGAGCAGTTCTCCGGACAGGTTGTAGAGCCGGTTGATCTCGATCACGTGGCTGCTGACATCGGCCGGACGGTTTAAGGTTGCAAGGGCGTCCAGTGCATCGGCGATCTCATTTGAGGTCATGACAATCAGGTAGGAATATTCTTTTAAGACGTCGTTTGACTTCGGGATGCTCGTAGGTGGCGATCTGGTGGGTCACCCAGTCGAGCTTGTCCAGTACATCGTCAAAGGCAGGGGCAAGACGGGCAATCTCGTCCGGTTCGAGCGGCGTGATAAGCGACTCGTTAAGGCGCTCGTAAATATGACGGGTCGTCTCATCCCCGAGGTGCTCGAGTCTGGCGCACTTTGTGGGATTTTTCCGTTCCTTCGGGAAGCTCGTGGGTGATCTCGTTTAATGTCGTTGCGGCTTCTTTGATCTTCCCGGCCATGTCCTTAAAGAGGATAAAGAAGATCTGGTCTTCGGGAAGGATCAGGTCACGGATGCGCATGGTCTCAGGACATACCGTCTGTCCGTGAGTATAAAAAACATGTGCAAAAACAGGAATAAACGGATGGACCGGGCGGGAATTGAACCCGCGGCCTCTTCCATGCCAAGGAAGCGATCTACCACTGATCTACCGGCCCGCTCTAACATTGTTGCACGGCATAGGTTAAAAGAATTGGGTGCTCCTGCCGCATGCCCCCGGGCATGGGAGGGGTCCGGAACGTAACCCCGCAAATGAGTGGTGACCTTGTCAGGCCTTCGGAACGGTTGAGGGCTTCTTTGGCGTTCCGGTTTTCCCGTTCTTTTTTCCCGGCTCCTTTTTCTCTTCGGTTGATCTGCGGATCCATGTAAGCACCCGCTCACGTGCCTCCTGCATGTCCGACTGCCGCACGATCCGGCCGTTAAGGATATACTGGCGGATCAGCGGAGCGGCGTTTGCGGGGGGGGTCTGCCCCACGGGCAGGGTCCGGTGTTTTTCGCACACGAGCTGGTAGACCTGCTTAACCCCGCTCCGCTTTCCCCGTTTGGCTTTCGGTTTTCCTTCGATCTCCACGATGTCCAGCGCAAAGTCGACCACGGGGGCGTTTGCGATTGCCCCTCCGATCCCGAATGCATCGACGCAGTCCCGGTACGCGATCACGTCCTCCCGGGTCACTCCGCCGGAAAGGAATATCTTCACCCGGGAATACCCGTGGGAATCCAGTTCCCAGTGGACCTCTTCGATGATAGCACGCATGTTTCCGCGTCGGGACCGGGGCGTATCGAGCCGGACCGCCGTCGCGCCGCATTCGGCCGCATTCAGTGACTCCGTTTTTTCGTCGCAGTAGGTGTCGCAGAGCATGATACGGGGGACATCGGCCGGGGCATCGCGGTCAAAGGCGCGCCAGGCATCCTCCGGTTTTTTAAAGCACATCACCATCGCGTGCGGCATCGTCCCGACAACCGGCATGCCCGAGGGTGCGCAGGTGTTCGATACCCCGTCGGCCCCCCCGATCCACGCGGCCCGCTCGATCATCATGGCAATTGACGGGTGCTGCCGGCGGGAACCAAAGGAATACACGGGCCTGCCCTTTGCCTCGCACATGATATGTGCGGTCGCCGATGCGATCCCGGAGGCATGGCAGAGGAACCCGAGGATCGCGGTCTCGTACCGGCAGAAGTCCCGGTACCGCCCGGTGATGCGGAGGACCGGTTCACCCGGGTAAAAGAGCGTCCCCTCCGGCATGGCATCGACCGTCACGGGCACGCCTTCAAGAAGCGCGAGCACATCGGACAAACCGCAGACGATACCCCACGAATCCGGGAGCGCCGCCGCGGTCACCTCCATGGATACGAGCGGGTTTATCTGCTCTCTTTCCAGGACCTCCTCGGTGCGGACAAAGTAGATGTCCGTGCACTCCCCCTTTTTAATCGTCTCATCGCTGACGGTATCGAACATGCCCATAGGATGTTATTGGGGCCGGGACAAATTTACGTTTAATGGTGGTCGTATGAAAATGCCAAGCCCCACAACGCCTCCTGTGCGCTAGGTATTAGTGCCGGTGCACACAACCTTTGTTTCGAAGATCCATGGAGTGGCTTTCATACACCCGCAGGAGTTCCTGCGAAGATGCAGGGGGCATTGCCTGATGCTTGGTATCATCGGCGGGACAAGCCTGCTCTTTTCGACCCTGCCGGACTTGAAAAAAGAGAGTGTCGCCACCCCTTTCGGGAGCGCCGACCTCCTCTGCGGGGATATCGTGATGCTGATGCGCCACCAGCACGGCCGGCCGCCGCACCGGATCAATTACCGGGCAAACCTTGCGGCGATGGCTATCGCCGGTGTCGACCACATTGTTGCGTTCGGCTCATCGGGCTCGCTTAAAACCGAGATCGCGCCGGGGACGCTCCTTATTCCGACCGATTATATCAGCGTGACCGATATCCCCTCCATCCACGACCACAAAATTGAGCACGTCAGGCCGGAACTCCCGCGGGCGCTCGCTGATAAACTTTACTCGGTGGTGCCTGAGGCCCGGCTCGGGGGCGTCTACGTGCAGACCCGGGGGCCCCGGATTGAGACCGTCGCTGAAGTGGCGGCACTTGCAAAGGTTGCCGATGTGGTGGGGATGACCGTCGCTTCGGAAGCGACGCTTGCCTGCGAACTCGGCATGGACTTTGCCGCGCTCTGCACGATCGATAATTATGCAAACGGTCTGGGGAAAGACGTGCTCACGTACGACCACATCCTCTCGACCTCGAAGGCATACAGCCACCGGACCGAGGAGATTGTCAGTGCGATTATTAAAAAGATGAGATAATACGGGGGAATACCACCATGACGGAAAAAAAACACGAGACAGCGGATATATTCGGGAAGAAAAAATCGGTGCTCATCACCAATGTTGTTGCCGACAACAAGCCGGTGGATATCTTCATCGATGCCGGAGAGACGATCACGGATATCGGCCGCGATATCCGCAAGCGGCACCGGGGCGAGGCCGAGTTCATCGTCGATGGCGACGGCGCACTCGCTCTTGCGGGTCTCTCAAACACGCACACACACGCGGCAATGTCACTCCTGCGGGGCTACGCAGACGATATGATCCTGCAGGACTGGCTCAGTCAGAAGATCTGGCCGCTCGAAGCCCATCTGACCGCCGATGATGTCTACTGGGGCACAAAACTTGCCTGCCTTGAGATGATCCGGACCGGCACAACGGCCTTTAACGACATGTACTTCCAGATGGAGTCCGCTGCAAAGGCCGTGGACGAGGCCGGCATCCGTGCCCTGCTCTGCTACGGGTTCATCGACCTTGGCGATGCAGAAAAACGGGAGCACGAGTGCAAGGCGACCGAAACGCTTGCCGCCCACATAAAAAAGATGGACAACCCGAGGATCCGGGCAGCGGCCGGCCCGCACGCCCCCTACACGGTCTCGCCCGAAGGCCTGAAGTGGTGCGCAGAATTTGCCCGCGACCAGCAGATCCCTGTTCATATCCATCTCTCGGAAACTGAAAAAGAAGTAAACGATTGCGTCTCGCAGCACGGGAAACGTCCGGCCGCCCTGCTGGACGAATGCGGTATCCTGACCCCCACGACCATCGCGGCGCACGGGTGCTGGCTGGACGATGCGGAATGTGCGCTCCTCGGCAAAAGGGGCGTCTCTGTCGCCCACAACCCGGCAAGCAACATGAAACTTGCCACCCACCGGGCGATGCCGTACCCGCAGCTTGCGAGCGCCGGGGCAAATGTCTGCCTCGGGACGGACGGGTGCGCATCGAACAACAACCTCGATATGTTCGAAGAGGTGAAGATCGCAGCACTCCTCCAGAAATTCTTCTGGAACGATCCGACCGTGCTCCCGGCACCGGCAGCGCTTGCGATGGCGACCACAAACGGTGCAAAGGCACTGGGCTTTGGCACCGGTGTTCTCACCGCAGGTGCGCCTGCCGATATTATCCTTGTCTCAACCAACACGCCGTGCAACACGCCGCTCCATAACGCCGCTTCCAACCTTGTGTATGCGTGCAGCGGGGCTGCCGTGGAGACCACGATCTGCAACGGCCGGGTGCTGATGCTTGACCATGAGATCCCGGGCGAGGCTGAGATCCTCAAGAACGCCGCACACGCAGCTGCCGACCTTGTCAGGCGGGCACAAACTCCCGTGTGAACGGATCGGTTGTCCATGAAGGCCGTGATCGATCGTATCGGGGAGACCATCGCCGTCATTGTCATTCCCGGAGAGGAAAATCTCCGGCTCAATATCCCGTCTGCGCTCCTTCCGGCAGGGTCCGGCGAGGGTGACATTCTCACCCTCTCCATCGAGCGGGACGAGGCTGCGACCACCGAGGCACAGGCCCGGGTCTCCCGTCTCATCGGGGACCTGATCCGGAAGTAGACTGCCCTTGAACGGGCCGTCCCTCATCCGACACTTCTTTACCGTTTCGCGCCGAACAATTGAATTATGACAACCTGCGAGAACCACCCGGGTCATACCCACAGTACGACCTGCAAGGTCTGTAAATCCGAATACTGCCACGACTGCCATCCCTCGTATCTTGGTATCTGTGACAAGTGCGGGTACAAGATCCTGATCGTGCTTGTTGTCGTGATGGTGGTCATATCATATATCGCATGGTTCGGTGTGATCTAACGAAGCATTTCCGGTTGGTGCGGATGAACTACCCGCCCCCGGATACCTCCGTAACAACGGGTGCCGGTGCCCTGCCGGTCCGCCCGTTCACGCAATAATTTCCAAAAAAACGTTACTTGTCCCCTGATTTCACCGGGAGTATATCATGCCTGCGGAAGCCCCTGCCACCAGTGATGCCGGCCGTCAGGATCCGGCGATCTGCCGCGTACCTGCCCTGCCGGTCACCGCAACGGAAAAACGCATTGTCCTCATGATCGCGATCCTTGCCGGTTTTCTCACGCCGTTTGACGGATCAGCGGTAAATATCGCGCTGCCTACGATCGGCAGCCAGTTCCACATGGACGCGATTGCGCTTTCATGGGTAGCGACCGCGTATCTCCTCGCTTCCGCTCTTTTCCTGGTCCCGTTCGGGAAGATCGCGGACATCTACGGGAGGAAAAAAATTTTCCTGTGCGGTCTGGCCATTTTTGGTGCCGCGTCGCTCGTGATGACGTTTGTCGCCACCGAGCAGCAGATGATCACGGTTCGGGTCTTCCAAGGTATCGGGAGCGCCATGATCTTTGGCACATCGGCGGCCATCCTGACGGCAGTCTTCCCCCCGGTGAGCGGGGTAAGGCGCTCGGGCTTTACATCACATCCGTGTACCTCGGGCTTTCTATCGGGCCGTTCTTTCGGCGGCATCCTGACCGATGTCTTCGGGTGGCAGAGTATTTTCTACATCAACGTGCCCATCGCAATCACCGCGATCGTTCTGGTTCTCTGGAAACTCAAAGGCGAGTGGATGGAATGCGCCGGCGAGAGGTTCGACTTGTCCGGCTCGATCCTCTACAGCATCGCGCTTGTCTCGCTCATGTACGGGTTCTCCGTGCTCCCCGAGGTATCCGGAGGCGTTCTCGTTCTTGCCGGTCTCGTTTTGATCGGCGTTTTTGTCTGGTACGAGCAGCGACAGGACTGCCCGGTCCTCAATATGCAACTTTTCTTCAAGAGCCGTATCTTTGCCTTCTCGAACATTGCCGCACTGATCAACTATTCCGCCACCTACGCAATCGCCTTCCTGCTCAGCCTCGACCTCCAGTACACAAAAGGATTTTCGGCGGAGCATGCAGGTTTTATTATTGTTGCGGCCCCGGTTATCCAGGTGCTCGTGTCACCGTTTGCCGGCGGCTCTCGGACCGGTATGATTCGCAGATCATCTCGTCAGTCGGGATGGGATTTACCGCGTTTGGGCTCTTCCTTTTGATCTTCCTCTCAGAGACCACCCCGCTCTGGTACATCATCATGGTGCTCATGATCCTCGGCCTTGGCTTCGGGCTCTTCTCATCCCCGAACACGAACGCGATCATGAGCGCCGTGGAGAAAAAGTATTACGGTGTCGCCTCCGGCATCAACGGGACGATGCGCCTTCTCGGGCAGATGCTCTCCATGGGTATTGCGATGATGCTTTTTGCCATCGTGATCGGGCAGGTCGAGATCACCCCGCAGTACTATGCGCAGTTCACGACAAGCCTGCATTATGCGTTTATTCTCTTCACGGTGCTCTGCGTGATCGGGATCTTTGCCTCCCTTGCCCGGGGGAAGAATAACGGGCAGAAGCCCATTGAGGGATAACAGCCCGATTCATTTTTTTGAAGCGATGGGACAAGATCGCATATTTCCTTCGAAAAACCGGAGAATCCAATCGGTACTGATTACGAGTGCTCCCTGCCTCAGGGCCCCTCACGGGGCACGGCGGGGCTAGGTGGTTTTCGCAACAATTCCGGGAATGTTTTCTGGTGATGGCCGGAACGCGATCAGAGCAGTCTCCTACCCGCCGCGGGGGCGCCCCTTCGGGGGCGGCGGCACTCATCGCAACGATATGCGCAGGAATGACTGCTTTCACTCTTTAAGGATTATTGAATCGTGAGTGTGTATGTAGTAAGATTTGTTAACGTTAATACAGGCCAAAAAAAGTAATGACGGGAGAATAAAAAACCAGCCCGGTCTATTACGCAGTCTTGATATTTTCCGCCGCTTCAAGCCCGAGTTTCTTTATCGATTCCTCCCGCATCAGGTACTTCTGGATCTTACCGGAGATATTGATGGGGAAATCGTTCACGAACATGACATACCGGGGGATCTTGAAGTGGGCGATCTTTCCTTTGCAGAAATTCTTGACCTCGTCCTCGGTGAGCGTCTGGCCTTCCTTTACCTTCACCCATGCGCAGAGTTCCTCGCCGTACTTGATATCCGGCACGCCGACCACGTACACATCGGATATCTTCTCGTGGTGGTGCAGGAACTCCTCGATCTCACGGGGGTAGATGTTCTCCCCGCCCCGGATCACCATGTCCTTTAACCGCCCCACGATCCTGAAATAGCCCTCCTCGTCCATCGTGGCGAGGTCGCCGGTGTGGTTCCAGTGGTCCTTGTCGAGCGTCGCGTGGGTGGCCGACGGGTTGTTGTAATAGCACTTCATCACGCAGTAGCCGCGGGCGCAGACCTCCCCGATCTCTCCCATCGGGACGATCTTGCCGGTTTTCGGGTCGACAATCTTGAGCTCGGTATGGGGAAATGCCTTCCCGATGGTGGTAACCCGTCGCTCAAGCGGGTCTTTTGTCGTGGTCATCGTGACGCCGGGGGAGGTCTCGGTCTGGCCGTACACGATCACGATATCCCGCATGTTCATCTTCTGGTTGACCTGCTTCATCACTTCAATCGGGCAGGGCGAGCCGGCCATGATGCCGGTCCGCAGGGACGTGAGGTTATATTTTGCGAAGCTCGGGAGGGAGAGTTCGGCGATGAACATCGTGGGGACGCCGTGGACCGCGGTGCAGCGTTCCTTCTCGATGGTTTTGAGGACTTCCTCGGCATCGAACGTGGGGCAGGGTAGGACCATGGTTGTCCCGTGGGTGGCGGAGGCCATGTTGGAGAGGACCATGCCGAAGCAGTGGTAGAACGGGACAGGGATGCAGAGCCGGTCTTTCTCGGTAAAGCCCATGCCTTCGCCGATGATGTAGCCGTTGTTTAAGACGCTGTGGTGGGTGAGGACAACGCCCTTCGGGAACCCCGTCGTGCCGCTCGTGTACTGGATGTTGATGGGGTCGTCAAAGGAGAGGGCTTCGCCCCGTTCGATGAGCTCGTCCATCGTGATGTCTTCGGCTTTTTCGAGGAATTCATCCCAGGTGTACATGCCGTTGTACGGGATGTTGCCGATGAAGACGACGTTTTTTAAGAACGGGAACTTCTCGCTTGAAATTTTTCCCGGCTTCTGCTCGTAGGCCTCGGGGCAGGCCTCGTAGAACATGCCGACATAATCCGAGGTCTTGAACCGCCCCTGCAGGAGAAGGGTCTGGATCTCGGCCTGCTTGAGGACATACTCGAGCTCGTACGTGCGGTAGGCGGGGTTGATGTTGACCATGATCGCCCCGATCTTGGCGGTCGCAAACTGTACGACGATCCACTCGGCGTGGTTCATCGCCCAGATGCCGACCCGGTCGCCTTTTTCCACGCCAAGGCCCATGAGCGCCCGGGCGACATCGTTAACTTTTGCCTGGAACTCCCGGTACGTCCAGCGGATGTTCTGGTGGACGGAGACTATTGCCTCGTTCTCAGGGTACTTTGCCGCGATGTGGTCGATCATCTCACCCATCGTCATTCCCATAAGGGGGAATTCCGAAGTCCCGCACGTATAACTGCCCTTGTCCATCGTAAAGTATGGAGTAATCACAGGATATATGACTACTGATGACAGGGCCGGGGATCCGGGCGGATTTTTATACGAGAAAGAGCGTGATGCCCTGTGCACCGGAGGGGTCCCGGCCGCCGGCGTGCGGGACATGAGGAAAAACGACCGGTGAAGGAAAACAATTAAATTTCGTCAGCACGATCTTGTACAGTCAGCTGTGGCATATTCACAGCTTGCATGACGAGCGGGGTTGTGGCCAAGCCCGGAATGGCGACGGGCTCCAGCGGTCTTTGCGTTCTTCGTGCTCGCAGATGATGACAATGGGTCTACTGAGTTAATGCGATGATGACCCGTTGGAGCACTGATGCGCATGTCGGAGAGACCCGTCGATCGTGAGTTCAAATCTCACCAACCCCACGTTTTCTCATAAGACTGTTTTTTGTGAGCGGAGCGTCCCGGTAAGACCTCAAATTTTGAGCATTTCTCTAAAAAATTGTTTGAGATATAATGCAGACACACGCATTTCTCTCACAGGAACGATGGAATCCACCGCCCCCGAAGGGGCGCTCCCGCGGCGGATCAGTGACAAATAAGAAAAACTCCCTTGCCCCGCCGTGCCCCGTGAGGGGCCATGAGGCTCACGAGCCCTCCTAAAATTTTCTGCAAACTAGTGTTATGGATGGCTCGATAGTGTGCTTTAGCGTTTCATGAGGCGTCCTGCACTCCCGTATGTTTTATCGACCGGCATACCAATCCACTCTTATGGGTCACGAACTGCACGTTGTCGATGCCTTCACCGGCCACCCGTTCCGGGGAAACCCTGCCGGCGTCTGTGTCATGGATGGCCCGGCCGATCCCGGGTGGATGCAGCAGGTCGCTGCTGAACTGAAACATTCGGAAACGGCGTTTCTCCATCCCGGCTCTGCCGGGGTCTGGAACCTGCGGTGGTTTACCCCGTCACAGGAAGTGGAACTCTGCGGCCACGCGACACTTGCCGCAGCATTTGTGCTCTGGAAGACTGCGAGAGTGCCCCTGGGTTCGCCCGTATCGTTTGAGACGCTTTCAGGGACGCTTGTCGCCCGGCGAGGACGGGGACTGGATCACTCTTGGATTTTCCTGCCGAGCCTGCCCGTGCGATCCCGCCGGTCCCCGGCCTTGACCGGGCACTGGGGGCAACGCCCGTTTTTACCGGGAAGAACCGGTTCGACCTGCTCGTGGAACTTCCCGCCGCTGCCGACGTCTGCGACTGCGAGCCCGATATGGCCGCCCTCGCGGGTATTCCTGCACGGGGGATCATCGTGACTGCGGCTTCCGATCTCCCGGATTTTGATTTTGTCTCCCGGTTCTTTGCCCCGTCCGTGGGAGTCCCGGAGGATCCGGTGACCGGTTCCGCGCACTGCTGCCTCGGGCCGTACCTGGGGGGCAGAAACTCCACAAGACCGAACTTTCCGGGTTCCAGTGCTCGCTGCGGGGCGGGACGGTCAGGGTCACCCTCAAAGGCGACCGGGTGATCCTCGGCGGGCACGCGGTGCATGTCTTCTCGGGACAACTGCTGGTGTGACCGGCGGTCGGCCGGGGCGCCCCGCGTAATCTTATCATGGTTGACGGTCACATATCTAACAGGAGATAAAAGATTAGAATGTATCTTGTCGGAGAAGCACTCATAGGCGATGGCGCGGAACTGGCGCATATCGACCTGTTGATGGGAGATAAGGAAGGTCCTGTCGGTTCAGCATTTGCAAACTCGATCTCGCAGCTGTCCATGGGGCACACGCCCCTTCTTGCGGTTGTCCGCCCGAACCTGCTCACGAAGCCGGCCACGATCGTTATCCCGAAGGTCACGTTAAAGGACATGACCCAGGTCAACGAGATGTTCGGCCCCGTGCAGGCCGCGGTCGCAAAGGCGGTTGCGGACTGTGTCGAGGAGGATGCGTTCAAGGGGATCGACATCGAGAGCATGGTCATCATGGTGTCCGCGTTCGTCCACCCGGACGCAAAGGACTACAACAGGATCTACCGGTACAACTACGGCGCGACGAAGCTTGCCATCCACCGTGCGCTCGACAAGTTCCCGGACGAGAAGACGCTCGTGTACGAGAAAGACCGTGCAGCCCACGGCATCATGGGATTCAAGGTCACCCGGCTCTGGGACCCGCCGTACCTGCAGGTCGCGATGGACCTCGTGGACATGGGCAAGGTCGCCCAGGTCTTAAAGGAAGTGCCGCAGAACGACCACGTGATCATCGAGGCGGGAACCCCGCTCATCAAGAAGTTCGGCCTCGGTGTCATCGGCGAAATCCGCAAGCTCCGGCCCAACGCGTTCATCATCGCGGACATGAAGATCCTCGACACCGGCAACCTCGAAGCCCGGATGGCAGCCGATGCAACCGCCGATGCGGTCGTCGTATCCGGCCTTGCCCCGACCTCGACCATCGAGAAGGCGATTGCGGAAGCCCGCAAGGTCGGCATCTACTCGATCATCGATATGCTGAACGTGCAGAACCCGGCAAAGCTCATCGAGAACCTCAAAGTGAAGCCTGACATCGTCGAACTCCACCGTGCAATCGACACCGAAGAGACCGCCCATGCATGGGGCGACATCCCGGCGATGAAGAAGGCAGCAGGCGGGAAACTGCTCTTCGCAACCGCCGGCGGCATCCGTGTCGAAGTCGTGAAGGACGCCCTCAAGGCAGGCGCAGATATCCTCGTGGTCGGCCGCGGTATCACCGCGAGCAAGGACATCGAGCACGCAACCGACGAGTTCCTTGACCAGCTCAACCGGGAAGAGATTGACCAGTTCAGGGTTATGACTGACTTTTAAACAGTCATAATGTATTTTTTTGATATTTTAAACCTCAAACAAATATCGGTACCCATCACGGGATCGGATTCTGGTGGGCTTCAAAAAAGTCTTTTACTATTCTTTTTTCTAAACCGCCCATTGTTTTCATTTTAATCAATTGAGGTAGGGCCTTGGATAATCCCAGAAAATTCACATTGATTTGAAGGAATGTAATGCCAGTCATCATGCCGGGCTCTGCCATTCCGGAAGCATCACTCGGACCCGCGAGAATTCCTTTTTTGTTATATTCTGGCTGTCCTAAAACTACTGTAAGACTCTTTGGACTCGAATGAATTGGATAACTAGCCCAAGTATAATACGGATAATAGTGCGAATAACCACTTTGGTCTACCATTTTTTTAAATGACGGTTTCTGATTCCCTTTTAATTTTAAATCTGGCATAGTCCAACCATACCGATCATAAAATCGTTCTTTATATTTTTCTTTTAAAGGACGTATTCTGTCTTCAATATCCAAAAGTTCCTTTTCCGAAAAAGGTTGTTTTTTCAATTTTTTAGCATTTTTCTGATAATCACCAATTGCTTGATAGCCTTCAATCTCTTCAAACTCAAGAAAGCGCCGCGCAGTTTCGTTACCATGTTTCTTTATGAAATCAGAAATTACCAGAATTTCATATAACGTACGCCACCGTGCCATAGCGCCATCTGGATAACCATTTCTTAACAAAGTAACAATTTCAGCAGTTACCCGACATGCTTGGCCATGTAGTTGCTTTAGCGTAAAAAAAACCAAATCTCCCTTTTTCGAGGCAATTTCATAATATTCATCGGAAAAGGTTTGGCCGTTTTCAATTGATAACCTCCAAAAGATTTCAAGTAAATCTATCGCTTTTCCCCATCGTTGCTCATGCTTGGGAAAAAAATCAGCCATCTCTTCATGTATTGCGTTTACTTTATCCGATGCTTTCTTGATAATTTCATCAGATAGGATTTCAGAACTGGTATTGGCATATTTCGTGATTATCGATGAAACCCTGGTTTCAATTTCTGCTTTATCAATCCCATTTTTTATATCCAAATCCAAGATTCGAATTTCTTCATTTATTTCTTTGTTAAACAATTCAATCTTGGACTCATTCATAAAAATAAATTATCGATATAATAAGTTAATTATTTGCTTTTTGTGACGCACAAATATTATAAATTTAGGGGCATTTGTCGAGTCTTTTTCTTATTGACAAGATCTGCCCAATAAAGGAGAGGTTCACCGAACAAAACAATATATTTACCTCGGACGTGTTTTGTAAATTTTTTTAACAGCCCGTTTCCAGTCACGGACCATCCCTTTCCAAGTCCAGCATTGTGACATCTGAAACCGGATATCACTATCCTGAACGAGGGCATATTGGGTAAGTACATATCCAACAATTCGTTTCATATTCACAAGCCGCGGGGTCTTCCTTTCGGACCCGGCGGCACTCCTCGCTCGTTCAGGGAGATGGATGCATCACCACCCATCAAACCGCAAACTCTTCAACCCCTCGCCACCCACATTAAAAAATGACACGGGGAAGAAAGCCGGTCGCTGCAATCGCCGAAGCAAAAATATTCGCAGAGCGGATGGGATACCGGTGGCAGGAGAATTCGCATCCGGATCTCGCGTATGATCTTTTCATCTTCAAACCGGGAGCCGCCTTCATCATAAGAGTCCGGCAGACCCGGTACCGGATCGACCCGGATACGATCTACGAAAACCTGATTCCCGATGATCTCCGCGAAGTCCGCTCGCTCCCGTTCCCGCCATGGATCCCCCGGGAGATCTGGCTCCGCACCCGGCACGAGCGGGCCTGGCGACGACTACGGGTCCATGACCTCTCTGTGGGCGAGATCGAATGGTGGGGGCCGGATGATTACACGAACCCGCATGCCCGGTAGTGTGTTGCTCCACCCTTCGGGCAGGACCCCTTTTTAAAGGGGGGCAGGGGCCGGACATACCCTCTCCCATGATCCATTCTCCGACGGAGAGTTTCCGGGCCGGATCTGATGCCGGAAGGCTCCTGTGGAAATGGTGCCAATCCTCTCCACGATTTTCTCTTTAAACCGTTATTTTTTGAAACGGGCCGTTTTAATCAGGAAAAAACCGGCCAATTTAGCCGCGTTCTTTTGACCGTGAAAAGGGGGAGGATCAACTGGTCATGCGAAACGCCGGGATGGCCTGGAATGAAGATATGGCCGAAAAATAAAGGGGGTTCCTTATCGGGAAAAAGCGACCCGGTTTTTTCGGGAAAACGTCGGGGATCTGCCACTTCTGTGCTTCCGGCAGGCCCGGAAAGGTATCCGAATGGTGGGATGTGACGGTTTTAATGAGTTTTATCGTCGCTGCCATAATTTTTCAGCAGAGCGTGCTCTTTGGGGCTTCGCCCCCGCCGCACGGGCATCCCCCGGTTGCGATAGTGTGACAGACGGTTGAAGGGGAATTGTAATGGAACGATCTTTCCCGGAAATGTATTCGTTTGATCCGCCGCGGGGGCGTCCCTTCGGGGGCGGCGGCACTCCGCGCTTGTTGGGGGTATGGGGGCGACAGCCCCCATCTTCCTGATCCGTTTCCAGAATCCGGCACTCCGTCACTGCCACCCGCTCTTTTTCAGAAAACTCCGGGTCATGAGCTGGCAATTCCAAAAAAATTGATCCCGCTGCTGAGGATTTCTAAAAAACTCCGGGTCGTGATCGAAAGATTCCGGAAAAGTTTGTGTTTAAATCTCAAGGATTCAAAAAAAAAGAGATCTCCCGGCCTTGCTAGGAAGAGAAATGAAAAAGGCGGATGAGAGGATTTCCCGCTCATCACATGTGCGATCAGAGATTGTAACGCAGCCAGGTCTCCGGCCAGATGTCATCCCAGTGGTACCCGATGAACGATCCATCGTTGGCATCAACCACGACAACATACGAGTACCCGCCATTCTCGGTCAGGGTAATGACCCATGCGAGGCGTTCGAGATTCTGGTACTGGATGATAACCTCGCGGTGTCCTTCCGTAGATTCCATATCGGAAGTGCCCACATGGTTTTCAGCAGTCGCCACTGCTTCGGACAAGGAAACCGTGTTCTCCAGGCTGGAAAGCGTCAGGAGGCGGTCAACACCCCAGTAATCGATGATCGAACCGGTCTTCGTGTTGACACTGACATGGACAAGGGTCGGCAGGAGGACATGGTCCTTCTCTTCGCGGAAGACGAAGTCGTATGCATTCACCGTAACATAGTCCCAGTTACCGGTGGACGGATTATAGTACCATTCATAATTCGTGTCAACCTGGTCAATGACAAGCTTCCAGTTTTTCGATGAAAAGTCTGTAAACTTCCCGCCAGCGTATGCCGTTGCATTCGCATAGGCCTGGTCCCGGGTCAGGACAACTTCCGAGGAGTCCTGGGCGTTGTCCCCGAAGTGCACAAACTCGACAACCCCGGTGTTCTGGTTCACGGTAAATGTCGAATTCCCCGCCACAAAATAGTAATAGTTCCCAATCGGGAGGCTTCCGGTCGTGGAAAGCACCGGATCAAGGCTGAGGTCTCCCATGAACACCCGGATGTTGTTCTTTGCCTGATCAACGGAGATCGGGTAATTGTCGTTCGCAGATGCAGATGCCGTATTGGCAGATGCAGCCGACGCAGTCATAACCCCCTGGCTTGTTACCGGGGAATCCGAGCTTGATACTTGTTGCCCCGACGCCCTGCATGAATACCAGTACCAGGCAGATCGCCGCAACAGCAATGAATGCAATGCGTGTTCTTGTCATCATTGTTTTCTCCAGTTCCTGCTCTTGCTTTATGAGTGCAGGTTTTTTGACCAGGATTCGTGCAGGTCATCAGTATATAATCCAAAAAATCACTTAAATCAAGCGTTAAATGAAAAAATATTTGCAGTTATTCGTGCGATTCCCCATACCGGGTCGGATGTCGGGAAGAGTGCTCAGGATACCGTAAACATCGCGATCCCGCACAGGACCACCACGTCCCCCTCCATTTTCGGTCAATACTACCAAAAGAAATTTTTCACACATCGCGAGCGTTATGCATGACCAGTCCCCATCCAAATCATGTATCCCGCCCGGATGTTTGGATCTTCATCCGGCTCCCCCACTATCCATATCTTCATTATCTCCCGGTTGCAACACCGGTGAGTCACCCGTACCCGGCAGGAAACCGGAAAGGAAGATACCATGCAGACCGGCGAAAGTACCTGTTTTTCACAATCTGGATAGCGTTCTATGCGTACTGGCTCATCTCCGCGTGGAAGACCCGATCTCCGGTGAAACGAAAACTGTCGCAGGCCTCGTTTTTCATGTACGGGATCACCTGGGTCGTTATCTGCATCTTCCTTATAAACTGGCTTTCGCCCGACCTCATGGCGGAGCGGATTATACCTGCCCGGCATCGGCTATACGGTCGCCGGCCTGCTCATCACGATTGTCGGCCTCGCGTTTGCCATCTGGGCCCGGGTTCACCTGGGAAAAAACTGGAGCGGGATGCCCACCATCCGCAAGGAACACACAATCACCCGGACCGGGCCGTACCGGTTCGTGCGCCATCCCATCTATTCAGGGATCCTCCTCGGGCTTACCGGGACGGCGATCGGCATCGGGTACCTGGTTATCTTCTTCTGCGTCATCCTCATCTTCGGCCTGTTCGTCATAAAGTTTCGGATGGAAGAAAAGTTCCTTTTAGAGGAGTTCGGCGAGGAGTATGCCCAGTACAAGCGGGAAGTAAAAGCACTTATCCCGTATGTGATATGAGTGGCCGGAGAAACGCGGAGAAGGGATAATCCGGCCATTTTGGTGTTTCGATTTTTTTATTCATCACCGGCCGAAGAATTTGATCCCGGCTCGTCACCGCATAAAATAAAAAAAAGGGCTACTGGATTTTGTGGACGGAACACAGGTTGCCGCACGAATTGATACTGTATGACAGGAGAATGGCTTCATCGTTCATGCTTTTTTCTCCGATGCCGATCCTGCTCAACTTGTCACGGATGAGCCGTACCTTTTTTTCAGTCGTTTGCATAGGGATAATGCCACATTGGCGGGTGATACGATAAAGAGATGTATTACATCACGGGATTTTTTGGCCCGTGAGGACCGGATATAAACCGGTCTGAACTCCGGCAGCAAAAGATAGTATAACCCGCCACAGAAACGAGTATATCCGGAGATATTCATATGGGAACAGAGGTATCATTCAGGGAGATCGTCTCGAAAACCCGGGCCCTGATGCCCGATGTCACAGAAAAACTCAAAAACCTTATCCGGTATCCTTCAGTAGCCTTTCCCGGTTGTCCTCCTGAACCCGTCACCCAGATGGCGGATGCAACGGCTGCCCTCCTCAAAGAGTACGGGCTGCAGGACGTCCGGCTCATCGAGATCCCGGGGGGTTACCCGGCGGTGTACGGCGAGTGCCCGGCCCCGCCCGGCGCACCGACCGTCATGATGTACGCCCATTACGATGTCCAGCCGGCACACCGGGAGGACGGGTGGGAGACCGATCCCTGGACACCGGTGGAGAAGAACGGGCGCATCTACGGGCGCGGAGCCGCCGATGACAAGTCGGGCATCGTGATGATCGCGGCCTCCCTTGCGATCTTTAACGGGAAACCTCCCGTGGGCGTGAAGGTGCTCATCGAGGGAGAGGAGGAGACAAACAGCCACCTTGAAGCGTTTGTCGCCGCCCACCCGGACTTTTTCCGGTGCGATGCGTTCATCGTTGCCGATAACGGCAACCTCACGGTCGGAGACCCGGCGCTCACCACATCCCTGCGGGGCGAGGTCTCCTGTATCGTTGACGTCCGTACCCTTGAGAGCCCGGTCCACTCGGGGACGTTCGGGGGAGCGGCGCCCGATGCCCTGGTCGCCCTGGTACGGATGCTTGCCACGCTCCATGATGCCAGGGGAGACGTGGCAGTACCGGGACTCCGATCCTATTCCCACGAGACCATGGAGTACCCCGAGGCCATGTACCGGGAGAGTGCGGGGATGCTTGCCGGGGAAGATCTCATCGGCACCGGCCCGCTTGGTGCACGCATCTGGTCGAAACCCTCCGTCACCGTGATCGGGATCGATGCCCCCTCCATCAGCGCTTCCGCAAATATCCTGATCCCAAAGGCTGCTGCAAAGATCAGCATGCGCATCGCCCCGGATGCGGATCCCCGTCACGAGCTCCAGATCCTGATCGGATCACCTGCGTTCAGTGGCGCCCTGGAACGCCCATGTCGATCTCCGGGACGTGAGTGCTTCGTCTGGGTTCGTCTGCCCGCCGGGGGCCCGGGCTTGCGGCCGCCCGCCGTGCACTGGAAACCGCTTTTGATAAACCGGTCCGGGAAAAGGGGACCGGGGGATCGATCCCCCTGATGCACGTGCTCCACACCGCCGTGCCCCACGCGGAGTTCATCCTGTGGGGGGCCGAGGACGCTGCATATTCGTGCATCCACGGCACGAACGAGAGCGTGGATATCGGCGAGCTGGAGCGATCGATTGTCGCGCAGGGCATCTTCCTTTCGCTGCTCGGGAACCGGGCAGCGAAAAGCATGATGAGGTTCAGGCCGGGAATCGGCCTTTTGCTTTTTTGTTGGCTGATTGATCAGGTTCGTTGTCAACAGGTGAAAGCATATAATGTGAAGTAACGTATCCTTTACAATGCCACCGTATATGATGTCTCATGCGCATTCATTTGCCGGGCCGGTCATGATGATCGGGCTCTGGGTTATACAGACTGCTCATCGCGTTCCTCATCTACCGGGACGCAAAAGAACAGAAGATGCTCGCGCCGGTCTGGACCATAATGGCGATCGTACCCGTGCTCGGGTTCATTACCGATGTGATTTACCTGATCATCCGCGAGGTCAGGCCTTCACGGAAGATCGAGAATCCCCCGGCGTCCTTATAACCGGAAAGGACCGTCGGGCACTCGGGAGCCCTGCACCGTCAAACGGGGACCGTAACAACCGGTCATATTTTTTTTATTCAGGAAATAACCTGAAGATTCCGGAAAAAAACTCTCTTCCCACGACAATAATGGTCGCGAAAAAAAGTGTCAGAGCCTGATCAGTTCGTAGTCGCGGCTGCCCATGCCCAGCTCTTCTGCATACTGCAGCTGGCGCGGGCCGTCCGTGTTCGGCCGCATCCCGGAAAACTTGTCTTCCCCCGGGTGGAGGTGGGCCGTGAGGAACGATTCCTTGTATCCCTGCTGCTGGTTCACGAGATCACATGCTGCAGCATCGATCGCCACCGGGTCTGTTGAGGCGAGGATACCGATATCCGGGACGATCGACGCATCGCTCCACGGGACGCAGTCGCAGTCCGGCGTGATCCGGGTAAGGAAACTGATGTAGCCGACCTTCCCTTCTTTTCCCTTGACGGCCCCGTACGTGTACTCGATCAGCCGCTCGGTAAAGAGTGGGATCTCGGTCTCCCAGTCGATATCGATCGCGTGCGATGGGCAGACCGTCATGCACTCGAAGCACCCGATGCAGAGGCCGTGATCGATGGTGGATTTCTTTTTGACAAGCGTGATCGCGGACTTCGGGCAGACCGCCACGCACTTCCCGCACCCGATACAGAGTTTGCGGATCGAGAACGGCTTTGCCTGGTGCTGTGCCCGTTTTCCCTCGGGCGGTGCGCAGCCCATCGCGAGGTTTTTCAAGGCCCCGCCAAACCCGGCCACCTCATGCCCCTTGAAATGGGTCATCACGATCATACTGTCTACCGCGACGATGTCTCCCGCGATCGAGACCGATTCAAAGTGCTTCTTTTTTATGGGAACATGTGCGACGTTTTTTCCGCAGAGCCCGTCTGCAATGATCACCGGTGCTCCGATCACCGCGTAGTCGAACCCGTGGTGCACCGCGGTCGTGATATGGTCGACCGCGTTTGACCGGCTCCCGAGATACAGCGTGTTCGTGTCCGTCACAAACGGCAGGGCGCCCGCCTCTTTTATCTTCTCCACGACCTGCCGGACATAGACCGGGCTGATGAAAGAATCATTGCCCTGTTCCCCGAAATGCAGTTTTATCGCCGTCCGATCCCGCTTGTGGATACAGGACGAAAAACCGGCAGTCTCAAAGAGCCGCTTTACCTTCGCCTCGGGTACTGTCATCCGGTGACCGTGCCCGGAGGCTTGCAAACCAGACTTTACTTGTCATATCCGGATCATCTCCGATCGATTATTGTCACGCAAATGTATCTAATGTTCGTGGCGGTTCTGTCAGGTTATCGGCAGGTGAGGCCTCCCGGAATCTTTTTCAAAAATCGACAGGTATGGAGAAAGTTCTGATCATTTCCAGCCAAAAATTCCTTTCAATTCTGCAAGAATCTGATTTAAAATGCCGTTTTGAGATTCTAATTTTTGGTTCTGTTCGGCAATGAGGGTATTCTGCGCATCGATTTTCTCATTCTGTTCTTTTATGAGTTCCTCCACGGACTTTGTCGGAGTGCCATTGATTGTTATCGCAGGGGATACCGTTGGCGAGCTGGTTACCGGTGAGATCGCTGTTGATGGCGGGGATGTTGTTGTCAGGGTTTGCGGTATTGTCGTGAAGGTCGTTGCAGGAATGCTCGTTGCAGTGGGAATAATCGTTGTTGAGGGGATGGTTGTTGCGCCGGTTATAATGGCCTGCTCTCCGACAAGGTTGATATCCTGATGGATTATCGAATCCGATCGCAGATACGATTGATCCATCCCTGAAAATTTTATATCGATGGAATAAGCCCCGCCCGGTAAACCTGTGGTGTCAAAAAGTTTGTATTGCGTATTCTTATTTGTTGGGATAATAATCGTTTGACGATCTAGTTCATTTTGAGGATTGGAAAAAATGAGATTAAATGTTGTCCCTACTGGGAAATCTGAATCGATGGCACATTTTATCGTGGTGCCGATAGTGACCGGATTCGTGCAATTGACATAGACCCCATATCCAGAAGATATCCCTATAATGAATAGTATAGAAACGGCAAAGAGGAGTATTCTTTTCATACTTCTACATATGGGAATTGAATAATAAACATTTTTATTTGAATATTTACTTTTTTACCCTAATAATTTCTATTTTTCCGGAAATAGTTCGCACCGTTGTTGAGCGCCTCACCGGCGGCGTATTCTCGTCCCACCCCGGTGACATCGAGTACTTCCTTATCATCGTCAAGAATAAAGACGGACGGAAGTTCTGACCGTTGTTTTCGTTCACGCAAACGGCAAAAAATTAAAAAAAAGATTATCCTTATTTCCGTTTTGAAAGTTCGTGATCAAGGTAGAAGAGGTGTCCGGGTGAATCCCCGACGGTTTTGATCTTATCGCAGATTGTGGCGGCATTCATTTCCTCCTCGACCTGTTCTTTCACAAA
This sequence comes from uncultured Methanoregulaceae archaeon, assembly GCA_963790005.1. Lineage (GTDB taxonomy): Archaea > Halobacteriota > Methanomicrobia > Methanomicrobiales > Methanospirillaceae > Methanoregula. The sequence goes on from CAWBMY010000036.1 coordinate 51,988, forward strand.
CCACTGGAGCACTTCGAACGTTGCGTGGTCTTTTTCCTTGATCGCAAGGTCGACGAGGTTGTTAATCATGCCGGTTACTTTCTGCTCGTGGGCATACACCTCATCAAAGACTGTGCCGGCCGATGACCATTTTGCCTTCGGGGCCTCGATCGCGTCAAGGACGACCTTTCCCTGCCGTGCAATAATATACTCGTAAAATTTCATTGCATGGCCCTGTTCCTCGTTTGACTGGACCATCATCCACCCGGCAAACCCCTTGAGATTGAGCGTCTCAAACCAGGCCGACATGGCAAGGTAGAGGTACGATGAGTAGAGCTCACGGTTGACCTGACGGTTCAATGCTTCTTCCATGGTTCTGGATAACATACGAAAACCTCCTGATACGCGAGGAGATTGGTTTACCTTTTAATAATGGTTTCGTACGTGACAATCGATCGCCGGCGTTATTTTTTGTGGTGCAGGATGTACCGGCCCGGTTTTCGGAAATGGTGAAAACGGGGAAACATGAGGTATCCGGGATACGATGGTACCTGGACAAACAGAAGATCTGATGCAACCGGGCGCCGGTGGTTTTGTGGGGTATCGGGAGCCCTGCCGGTCTTTTACCGGCTGTAACCCGCCAGTTATTTTTGGATATGTTTACTCTCTTCTTTGATATCGAGGATGATCTCCAGTTCGAGGGATTTTGCATAGGCGATCTCTGCCTCCTCGCTCTTTCCCATCTCTTCAAGGCAGATACCCTTGATATACCATGCGGTGGCATCATTGGCATTGAGAGCAACCGCCCGGGTGGAGGCAGCAAGGGCCGGTGCATACTGGTCGAGATGGTACAGTGCAAGCCCTTTTTTCGCCCATGCGTCTGCGTAATTCTGATTACGGGCGAGCGCCTGATCGCAATCGATAACCGCTTCTGCAAACTGTTCCATCTCTATTTTCGCCGATGCACGCAGGTACCAGCTTTCGGCATTTTTCGGATCAAGCCGGATTGCCTCGTCACAGAGGATAAGGGCCTCCCGGTATTTGGTCTGCCGGATATAGAGTCGTGCCCGTTTAAGGAGACGGGGTACATCATTTACCGGCACAACACGTCACCGTCCGTGCTTTTTTTCCGGGGATTCCAGTGCATATGCATCATCATCACTACGGGTCTTCGATCAGGTCGCCAAAGATCTTTTTAAGGGCATCCTTTTCATAGGTGGCCATCTGTTCCTGTGCGGCAAGGAGGTGTTGGGGCTTCTCCCAGATAAACCAGTCTTTCATCGACATGTAGGCGAGCAGTGCATCGGTCATGTTGACACCGGTCTGGTAGAGGTTTGCATAGTAATCGAGGGTTGACTCAGCGGCTCCAGTCCACGGCCAGGTGCTTTTCCATGATCGTGAGCATGTTGTCGCCAAAGACTTTGGACTGGTACCAGGCCGTGTGCGTCCACCGGGTCGTGAGCATCTCTTTTACTTCGAGGTGGTCGAATTTTTTCATCTGGGGGATGTTGACCACCGGTGTGAGCTTATCCGATGGGAGGGTTTTTGCGAGGTAGAGGTCCCGGGCATAGAACATGGATTTATCGAGCACGAAGTATCGCCGGGGAACAATATCCATCATGTCCGCCATCTCGTCCATGTCCTGTTTGCCGTCCTTTAAGAGAATGTAGAGCTGGGTCTTCCTCAGCTGTTCCATGCGGTGATAAACCCGGGCATTGACGATCGGATTCCAGGGAAGTTCGTTGATGTCCTCATGGAACTGCCGGAACAGGATAAAAAGCAGGTCAATAAGTTTTTTTACCGGGAGTTTCTTTTCCTTCTTTGCCTCATCCTTGAGTGCATCAAGGTAGATCTGGCGCATTCCTGTATAGACCGAATCCGGGGTAAACGAGCAGACCTGGTATCCGGATTTTTTTGCTGCCGCCCCTTTGATGAACAGGTGCGTGCACTGCTTTGCGATGACGAAATCCTTTAACAGGCCGATGTAGTTTGCAGGAAAGATGATAATGTTCTTATCGATGTTGTAGGAATAGACATCGATGAGCGTTCCGCCGGGTGCTGCATCAGGTTTCCGGAGCAGGGTGATCTCGGTGTCCAGCATCCGTTCGGTTTCGGAAATGAACCTCCTTATCGGCTTGGACAGGGGCATGTTGGTCTTCATTTGACCATCACCCGACCGTATCCAATGAAAACAACAGCGAACCGGCATGTGCACTTTACACCTGTGACGCGTAGTCTTTACTTTAGGCAGGGAAAAAAGTTAGGATTTGGTACCATGCCCGTTGGCATACGCTGGGCAGGATCCCGGCGTTTTCTTATCGTTTCTTTCGCGGTTTTGCGAGATTATGCAGTAACCCGGTGAACGGGTTCTGTTGTTTGGGGCGGAAAACTCCCTGGTTGACGTACCTGACATCCTCGATGGAGAAGAACGCATCCGGGTTCGTCTCCTCGATATGCCGGGTGATCCGCGGGACATCGTCGCGGTTCACAAGGGAGATCATCATTTTTACGCCGCCACGCGATCCTTTTGCATCAAGGCTGGTGGTGCCATAGTGTTCGGCCTGTAAGAATTCCGTGATCTCCTCGCCGGTTCCATCCGTAGTGATAATGCGCATGATCACCATGCCGATCGAGAGTTTCTCTTCAATGACAAGGCCCACGTACGTCCCAAGCGCAAACCCGAATGCATAAGCGAGGAAATACGAGATGTTGGAGAGGTTGTTGAGCACCCCGACAATGGCGAGCAGCCAGATAATGATCTCAAAGAACGCGATGACCGGGGCGAGATACTTCATCCCTTTGGAGAGAAAGACGATCCGGAGCGTCTCCATGCAGACGTTTGCTACCTGCGCAAGGAAGATGAGCGCCGGCAGGATGACCCAGGCATAGAGATCAGGACTGATGATGAAAAACGCCATGTACGCGCCTCAGGTCGTATTATCCCGTATACTGCCGGCAAAACCGGTATACTAAAGGAGAGTTACCGTCGTTTGTATATCAAGGTTATTTAAAAATTCAGCCAAAATACGGGAAAATTGGGAATATTTTCATAATCGCGCGGGCGAGTGCGCCCGGTTTCGTGATCTGCCGTTACGCGTATTTCGCGGGATCCAAATCGAATTTTTTCTTGCAGCCCGGGGCACAGAAGTAATACCGTTTTCCCTTGTACTCGCTCATAAACTTTGCCGTCTTCTCATCGACGTTCATTTTGCAGATCGGGTCGATTGCCATGGTTTCATCTCCTTTGATCTTTTTTCTTTGCTTCCGGTATATACCCTTTGAGGAGGAGCGAGAGGGTCACGACGGTT
>CAWBMY010000037.1:0-28022 GCA_963790005.1 uncultured Methanoregulaceae archaeon
CCGACAGCGCCTCATCATACCTCCCGGATTTTTTCCGTGCATCACCAAGAGCCCGCCATACCCCAGTGTTTCCAGGTTAAGGTCAAGATACCGTTCAAAACTGTCCGCTCGTCACGGTACCTCCCGGTTTTCATATAGAGAAGCCCGAGTGCCTGCCAACGGTCCGTGTCCGCGACAGTCCCCGGGTCAGCCTCAAGCGTACAAATCATCTCATCATACGCACTGCACTGCGGCGCGACAGGGGCGGGGCTGATGCAGGTCCCGGCTGATCTTCTTTCTGATAATTCCCGAAGCGAAACGCTGATACATCAGGGAATTTTTGGTGCACTGCGGCAGGAGAGGCCTTTGCAGATTCTGGTGCTACCCGGGCTGTTTTCTGGATCATCACCGGGTTTGCCGTGGTCGCCGGTACCGGCGCATCACGGACAGGAGCAGGTACAGACAATGATGTTTGTCGGGTTGCTGGTGACACAGGCGCTGTTACCGGTATGTCCCGGACAGGAACATCTTCGGGGAACGAGGAGTGTGGGGGTACGACTACCGGGACAGGGGTCAAGGGTATTAAAACCCCGGGCTCTTTAACTGGGAGTGGTGGGACTGCAAGAGGCAACCGTATCCGACCGGATTTGGGAACGAGGGACAGGCCGGGATTTCCAAAAGGAAGGTTGCCACGATTCCCGCTCTTCTGCTTTTTACGCGCAACGCTGATCCCGATCAGGGCATCCGTATGTTTTGGGTCGAGGACAAGGACTTTTTCATATGCGAGGATCGCCTCGTTATAGTGTCCCTGTATTGCAAGGGTGAGGCCCCGGGCATACCAGGCCTGTATGAATGTGGGATGGATCGCAAGTGCGCGATCGTAGAGAGAAAGCGCGAGGGCATGCTTCCCGAAATTTGAACAGATCAGGCCTTTGTAGACGAGGGCATCGGGAAGATTGGGATCGATCCCGAGTGCATGATCAAAATACTGGAGCGCTTCTTCAAAGGATCCCATCTGGTACAGGGCAAAACCATTCCCTGCGATGCGCGTGCATGCCGGGGGTCTGCGGCAATTACTTTTTCAAGAACCCCGGTCGCATCTGCATAATATCCCTGGCGGCAGAGTTCTTCTCCCTCGAGGTACAGGGACCCCGGATTTGCCGCCGTATTACTCAGGATTTTGTCAATGATCCCCAATTAAAAACCTCCGGGATGGCATTTCGATCGGACTATGCACGCTGCATATCAGTCCTGTTGACCTGTTTCCATGCAGCAGATTTCTGATCGACAGGGCAGAATTTAATCTCATTATCATCGAGTGTTGTTAACATGCAGGGTTTTTTACAAAGTTCGCACCTTAGAATTCTCAAAAGAACTCATCTCCAAGGACCGTACTTTTCTTTCATTAGAGTATAGTGAAACGCCACACAGATATATTTTTCCAAACTATACTATATTTTTAAAAAATACTATATTGGTATGGGGGAATCATAGTTAACAAGAGACTAAAACATGTCACAACCTGACCTGATTGTTACCGTGCAAATCACTCTTATGCATGATCAGGTTTTTTTGGACTCACAAAAGACAAAACAGGAACCCTCCGGATTACCAGATATACCCAAAAACAGATACGAATACCGGAACTGCGATGCCGGGGGGGCAGGAAAAAAACGGGAGGACTGGGGTAGGGTTCCAGGACCCTCTTTACCGGAACGTTCCCCGCATACCTCCTGATTACTGCGGTGGCTGCTCGTGACCCGGAAACTCTTTCCTGTCTTTTGCAATCGTTTTTGCAAGTGCAACCATGCCGGTCGTGTCCCCAAGTGACATGGTTTCAAGAGCGCTTGACGGGACGATAACGATGGTCGACTGTCCTCCTTTGAGCCCTTCATACAGCATGTTCATCGCCCGCAGGTGCAGGGCCGTGGGATTGTTCTCGTAACTCTTTGCGGCCTGCTCGAACTTCTCGGCGATCTGCCGTTCGGAATCCCCGAGGATGACCCGGGCCTGCCGCTCGCGCTCTGCCTGTGCCTGCATCGACATCGCGTCCTGGAGGGGTCCGGGGATAATCACGTCGCGGATCTCAACGGAAAGGATCTTGATGCCCCACCCGCTTACACGGCTCCCGATCAGCCGCTGGAGTTCTGCGTCAGTTGCTTCCCTCCCGGTAAGCATATCCGAAAGAATGGTTTTTCCGATAACATCCCGGAGTGCAGTCTGCGATGCCAGGGAAACCGATCCCATGTAATCCTTGACTTCGAGCGCGGCTTTCTCGACATCGATAACCTGCCAGAACAATACCGCATCGACATTGACCGGAACGGTATCCTTGGTCAGGGTCTGCTCGGCGTTAAACGACGTGGTGATAACCCGGAGATCAATCCAGTACGCAACACGGCTCAGGAACGGGACAATGAGAAAAATTCCCGGGCCTTTGATCCCGACAAACTCCCGAGGAACAAAACAACTGCCCGCTCCCACTGGTTGGCAATCTTGATCGCCATCGCGAGAAGCACAATAATCACGATTAAAATTATTCCGATAACCATGAGGGTGAATGAATTCATTTTTATTTCCTCCCAAACCCGTCTTTCCGATGGATAATAGTGGATTCCTGCCGAAGTATATATGTCTGGTGATGCGGCATGGCGGACAGGCCAGATCGTCAAGGCACGGGACCCGAAAACGAGGTGCTCTTGGGTTTTCGGGTGGGACGCCGCAGTTCCCCGGCACCCGGGAATAATGCAGCGGGCAGATACGGGTCTCCGGCCTCATATAAAAAATACGCCGGGTGAATTTTTTTTAATATTACACCGTTCTTGGCGTGTATTTTTGCGAGGATCCGGGTCATAAATTAGTCCAATAGTTTCCGGTCGCATTTTAACATCGCGCCGGGCAGCACGAACCCGGTGATCGTGGCGCACGAGCGGGTGATTGAACTGGTAACGGGGTTATGAGGAGTCCTGACCGTAATCTGTTTGAGGTGAGGAAAAATCCGGGACGACCTCCCTCCCATGAACAACCTGGATTATCTTGTACCGGAAATGCAGCACAGGCTTTATTGCAGTTCATTTTCGAAAGATTACCACACACAATGAGCAGGAAGATGCCGGACTGGCTTTGTGTAAACGAGTGTGAGAGATGACCCGCTACCTGATCGATATCCGGCTGATGGGTTCGGTAAAGCGCCAGATCAGCACGTTAAGCCACCAGCTGGCGGAGAAATTCAATCTCGGAAACAAACTGGTGATCCCGCATATCACGCTCGCCGGGCCGTTCTCGACCGAGGGATGAAGAAAAACTGATAGAAGATTTCACAAGAAATCTGCACAGAGCCAGACGGAGATCCCGAAATATGAAGTAGGGGGTTACGGGTTTTTTGACAACACGAGGGTCGTGTATGTCACGATAACCCCTGACGAGTCCTTACGACAATTCCGGTACCAGCTGGCCCGGGCCATCTCCCCCTATTGCTCACTACGGGACTATGATCTGGATTCTGCCGCCGATTTTAAGTTTCATGCAACGCTTGCGATGAAACTCGACTGGCTCACATTCCAGAGAATAAAATGGTATTTCAGGAAGCAGGAATATGTCGTATACCGGCACCACCCGATCCGGGCAACACTGCTCAGAAATTCCAGGATCCTGTGCGAATATGATTTTATCCAGGAGAGGATGCTCTCCCGGGCGCAGGCACAAAGCAGGGCGACACGGAAGCGCGATTTTGATATCCTTAAGGTGTGGGAGGAGGGAAATTGGGAAGGGGGGTAATATTGCCCGGGAGTTCAGTTGTCTTTTCGGTCCCCCGGATCACGTTTTTTACGGTACATATCGGTCGCTGATATGCCTCCCGTGATCCCATTTTGTGAATGACCCGGCCGGTTATGGTTGTACCAGACGCGGGGCTGGCCCGGGAACTGGTATCACCCGGTAATGACGGGCACAACCGGGGAAACGCATATTAAAATATCCCGGCAATCCAACGGAATGTGGGACTGATTATAATGACGACAAAAACCGATCAGGACAACGCGGTGCTGGACAGGATTATCGGAGAGAGACGGAATGCCGTAAATTCACCCGGGAGATCCCGGCCGATGAGCAGGTCGAGAGTATCCTCCATGCCGGCCTCCATGCCCCGTTTGCCGCAGCGGCAGTCGGGGATAACAAGGATTATTTCCGGAGGTTTGTCGTTATCCGGAATGGTTCAAAGGCGATGAAGGAACTCTCCCCGCTCGTCTTTGAGGGCGTTCTCGCAATGGCCGGGGATCTCGAACAGGCAACGGCAAAAAACGCACAGCCTGCGGGAACAGGCGGCCGGGTTCATGAACCGGCTTGCCATGATAAAAACCATGGGGATGGTCCCCGGTGTCGGCACGGCTCCCTTCTATATCGTCGCCGCTGAAAAGAAAGGGTTCCCACCCGTGGAATCCCAGTCCCTTGCCCACTGCATGGAGAACATGTGGTTAAAAGCAACGGCTCTCGGTCTCGGGTTCCAGATCGTTTCTGCCACGGCACAGATGGCGGATAATCCCGGGATTCTCCGGATACTCGGTCTTGAATTCGGGAAATGGGCACTCATGGGGTGCGCCGTGGGATACCCGACTGAAAAATTGTCTCCTTCGATCAGGCCATCAGTCGGGGAAGTTACCACGTGGCTTGAGTGAGACGGGCGGGCGTCAGGAACCGAAAGCCGGATCGGTCCTGGATTGGGGCCGGTGGAACGCAGGTGGATAATCCCGTAACCCGCAATTAATGGAGTGCAGGGAGGTGATTATTAAAAAACAAACATTCATCACAAACATCAGGACTTTTCGGGATTTTTCTGCATATCTGCGAACCGGTACGCTGCCCTTGGCACCGTTATCTCGAATTTTGCTCCTTTTCCCGGAGTACGGTTTCCCTGATCGTTATACCGGTTATAGCCAGGATCTCCCGGGCAAGGTAGAGGCCCATGCCGGTATTGTTCCCGGATCCCCGATCAAATATCCGCTCCTTCTCTTCGGCCGGAACTCCCGCCCCGTCATCATCACAGATAATACAGCAGCCATCAGCAGATTCCTGCAGGAAAAAATGTATTTGAGAGATCTTCACGCCATGTCGGATGGCATTGTCGACCAGATTGTAAAAAACCTTGACCACCAGAGGATCGGCAAACACTTCGGCGTTGGCGGGAAGATCGTTTTTCACCAGGATGTTACCGGGCGAGATATCGTTTACAGCAGTGTCTACGAGTATCCGGCAATCCTGCCAGACCGGGGCACTCACGCCAATTTGTTCGTATTGTCTGGTGAACTGGATCATGTTGAATATCCGGCCCCATGCTTCTTCAATCCGGGTGAAATCTTTCTCATACGCAGGATCCGGAATTTTTTTCTGTAATACTTTAAGAAACCCACGCGCTGTCGAGAGCTGGTTGTTAATATCATGCCGGGTGATACCGGAGAGCAGGTTCAGTTTTTTATTTGCCTCACGCAATGCATCTTCCGCCCGTTTCCGTTCGGTGATATCCCGGATTGACCCGATATTTACCCTGCGGCCGTTCCAGGTAAAAAAACTGACCGTGATTTCCACCGGGAAGACCGTACCGTCTTTTTTCCTGTGGTACCGCACAGGTACCTTCACACGGTCCTCTGAATCGATTGCCATGATCCCTAATGTTTTTCCCGGCTCGGTCGAAAGATCGCTGTTGCACAACGTAAGCAGTTCGTCGCGGGAATACCCGTACATTCTTGTTGCCGCCTCGTTGACCTCGATGATTTTCCCGGTCACGTTCTCAGAGACAAACAGGGCGTCACCGCCAATCTCGAACAGCTGCCGTATTCTTCATCGCTTTTCCGGAGGCTGCATTTCGGCATTTTTCCTTCGGGTGATATCTTCGGAAAAGATGATGACTCCCCCGATCTTCATGACCTGCAGTCTACCATGGGCGCACTTCCCATGCGAGCCACTGGACGGATCCATCCAGCCGTTCGAACGTATCCTCATGGGCAGATGTGATCTCTCCAGCAAGACTGCGGCGGAACACATCTCTGATTTTTTCGGTAAGTCGGGAAAGCTCTCGAGATGGGAATGACCGATGAGATCCCGGTCGCCGAGATGATTATCCGCTATCCAGCGGCTGCTTGCTGCGATATAGCACAATTCCTTGTCAAGCATGGCTAGAGCGGCAGGTGCATGCTCGATAAAGAGCCGGAGAAGTTCCTCGCTCTCCCGGAGTTCATCTTCTGTCCGTTTCCGGCTGGTGATATCCATAAACATCGCGGCCATGAGACCGGGCGCTGTCTGGAATGCGGTGACAGCATATGCTCCGCTGATCAATCCATGACTATAAAGAACCTGTTCGGTGTGCCAGACTGATACCGGATTCTGCAACCTCCCGGTACCGTGCGGGAACTTCGGTACTGCAAGACCGGGAAACACATCTTCAATGGTCTTTCCGATGAACTGGTCGTGTCTGACCCCAAGGATACTGTCTGCACTCGGATTTGCACCGGTAAAAACAAGAATTCCTTTCTTCCGGGATTTCAGTTCGTAAAAATGCATACCGTACGGTGCATTTTCGATAATCTTCCGGGTACTTCTCCTCGCTCTCCCGGATCTGCTGTTCACTCTGTACCAGTTTGTTATACTGGCTGCGCAGCTCTTCTTCAGATGCAGTGATCTGTTCGTATGCCCCCCGAAGTTCTGATTCTGCCTGCTTTCGTTCGGTGATATCATGCACAGATCCGATCAGGTGTGTACAGATACCTTTCTTATCAAAGATTGGGACGATACTGACGTCTCCGGTCAGCTGCCTCGTGGGATAATCGGATATTTCCTCCCAATGAACGATGGTCTTTTCTTTTATAGCCTGCCGGTATTTTTCCAGAACCAGGGTTAGAGACGGTTCGGGAATGATCTCGTTTACTTTCCTGCCAATAACTTCCTCAGTAGGTAACCCGGTGACCCTGCCAAACGCCGGGTTAACTGAGGTAAATCGGTACTGCTCGTTAGGTTCAACCGTCAATTGAAAGATGACGTCTCCGACAGCATTATAGATGGAAGAAAGGCGCTGTTCGCTTTCCTGCAATGCAATTTCGGTTGTTTTTTCTTCCGTAATATCCCGGCCTACAGCCTGGTATTCAGTAACCTTCCCGGAATCATCGAAAATTGCACGGTTGCTCCACCATTGCCATTTGAGTGAACCGTCCGGCATGATAATCCGGTTTTCGATAGTATTGCTCGGATGGTCGGGAGTTAAAGATGCAAAGTAATGTTCCAGAAGATCCCGATCTTCTCTGGGAATTTTTGGCGGAACCGGTGCCCGATGATCTCGTCACGCTTCAGGTTAAAATACCGGCAGTAGGCCTCGTTGACAAAGACATGTGTGCCATCAGGTAAGAACCGTGGAGATGAATTCGGTCTGATCCTCGACAACGTTCCTGTATTTCCTTTCACTCTCTTTAATCAGGTCCTGGTTTTTTGCCAGTTCATCGTAATTCTGCCGGAGATCCTCTTCGGTCGCCGTCAGCTGCTCGTATGCCGCATGAAGATCCTCGTTACGGCGGGAAATCTCCTCTTCCGCGGTTTTACGAGCCGTGATATCGGAACACATCACAAAGGAACCCCGGAACGTGCCGTCAGGGTCCATGAGGGGTGTCGCGGATACCTGCATCCACCGGATCCTTCCGTCTTTTGTGATAAAGCGGCGCTCGTACCGGCCGCTCTTCCCCAGCCTGCGTTCCTCAATCTGGGAAATATTGTCGGGCATATCCTCTGCTGTCATGAAAGAAGGCGATATTCCGGCCAATGCATCTCTTCAGGTGTGTAGCCGAGCATCTCTGTGATTTTGGGGTTGACAAAATCCGTTTCGAACTTCTCGTCCATCTGCCAGATGCCCTCATCCGTTGTATCGACAATCCGGCGGTAGTTTTCCACACTAATCGCCACTCGTTCTCAGCCCGTTTCCGTTTCACGGCATGGACGATCATGGTGCGAAAGTTCGGTGAACTGCGATACCGGCTCCCCGCCTTTCTGGAGATAGAAATCGGCCCCTTCGTTTAAGGCCTGGATGACAATTTCTTCCCGACCCCGCCCGGTAAAAAGGATAAACGGGATTGTGTTTCCCGAAGTTCTTATGTTCTTTAAAAATTCGATGCCATCCATCACGGGCATATGGTAGTCAGAGATGATGGCATCGTAGACTTTTGTATCAAGCAGGGCTAGTGCGTCGGTTGCAGAGGTAATAGTATCGACGATAAACTGCCCGCTCCTCCTCAAGAAAGAGTTTGCCAATTTCAAGCAGACCGGGTTCATCATCGACATAGAGGACTGTATACATACGGCATCGGTGAATGGCAATAGGTCTTGTCGTTCTATGAGATTATAAAAGAGTGCTCGCGTATTCAAGACACCGGGCCTCCTGTTTTTATCGGCAGTTTTTTGGAACCCTGTTATGGAGTATAGTGTTCGCGGCGGACTTATCATAAAAAAAGGTAGCGGCACGGCACAACTCAAGCCTCCTCCCACCCCCTCCATATCGAAATCGATCTTTTTGATCAGGTCAGTCTGAGAGAGAACCGAAGGTCCGTATTCTCCCGGAATACCCGGACCGGAACGGTATTCGGCACCTGATTAAACATCTGCTGTGCTTATGAGGCCCGCTCCTGCAGGGCGAGCATCTCATCATACTGTCCGCGGAGCTCTTCCTCCTGTGCGGAGATCTGCTCGTACGCGGCCCGGAGTTCATCCTCAATCCGTTTGCGTTCGGTGACGTCCCGCAGGGAGATGAGATCTGCAGGCTTCCCTTCATACCTGATGATCTTCCCGATGCTTTCCACGCAGATTCTTCTTCCTTGTGCCGAAATCACGTTGTACTGCGCAAGATATGCATCGTGACCATCAGATATCTGAATTAAATCCCGGATAATATCCTCGCGTGACTCCGGTGCAATAAATTCCATTATATTATGCCCGATGAATCCGGCATCTCTTCCGGTTTCGGTCAGGTTGAGTGCCGCATTGTTGGCAAACAGGATATTCCCCCGTAGATCAAGGATCAGTATTGCTTCAAGGCCATACTCCACAAGTGACCTGAACTTCTCCTCACTTTCCCGTATCAACAGTTCGCTTTGTGCCAGCTCATTATACTGGCTGCGCAGCTCTTCCTCGGCAGCAGTAGAGCTGTTCGTGGGCGGCCCGGAGTTCTGTCTCTGCCTGCCTGCGTTCGGTAATGTCCCGGATGGACTCGATCGCGCCGGTAATGTTCCCGTCCTTATCAAAAAGGCGGCTGGCTTTTCCCCAGATATGGACATGTGTTCCATCCGGTTTTTCAAAAGTTGACTCAGCCGTCAGATTCGTGCTGTCGTGGATGGTATAGAGATACCGGTCTTTCTCAAACCGATCGTCAGGGTTCAGGATGAGGTCAATGAGGATCGGGCGACATTCATGATATAACAGGAAAGAATATTCATAATTGCCCTTTCCGAGGATCTCCGACACTTTGATCCCGGTCATCTTTTCCATGGCATGGTTCCATGCAATGACGGTTCCCGTCTTGTCGATGGCAAAAGTTGCGTCAGGCAGGAAGTTTAGGATCTCCGCTTCACGTCGCTCATAGTCTCGGATGCTTGCCTCAGCCCTTCTCTGCTGGACGGCCTGGCGAATTTTGTGTGCGAGCTCGGTGAACTGGGATACCGGTTCCCCGCCTTTCTGGAGATAGAAATCGGCCCCCTCATTCAGGGCCTGGATGATAACTTCCTCACGGCCCCGGCCGGTAAAAAGGATAAACGGGATGGTATTCTCCGAAGTTCTTACCTTCTTTAAAAATTCGATGCCATCCATCACCGGCATCTGGTAGTCAGAGATAATTGCATCATACCTCTTCGTTTTCAGCAGGGTAAGTGCGGCGGGGGCCGAAGTAATAATGTCAACACTGAACTGGCTGTTCTGTTCAAGAAATAATTTGCCGATCTCAAGTAAGGAAGGCTCATCATCGACATAGAGGACAGAGATCATGATGAGGATCTCCCCCTTTCCGGGGAGAGCGGATCCTTGTGCTGGTGCATCTTCCCCGGGTGAGATACCATAACTATTGACCGGATAGTTCTTTCGAGTTCGTCAAAGTTCGAACTGAAGTTGAGCAGTTTCGGGACAAACGCAACCCTGCCATACCTGGCGGCTTCCTGTTCTATGCCGGGGTTTTGCTCCAGTGTGAAGAAAATAAAGGGGGTAATAAATCCCTTCTGTCGGGTCTGCCCGGAGGAGATCAATACCCCGGGATTCCTTGGAATTGTAATCCGTGATAATGACGTCAAAGGAGAGGTAGTCAAGTTTCCGTAACGCCGCCTCAATCGAGTAAGATGTTTCAACCACGATATCCTCTTTTTTCTCAAGGATACGGCCGATGGTATCGAGCAATGGCAGCCAGTCGTCAACATAGAGTACGGAAATCATGAACAAACCCCCCGCTTATGTGCATAATTCTGCCTGAATGCAAAAAGGGAACATATTCCCCCTTTTTCAGTCCCAGGTAATTTTTCCAGGTCATCCGAATCAAATCGCAAACCGGCAGATTATACCCTTCAGGCCGACGTATCAATACCCTCAAGCAGCTGCTTGATATCGATCCAGATGATCAGTTCGTTCTTCTCCTTGTCCTTGACCTTGACTTTCCGCTTGATGATCCCAATGATTGCCGTATCTTCCTTGCTCACGGATGCAGAGGTATAGTCCACCTGTTTTGCCTCAAATGTCGAAACCGAGGTCACATCGTCGACAAGGATCCCGATCTTGGTGCCGGTAATCTTGTCATCGAGCACGATGATCCGGGATGATTCGGCTGCAACCTGGCTGGTCTCCGTGATGTTGAGCCGGTGCTTGAGATCGATGATAGTTGTAATCTCGCCCCGGAGATCGATGATCCCCTTCACATATGCCGGCACGTTGGGAAGTTTGGTGATCGTCGTATATTCGACGACTTCTTTCACATCGAAGAGGTCGATGGCAAAGCGTTCTTTACCCAGGACAAACTCTACGATCTGGATGCTGCTTTGCCGTCTCCGGGCAATATCTTCCGTGTTCCGGGCCTGCGTTTCTTCTGGCTCACTTACTTTTGCTGCCATGGTAACGCACCCCTTTAATCCACCTTGAATTTTTTGTTGGCTTCCATTGCCTCGACTGCGATTTTGTCAACGGTCTCCATCATCCTGGTGATCTCATCGAGTGCAGCTGAAGATTCTTCAGTTGCTGCAGCCGCATCGCCGGCCTCCTTTGCGGTCTGTTCCACCAGATGTGCGACTTCGCTGACACTTGCCGTAATCTCTTCTGTAGTTGCCGCCTGCTCTTCGGTTGCCGCGGCGACTTCGGTCGCGCTTGCTGCTACTTTCTCAACAGCAGCCGCAATCTTGTTGAAGGACTCCACCGTCTCGGTCACCATCTTTGAACCCTGCTCGACAAGCCCTTTTGATTCGTTCATCGCGGAGGAGGCGTCCTGGGTGCTCTTTTTCAAGGTTGCGATCATATCCTCGATCCGTTCGGCAGAGTTACGGGACTCCTGGGCCAGCGATTTCACTTCTGTTGCAACAACGGCAAAGCCGCGCCCTGCATCTCCTGCACGCGCAGCTTCGATAGCAGCATTGAGTGCCAGCAGGTTTGTCTGGTTGGCCAGCTCGCGGATGAGCACGACGATCTTGGAGATCTCGCCCATCTGTTTCTCCACATCCGACACGATCTCATAGACCTTTGCCGATGATGCGGAGATCTCGCCCATGCTCTTCTCTGTCTTGCCCGCAAGTGCTGCACCGGACTGGGAGAGGTCGTTTGTCTGTTTGGAGAGGTTCGAGACCGATTCCATGCTTGAGGTGATCTCTTCAACAGCGGCACTCATGTCCTGCATGGCTTTTGAAATCTGGTCGACACCTTGTGATGCTTTTTCGGCATTGCTGCTGACTTTACCCGCGTTCTGCGCGATCTGCTGAATTCCTTTGGAACCTTCTTCGATGCTGCGGGTCGCATTGTCTGCGGTCGAGGTCAGGTTCTCCATCTTTTTGTTGACGTCTTTGATATTGCTCTCAAGGTTGATGACGATCCCACGAACCGCGTCACGGAGTTACGATGATCGTGTCATAGGTCTCCTTTGTATCTTCATCCGGCTTGGTGATGTCGTACCTGGCGGTTAGATCCCCTTCCGCCATCCGGGCATAGATCTTACTCAGTTCCATGACTTCATTTTCCATGAACTTCCGGGCCTTGACCACTTTCGTGATTTCGTTGTACGTGACATAGATGTATTTTACATCCCCGTTTTCACTTAACAGCGGAATGTTTGTCCTGACGATAACATGGGAACCCGAAGGGGTTTCAAGCGTACTCTGGCCCACAGTAATCCGTCTGCCGTTAACAGCGTCGGACAGTGATTCTCCTGATTCTTTGAGATACTTCATCATCCCCTGTGCCCGGAAATCTGAGTATTTTATTGCAAGCAACCGGTCCTTGGCATATCCAGCCAGTTTGCAGAATGCGTCATTTACCAGGAGAAACCTGAGATTGGCGTCCACGACTGCATGCGCCAGCGGATTCTTTGCAAACATTTCCGTAAAATCTTGTATTCTACCATTTGTCTACCATTTTTTTCACCCGAGTCTGATAACCTGTTCTTTATACACTTCATTCATTACCTGTCCTAGGCCGGTATACATCGCGGAGAGTCCGCAGACAATCCCCACGATCCCGGCGATCTGGAGAACGGTAACGTTACCTGTCGCGTTCCCGACAATCAAGGAGCAGGAACAGTACTGTCAGGGATCCGAAGATGACCTGAAGCGCTTTTGGAAGCCTGAATGTGATGATAAACATCACAAATGAGAATAACCCCCACAAGGTGAGGAACGATACGAGCGCTTCTATCTGGAGCGGGCCGCTCCAGCCGAGGGTTGGCATGAGGATCAGGCCCACAAGTGAGATCCAGAAAAAACCGTACGAGATAAATGCGGTCGTGCCGAACGTGTTGTTCTTCTTCCATTCCATGATACCTGCGATGATCTGCGCAATCCCGCCGAAGAATATCCCCATCGCAAAGATTGCAGATCCCATCGCAAAGAACCCGGTATTATGGAGGTTCAGCAGCACCGTAGTCATGCCAAACGCCAGTAATCCGAGAGGTGTCGGGTTGGCAGTTGTATCGGCAATTCTGATAGTGTCCTTGATAGTACTTGTTTCAGTATCCATCGTTTACCACCCCCGACCGTTGCCATTCACATGTACTGATTGAAGAACTGCAGGTAAGTTGCAGTTCGTTGCAGTCTGGTGCCATACCTGCATTGACCGGCAGGTCAGCGGATTTCATCCCGCTCCAGTCCGATCCCGAAATTACTCCCGTTTGATTCATACGGCTCTCCGGTTTTTTAGTGAAACAACGATCTCCTCATTACCGGACCTGGCCGCGGCTTGCTGCTGAACCCCGGCTGCCCGTGCTCCATTACCCATCCAGCTGGAAATTCCGGCTGTAAAAACCGGGACTATCAGATCATTATACTGCACCCAGAGCGCGGCAGTATCCTGTTTTTCGTGCATGTGATTCATGATTTCTCGCAGTGTCCTGTACTTTACCTGTATCCCGTTTGGTGATCGACAGGGATTGTCGGGATAGTTTTGTAGTCATCAAATTTTTGTGAGAGACTCGTAAAGAACAGCGAAATGCCTCTTTAGATCATCCTCAACAGACCGGTCGGCAGGTGTGTTTCCTGCCCGGTTTTCCAGAATTGTTGTTTTTGCATTCAAATCCGTCACCCGATTCTTTAGAATGTTGAATTCCCAGAGCCGGTCTGATACAGCTTTGGGCAGCAATTACTCTGTCTATCTCAAAACTATTTATATATTTGGTTTCGTGATGATTATTGAGAATGCTTATTGGAGTTGAACAATAATAATAAATATTGTCAATTGACAAGTTTAACATAATAGGTCGCTGGTATTTTGGAACGGGAAAACGAGCTGGAACGGATCAAGGATATATTAAGATCGAATCCAAAGGGCCTGACCATCGAAGAAGTTTCAAAAAAACTCTCGCTTAACCGGGCAACATCAGCAAAATACCTCAATTCTCTGGTGATGTCGGGTCAGGCAGACATGAGGGAACTGGGCCGGGCAAAATTATTTCTATCTTTCCCAGCGGCTTCCCCTGACCAATCTGCTGAGTCTGGCATCAGATCTCATTCTCATCCTCGATAAGGATCTCTTCATCCAGGAAGCAAATGACTCGTTCCTTGCCTATTTCAAGGTTTCAAAAGAGGATTTGAAAGGGAGGCAATTGGAACATTCCGCCCTTGCCTCATATTTTACCGGGGAACATTTTGCCGCCATCAATCAGGCTCTTGACGGATCGGGCAGAATTTTTGATATTCATATGGAAGGGGCAGATGAAGACCGGTATTTCAGGATGAAATTTATTCCTCTCGTATTCGAAGAAGGCGGGCGTGCCGTTGGTATCATCTTTGAAGATATTACGGAGATAAAAAAATACCAGGTTGTTCTTGAAAAACAAGTAAAAGAGCGGACCGCGGAACTCGTAGTGACCAACGATGCGCTTGAGAAACAAATCGAGGAACAAATCCGGGCACAGAACGCATTAAAGGACAGTGAGGAGAAGTTCCGGGGCATCTTTGACACAGTAAATGACGGAATCCACATCCATGAGATTGGACCGGACGGGATGCCCGGAAAATTCATCGATGTAAACGAAACAGCCTGCCGGATGCTGCAGTTTACCCGCGACGAACTGCTGGTGCAGGGGCCTATTGGTATTTTCTCCGATGATTACAGCCGGCCTTTGCCAGATATTGCAAGGGAATTATCCGCAACCGGCCATACGGTCTTCGAGACCCGGCACCGGAGAAAGGATGGGACTCTCGTTCCGGTCGAGATCAATGTCCATATCGGCCATCTCCAGGGAAAACAGGTGGCAATATCGGTGGTCAGAGACATCACGGAACGCAAGCAGGCGGATGATGCAATAAAAAAGGCGAATAAACAAGTCAGCCTTTTAACCAGTATCACACGGCATGATATTCTTAATCAGCTTACCATGCTGGAAGGGTACATTGCCCGCTTGAAAAAACTGCCGGGCGATGATAACTTTGCAGGCATGATTCAGAAAGAGGAAAATATTGTCAAGACGATCCATAGTCAGATCGTGTTCACCCGGATTTACCAGAATGTTGGCGTGCAGCCTCCCCAGTGGAAGAATGTAAAAACGAGTGTCTCGTCAGTTCTCATAACAGCAAATGTCGGGAACGTATCTGTTGATGCTCAACACGGGAAATCTGGAGATTTATACGGACCTCCTTATTGAGAAAGTCTTTTTCAATCTTATTGAAAATGCAATCCGCCATGGTAAACAGGTCACCCGGATCTGTTTCACATACCATCAGACAGAAAAAAACGTAATTCTTGCGATTGAAGATGATGGTATTGGTATTCCCGAACAGGATAAAGAGCAGATATTTACCAGGGGATACGGAAAAAATACCGGATATGGGCTTTTCCTCACCCGGGAAATTCTTGCGATTACTGGTATCACCATACGGGAGACGGGTACACCGGGAAGGGGGCACGGTTCGAGATGATAGTCCCGGAGGGTGCCTACAGGTTTGCCGATATGCAGTAAAATCCTAAAAAAAGTTAATGGCCGACATGCAGGGTCCGGCTTCGCCTTTCATCTCCCTCTGTTGGTATACCGGGATCACGGATCTTGGTCCGCACTGGCATGAACGGGCACTCGTAACTGATGCTTAAAAGTGCTGCTGGAAACGGTCTGATGAGCAGTACCGGTTTATTCTTGTTTTACCGCAAACTGGTCGGGAGAGCATATGATGAGATCTCGTTTAGGTTCTCCTAAGAAAACACAGGGAGAACAGGTCCGGGATGTGGTAAGGGCAGTGTTCGTGGCGATGGTAGCACTCGTACTGGCGTAGAGTGTGAAACCATGATCTCAGTGAAGTGGGTGATCGGGATCACCAAAAATATGCACGTAATTCTCCGGAGAATTTTTTAAAAATAGATAAAAACAATAAAATGAGACCCCGAAGATTATTTCTTCTTTGGGGCTGCCTTCTTTACGGCGGGTTTTTTTGCTGGGGCCTTCTTTGCGGCTGGTTTCTTTGCTGCAACCATCTACATTACACCTCCCACCGGAAAGGGTTATAATTTTCATTATTCTATGAATACATAAATATTTTGGTCAAAATGGTAGTTTCCTGCATAGAATCGCTATAAACCGCAACTTTGTCCCGCGCAAAACCGGGGTATCCTGAATAGAACTGATTTTACAGGCAATCTGGAGCAAAATGCGCAATCCCCTAAATAATGCTCCGTTTGGCAAAAAACGGGTTAATCGGGCATTATTTTTAGTATATCCCGTATACCGGTACACGGCAAATTCATTATGTAGCAGGATTTTCCTTTGAGAATCCGGCTCATGCGCTTTCATCCGGTCCCGGCTATTTTTGAACAGAAAATAAAAAAGTAATCTTTATGAGCGTGTGTTGTCCTATCGTGTATAGATGAAGCGGCAATTTGTCATTGGCGCAATCGGGGGATTTCTGGGAATTGCGACCGCGGGATACGTGATTTTTTCTTCAGGGTCCTCTGAAATGACACTCTCCGGTGTCCAGGCTGCACTTTTTTCCAGCCTCGGTCTGATGGGTGCGGCGATAGCAAACAGTGAAACCCGGTTTGCCGGCTGGATGCTGCTCTCCTCCGCGGTCTGGATCACACTATCAGTCCCGCTCGCCGGCACGCTCAATTTGCTGTACTGGTATATGCCGGCAATCCTTGTCCTTGGGATTGCGGCCGTGCTCTGTTTCCTCGATCTGGAAACAGAGGAGCCCGGGGATGATAAGGCACTTTGAGGAAAAATTGTCCTGATCGTCGACCAGAATTACCATAATTTTTTTCCATGCTTCCGGTTAATTTCCAAAAAAAGGGACTGCCCGGGCAAACCAGTGTTTTTTTCTTTTTAAAGTGTTTTAATAATGTGCGGGGCTCTCTTCTCGCACATCCATAATATTGTTACCGGATTCCAGCCATACAGGGGCTCTAAAAAAGAGATTATACCCGGTCTTTTTCTTCACCGGGACGTGATGGGGCCGGGCACGGCATTACGGCAGATCGCGTCTGCCGCAACCCGGTTTAAGGCAACGACGATGACAAGCATGAGGACTGCGGCAAGAACCAGCATCATGTACTGCATCCCGCCATTTGTCGTCCAGGTAAAGAGGCCATAGCAGATCGCGGACGCGGTAACAAGCAGTCATGGCAATAATACCGGCCCGGATGCCGGTAAAGGCCCTGCTCCGGATATCCGGGAAGAGGAGCAGGCCGATCACGCTGATCCATCCAAATCCGATTGCAGCAAGGAGCAGGATATACAGGAGCGCGTCAACCGCAAACTCGATCATGACGTTTCCCTCCGTTGTACCTGGGAGATCCGTATGGTGGTCGCAAACACGATACATGCAAGCAGTCCGGCAAGTACCATGATGATCAGGTCCCCTGCGGAAACAGTAAGGGCAAGCGCTCCCGCACAGGCAAGGGTGGTGGCGATATTTGCTGCGATCAACCGGTCATGCAGGGTCGGACCGGGAATGACACGCAGTACTGCACAGAACGCCAGGATAAAAAGGCAGACTGCTGCAAAAAGCCAGATGTCAAGTGTCACCCGCGATCACACTCCAAAAACCCCGGGATTGCCGGGTCTCCTGTTGTCTCGTATCACAGTATTAAAATGGAGAACCGGTGCATATCAAACCTCCCGAAATTCCCTTGTGCCAGCTGAGGCATTTTTCCCGGTGTACACGCGAGAATGATTCTCACATGCGTATGCAGGACAAAGCGCCTAGCCTTTTATCGGACAAACGCGAACAGATGTGGGAATGCACCCGTCCTACCTCGGTAAGATCCTGCTGCGCTGGTGCGACCAGTGCCATACGCCGGTCCTCGCAAAAACCTGTGCCTGCGGTGCACCGACCCGTGAAGTTCCGCTCACCCCCCCGGGAGATGCACGGCCGGCATTTCCTGCCGATATCGCGCTCATCAACAGTATCTTTGAAGAGCATTTCGGGGCGCCGCTTATCCCTGACGGGCACCTTGTCCTCTTAAACAAGGTACCGGACAATGACCGGATGGAAGAGATTATAATCGGCGGCGGGCTCGCCGGCTCAATCCGGTATATCCCAAAAGAGCGCCGCTGGGAACCGATCCCCCGCCCGGAGGCATACGGTCTTTTCAAACCCACAAAACACGTCGTTGTCGTGGACGATAGCGCTGCGCCGTTCATCCGCGACCAGGGGATGAGCGTCCTCAGGCCGGGCCTGGTCTCGCTTGATGACGCCATCTGTACCGGGGACGAGGTCTTTGTCGTTACCGAAAGCGGGGAGTGTATCGCGGTGGGCCGGGCAAAGGCCGGGGCAGAAGAGGCGCGGGCGATGCAGAAAGGGCAGGTCGTCCGCACCCGCAGGAATGTTCCCTCGCAGATCGTGCCGGGGAAGGCGACATGGCAGGATGCAGTCCGGGCAAATGCAGACGTGATTGCGCAGGCAGAATCGGAATCAGTCAGGTTCGTAAAAGACGTCGCCGCGGCATACCCGCTCCAGCCCACGGTCTCTTACTCCGGGAGGAAAGGACAGCCTCGTGACCCTGCTTGTCGTCAGAAAAGCACTCGGGAACGTCCCGCTGCTCTTTGCCGATACCGGCCTTGAGTTCCCTGAAACGTACGCAAACGTCGAGGCGGTGCAGCAGAAGTACAACGCAGAGGTTATCCGCACCAGTACTTCGGACAAATTCTATACGACGCTTGCCCGGGAGGGGCCGCCCGGCAGTTAATGCCCGCTGGTGCTGCAGCGTCTGCAAGTTATTGCCGGTCGCAGAGACGATCCGCTCGACCTGGGGTGAGTGCCTCTCCTTTATCGGACAGCGCAGGTATGAATCCCTCTCCCGGGCAGAGAGCGACCGTGTCTGGAGGAACCCGACGGTAAAAGTCCAGGTCTCCGCCGCGCCGATCCAGGACTGGACTGCACTTCACGTCTGGCTGTACCTGTTCCGGGAAGAGGCGCCCTACAATATCCTCTACGAGCAGCAGGCTGGATCGGATCGGATGTTTCATGTGCCCGTCCAGTGATATGGCATTGATCCACATGATCGAGACCGACTTTTCCGAGCCTCTGGAGCGGATGGCAGGAACGGCTTCGAAGCATGGCAGCAGGCGCAGGGGCTGCCGGACGACTGGATTACGAGCGGGGCATGGAGGATAAGGGAGGGCGTACATGGGAAAGAACGTCACCATCATTGATTACGGCCTCGGGAACCTGCGGAGCGTCATGCGCGGGATAGAGGCGGCCGGGGCCAGTGCAGTCATCACCGGAAATGCAGAGGAGATCGCAGCGGCCGATGGCATCGTGCTCCCGGGCGTCGGCGCCTTCCACGAGGGCATGGACCAGCTGGGCCCCCTCAAGGAGACGGTCTGCGCTGCTTCAAAAGAGGTGCCGCTCCTTGGTATCTGCCTTGGCATGCAGATGCTCATGGACTCAAGCGAGGAGCACGGGATGCACCAGGGCCTTGGCCTTATCCCGGGCCGCGTGCGCAGGTTCCCGCATGTCCCGGGCATAAAAGTACCCCATATGGGCTGGAACACGATACGGCTTAATAAAGAGGATAACCCGCTCTTTTCCGGGCTCTCCCCAGAAGAGTACGTCTATTTTGTCCATTCGTACTATGCGGATACGACACCGGAATATACGCTTACCACAACCGAATACATCCTCCCGTTTGCCTCGTCCATAGTCCGGGACAACGTGTACGGGTCCAGTTCCACCCTGAAAAGAGCGGGGCGGTCGGCCTGCGCCTGCTCAAAAATTTTATCGACCTTGTCTGAAGGATCGCAAAAATACACGGCCGATCCTGAAATTTTTACAGGGAAAAAAGGGGAACCTTTTTAATTTTGCGCATTCGACCATGTAGACATGAAGAGGTATCTTCTTGTCCTCGTCCTGCTCTCCCTGTTCCTTGTGGGATCAGCATCCGCATATGGTATTTACCTGAACTGTTCGCCAAATTCAATCCCGGTCGGTCAGACCCTGAAATGCGCGGTTGATTCCGATTACCCGCCCGGGACCAGTTTCGATCTCGTCTTTTACCAGTCCCAGTATACGGCAACGGAACTCGACCGTCAGACCATGACCATCCAGTCAAACCAGGCTACCCAGTACAAACTCTTTGACACGACAGGTCTCAAAGGTGGCCAGTATAAGGTAGAGATCACGTTTAACGGTGTCGTGCCGGATGTGCGTTCTGGCTCCATAATGAGCGAGCTTGTGACGCTCACCGATCGTTCGGGTGAACTTACTATCACCTCCCCGACAACCCAGAACCTTGCCGATGCACTCGTGATTGCGGGTTCCCTCCAGAAAGGGGGCAATGCCGGTATACAGGTTCAGGTTGACGGCCAGTCAGCCGGACGCGTATTTGGCCCCCAGTATATCCGGACCACAAACCAGATCCAGAGCGGTGATGGTGCTTTCTCGCAGACGATCTCCGTGACGCAGCCGGATGATTATGATGTCAAGTTTGCCGATGCAAATGGCGCCATTACCACTATCACATTCCACGTGGTGGCACCGACAACGGCAACGACCGTGCCTACTGCGACGGTGGTAAAAACAGTCAGTACCACACCGACGGTTACCTATACGCCGATTCCCACGCCCACTCCCACAAAGTCCCCCCTCCCTGCCTGTATTGTGATCGGGGCACTGGGGATTGCGATGCTGATTGCAGGCAGGATCAAAAAGGACCGTACATAACTATTCCCTCAAATATTCTTTTTTTGCATGATTATCGGGTTGGGAAATTTTTCTGTCCAACAAGGCAGCATACTGCCGCAACCGTTGATACCGGATCAAAAAAGACTGGTTTAAACCGGGAGTGATTTTATCGTTTCTTTTTCCAGAGATATGCCTCGTAGCAGAGCAGGACAAAAATAACAAATGCCCCGCCACAGAAAAAGGCAAGTGCAAGGTCGGGTGATACTTCCTGGACAATGCCCGTGTCAGCCATGGCTTTTGCCGCGTACAAGCCCGCTCCCGATGTTTCCCGGGTCGCCATCATGGGCGCTGCCTCATTTGCCGTCTGTGAAAAAAGCAGGGGTGCAAGGGCGACGATCGCAAGTGTCCCGGCAATGACGATCCCAAAAAGGGAACTGTACTTGAGAAGAAGGGTACGGATGTCGGTCTGTTTTGGTGCGACGATCAGGATCTGATCGGTGAGTGCATACATCCTGACTTCACGCCCTTTGATGCTGTACCGTGTTTCAGAGACGGTAAGAAGACCGGCATCGAGCAGGTTTTCGGTGTGGTATTTTACGGTGGTGAGGGGGATGTTCAGCTGTTCCGTGATATCGGTGAGGCTTTTTGTGCCGGCAGCAAGGAGCGTAAGAATATCGTTTGCTGTCTGGCTTGCCATGGCTTTTGCGATCTTCTGCGCCCGTTCATCGCCCGGTTCCAGCACCACCACGTTTCCGGTCATTTTTACTTTTTCTGCAGTGATGCGATGATCCGCTCACGCCCCACATTCAGGGCAAGGTCAAGTTTTTCAACATCCGGCCCGCCACCCTGTGCCATCGAGGGTTTTCCGCCACCCTTGCCCCCAAGAAGGCTGCACACCTGTCCGATGATCTCACCGGCGTTCACCCGTTTGTCGCCCGATGCAAGGACGACCCGTGCGGTTTCACCCGTGGTCGCAAGGAGGGCAACACCGCCTTTTTCAGAAAGGGCGGTGGCAATCGTCGAGAGTTCGCGCGGCGCGAGATCGATCCGTTTTACGACAACGGAAATCCCGCCCATTGTCTCAGGCTTAGATGGTCTTTATCTCAAGATCCACCAGTCTCTGGCTCATGCGTTCGATCTCTTTTCTCTGGTCTTTCCATTCGGTAAAGAACCGGGTGACGGTGGGCGGGAGGTTTTCGATCTGGACTGACAGGGTATCGGCAGAGGAAGTCGCGATCTGCTCAAGGTGCTGCAGGTAATAGACTGCTGCCGTCCCGGCCGCAAACTCGATGCGCTCGATCCCGTCCTGGATGTGCTCGACTCTGAGGATCTTGATAATCCCGATCTCCCCGGTGCTCCGGCAGTGCGTCCCGGCACAGGCCTCGATATCGCCGGCGACTTTTACCACCCGGATATCCTTTCCCTGCGGGACCCCGCCCTGGTACAGGGAGAACCCGTACAGTCTGCTCGGCTTTTGTCCGGTTCTCGATCGAGATCTCGACCGGCTGGTTGGCCATCACCATCCGGTTTGCCGCGATCTCGATCTTGCGCAGTTCCTCGGGGGTGATATGCTTGAAATGCCGGATATCGATACGCGAACTCTCGGCCCCTTTCTGTGCACCTGACTGGTGGATATGGGCGCCGAGCACCTCTTTTGAGGCATGGAGAAGGATATGGGTGGCCGTGTGGTGGCGCATCAGCGAGAACCGCCGTTCCTCATCGACCATTCCCTTGACCCGCTCGCCACGCTGGAGGACACCGCCGCTGATATGGTGGAGGATGACATCCCCGACTTTAACCACATCGTCAACCCGTGTCATGCTGTCAGCACCGACAAGGCTGCCGGTATCTGCCGGCTGGCCGCCGCCTTCCGGGTAAAAGAGCGTCTGGTCGAGCACTGCATATCCTTCGAAGAAGTCAATGACGACCGCTTCGAACTCGATATCCTCGGGCTGCTCGTAATAGAGTTTCTTTGTCGGCGGGAGGCCCTGGACGCGTTCGGCATACTTCGAGGTCTTGTCCACAACAGCCTCCTTCTTTGACTCGGAGTGCATGTCGGCGATCTGGGAGTAGAAATTGTCCGGGAGATCGATGACCGCGCCTTCCTTTGTGGCGATATCCTTGATCATCTCCGGAGGGATGCCGTGGGAATCGTACAGGGTGATGATCTCGGAGAGCGGCACACGCTGGCTCTTTGCCTTGTACGTCTTTGCAACCTTCTGGACGATCCGGGTGCCCCGGTCGAGCGTGTCGGCATATTTCACGACTTCACGGTCGACGATCTCGCGGACGATGGCAATATCCTGCTGGAACTTGTTCATCCCGATGATCTTCATCTGTTCCTCGATGAGATCGGCAAGGGAGTCCTGCATCTTAAACTCGTTCATCATCCGCAGGGTCCGGCGGAGGACGAGCCGGGCAAGGTAGCCTTCGCGGACGTTTGAGGGCACGATGCAGTCACCGAGCATGTACGCGAGGCACCGGGTATGATCGACAATCGCGTACACCTTTTCGACAGGCGTGATCATCTTGTCGAGTTTCTCGGGCGAGATGTCGATGGCGGCTGCCACTTTCTTCCGCAGGTTAAAGAGATTGGAGCCGGAGATGTCCATGAGCCCGGCAAACTTCGCATTCAGGGCAAGGATCTTCGTGTAGTCCTTGTTTTCGAGCAGGTGGCGAGATACCGGCCGAACTCATGACCCGGCTGACCATCTCCGGGAAGACCGCGTCGTAGATGGTCGGGGAGCCTTTCGATGCCCAGACCAGCCGTTCCAGGCCGTACCCGGTATCCACAATCCGGAGTTTCATCGGGTAGTACATCTCGCCGTTGAGATCGTAGCCGGGGTGGTTTGTCTTCTGCCTGCCAAGGCTCATGAAGACAAGGGTCGCGACCTCGAGGCCGCCGATCATGACCTCGACGCTCGGGCCTGCGTTCCCGCCACCGATCCACGGGTGCTCCTTGTACGTGACCTTGGTAAAGGTCGCCGCCAATGGAGGCGAGGAACTGGTCGCAGAGTTCCACGGTGCGGTCTTTCCAGTAGATCTCCTCTGTCAGGAGTGTTGAACGCGTGGTGGGCGAGCATCTCGAACGTGGTCAGGTGCCGCCCGGATTTTCCGACCGAGTCAAGGTCGTTTAACCGGATGCAGGGCTGGGAGATGGTGAGCGGGTTTGCGGGCGGCGGGACAATGCCGCTCGTCACAAACGGCTGGAAGTCGGCGATGGAGGCGATGGTGAGATAGATATCATCCCGCCAGCGTGCGGCCACCGGGTAGCGCTCGATCCGGGTGTGCCCGTTCTTTTCAAAAAAGGAGAGGAATGCCTCGCGCATCTCATCAAGCGTATGGGGGGTAAAGACGGGATTGCCGATGAAGGTATAGGGTTCGCAGGCCGCGTCGCCGCAGTTCTCGCGGGAGCTGTCGCGCGTCCAGAAAGGAGACCCGCAGGATTTGCAGATCTTCCGTGTAAACCCCTGATTCTTGAAATATTCGAGCTGGTATTCTTCTTCGAGCATGAAAAACCACGTACTGCCTGTATAGTTAAGGGTACCAGGATAGTTATTGTCTTTGGCTGCACTTATTTTTTCCAGTTTTCCTGGTACCATGCATCGATGGACTCAAACATCCCGGTCGCTTCCGCAATCCGGACGGCGATGAGGTGCCAGCAGGGTTTTTGCCGGAAGGCAAAATCCCTGCAGGTGCAGACATTTTCCGAGACAACGTGTTCTCCGGTCACCCGGTGACGACAAAGAAATCGAGATATTTTTATTTTACGAGCCTGCTCGTCGATAGCGTCAAGTGCCTTTGTGCCCCTTGTGCCGAACTCAGCGACAATACCGGCGCGGAGCGCGTCATCCAGTGCTTTTTTTTCGCGCAGCTGCTGCCAGAGATCGCTCATGGGCACACGGAGAGGAGCGGCGGATCATCGAGATACTGCCAGCCCCGCTGTCCTGCAAGGCGCTTCATGGCCGGTGCTTCGAGCGCATAGTGTGTTGATTCGATACAGGGGAGCGGGGCGGCCCGGGCAACCGAGTGTTTCATCTCGGCCGAGAGGAACGCATCGGCCCCGAGCTCGCTGTGCTTCGGTCATAATGGCAGGATCAAACCCGCTGCCGGCCACGACCGCGAGCCGGTGGCAGAGGAGATGGTCCCCAGACCCGGATGTTCCCGCCCAACCGTCGGGAGATTTCCGGGGAGCGGGAGCGTGCAGGTGCCGACCGCGCCAAGGGACAGCGGCTCGCAGTCTGAAAGACCAAGCAGTTCGGCAGAGCGCATCGTTGACGCCTTCGTCCGCCCGATCGAAGTTCGTGTGCATGACATAGACGTTCATTCCCCCTGAAAGGATCTCCCTCATCAGGGACGCAGTGGGCCCGGTAATCGCGGTGAGCGGCATCCAGATCGGCGTGTGGTGGACGACGAGCATGTCAGCACCTGATCAACCGCGCTTCCGGACTACGGCAGGTGTTGCATCAAGTGCGCAGCAGATCGTCCCGATCTCCGGCTCTTCCTTCGACCACGAGCCCGATCCTCCCTGTATCAAACTCTTCGGCAAGGGCCGGGGGGCAAGCCGCTTCCATCTTCCCGTGAAGTCACGTACATGCATACAGGAGTCATCGCACGGGGATATATATCATTTATTACTTCAGGTAATAACAATTACTTTAAATATTCGGAAAACGGAATATCCTAGTCATGCACAAGTCCATCGACCTGATCAACGAACGCATCCGTGACGGGAGTGCCCGTGTCGTCACCGCAGAAGAGATGCCCGGCCTCGTTGACGAGCTGGGCGAAGAGGGGGCGCTTAAGGAAGTTGACGTGGTTACCACCGGGACGTTCGGCGCGATGTGTTCCTCGGGTGCGTTCTTGAATTTCGGGCATGCGGAACCGCCGATCAGGATGGAGCGGATCTGGCTGAACGATGTCGAGGTTTACGGCGGGCTTGCCGCAGTCGACACCTATATCGGCGCGACCCAGCAGTCGGATACGTTCGAAGAGCAGTACGGCGGGGCGCACGTGCTCGAAGATCTTGTGGCGGGAAAAGCGGTGGAACTGCGGGCAAGCTCCCGGGGCACCGACTGTTACCCGCGCAGGACGATCACGACCGAACTGCTCCTTGAAAATCTCAACCAGGCAATCATGTGCAACCCGCGGAACGCATACCAGCGCTACAATGCCGCGACAAACACCACCGACCGGGTCCTCAACACCTACATGGGAACGCTGCTCCCGGATTCCGGGAACATCACCTTCTCGGGAGCGGGAGTGTTAAACCCGATCTCAAATGACCCGAAACTCCGGCTCGATCGGAAGCGGCGTCCCAATCTTTTTCTGCGGGGCGCAGGGCATGGTCATCGGGGAAGGAACCCAGCACTCACCGGCGGCGGCTTTGGGACCCTGATGGTCACGGGGAACCTCAAAGAGATGTCGTCCAGATATCTCCGGGCCGCGACCATGACCGGGTACGGCGTCACGCTGTACGTGGGGCTGGGGTACCGCTGCCGGTGCTCGATATTGACGTGGTCCGGGCGACAGCAGTCCGTGATAAGGATATCACGGTCGATATGATCGATTATGGCGTGCCGAGCCGCAACGGCCCCTGGTGCGGAGGGTCACCTACGAGGAACTGCGAGCGGGTGCTGTCGAAATCAACGGCGAGCAGGTGCGGACCTCGTCATTGTCGAGTTTCAGCAGGGCGCGTCAGGTTGCCGGGGAACTCAAGGACTGGATCGGGAAGGGCGACATGCAGCTCGCCCTGCCGACCCGGCCGATCGACCCGCAAAGAAAGCACACCCGATGCACGAGACCAGAAAAGGCCCCCGCGTGATGGACATCATGGACCGGTAGGTCGTGACCATCGGGGAGCAGAAGAGATCCGTGCGGCGGCGAAGAAACTCCTCAAAGGAGAGACCAACCATCTCCCGGTCATCGTGAATGAAAGGGAGCTGGTCGGCATTGTCACCACATTCGATGTTTCGAAAGCGGTGGCAAACCCCGGGAAGGCACACCATGTCCGGGACATCATGAAGACGAAGGTGGTGACAACTACCGCGGATGAAGCCGTGGATATCGCAATCCAGAAACTGGAACAGCACAACATCAGTGCCCTGCCGGTCGTCGATCCGCAGCGGCACGTGATTGCCATCCTCACGGCCATGAATCTCGGCAAGATCATCGGCGGGAGGTGGCTGAAATGAAACTGCTTGTCAATTTTCGCGGGGACGGGACGCGCCGATCATCGCGCAGGTAGTGCGGGATACCGGCGTCCTGATCAACGTGGAACGTGCCATGATCGATTCATCCGAAGGCGAGGCGCTGATCGATGTGCCGGACGACCAGTGCCGGCTCGTGCGGGACTCCATGACGAGCCTCGGGGCGAAGTGCGATCCTCGAACACGGCGTGAACCTGAACGAGAGCGAGTGCGTGGACTGCGGGGCCTGCATCAGCGTCTGCCCCCGGGAAGTCTTCTCGTTCGACCGGACTGGAAACTGGAGATCGCGGAAGAGAAGTGCATCCTCTGCGGGAAGTGCATCGATGCCTGCCCGCACCGTGCGCTGTACCCTGCCCTTATGATCCGGGAGCCGTTCCGGTTCCGCGAGACCATTGCGGCGATCCTCGCGGAGACCCTGCTCATGCGGCCGCAAAGGACGGTATCCTCGCCGCCCGGCAGGAACTCGAGGGCATATCGCCCGCGACCCGTTTTTTGCAAGCACTTTCATCCCTATACACCGGACTCCGATGACCCCGTGATCCGGCAGATGGCCGAGCTACACCGGAAGGCGGGAGTCGGGCCCATGGCGGCCGTGGCAGGCGCGATCGCATGGGCCGGCGTGGATGCATGAAGGAGCCGGTGCCCTTCGGGGTGATCGATAATGGCGGGGATATCGCCCTGGTCTGCGACCGCGAGTGACGGGTCGGGGTCCACGCGGGGAAGCGCCCGCTCTCGGACCGGATCGCGTTCGTCGTCCCGCCGCAGAACAAACTTGGGGTCTGCACATCATCGGCCACGGTCGGTCCGTCCATCTCGTTCGGCATTGCCGATGCGGTCACGATCTTCTCGCACGATCTGCTTGCCGATGCCTGGGCGACCGCGGTCTGCAACGCGATACGACCAGACGACCGGAGGGTCTTGGACCGGATCGATCCTGACACTGGTACAGGGCGTCTTTGCGATTATGGGAGAAATGGTAATAAAATGGGGCGTCGTCCCGCCTTATTTGTTCGTCCCGTCCGTGTGGACG